>CAZMWL010000015.1:0-93599 GCA_964569985.1 uncultured Occallatibacter sp.
CCGTGCGGATAATTCGCCATCGTCACCGGCCGTCCGTCGAGAAACACCCTGAAGAATCCATCGGTCTCAACGCCCAGGTTGTAATCCCCGGTTTCTGTGGGTGTGAGCGTCGTTTCCCAGCGCACGGCGAGTGGATCCACCTTGGCTGCTTCGGCCGGCAGCGGTTGCGCCGCAATATCGATCCCCGGCTCGATGCGCGTAGCCAATGCGGCCGTGTTTTTGGTTTGCTCGACGTAGAAACTCACGATGTTCTGGTTCAGATACGTGGCCTTGACGCCCGGCTGCCCGTTGGTGCTCAGCAACGCATTCGGCACGGGTTGCGCCTGTTTGCTCAGGAAGCCCGTACCCTGTATGTAATTGATGGCGTCCCCGGCGAACTCCTGCTTGAGCCCTTCCAGAATCGACACTGTGTGCGTCGGAATTCCGTTGTAGTTGCCGAGCAGCACGCGCGTTTGCTCTGCGAGCGGGCCCACCACCAGGATCTTTGCTCCGCTTGACTTGAGCGGTAGCGTGCCGTCGTTCTTGAGCAGGACCATCGACTCGTTGGCCAGCTTGAGCGCCAGCTCGCGATGCGCCGGGCTGTCTAGTTCACTGGCTGCGATCTTGGTGTAGGGCACCATCTGCGGCGGATCGAACATACCCAGCTTCATGCGCGCCGTAAACTGCCGCACCAGCGCCGTGTCGATGGCGCTCTCCTTCAGGTAACCGTCCTTTACGGCATCGAGATACGGCCGGTAGTCTTGGTCGTCAGTCAACTTGGCGCGGAAATCGATGCACTCGTTGTCCATCCCGCGCGTCAGGCTCACGGCCATCGCTTGCTCGACCGTGGGTTCATAGTGATGGCCGTTGGCAATGTCGCGCACCGCGGCGCAATCGGAGACTACGTAGCCTTGAAAGCCCCATTTGCCGCGCAGTTGATCCTCGAGAAGGAACTGGTTGGCGCAGGCCGGCTGCCCATTAATGCTGTTGTAGGCGCACATCACGCTGCCGGCTTTGGCCTCAGTGACCGCGGCGCGAAATGCCGGCAAATAAGTGTCGAGCTCATCGTGCTTGCTCACCGGCACTTCGGCCGCGTGGCGCGTGGGCTCCGGCCCCGAATGCACCGCGTAGTGCTTGGGCGTCGAAATCACGCGATAGTAATGCGCATCGTCGCCCTGCATCCCGGTGACAAAGGCCACGCCCATGCGCGCTGTAAGAAAGGGATCTTCGCCATAGGTCTCCTGGCCGCGCCCCCAGCGCGGGTCGCGGAAGATGTTGATGTTCGGCGCCCAGAAATCGAGCCCGTGAAAAATGACGCTGTCGCCGTTCGCAGCCACTGATTGCGCGTGCACCACGCGCGCCTCGATGCCGATGTCCGTAGCCATCTGGTGAATGCTCTTGGGATCGAAGGTCGCCGCCAGGCCGATGGGCTCGGGAAACTCCGTGGTTCCGCTCGTCGCCACGCCGTGCAGCGCCTCACTCCACCAGTCGTAGGCCGGCACGCCCAGCCTTGGAATCGCGCGCGCCTGGTTCACCAGCTGGCTCGCCTTTTCTTCCAGCGTCATGCGCTTCACCAGGTCGGCCGCACGTTGCTCCGCCGGCAGGTTCGGGTCAAGATACGCCGGCTTACCAGTATCCTGCGCCCACAGTGCGCCCGCCGCGCCCAACCCCAGCAAGACTCCCGCCACCACTCGCATTCCAAACATCGTCATCGTCTCCCGTGCTGCAGTGCCTTCGTCCTGGTGCACACCATAGTATCCGCAGAGGCCCAACTTTAATTGGCGCTTTCCGCCTCTGTCAACAGAGCTAGGCCGCGAAAAAAATCGGTTTATATGGGCATTTTCTCATGAGGCTGCACATTCGGCGTGAATGCGGTGTCCCGGGGTCCGCTCACCCGATCACCGCTGACGAACCACTAACCACTAACCACTAACCACTAACCACTGACCACTGACCACTGACCACTGACCACTGACCACTATTCTGATGTAACCTTTCTGCCAAAGCGCCCGTAAGCATCATTAGAAAGGGAAGACGAATGGCCGACGGCTCCAGCAGCGTGCCCGGCAGCCTGTTGCATCGGTTCCGCGATGGCGATCTCGACGCCTTCGAGGCGCTCTTCCGCGAGCACCAGCGCCCCGTGTACGGCTGGATTCTGCGTATGGTCCGCAACACGGCCGCCGCGGAGGACCTCACGGTGGAGACTTTCTGGCGCATCCATCGCGCGCACGACCGCTTTCAGCCGGAGTACCCGTTCGGGCCCTGGGCGCGGCGCATCGCCACGCGCGCGGCCCTCGATTGGCTGCGGGCGCAGCGGCCGGAGGTGGAACTAACGGCAGAGATGGCAGGCGCTCTGCCCTCAGAATCCCGAGGCAATCCCAGCATCGCTGCCGAGATCCGCAGCAAAACCGCGCTGGCCTTCGCCCGGTTGCCGTCCAGCCTGCGCGCCGCGGCAGTTTTGGCCGTGGTGGAGGAGCAGCCGCACAAGGAAGTCGCTGCCGCGCTCGGCATCACCGTTGGCGCCGTCAAATTACGCGTCTTTCGCGCCCTTCGATTGTTGAGAAAGGACCTGGTACGACAGGGAATCACACCATGAATGCAGATGATGAGAATCGGATCAAGCAATTGTTGAAGCAAACGCTGCCGCCAGTCGAACGGAACGCGGAGCCGGAACGCGACCTGTGGCCAGCGGTGCTCCGGCGTCTCGATGCGGACACCGCGCAACGCCATACGGTGCCGTGGTTTGACTGGGCTCTATTGGGCGGGCTTGCGGTCTTCGTGATCTCGTTCCCGGCGACGATCCCGGTCTTTCTCTATTACCTGTGAGCGGACTTCTGACCCCTGAAACCTGACCCCTGAAACCTCAAAGGAGCTTGCCATGAACAACCACCCTTACCTTCGCGCCTATCTTGCCGGTGTTCTTATTCCCACACTGGTCTTTCCCGTGCTGATCACACTCCTGTTTGTGGCAATGCTGGTCGCCCCGGAGTCGATTCCCGTCGAGCGCATTGCGATCTTTCCCCTCGCCTTTGCTCCGGCCTGCTGGGGGCTCTGGAATGTGCTTTGGGTGGCTTTGCGGAAATTCTCCAACGTGCCATTGGGCCTGCACGGAGCGATCCTGCCATTTCTGCTGATGCCGATGGCAACGGTTCTGGCCAAATGCCTCGGCGTCATCACGCTCGGCGCTCACAGCGTCACCTGGTTTCAGGCCATCGAGATTCCGTACGCGTTGATTGCCTGCGGCTTCACGTTCGCGCTCGTGATGTATTACCTGGTATGGAAGTACATCATCGGCTTCGTCAACCGCGTTTTGGGTATCGCCTGATCGAAGGAGGCAACCATGTTCGCCTTCGTTCGCACCATTACTTACGCCTCAATTTTTGTGGGGTTGCTGCTGGTCTATCTGCCGGCGCGCATCCTCGCCTGGTCCGGCATCACAGGCCCCGCCGTGTACGCATGGCCGCAGATCGCAGGCATCGCCGTCGCCACCGCCGGAGCCGTAGTAGCGCTTTGCTGCTTGTGGGCCTTTACGTGGATTGGAAAAGGCACTCCGGCGCCCTTCGACCCGCCACGCAAACTCGTAGTTCGCGGTCCCTACCGCTTTTTGCGGAACCCCATGTATGTTGGCGCAGCGCTCGCCGTCGGCGGGGCGGCACTCTTCTTTGAATCCATTCAACTCCTCGCCTTTATCGCCCTGTTTCTGCTGGTCACGCACCTGTTCGTGGTCTTTTACGAGGAGCCGACGCTCAGGCGCACCTTTGGCTCGGAGTACGAATCGTATTGCCGGCGCGTGCACCGCTGGTGGCCGACCGCGCGGGCAGACCCTAGTTCTTAAAGAAATCTCCCAGCCCTGCCCGTTCCGCATGCGCCGCCATCTGCGCCTGAATGGTGAGCGCCAGTTCGAGCGCCGCGCGTCCCTGCCGCGCCGTAACCCGCGGCTCTTGGCGCGTCCGCACCGCATCAAGAAAGGAGAGAAGTTCGAGCTTCAGAGGCTCGCCCGGCGCGATCTCCGGTTTTGCAAAGCTCAAACCCGGCGCCGGGCCATCGTGAGGTTCAGCGAGCGGCCCCGCCAGGCCCTTGGCAATCTCCTTCAGCTTTTCCGGATCATTCTTCGCCGCGAGGACCTTCATCATCAGCCCCGCCGGAATCTTGCCGGAAGCAAGAAGCGTCTGGATCACCGAGGCATCGAGCTTGCCGCTCGAGAGGAATTGTGCGGCCGCTTGCGCAACTCCTTCATCCGGCGAACCTTGTCCAAGAGGCTGCCCCACCGCAGGTGGATCATCGATGCGGATCACGAGCACATCACGCCGGGCATAATCAATCGACACATACTGCCGCGGCTCAAAAAAGCGCAGCTTGCGCACGCGCTCGGTGGACACGCGCGACGCCGTAAAGTTGGCCACGCAGCCCGACTCGAACTCCACGCGCACATTCGCAATGTCCACCTTGGGCGAAAGAATCGGCAGCCCTACCGCGCGCACCTCGCGCACCGGGGACTTGGCAAAGGTGAGCACAATGTCGAGATCGTGGATCATCAGGTCGAGCACCACATCCACGTCGAGCGCGCGCGGCGTAAACACGCTCAGCCGATGCGCCTCGAAAAACATGGGACGCGTCAGGCTCGGTTCCACGGCCATCACCGCCGGGTTAAAGCGCTCCAGATGTCCCGGCTGGACGATGCGCCCATTTCTTTCCTGGATTCGGACAAGGCCGTCGGCTTCAGCGAGAGTCGCCGCCAGCGGCTTCTCGATGAGCACATCGATCCCCGCGCCGAGCAACTCAGACGCCACCTCGTAATGCTTGACCGTGGGCACAGCCACGCACGCCGCATCGATCTTCAGGTCCGCCTTGAGCAGTGCGTCGACGCTCGCAAACACCGGAATGCCGTATTGTTTTGCCGCCTCATTTGTGCGCGCCGCGTCGGGATCGACCGCCGCAACCAGCGCCATTCCCGCGCCTTCCATCTCCAACTCGCGCAGCACACGCAGATGATTGCGCCCAAAGGCTCCGGCGCCGGCCACGGCCATGCGTACTTGGGTTTTGCCTGCGATTTCGCCGCCCCTTTCTTATCCTTTGCCCTCGACGGCCTTGAGGCAGCGGCTGTATAGCTCGAGCAACTGGTTCACGTGCTCCTCGGGCTTGGTGCCGGTGGCGCCGCTAAAGCCCGCGGAGGGCGTTGCCAGTTTGCCCACCCCTGCCGTGCCCGCCACAAACTTCAACAGATCGAGTGCGATGTCTTCGTTGCGCCGGGCGCCCAGCCCCGCGGTACTCAGTGTGTCCATAAGCAAATTCTCCGAAGTCCGATGCTACCAGATCAAGCGCATTTCGTTGCGGGCGGCGGGTTCTGCTCGCGTAGCAGATGCGTCATCGCAAATCGATCCGCGCCACGGAACCAAACAACTATAATCCCCGTACATTCAGTCGGAGGCACGAACCATGAGTGCAAGATCGAACTGGATCTCTAGATCGACTTGGGCGGCAACTGCGGTCGGAACCGCGGTAGGCACGGGCGGCTGGATCTTGGGACTGGGCAACTTCGTCTGGCCGGCCCACCCGGGCTGGGCGCTCTTCTTCATTACTCTTGCCGCCACCCTCGGCACCCAGATAGCCGTGGAGCACGAGGGTCGCAATGCGGCTCGCCGCGCGCAAAGCTGATATTGTTCGCTGTTGAAGAAAGCTCTGCTAGCCCTGCTGGCTCCGCTAATCTCTTAGAAGTATGTCCCTCGCCTACATTGCACTCGGCGCCAACCTTCCCAGCTCCGCGGGCTTGCCTGAGGCCACGCTCACCGCAGCCGCCGAACGTCTGGCCGCCCTGGGACGCATCACCGCGCGCTCCTCGCTTTACTCCACCGCGCCCGTCGGCGTCGAAGATCAACCCCGCTTCCTGAACGCTGTGGTCGCGCTCGAAACGGATCGATCGCCGCGCGAACTGCTGCACGGTCTTCTCGCGATCGAGCAGGACTTCGGTCGCGACCGCGCCGCCAGCCCACCCAACGGCCCGCGCGCCCTGGACCTCGACATCCTGCTTTACGGCGATCTGGTTCTTAGCGCATCCGGCCTCGAAGTCCCTCACCCGCGGCTTGCCGGGCGGGCCTTTGTCCTCGTGCCGCTCCACGAAATCGCACCCGACCTCCGCATTCCCCGCTCCGGAAAAACTGTGGCGCAACTCTCGCAGGCTCTCACTGACTGCATCGCACAGGACGCCGTTGCGAAAATCAAGTTCGATGGCTGGGCCGCTGATATCGCTCCCTGACATCGCCCGCTAAAATCAAGCAGTGACTCTAGAGTTCCAAATCCTGGCCGAAACCGCCGCCGGCGGACGCCGCGGTTGCCTCGATCTTCCGCATCAAACCGTGGAAACCCCGGTCTTCATGCCCGTCGGCACGCAGGGAACGGTCAAAGCCGTCCCGCAAGACACGCTCGAAGCGCTGGGCGCCCAGATCATTCTCGGCAACACCTATCACCTCTACCTGCGCCCCGGCCACGAGGCCATCCGCCGCATGGGCGGCCTGCACAAATTCATCAGTTGGCCGCACGCCCTGCTCACCGACTCCGGCGGCTTTCAGGTTTTCTCGCTCAACGAGCTGCGCAAGGTGAGCGATGACGGCGTGCACTTCCGCTCGCACCTCGACGGCAGTTCGCACTTTTTCACTCCCGAGCATTCCATCGATGTGCAAATCGCCCTCGGCGCGGATATCTGCATGGCTTTTGACGAGTGCACGGAGTATCCCGCGGATCGCTCTCGCGCCGAAGAGAGCCTGCGCCTCACCATGGCGTGGGCGCGCCGCTCGCTCGATCACTTTCGCGCCCACCGCCACGAGGTTCCCTGGCACGAACAGGAGTCCCTCCCAGGAAATGACGGGGTGCCCCCGGTTCCTGGCATTTGGGGACCGGGGAGAACTCCAGACGACCCCTCCGCCGGCCACACGCAGTCCCTCTATGGCATCGTGCAGGGCGGCATGTACTCAGATCTTCGTCGCCAGTGCGCCGAGCGCCTCGTCGAAATGGATTTCGACGGTTACGCCATCGGGGGCCTGAGCGTGGGCGAGCCGCGCGAACTCACTTTGGAGATGATTTCCGAAACCCTGCCGCTGTTGCCCAAAGACAAACCGCGCTATGTCATGGGCGTCGGCTACCCCGACGAGATTGAGCAGTACGCCCGCATGGGCGTGGACATGATGGACTGCGTGCTGCCCACCCGCGCCGCGCGCCATGGCCTGCTGTTCACCGGCGAAGGCCGCTTGAACATCAAGAACAAGCAGTACGCCGAAGACCAGAACCCGCCCGATCCCGCATGCGATTGCCCGGTTTGCCGTCGCTACTCCCGCGCCTACCTGCGCCACCTGATGCACACGGGCGAAGCGCTCTCGGGAACGCTGAACTCCATCCACAATCTCGCGTTTTATCTCGGCATCATGCGGCGTGTCCGCGACTCACTGCACGCAGAGTCACCCGCATAGGCGGCCGGCCACGGTCCACAGCCCGCAATCTGTCACAGCGCTTCTCCCAGCAACTGCTTCAACGCGGAAACGTACTCGGTCAGCGCCTTCCGCCCGGCCTCGGTCATGCGGTAGAGCGTTTGCGGCTTGCGCATCACAAACTTTTTCTCGACGGAGACGTAGCCCGCATCTTCGAGCTTTGTGAGCTGCGCGCCCAGGTTGCCGTCGGTCGAGCCGGTTTTGGCGCGCAGCCAGGTGAACTCCGCCTCGTCGACCCCCGAGAGCAGCGAGAGCAGCGCCAGGCGCAGCTTCCCGTGAATCACGGGATTCAACTCCGGCAGCTCTGGCCCGGACTCAAGCATTGACCACCCCGCTCTGCAGTTTGCGCCGCTGCGATTCCAATATCATGGCGTAGATGCCGAACACAATCTGGCAGAAGAAAGTAGCCGCAAGGAACGCCATCCCAGCCTGATTGACCGTGCCAAAACACGCCGCCACAGCCGACCCCAGCCACACCACCGCGCACGCAAACTGCATCTTCCACTTGAGGATCATGGCCGAGGCCATATTGGCCACGCCCAGCATCGCGCCGATGATCGCCACGAACACGTGCGTGTCGTACCGCCCGCTCAGTCCCAGCGACATAAGAACCACAAAAAGCGAGATCCCCATCGCCGCCCATGTCGCCCCAATGGCCCTACCCAGCGTGGTCGCCGGTTGGCCCTTCTTCATCCGGGAAATCCCCACGCTTGTCGCGATGCTGGCCGCGATCATCGTCACCGGCCACGCCAGAAGGCGCTGCGCCCAGACCGGCCCGCCAACCAACCCTGAAGACCACGCCGTAGCCACCAGATACGCCACGCCCCACAACACAAACGTCCACCCCCAGCGCGCGGTCCTCTGCCTGCCCTCGGCCATCATGCTTTCGATCAGCCTCACCCGCTCGGCAAGGTCCTTTCCATCCATTTCGTCCGTCATGTGCAACCTCCTTGGCTTGTCGTTCTCGTTTGGAGATGTCTCGTACACAGAGTACTCTATATATTAGAGTACAGATTGTCAACAAGAAAATGAAGTTCCTGCAGAAAAGGTCGCACGATGCGCCGGTTCAGCCGTTCCATCCGCCCGTGTCAACCACCCAGTCGCCCTCGTTCCCTCTCATCCTGCTGATGGCACGCCGGATAAATCCATGCGCAGCGTTGCAGATTGATTCCGCCCATGGCGCACAATTGGAGATGCGGAGGTGAATGGAATGCCGTTACCCGGCCGGCCCATCTGGACGCTAATCTCTTTGGATGGAGTATTTGCGTGTAACCAACTCGATCGAGAGACGTTAGCGGCCACCCTCTTCGTAACCTTCATGACATGAGGACTTTATCCAAAATATCAAAAGGGGTGGAGGGGGAGGGGGAGGGGGGTACGGACCGGGGATCGATCGGAGGCAGAAAGCTCTTCCAATCCTCTAGTCACCCGCTCTAGAACTTCCGGCCAATTGCCCGGGCTCGTTTGCCGAAAGAGCCGCGCGGAGGGATACCAGGGGGTGGTCTCCATTTCCTGCATCCAGCGCCAGTCTGCGAGGTGGGGCAGCAGGATCCACACCGGCCTGTCCATGGCGCCTGCCAGATGCGCAATGCACGTGTCTGTGGTGATCACAAGATCGAGGCCCGCAACCAGCGCCGCGGTCTCCGCCAGGTCCTGGTCGCGGCTCGAGCCATCCCAAACGCAAACGTCAAAATCAGGGGGCAGGGCTGCCAGCTGTTCCGCCGCCTCGCCCTTCTGCAGCGAGATCCACGTTGCATCCACGCCGCGCAGCAGCGGCAACAGCATTGCCAATCGCATGGAGCGCGCGCGGTCGGCCTTGTAGCGCGGGTTGCCCGCCCACGCCAGGCCAATGCGCAGTTCATCTTTACTGCTGGGGAACGGGGTACCGGGAAATGGCGCAAGCTTCTCCGCGGCGAGTTCCATGTCCGGGCCCAGATACGCGCCCTCCCACGGAACTGTGTCGATGGAGGTGCGAAAAACCGCGGGCAGACTCAGCAGCGGGCATTCCAAATCGAACTCGGGACCGGCGCCCTTCGCAAAACCAGAGCCGGTGTGTCCCGAAGCCACTACATTGGAGTCGACGCGACCATCAGGGAGCGGCGCCCTCGTATTGAGGCCCGCTAGCGCACTGTGACTCTGGTTTTGCCGTAACACCGCCGTCTCTGCCAACCCGGCGCGTACCACCGCAAGCGACCGCATCAATCGCTCGGCGGCGGGTTGCACCTGCAGGATGGGCACGCCGCCCCGTGCCGCCACCAGCGCGGCATAGCGGCAGAACTGTATGGTGTCGCCGAGTCCCTGCTCGGCGTGGAGCAGCACGCGCTCTCCATGCAAGCTCTCGCCTCGCCAGCGTGGCTGCTTGAAAAAACGCGGGCGGCGATGCACCTCGCGGAAGTGCCAGCGTGCCTCGTAGCCGGCCCAGCCGCGCTCCCAATCGCCCAGACGCAACTGCGTTAACGCCAGGTTGTATTTGGCGCCGGCGCTCGAGGAATCGCGCTCGACTGCTGCCTCATGCGCCGCGAGCGCTTCTTCCATGCGGCCAAGGTCGAGCAGGGAATTGCCGCGATTCGAAGCCGCCGCACGATTGCCCAGCGCCTCGGCGCGCTCGAATGTCTCCACCGCTTCGGCGAATCGCCCGTCCAAATGCAACAAAATCCCATGCAGATTCACGGCCTCGTCAAAGTCCGGATTGCGCTCGAGCGCCCAGTGCAACCAACCCCACGCGCCGGCAAGATCCCTCTCCGCGACACGAAACTGGCACCACGCGACGAGAGTCTCCACTTGCGATGGGCCCAGCGCGAAGGCTTTGCGCAGGTAGGTTTCGGCAACTTCCGGCCGGCATCGCTCGCGTTCGAGGGCGGCAAGATTGAGCCAGGCAGAAACCAGGTCAGGCCGCAGCCCGATGGCGCGGCGCAGCGCCGCTTCGGCGAACACGTCCTTTCCTTCTTCCCGCAGCAGGCTCCCCAGGTTGATCCAAGCCGCGGCAAAGTCCGGCCGCGCGGCGACGGCGCGCCGGTAGCGCGTCTCCGCCTCCTTTGTGCGTCCCAGCCGAGCCAGCGCGAATCCCGCGGCGAACTCGCCCTCCGCCAGGCGTGGGCGCAATGCGAGTGCGGCCTCGTATCGCGCGAGCGCCTCTTCATTCCGTCCCATGCACGCGAGCGCATTGCCCAACCCGAGATGCGCCGCGATCAGCGTCGGCCGACGCTTGAGCGCGAGCTCGAAGTTGGCGACGGCTTCTTGCGGCCGGCCAGCCGCGATCTTCAGCTCGCCCAGTCCCAGGCGCGCGAGCGCGTTCATGCCATCCAGCCGGATCGCCTGTCGGTATGCTTTCTCTGCCTCCTCATGCCGCGCCGCAGCTTTCAACGCCTGCCCCAATGCAATCCATGCCGCGAGCGATTCCGGCGCGGAAGCTACAGCGGCAGAGGCCATCTCGACGGCAGCCGCAGTCTGGCGGCTGGCCAGCGCCACCAAACACATGCCCACCAGCGCCACGGTCTGCGTAGGGTTCTGCGCCAGCACGCGCTGGTAGCCGCGCGCGATCTCGGTCAAGCGGCCCGAGAGATCGGCCGATGGCTTTCCCTTCATGCATTGAACCTTAGTTCTGCGTGCCCCGGACCTCAAGAGCGATGCGCGCCGCACGAAGGCAAGTGAGGCCGGAAATTCCCATCGTTCCCGCGCGTTCTGATTCGGAACGGAGATACGACGCGCACCGATCCCCCTCTGAGCGCCGGGCTATGATCGTTTTGTGCATACCCACACCAACCTGGGCGACATTCTGGCCAACGCCATCACGCACGGCATCGGCGCCGCGCTCGCCATTGCGGGAGCTGCCTATCTTATCGCTGCTTCCACGCGCGGCTCACTTCGGCTCATGGTCAGTTGCGCCATCTTTTCGGGCTCGCTGGTGCTGGTCTATCTCTGTTCCACGCTCTATCACTCGCTGGTGCGCACCCGCGCCCGCTACGTCTTTCACGTTCTCGATCACTCTTCCATCTACGTGCTCATCGCCGGCACCTACACGCCGTTCACGCTGGTCGCTCTGCGCGGCACGCTGGGATGGATTCTGTTTGGCGCGGTGTGGGCGCTGGCGGTGGCGGGGGTGGTGGCCAAGAGCGTCGCCATGGATCACTTCACGCGAGGTCCTCTCGCGTTCATCTCCACCGCAATCTATCTGATTCAAGGCTGGCTGGTAATCTTTGTGGCGCGGTCGCTGCTTCAGGCCATTGGCTGGCACGCCATGCTCTGGCTGGCCGCTGGCGGTCTGGCGTATACGCTTGGCGTGGTGTTTTTCGCTCTCGACCGGATTCGCTACTTTCACGCTACGTGGCACATCTTCGTGCTGGCCGGCAGCATCGCCCACTATATCGCCATTCTGTGCTATGTGGTGCCGGCCCGCGCGTAGGAGACGCGGATCTTCGATCTCTAATCCCTACGTCCCTGTATTTTGCCGATTGGTAAGCGGCTCTCTCGTGAAGCGTCCGCGCATCTGGTTCACGGCCACCACCCAGGGCACGGCAACAGAAAAGGCAAAGCGGGCCAGCACCGCACCAGCGCCAAAACGGCCCAACTGCCGCCAATCGCGGTGAAAGGCAAACCACGATTCCAGCACGAGAATCACCAGCAGGGGAACCGGGGTCCAATACAAGCTCGCGAGCGCCAGTACTTCGAGGACGCAACGCGCGGCGTTGCGAATGAGACGATTGAAGCGCACGCCCGCCTGGCCGTCGCTGCGCGCGTAGCGCGCCATCTGATGGCTGGCCGAGCGGAAGGTGTTGCCCGGCCGGTAATGTGCCTTGGCGTTGGCGATGAAGGCCGGTTTCGTCAGCCGCCTGGCTTCGAGATCAAATAATGTGTCCTCGCCGACGAGCACCTGCTCGGGAAAGCCGCCGATGCGCTCCCACAGCGCCTTCGTAAAGGCCATCGACCGCGCAGTGCACGACTTGGTGGGCTCCGTGGGCGAGAGGCGAATGCTGAAGAAGGGCGCCGAGGCCACGTCCCACACCGTGCACCCGCTGACATCAAGGCAGGACCCGCCCAGCGCGTATTCCGCTTCACCGGCTACCAGCGGGGCAGTTAGATTTTGAAGCCAGTCGGGCGCATAAGTACAGCCGGCGTCGGCGCAGGCAATGATGGACGATTGGGCCGCCTGGATGGCCACATTGCGCCCCCGCGAAACCGGCCCGGTCGAGAATTTCAGGCTGCAGGTTTCGTCGCGGATCGCCACCAGGCGCGAATCCCTTCCCGTGGCGCTTTGCAGCCACTCCCATGTGCCGTCGCTCGAGCCGCCGTCCACCACGATCACTTCCGCCGCCTGCGGAACCTGTGTGAGCAGGCTCGGAACCACCCGTCCGATATCATCGGCCTCGTTCAGGACGGTTGCCACAATGCTGACAGGCTGCATGAGGGCAGTATAGCGACCCGGAATTCTCCCCTGCACGGCGCATTGACCCGGTTCGCGGTTTGACGATAAAATCAGAGAGTTTGGCGATGCACCCACGTTAAAGGGTGCGCGGGAAATGAACGGGTTATCCGTCCTGGTTTGGCCCGGCCCGGCTCCCGATGCAGTCAGCCGTCTGTATCCGCCCCAATCGAGCACACGGATTTGAGTTACGCGCTTGGCTCAAGAGGCCTGAGCGAGAGAGGTTTTGTTATGTACGCAGTCATTCGCACCGGGGGCAAGCAATATCGCGTGGCTCCGGGAGACGTGTTGAAGATCGAAAGCGTGACCGGCGGTCCGACCGTTGAGTTCAGCGACGTGCTGGCGGTTTCCGGCGAGCCGGGAACGCTGGTCAAGCCGGCAACGGCCAAGGTGACAGCGGAGATTGTTGGCGAAGGCCGCGGCGACAAGATTCTGGTCTTCCACTTCAAGCGCAAGAAGCAATACAAGAAGCTGCAGGGACACCGGCAGAACTTCACCCAGGTGCGCATCCAGGCCATTGAGGCCGACGGCGTGACCTACGAGGCGAAGTAAGCGGCTTTTGATATTCGTTTGCTCCAGGAGCCTCGGTCTTGCACGGAAGAAGCTCGGGGCTAGAAGCTAGCAGCTAGCAGCTAGAAGCTGCTTTTCAGAAGGGAATTCGGCAATGGCACACAAAAAAGGTGGAGGCAGCTCCACAAATGGACGGGATTCAAATGCGCAGCGGCTGGGCGTAAAGGCCTTTGGCGGTGAGTTGGTGACAGGCGGATCCATCATCACGCGGCAACGCGGCACGCGCATCAAGCCCGGCGCCAATGTGGGCATCGGCTCCGACGACACGCTTTTTGCCAAGGTGACCGGCCGCGTGGTGTTCACTGACCGCGGACGCCGCGGGCGTTTTGCCTCGATCGAGCCGGCCGCAGCGGAGTAAGGTCGGCGAGCTCAACTCGATTGAAAATCAAAGGCCGCAGCACCCGCTGCGGCCTTGGTCTTTCTACTCCATATTTCCTGTTCCCTAATCCCTGCTTTTACGTCTCGGACTCGCGCCCCTTCATGTTCCGCGCCAGTACCTTCTCCACCACGCGCTCCACATCGGAGAGGAAGAAGCTGTTGGCCGGCTGCTGCACAGCGACCCTGGTTCCGGTGTGGCCCAGAGCGGATGCGATTTCGTTCCAGCGATAAATCGTCGAATTCGCCGGCATAAGAATGGGCTTGCGGGCGGGCTCCGGCAGGACGCAGTAGATCATCCAGATGGCCAGGGTGGCCAGAATCAGTGACTCGTAGACGAACTGAACCGGATCGTTATACGAACTGATGCGGGAGCTCCAGGAAGCGAGAATGAAGTCCCCCGACGACATCACACCGAAACCCAGCGCGATGCCGAAGGAGAGATCGCGCACCGTGAGGCGCAGCGCATTCATGCTCAGGCAAAGGAAAGCCAGCAGGCACAACTCGAGAACACTGACCGAGTGCATGAGGCCGTAGGAAATTTCCGCGATGAGGTGAAATCCAACATGGGTAAACGATATCGACGACAGGCTGATGATCACAGATACGACGGCAGCCCAGCGGAAGATCACGATGGCAAGCTTGGTGATGCCGGGGAACGCAGCTAGCGCGGAGCGGAAGACCTCAATGCAGATGAAGAACAGCAGCACAACGGCTGCGAGGTAGGTTCCAAAAAATCCGAAAGAATAGATTTTGTGCAGAGCGATACGATGGGCGCGGTCCCCGGATAGCAGCGCCTCGCGGAGCACGAAGAACAGGATTGGTGTGGAGATCGCGCGCAGCGCCAAGTAGTAGCCCATCGCTGGAAAACGCCGATGCAGCCCTTTGCTCCAGAAAAGAAAAGCGAGCGCGGCCCAGAGAAGAAATTCCGCCGCATTCATCGCCGACATTGCGAGATTGAGTGGCATAGGGCTAAGGCGCGATCCCGCGAGCGAACTCAGGATAGCGCCAATCAGCCTAAAGTCACAAACACAAAAGGGTAACGCGCTGCTGGCACTTTCGTGCTAGGCCATACATTCAGCAGCGCGCCAAGAGAGAAATCAGCGATTCGATGCCGTTTGCGCATCGCAAGTTCCGTCGAACCCGCAGGGCAGAGGGCCGGGAAGGTCGAGAGGCCCGGGGCCACTTGCACTGGCCGAGGCGTGGCGGGGCATGGGTTGCGTGGTAGCGGGGGCGAAGGAAGCCGAGGCCAGACCAGCGATAGCGACAAGCAGGGCGAACATGCGAATAGCAGATTTCATCTTTGGTAACCTCAAGGTGTTAGACTTGGAAAGAGTTCTGCCTCTTTCTAGACATGAATCATACCGTGGATTTTAGCATAAGTCCACTTTTTTCATAAATATAGCAATATAGCACGGGGAATAGTTACTGACGTAACTTATGTGACATGCTAGGATGCCCGTGGTAACTAGGTGCACGCCCTTGTACCGGCCCTCCTTCCACCTCCGCCACATGGTAAAATGGGCATAGACAAACGGGCTTGATCACCTCGGTTTTTCAAGTGGTTAGTCGCTCCCCAGCGACCGGAAAAACGGCTCTGGTGACCCTCGATTTGGCACACCTTGCGAACGGAAGTTTATGGCGACTGAAGTTCTGAGCAGCACCCCTATGCAGCACGGCGACAACGATAGCTACACCGGCGAGAACATCAAAGTTCTCGAAGGACTGGAAGCGGTACGCCTGCGCCCCGCCATGTACATCGGCTCGACCGGCGAGATGGGGTTGCATCATCTTGTGTACGAAGTTGTCGACAACTCCGTCGATGAGGCGCTAGCCGGTTACGCAAAGAAGATCGATGTGGTGATCCATGTCGACAACTCCATCACCGTTGTTGACGACGGCCGCGGCATTCCCGTGGACATGATGGATCTGGGAGGCGGCGAACAGATGCCCGCCGTGCAAGTGGTGTTAACCAAGCTGCACGCCGGCGGCAAGTTCGACTCTTCGACATACAAGGTTTCCGGCGGCCTGCACGGGGTGGGCGTGAGCTGCGTAAACGCGTTAAGCGAAGAGTTCGAGGTGGAGATCTGGCGCCCAGAAAAACCGGGCGAGGCAAGCCACACTTACGAGCAGAGCTACTCGAAAGGCATTCCCACTTCCAAGCTGCTGAAAACCGGCACCAGCAAGCGCCGCGGCACCAAGGTGCACTTCCTGGCGGACAAGTCCATCTTCACCACCACGGAATACAACTACGACACCCTGGCGCAGCGCCTGCGCGAAATGGCCTTCCTGAACAAGGGACTGGAAATCACGCTGACCGACGAGCGCACCGCCGACCCGAAGACCGGCGAAGCACGGCGCGCCGAATTCCGCTATGCCGGCGGCATTTCCGAGTTCGTCAAGCATCTCAATCGCGGCAAGAGTGTGCTGCACGACAAGCCCATCGTCATGGAGGCGTCGCGCGACGGCGTTGAGATCGACATCGCGCTGCAATACAACGACAGCTATTCCGATTCGGTGTTCAGCTTTGCCAACAACATCAACACTGTCGACGGCGGTTCGCATCTCTCCGGTTTTCGCGCGGCGTTGACGCGCACCATCAACTTCATCGGCCAGCAGATGGGCCTCTTCAAAGATCTAAAAGAAAGCCTCAGCGGCGATGACGTGCGCGAAGGACTGGTGGCGGTGGTGAGCGTGAAGCTACCGCAACCGCAGTTCGAAGGCCAGACCAAGGGCAAGCTCAATTCCGATATCGCCGGCACTGTGCAGGCCTTTGTGAACGAGCGCCTGGGGATGTATCTGGAACAGAATCCGCCGGTAGCGCGGCGCATTATCAACAAGGCCATTGAAGCGGCGCGGGCGCGTGAGGCGGCCCGCAAGGCTCGCGACCTGACGCGGCGCAAAGGCGCGCTCGATGGCGGCGGGCTGCCCGGCAAGCTGGCCGACTGCAGCGAGCGCAATCCCGAGCGCTGCGAACTTTACCTGGTAGAGGGCGAATCGGCCGGCGGCACGGCCAAGCAGGGCCGCGACCGCAAATTCCAGGCCATTCTGCCGCTCAAGGGCAAGATTCTCAACGTGGAGAAGGCGCGCTACGACAAGATGCTCGGCCACGAGGAAATCCGTGCCATGATCACGGCGCTGGGTTGCGGCATTGGCAAGGAGGACTTCGATCCGGCCAAGATCCGCTACGGCAAGATCATCCTGATGACCGACGCCGATGTGGACGGATCCCACATCCGTACGTTGCTGCTTACGTTCTTCTTCCGCCACATGACCGAGCTAATCAAGCGCGATCATGTCTATATTGCGCAGCCGCCGCTATACAAGATCAAGAAGGGTCGCTTCGAGCAGTACATCAAGGACGACCGCGAGTTTGTGAAGGTGATGGTGAATCGCGCGGCCGAAGGCATGGTGGTGCGCCACGGCGAGACCGCGAGCCGCATCGAAGGCCCCCAACTCACGCGCTTCATGGCCACCCTCAACGAGTATCTCGGTTTTGTCGAAAAGGTGGACAAGCGCATCCGCAACGAAAGGCTGACCGAGATGCTGGCCCGCGCGGAACTGACGCAACGCTCCGACTTCACCTCGAAGAATGGCGGCGACATTCCGGAGAAGCTCGTCGCGTTGCACGGGAAGCTCGCGGAATTGGCGGATGAGTTCGAGTTCAAGGTGGGCAAGCCCCTTGAAGACGAGGAACATCACACTTGGTCCCTCTGCTTCACCGATGCGCAGGGCCAGAGGCGCTGCATCGACTGGATGCTGGCTTCCAGCCCCGAGTTCCGCCAGATGATGTCGAAGTATTCGCTCATCAAGGAGTTTCTCGAGCCGCCCTTCCTGGTGGAATTTGCCGCCAAATCTCCGGCGGCCGCAGCCGAAGAAGAGGAAGAGGCAGAGGGCGCCGAGGCCAAGACGGAGACCAAGTCTCCCGCACGAGCCGCGCGCACTTTGCGCGAGCCGGTGGAAAAGCAGACCGCCCGCGAGCTCTTTGCCTACATCGTGGAGCAGGGCAAGAAGGACTACCAGGTGCAGCGCTACAAAGGCCTGGGCGAGATGACGGCGACGCAGCTTTGGGAGACCACAATGGACCCTGAGCACCGCACCCTGCTTGTGGTAAAGCTCGAGGACATTGCCGAAACCGAGGCCATCTTCACCACTCTCATGGGCGAAGACGTAGAAGCCCGCCGCAAATTCATCGAAGACAACGCGCTGGACGTCAAGAACCTGGACATCTAAGCTGGGAGCCGCCCGGTGCGCTCACCGGGGAAGCACGTTCTCTCCACTTCCGACGGAAACGGAGAATAGGGTATGAAAAGCATCGTGCTTGTCTTGGCGATTCCTGGCTTGGGCTGCGCCATCGCCTTTGCGCAAGCCACCGGCACCAACCCCCTCGCGACCTCGCGGGTATTCTCCTTCGACGAAATGACGGCGAAAACCGCGCCCAACGGCGCCGTGGGGCGCAATGTCTTCACCGGCGCGCTGGCCACAGGCGAAGCCGTTGCCGTGCATGAGAGCATGCAGCCGGCCGGGACCGTCCCCAACCCCGCGCACCGCATCCTGCACTCGGAAGTGATCGTCGTTGAGGAAGGCACTCTCGAGTTCGAGCACGACGGAAAAGCCGAGCGCGCCGGACCGGGCAGCATCATTTATGTAGCCTTCGGAACGCTACATGCCGTCAAAAATGTGGGGGCCGGTCCCGCCAAATACGTAGTCATTCAGATTGGTGGAGATACCAAGAAGTAGCCGAGGCGTGCTGTTCGGTTACACTCCGCGCACATTTCCGCGCCCGTGGCTCTTCACCGCATACATACGCGCGTCGGCCGTACCGATGATGGCATGCACCTGGGTGCCGTCGCGAGGCGCGGAAGCCAGGCCTACGCTGGCGCTCACATTCAGTTTCAACCCGTTCTTCATCCGAAAATCGGTTTCCATCAGCGCACGATGCATGGTCTTCGCCCGCTCCAGCGCGGCAGCAGCATCGGTCCCCGGCATCAGAATCACGAACTCATCGCCGCCATAGCGAAAGCACAAATCCTGTTTGCGGTTCAGCTCCTGCAGCCTGCGTCCGGTAAGCGCCAGAAGTTCGCTGCCAATGAGATGTCCGTGTGCGTCATTCACCAGCTTGAACCGGTCCAGGTCAAGAAACGCCAGGCTCACGGGAATCTGCGATTTCTTGCACCGTTTCAATTCGCGGTCCAGCACGTTGTACAAATGGCGCACGTTGTGGAGGCCGGTGGTGTCGTCGGTAACGGTGAGCTGCTGAATGCGGGCCACGTCGCGCGCATTTTCGATGGCGATGGCCGCGTGATCGGCCAGGATGTGCAGAAAGGCAATGGTGTAATCCGACATTTCTGCACGCGGATTGAGGATCTCAATCACGCCCTGGACGCCCTTGCGCCCACGCAACGGCATGGCAATGGCCGCACGCACAGCATGCGCGACGCCAGCGGCCGGTTGTTGCAAACGGGGATCCTCTTCCGCTTCGGGAACGATGACGGTCTCGCCGTGCTGGAGCACCCATCCGGCCAGACCCTCGCCCACCTTCACTCGCAGGCCCTTCAAAGCCTCCTGCTCGTCGCCGGCGGCAATGGCGTAATAGAGCTCCTGGGTGACTTCATCGAGCATGAGCAGCGTCCACAATTCCGCCTCCACCATCCGCTCCATGTGTTCCAGAATGGTGCGCAGAATCGTGTCCAGGTCAAAGCTCGAGGTGAGCGATCGCGCGAGTTGATGAAATACAAGCAGATCAGCGAGCGGGATGCGTCCTTCCGTCTCGATTGGCATGTTTTAGCCCTGGGGGGAAAGTCTTTCCATCATTCTTTCATGCAAGTCACTCTACGCAAGGGTCGGTTCGTTAACTTTACGTTACTTGCGTGCTGGTTGAAAATCGTTGCGAGGCCGCTGTTCAGCCGCCGATGTGCACCATCGAGCGCGATGGCTTCAGGAATTCCGGTTCACCAATGTGATGCCGAGCTTCTTTACTCTGAATCGTACGCACGATGTAGGCGCGAAGTTCCTCGTCCCCGGCCCCGGCGCGCAAGCGCCCGTAAAGATCGTGTTCGACCTGCGAAAACAGGCAGGTGCGAATCTTGCCGTCGGAAGTGAGCCGCACGCGGCTGCACGCCCCGCAAAATGCCTGGCTTACCGGGGCGATAATGCCGATCTCGCCCACGCCGTCGGCGAAAGCATAGCGGCGCGCCGTCTCGCTGGCCTCGCGAGGCGGTAATTCCGTCAGAGGCATCGTCCGGCCGATGCGTTCCACAATTTCTCTCAGAGTCACCACGATTTCCGGCGTCCACAGACGGCCCTCTTCGAGGGGCATGAATTCGATAAAACGCACGGCAACGTCTTCTTCGCGGGCGAAGCGAGCGAAACCCTCGATCTGGTCGTCGTTGAAGCCGCGCAGAAGCACGCAATTGATTTTGAGCGGCGTAAGCCCCGCGGCGCGCGCGGCGCGAATGCCTTTGAGAACCACCGGAAAGCTGCCCGGAACCCGCGTGATACGCTCGAAGATCGCCGCATCCACGGCGTCCATGCTCACAGTTACCCGGTTCAGCCCGGCCGCTTTGAGTGGGTCGGCGAGCGACTCCAGCAAATGGCCGTTGGTGGTGAGAGCAAGGTCGAGCGGATCGCCCGCCGGCGTGCGCATCCGCGCCAGCTCCTGCACCATCTCGACGACCCCGCGCCGTAAAAGCGGCTCGCCACCAGTCAATCGGACCTTGGTAATTCCCAGGCTGACAAAAATCCGGATCAGGCGCAGATATTCTTCGCCAGCCAATTCCGGATACTGCGCTCCGGCCTCGCCGGTGCGGCAATACACGCATTTGTAGTTGCAGCGGTCGGTGATGGAGACGCGCAGATCGTGGATCACGCGCCCGTGGCTGTCGGTCAGCGGCGCGTGCGGCGACAGGGTGAAAGCGACGGATGGGGAAGCGGCGGCCATCAGCTATCTAAGCCTATACCTTTTGGGACGCGGCTAGAAGGACGGAAATGAGCGGCGGTGCGCTCGCGCAGGGCGATCGAGGCGATAGCATACAAGGAGCCAGAGTGCCGACGCGATTGCGGCAAGGCGAGCCAAGCGAGGGAATCAGGAAAGATGCCGGCAACGGGAGCCAGACCGATAGGCACAGCGGACGAGGCAGGCGCGGCACGGGCCGTGCGACAGATGTTCGAGTCCATTGCGCCAAAGTACGACCTGCTGAATCACGTGCTCTCGGCGAATGTGGACCGTCTGTGGTGGCGCAGGGCGGCGCGGTGGTTTCGCGATGTGCTGGCCCGGCCCGACGCGGAGATTCTGGATATCTGCTGCGGAACCGGCGATCTGACCATGGCTTTGCTGAAGTTGCGCCCACCGGGAGCGCGGCCGGTTCTGGCCGGCGACTTTGCCCGCGCCATGCTGCGGCGCGGAGCACAAAAGTTTGGCCGGCAGACGCTCCAGACGCCCAGCAACGGCACGGAATCAGCCGCGGCGCCTTACGCGATTCCTATCGAGGCCGATGCGCTCCATCTCCCGCTGCATGATAAGTCCCTCGATCTGATTGTGACGGCCTTTGGCTTCCGCAATCTCGCCAACTACGCGGCCGGTCTCAAGGAGTTTCACCGCACGCTCAAACCGGGCGGACAGTTGGGGATTCTGGAGTTCAGCGAGCCGGGCGGGTTGATGGGCAAGGCTTATGCACTCTATTTCCGGCGCGTCTTGCCGGCCATCGGCAGGCTCATCTGCGGCAAAGACGGCCCCTATCACTACCTGCCAAGCTCGGTGGGCGCCTTTCCGCCGCCCGGCGAGATGCTTGCGATGATGCGGGAGGCCGGTTACGTGGACTGTGCCTGGCAGCCCTACACTTTCGGCATCGCGGGGTTGTACACGGCCACGCGGCCACCGGGTACGCTAGAGAAAGCATGACCCCAGCCGCCTCCAGTTCGCGGGCCCCCGAGCCTCCCGTTTCGAGTTTCTCTCTAGAGAAGCGGCGCGTGGCATGGCGCTCCATGGCTGCCGCGGCGGCGATGACGCTGCTCAAGCTCGGCGCCGGTCTGCTCTCCGGCTCTCTGGGCGTGCTCTCTGACGCGGCACACTCGGGGCTCGATCTGGCGGGCTCTGCGCTCACCTTCTTCTCAGTGAACGTGAGCGATAAGCCGGCCGACGAAGACCATACCTACGGCCACGGCAAAATCGAAAACCTGTCGGCATTTGCCGAGGCGGGCCTGATGGCCGCATCCTGTGCGTGGATCGTGTGGGAAGCCGTCACGCGCATGATGTACCACACCGTGAGCCTGCACCACTCCATCTGGCCGGTACTGGTGCTGCTCACGTCGATCGCCGTGGACCGCTGGCGCTCACGGCAGTTGCGCGCGGTGGCACTGCGCACCGGGTCGCCGGCGCTGGCGACAGACGCCTTCCACTTTGCCTCGGACATTTGGGCCACGCTTGCAGTACTGGCCGGATTGGGCGCAACGTGGCTGGGATCTCAATTTGGCATTGCCGCCCTCCACTATGCGGACCCGTGTGCGGCGATCCTGGTTTCGCTGTTGATTCTGCGCATGGCCATCCGCCTGGGTCACGAAGCCGTGGGCGCACTTCTGGACGAAATCCCCGCGGAAACCCGCCGTCGGTTGGTGCGCGAGGTGGAGCGCGTGGAAGGCGTGCTGGACGTGGAGCGCGCACGGGTACGGCGTGCAGGCGCCGGCTACTTTGTCGATCTGACGCTGGCGATGCCGCGGCGCTTCACGTTTGAGCATACCGGTGAGCTGGTGAATGCCGCTACGGCAGCGGTGCATTGCGTGCTGCCCGCGGCCGACGTAACCGTCCACACCATCCCCCGCGAATCCCGTACTGAGAGCATCTTCGATCGCGTACGCGCCGCAGCTGCGCGTAACAACGTTTCGGTGCATGAGCTCAGCGCGCGGTCGCACCAGGGCCGCCTGCAGATCGAGTTGCACGTCGAAATTGAGGAAAACAAGAAGCTCAGCGAGGCGCACAGCTTTGTGACGGCGCTCGAAGCGGAGATCCTGCGCGAAGTTCCGGAGATCGAATCCGTGCTGACCCACATCGAAAGCGAGCCGGCGACGATCGAACAGCCGGACGACGTGGTGGTGGAAGACCGCAGGATCGAATTGGCGCTGCGTGCCGCGGCCGCGGGTATCCCCGACATCGTGGACGTGCATGCCGTCACCGTGGGGCGCACCCGCGATCACATCTCTGTCACTTGCCATTGCACCTTGCCCGACGATCTGCCCATGCATCGCGTCCACGAAGCCATCACGGAGCTGGAAGACCGCTTCAAGCTGGAGTGTCCCGAGGTGTACCGCGTCACCATCCATCCCGAGCCGGTGACGGATAATACGCGTTAGAGTGTGCGGCGCAATGCGCGCCTCAGTTTTGTGGTATCGACCCGAACTCATGAATACCCGCGCCATTTCCGGTTTCTTCCGCGTGGCTTCGCTGCTGCTGCTGCTGATCGCCGTGGCGTTGCTGGCCGCCATTGCGACCATGCAATTTGCCATTCATGGCGCCGAGGTGCAGGTGCCCGCGTTGAAGGGCATGACGGTGGCCGACGCGTTGAGCGAAATTGCCGGCCTGGGGCTGAATCTGGACGTCGACAATCGCTATTATTCGGGCGACGTGGCTGCTGGACACATTCTGTCCCAGTCGCCCGAGGCAGGCACCGTGGTGCGCCGTGAGTGGCATGTGCGCGTGGCAGAAAGCCTGGGACCGCAGAAGGTCGACGTGCCCGACACGGTGGGCGTGGATGAGCGCGTGGCGTCTCTGGAGCTGCGACGCGCGGGTCTCGAGGTGGGCGAGATTGCGCACCTTCCTTCGAAAGCTGCCGCCGAGGGAACGGTGCTGGCGCAGGATCCACCCGCGCACGCGCAGGGCATCGAGCAACCCAGCGTGAACCTGCTGGTGGCCGCGCCGGACGATGAAACGCCGGATGGATACGTGATGCCGGACTTTGCCGGATGGCCGATCTCGAGCGCCAACGCAGCTTTGGCGAAGGTTGGCATTCGTACCGGGCCACCCGACGTTGTGGATGTGCCGGTGGCCGCGATGGGCAGCGGGAGCGCGCCGCTTCGTCCGCCAGCCAAGCCGGGCGCCGTGCTGGTGCAGTCACCAGGCGCAGGCTCGCGCATCGACAGGAATACGATTGTTCACTTCACGGTGGTGAAGTAGAAGACAGGAGAATAATGGCATGGGACTGAGCGAGGACTTGGAGAAAATTGCAAGCCAGGAGCGTGAGCTGCGCCTGCCGCGACTGGATGCGCAGGTTGCATGGGATCTTGGCACGCGCATCCGCACCCTGGCCGTGGAGCGCGGCCTCTCCCTGGTGATCGACGTGCGGCGTTTCGGACAGCCCCTGTTTTATGCGGCGCTCGACGGCACTACTCCCGACAATGTCGAGTGGGTGCGCCGCAAGAGCAACGTGGTTGCGCGGTTCCATCGCAGTTCCTATGCCGTGGGTCTGACACTTAAAGTGAAGGCGACGACGCTGCTCGAGCGCTATGGATTGCCTGTTGCGGATTATGTGGCTGACGGCGGTTCCTTCCCGCTGATTGCAGAGAACGCGGGCATCGTGGGCAGCGCGACCGTGTCCGGATTGCCGCAGCGCGACGATCACAACCTGGTTGTGGAAGCGCTATGCGCCTTGCTGGGTAAGGATTTTGCGGCGTTGCGGCTCGGGCCGGAGAGCGCATAGCGGCACAACGGAAGCTCGTTCAACAGCCTGTGGTGGAAGTGCGACTCTCAAGAAAACCATCCCTCAGCGGCTAAAGCCGCGCATCATTCGCGCGACTTTTGGCACGACTGAAGTCGTGCCCTTTCAAAACCGGACTCTGACTACAGGCTGTTAAGCCAGCCTTTCCAGCAGCGCGACAATGAAGCCATCGGTCGGCATTGTCCCCGGCAATAACCGCAATGCGCCGTCGGGCGTGAGGCATTTTCGCAACGGCTCCGCCGCCTCAGAGCGGAGAATGCCGTTCTGTTGCAACGTCTCGATGGTTTGCGCGAGCGAAATTTGCCGGACATTTGGATTTTCAGAGAGGACCGCAGCCACGACCTGCTCATTTTCCTCCGGCTCCAGCGAACAGGTTGAGTAAACCACGCGCCCGCCGGGACGGACGGCGCGCAAAGCCGCGCGCAAGATGTCGCGCTGGCGCTCGGCAAGCCGCGGCAGGTCGTCCAGTTGAAGACGATGGCGAATCTCAGGATTGCGGCCCAGCGTGCCGGTGCCGCTGCACGGCACGTCCACCAATGCAAGATCGAATACCGCATCCTCGTTGAGCTCGGCCGCATCGGCGAGCCGGCACTCCACCCGATCGGCGTACGCGGTGAGGCGCTTGCGCAATTCGGGAAGCCGGCGCGGGCTCAATTCACAGGCGACGATCCGCGCGTAGGGGATTCGTTCCGCGAGGATGAGTGTCTTGCCGCCGGGCGCGGCGCATGCATCGAGAATCTTTTTCTCGTCTTGGACGAGATTCGCGAAAGCGCCAGCCGCCAGTTCGCCAATCAACTGCGAGCCTTCATCCTGCACGCGCACACGACCTTCGCGAAAGGCGGGCGTGGCCGTCACATCGCCGGAGACCACGGTGCGCGCGGCGGTGAGCAGCTCCCCGGGCGCAAATTCGATTCTAGCCTCGCTCAATTCGTCTGCAACGGCAGGACTTTCCAACCGCACGTTCAATCGCGGCTGGCTCTGGCCGTGGCGGCAGATCACATGCATCGCTTCCACACCATAGAACTCCCTCCAGCGCTCGACCATCCACGCGGGGTGCGCTTGAACCGTTGCTAACTTGCGACTGCCCTCCTCCAAAGGTCTGCCCCACGCAGTGGTGCCGTGCGCAGCACCAGCGCTGCGAAGGACTGCGTTGACCATCCCGGCGGCGAAGCGATGGCCCGACTGTTTTGTTAGCTCCACGCTCTCATCGATGGCCGCGTGAGCGGGAATGCGGTTTAGAAACCAGAGTTGAAAAACGCCGAGGCGAAGAGCGATCAGAACCTCGGGATCGAGCCGGGCATTGGGGCGCTTGAGCAGCGGGCGAATCTGTTGGTCCAAAAAGATCTGCCAGCGCAGCACGCCCAGCACCAGCGCCGTTGCCAGATGGCGATCCGCAGGTGCGAGCTTGTTGACTGCATCGACCCGTAGAAGATCGTCAGCGTGGTCCTGACCGCGTGCGGCAGCCAGGAGAATGCGGAAGGCAGCTTTGCGCGCAGGAGAGATGGCAGGCATGGCGCTCAACCCAGGCGCGCATCCGCCGCGAGCGGGTTTCCGCGCAGGAACTCGGCGGCATCCATGCGCTTTTTGCCTTCGAGGTGCACTTCAAGCAACTCGAGCCATGTGTCACCGGCGCAGCCGACGAAGAAGCGATGGCTCTCGATGCGCACCGAGCCCGGAGCGGCGACACCGAGTTGCTCAGCGAAGCTCTCGTGCACAGCTGCCATGCGGTGTACGATCAGCTTCTTGCCGTGGAGAGCGGTGAACGCGCCGGGCCAGGGCTGAAATCCGCGCCAGCGGTTGTAGAGTTCCATCGCCGAACGTGCGGCAAAGTCCATGCGGCCGTCTTCGCGGTTGAGCAGCGGCGCGTAGGTTGCGCCTTCGTGATTCTGCGGCTGGGGCCGAAGGTTTCCGTCGGCGAGTCCCGCCAGGGTCTCGACGACCAGCGGCGCTCCCGCGTTGGCCAGCACTGGAAACAACTCCGTTGCGGATTGTTCCGGTCCAATCTCGTGAGTTTGCTGAAGCAGAATCGGGCCCGTGTCGAGGCCTTCTTCGAGAAGCATTGTTGTGTTGCCGGTAAAGGCGTCGCCCATGGCGATGGCCCATTGGATGGGCGCGGCTCCGCGGTATTTCGGTAGAAGAGACGCGTGCAGATTGATGCAGCCCAGCCGGGGCAGGGCAAGCATCCAGGGCGGAATAATGCGCCCGTAGGCCACCACGACAATGGCGTCGGGCGCAATGGCTTTAAGTTGCGCGCGAAACTCAGCGTTGCTGTGGATCTTTTCCGGTTGCGTGATGGCAAGACCCGCAGCCAGAGCAGCCTGCTTGACGGGCGTTGGAGCGATCTCCCGATCGCGGCCCACGGGACGGTCCGGCTGCGAAACTACGAGAGCGATTTCGTGCCCCGCGGCAAGCAACGCGTCAAAAGTCGGAAGGGCGAACTGGGGTGTCCCACAGAAAATCAGCTTGAGGGGGCGCGCCGCATTCGTCATGGCCGTTTACCAGATGCCTTCGCTCTGCATCCTGCGAATCTTGCGGAGATTGAGGCTGCGCTTCAGTGCGCTCATGCGGAAGATGAACAGGACGCCGTCAAGATGGTCGATCTCATGCTGAAAGGCACGCGCCAGCAGTTCGTCGCCATCCATCTCGAACCACTTACCCTTTTCATCCTGCGCGCGTACGCGGACCTTTGCGGCACGCACGACCTTCTCGCGAATGTCAGGAAAGCTCAGGCAGCCCTCCTCTTCGTACTGCTTTCCCTCGCTCACAATAATCTCGGGATTGATGAGCACGATTTTCTCTGCGGGATCCTTGCCCTGGCTCAGATCGATGACGGTGACGCGCTTGGAGACGCCCACCTGCGGCGCAGCCAGCCCGATACCCTGCGAGGCGTAGGTGGTCTCAAACAAATCGGCCACCAGCTTGCGCAATTCGGCGTCGAACTCGGTTACTGGCTCGCCGGGCTGCTCCAGCACCGGCTCGCGATATTTGACAATCTTCAGAATCATCGGCCCTTCAGAATCTCCGTATCTGTTCGATGTATCCGTCAAAATTTCGTTTCAATTCCACCAGCGAATCGCCGCCGAACTTCTCGTGAGCCAGCTTCGCCAGCACCAGGGCCACCATGGCTTCAGCGGCCACGCCTGCCGCAGGGACCACGCAAATATCGCTACGCTCGTAACTTGCGTTGGTGGGTTCGCGGGTATCGAAGCGCACCGATTCGAGGGGCTGGCGCAGGGTCGAGATCGGCTTCAGGTATCCGCGCACCACGACGTCTTCGCCGTTCGAAACGCCGCCCTCGACGCCTCCGGCGTTGTTGTGGGGGCGTGTAAAGCGCGTGGGTCGGCCGGGAAGGTTCTCCGCCGAGTAATGAATGGGATCGTGAACTCGCGACCCAAACGAAGTCGCGGCTTCCACGCCACGCCCAATCTCAACGGCTTTCACCGCCTGCAAGCTCATCACGGCCCATGCAAGATGGCCGTCGAGGCGATCGTCCCAGTTCGCGTAGGAGCCAAGGCCAGCGGGAACGCCGTGCGCAATCACCTCGAAGATACCATTCACGGTATCGTCGGCGCGGGTAGCGGCTTCCACTTCCTCTTTCATGCGCGCTTCGGTAGCGGCGTCGACGCAAGACAGGACCACTTCCTCCTTGCCGGCAAGCGCGGCAATCTCTTCCCAGGTTGCGTCGCGGTCAAGGTCCACGCGGCCCACGCGAATCACGTGGCTTGCGACCTCGATGCCGATTTCACGAAGCATGAGTTTGGCGAAAGCGCCGGCGGCTACGCGGGCCGCGGACTCACGCGCCGAGGCGCGTTCCAGCACGTAGCGGGCATCGGGGAAGTCGTATTTGAGCGCGCCGGCAAGGTCGGCGTGGCCGGGCCGGGGCGAGGCCACTGCGCGATGTTTCGCGGGGTCGCCCGTCTCTACCGGCAGCTTCTCCTGCCAGTTCTTCCAGTCGCGATTGACGAGCTCGATAGCAATGGGAGAGCCAATGGTTTTGCCGTGGCGCACGCCGGAGAGCACATGCGCCTGATCGGTTTCGATCTTCATGCGGCCTCCGCGGCCGTAGCCCTGCTGACGGCGCCACAACTCGCGGTTCACGAATTCGAGATCGACGGGGACGCCGGCGGGAAGCCCTGAAACTAGCGCAATCAGAGCCTCGCCGTGGGATTCCCCCGCGGTGGAGAAGCGAATCATATAGATTCCATTGTAAATGTGTGTGGCGCGCGAATGGTGCGCCAACCTCCAGGCCGGGGTCGCCAGGAAACGGTCTCTGGTTCTTGGGGTAGGAGACTGGCTGTCGTGCGGGCGTCCGCGCCCACACAGGCCGATTGCGAGACCAGGAGATCCTGCGGCTAAGAAAGTGTCGGCGGAAAACATGAGCCGTGCGTCTTTCAGAAACGCCGAATGCCGCACAAAAGGCTCCGCACCCTACGTCGTATAGAGACCCGAAATGGATGCGCTATCCGGCTTTTTCTTGGTTTGATCCACGTTTCGGGGCCGCTGGCGATCATCATCATCCCCGCCATGCGCTATCCTGTGCTGGAAGCGCCGCAATCTTCGCGATTGCAAGGCCGACACTCTATGGCGATCCAGACAATCGAACGCACCGCCAAACAAATCGTGCTTATCGTCCAGGAATACTCGCAGTTTGCCTGGCGGGCCCTGATGAACCTTTTCCGTCCGCCCATTTACTGGACGGACTTCCTTACGCAGTCGGACATTATCGGGTTCGGTTCGCTGCCTATTGTCATTCTTTCGGGATTCTTTACCGGAGGCGTGCTCGCACTCCAGTCTTCAGCCACACTTTCGGAATTTGGCGCCACAGCCGTTACCGGCCAGTTTGTCAGTCTCACCATGATTCGCGAACTGGGCGCGGTGCTCACCGGCATCATGGTCTCGGGACGCAACGCGTCTTCCATGGCTAGCGAACTTGGCTCCATGGTTGTGACGGAGCAGATCGACGCCATGCGCGCCCTGGGTGTCGATCCCATGCGCAAGCTGGTGACGCCGCGCGTCTACGCCACCATCATCATGCTTTTGTTTCTCACCATCGTGGCCGACGCCTTCGGCATCATGGGCGGCGCCGCGGTCACCGTTGTTCTGAATCACCAGAACGGCACTCAGTACTTTAACAACGCCTACGAGCACCTCGCCTATCCCGATATCGTCCAGGGGCTCGTGAAGCCGCTCTTCTTCGGCTACATCATTGCTTCCATCGGCTGTTTCTACGGGATGAGGACCACGGGCGGCACGGAGGGTGTGGGACGCTCCACGATTTCGGCTGTGGTGAATTCTTCCGTGCTCATCATCTTTATCGACTTCCTCATCACTCACATTTTGCTTTCTCTGTTTTCCTCATGAGCCAGGCCACCGTATCCATGCCCGAACTGCCGCCGCCGGAGGGAGGGCCCGTTGTCGCGTTGCGCAACGTCGCCGTGGGCTTCGATGGACCGCCTGTGATTGAGAATGTGAGTTTCTCGGTGGCGCCCGCGGAGACGCGCATTCTTCTGGGGCCTGCCGGCGTGGGCAAGAGCGTCCTGCTCAAACTCATCCTCGGACTGTTGCGCCCTCTTGAGGGCAGCGTGGAACTTTTCGGCGAGGACATTTCCCAGATGCCCGAGGAAAAGCTCTTTTCGTTGCGGGCACGGGCCGGCATGGTCTTCCAGGAAGGCGCTCTCTTCGATTCGTTAACGGTCCGCGACAATGTTGCCTACCAGTTAATCCAGGAAGGTGTGCACGACGAGGAAATCGACGCGCGCGTGCGCGATGCGCTGCGCTTTGTCGGCCTCGAAGAAACCTTCAACCTCTTTCCTTCGAGTCTTTCCGGCGGCATGAGGCGGCGCGTCGCCATTGCCCGCGCCCTGATCAATCAACCTGAGCTCATTCTTTACGACTCACCTACGGGCGGCCTCGATCCCGTCACCTCCAACACCATCATCGAACTCATCGTGAAGCAGCGCGACGTGCGCGCTACTCCATCGCTGCTGGTCACCCACCGGCTTCAGGACGCCTTCACGCTCTGCACCCATCGCTTCTCGAGCGAACAGGGGCGCATGGTCCCGCTTCCCGAGGGCCAGATCAACCACAACACCACCTTCCTCATGCTCGACGAGGGGCATCTGATCTTCGACGGCTCTCTCCACGAACTGGTTCACTCCGACAACCCATTCGTCCGCGAATTCCTGGAGTAGTTCCTACTCCCTGGTCCCTGATCTTCGTTACAATCTGATCCGTAATGACAAGCCTCTTCGATCTCTATAAGATCGGCGTGGGTCCCTCCAGTTCGCACACCATGGGACCGATGCGCGCGGCTTGCCGCTTTGCGCGCGAGCTGGATCGCAGCGGACTGCTCGATCGCACGGCGCGCATTGAAACCGATCTCTACGGCTCGCTGGCTCTCACGGGCATGGGCCATGCCACGGATCGCGCCATTCTTCTTGGCCTTCAAGGAAACGAGCCCGCGGCCATCGATCCCTCCGCCATTGAATCTACTGTGGCGGCGATACGCTCTTCGCAGCGCATCGATGTTGCGGGAAGACGCGCGGTTGCCTTCGATGAGCCACGCGACCTCCTCTTCCATCGCGACCAGATGTTTCCCCCCGGCGCCAGCACGAAGCATCCCAATGGGATGCGCTTCACGGCCTTCGAGACAGAGGGCGCGATCGTCGCCCAGCGCACTTTCTTTTCCATCGGCGGCGGCTTCATTGCAGAGGATGGAGAAGCTGATCAGAACTCGCGCGAGCCGCAGATACGGCTGCCGTATCCGTTTCACAGCGCGGCAGAACTGCTTGAGGTCGCCCGCGCGCACTCGCTCTCCATCGACCGCGTGATGCTGGCCAACGAATGTGCGCGGCTCGCGGACGGAAGAGCCTACGAAGAGCAGGAACTGTGTGTACGGATCGGCATCGAAACCATCTGGCAAACCATGCAGGCGTGTGCGGAGCGCGGTATGGCCGCCGAAGGGATCCTGCCCGGAGGATTAGAGGTGCGCCGTCGCGCGCGACGCCTGGCCGAGCGCCTGCGCGTTCGCGAGACGAGCGGGAAGCAGGGCGATCAGCTGGCGCCGCTCGACTGGGTGACGGTGTACGCCATGGCGGTCAATGAGGAGAACGCGGCGGGCGGCCGCGTGGTGACCGCGCCCACCAACGGCGCTGCCGGAGTCATTCCCTCAGTGGGACTCTACTATCAGCGCTTCGTCGACGGCGCCAGCAGCGAAGGCATGGTGCGATTCTTCCTCGCTTCGGCAGCGATCGGCGTTCTCTACAAGGAGAACGCGTCCATCAGTGGCGCGGAGGTGGGGTGCCAGGGCGAGGTGGGTGTGGCCTGCTCCATGGCCGCCGCGGGACTGACCTCGGCTCTGGGCGGCAACGACGGCCAAATCGAGCACGCCGCTGAAATCGCCATGGAACACAACCTGGGTATGACGTGCGATCCCATCGGCGGCCTGGTGCAGATTCCCTGCATCGAGCGCAACGCTATGGGCGCTGCCAAAGCTGTGCAAGCCGCGCGCCTGGCGATGAACGAACCGGAAACGCACAAGGTCTCGCTTGACCAGGTGATTCGCACTATGTACCTGACCGGCCTCGATATGCAGTCGCGTTACAAGGAGACCAGCCTTGCGGGCCTCGCGCTGAACATCATCGAGTGTTGAACTCCTTGCGGCGAAACGCGCGAGCAATTCGTGAAGAAGAGCGCTCAAGCAAATTGCAAAAACTGATTTGCGCATCGAGCGCGCGTAGCGCGCGCGCCAGGAAATTTTCCATCCGCGCATCGAATTCCGCCTCCGATTTCCTCCGCGAGCGAATTTTGTCATCCGACCCTGTTGATCTTTTTTTCACTCTCACGTCGTTTTTTTCTTGACATCGATGATTGATGAATCTATACATTCTTCAACTGCAATTTAATTTGCAGAATCGATGCAACCCATCGAAAAGGGAGAATAGGCAAATGGCAACTAAGAAAGCAGCCAAGAAGGCACCCGCGAAGAAGGCGGCCAAGAAGGCCGTAAAGAAGACCGCGAAGAAAAAGTAGCGGAACGAACAACCCAAAAGGCAACACTCAAGGGGGACGCTCAAAGGCGTTCCCCTTAGTGTTTATGCGGGCAAAACCGCTACTCGCGGGCGAAACGCCGTACACTTTTGAAAAGGAACTCTGGTGAGAGCACGATGACCCGACGTCGCTGGATCGCCGAACACTGGGACGAAGCCACCGCAACCATCGACGGCGCGCAAGCCGAACATCTGGCCCGCGTGCTGCGCGCGCAACCGGGCATGGAGGCCGACGTGGTGGCTGGCGGACGTGTCTTTCATGCCCAGGTAGCCGCAGTCACCCAGAGTGAAGTCCGTTTCAATCTCACCGCCGAGCTTGTGGCCGATCCTGCACTGCCCGTCACTTTGGTGATTGCGATCTACAAGTTCGACCGCATGGAATGGGCGATTGAAAAAGCCACGGAGCTTGGCGTGGCCGCAATTGCGCCCGTCATGGCACGAAGAACAGAAAAGCACCTGGCCCAGGCCGCAGCCAAGCGTGCCGAACGATGGCGCCGCATCGCGCATGAGGCCTCGCAGCAGGCGCGGCGCTCCGATGTGCCCCTGATTCACGATCCGGTCTTGCTCGCGCAGCGCGTGCGCGCGGCGTCTGCGGCCACGCGCATCGTGCTCGCCGAGCAGGAGCGCACTACGACGCTGCGTCACGCGATCGGAGATGCGATTGCAGCGGCCAAAGAAGAGATGCCTCAACTGGAAATCGCCATCGGTCCTGAAGGCGGATGGGCTCCTGACGAAGAGGCGCTGTTCGACGCCAACGGCTGGCGCGCGGTGTCGCTGGGGCCGCGTATCGTGCGCGCCGAGACGGCCGCCATCGCGGCGCTGGCCGTCATCGCATCTTGCCTGGAGTAGTCTGGCGCGGCAGGCGAAGCAAAAATCCTACATCTCTTGCACTCGCTGTGGAAAAGCCGGGCGAAACTTTTCGCGCATTCACTCCTGTGCCGTGCCCCATCCTTTCCGCGTTGCTTGCGGAAAGGGTGGGACGCCGCGAAGCACGGGGAGCCCTGCTAACCCCGCTTGCTCTCAGAAATGCGCGTAGTGCACCAGCAAGCCCGCGAGCGCACCTCCCACAAGATCGCCGACGACCGGAATCGGCGCGTAGCGCCAATTCGATCCGCCCTTGCCGGGAATCGGCAACAGCGCATGAACGATGCGCGGTCCAAGATCGCGCGCCGGGTTGATGGCATAGCCTGTGGTCCCGCCGAGCGAGAGTCCGATGCCCCACACCAAACTGCCAACGAGCCACGGACCAAGTCCCGCGGCCGGACCGTTCATGGCTACGCCGTGCGAGAAGATGGCGTTGGCCACGACGATCAGCACCGCCGTCCCTAACATTTCGCTGAAGACATTTGCCAGAGGGCTGCGCACTGCGGCGTTGGTGCAAAAGACGCCCAGCTTGGCTGCGGGATCGGGCGTCAGCTTCCAATGCGGCGCGTAGTGCAGCACTACCAGAGTCGCGCCGCCTATCGCGCCCAGCAGCTGCGCTGACCAGAGGTCGAGCAGCGAGGCATAATTCCCGCTTGCCACTGCCGCGGCCAGCGTAATGGCGGGATTCAGGTTTGCGCCGGGACTGCCGAAGGCCTGCGCCACGAGCACGCCACAGAGTACGGCCAGCGCCCAGCCGGTGGCGATGACCATCCAGCCGGAGTCCGCTGCATACGACTTGCGCAGCGTTACGCCAGCGTTCACACCATTGCCCAGCAGCACCAGGACCAGCGTGCCCATAAACTCGCCGAACCAAATCGAGTGCATCGAACCTTCCTTACGTTTGCGCCGGCCCGGCCCGCTCGGGTTGCCGCGCGGTCTCAGGTTAGAATTGCGGAACCAAAACATTGTCCACTGCCGGAGTCGCCGCTGCCAAGGGCAATGTCACTGTCGGGCGTCCGGAGTTGCGCGCTCATATTGCGCCCAATGCGCAAGCAGCTCGGCCACCACGGTGTGTCCCACGCGATAAGCGGCCTCGAGCGATGGCAAATAGGCCGCGTATGCGCGCCCATGCTGATCGCCCAGGCTTTCGGTCGCGCTCAGCTCGCGAGGCTGGCGGTCGTAGTTGCTCACAGTGCGCAGCACCATCACGCGCTTCAGGTCCACGCGGCCCGCGTTGGCCAGAAACGTCAGCGACTGTAGCGTGCCCGTGTCCTCCATTGCGGTGGTGGCAAACACGCCTTTGCCGCCGGTAAAGTAAGGCACCCACTGCGCGGCCCACGCATCCATCAGCCTGCCGTGCCAAAATGTCGAAGACGAAATCTCGTCGCCCATCGTGACAAACGGCGCCCGCCCCGCCGCCGCGCCGTCGTAGTGGCTGCGCCTCTCGCGCAAATCCTCCGTGTCGTCCAGCTTTACATTGCGCGTCAGTTGGTAGGCCCACTCCGCCAGTCCGTTATTCAATTCGTACACCTGGCCCGTTTCAGGCATGGCCGGCTCCTCGAAGGGTTTCGTCCTGCGCAGCGGCACCATCCCCGTCGTCCAGTCTTTGGGAATCTCGCGCGCATCGATCTCATAGCCCAGGTCTCCGTCCACCACCCATCGCGCCCACGCCGCCGAGCCCAGTGAGACGCGATCCGGGCAGCCGCCCGCAATGCCGGCCACGATCCAATACGCGTGGCTGAAGTCGAAGCGCGGGTCAAGCCCCACCGCCATGATGGTCGCTGCCGCGTGCGCCGTCCCCGGCCCCGTCAACACTGCCATCTCGCCGGCATCGTTCATGCGCACGGGGTGGAACCCATCGGCCAGCGGAAACACGCGGTCCAAATGGTCACGCTCCACCCAGTACTGCAGCTCGCCAGGCTTGTCGCCGGTGTCCGCACCCGCTTCGAACATCGACACCACCACGACCTTTACCGCAATCGGCGGCGCCTGTGCGCCGGCGGCTGCTGCCAGAGATACCGCGAAGGCAAGCAGAAAGAAAAAACGCAGTTGGGAAGCCATGTACAGCCATGCTACCTGAGAGGTCATTCCACTGAAATGAAGAATCGGCAGGGCCAGGTTTGCGCATCGCAATTTGCCATGTCCACACGCGACGCCGGCGTTAGGATGAAAAGGAATCAGGAGGACGAATGTGCGAAGAGCAACCGGGAGAACGGAAATGTGCCGATCCCTCTTCGTCGGCCTCTCGACCATTGACATCGTGTACGAGGTCGACGAGTTTCCGGTTGCGAACACCAAGGTCGCGGCACGGAGCCAGAGCGTGTTTGCCGGAGGTCCGGCTACGAACGCTGCCCTCGCGTGCGCTCACCTTGGCAGCAAAGCCACACTGGTGACGGTTGTGGGGCGCAATGCGCTGGCCAGTGTGATCCGGGAGGAATTGCAGAAGGATTCGGTTCAACTCGTCGATTTGAATCCCGATTTCGAAGATACCCCCGTCCTATCGGCGGTTACGGTGGACAAAGCCGGCAACCGGAATGTGGTCTCAGCGAATGCGACACGTGTCCCTGTGCCTGCTGTTCATGTCGACAAGGAGCTTTGCCGGCAGGCGCGCGTGGTGCTGGTGGACGGCCACTACATGGAGGCGTGCCAGGCCTGGGCGGCAGTGGCTAAGGCTTGCGGGACGCCGGTGGTTTTCGATGGAGGAAGCTGGAAGGACGGAGCCGAAGAACTTTTGCTAGACGTCCACACCGCTATCTGCTCGGCCGATTTCAGGCCGCCGTGCTGCACCTCAACGAAGGATGTCTTCCAGTTTCTAAAAAGCCGTGGTGTCGCGAACGTCGCCATCACGAACGGTTCTGCGCCGATCCAGTTCCTTTGCGGGCAATCCTCCGGGAGCGTGCGCGTTCCTCAAGTCAACGTGGTGGACACCATGGGCGCCGGGGACATCCTGCACGGCGCCCATTGCCATTTCGCGTCGATGGGACTGGGGTTCGTGGATGCGTTGACGGAGGCGGCGAAGATTGCGTCGGAATCCTGCCGGTACGCGGGAACACGAAAGTGGATGCAGCATCTGCCTGCCGAATGATGACCCGATCAGGCGCACGGTGAGAAGGCGGAAATCGGCGCTACTATGAAAAAGAACGAGGAGGTCACGCGTGTGCGGAAAGCAACGGGAATCATTATCGGCGCAGCTTTTGCGTGGGCTGCGGTGACAGGCGCAGCGGGACAATCCAAGGCCTCGGGCCACTGGGCGATCGTGATTCACGGCGGAGCCGGCGACATCGAGCGCGCCAGGCTGGGACCTGACGGCGACAAAGCGTATCGCGCCGCTCTGGCCAAGGTGGTCGAGACCGGATCCGCGGTTCTCGATCGCGGCGGGTCTTCGCTCGAGGCCGTCGAGGCCGCGATTCGTGTTCTTGAAGACGATCCGCTCTTCAACGCCGCACGCGGGGCCGTTTTTACTGCGGAGGGCAAGACGGAACTCGATGCGGCAATCATGGACGGCGCAACCATGCGCGCGGGCGCGGTCGCCGACGTCACGCACACCCGCTATCCCATTACGCTCGCCCGAGCGGTGATGGAGAAGACGCCCTACGTTCTCATGGTAGGCCCGGGCGCCGATGCCTATTCAAAGCAAGCGGGAATGGAGCAGGTGGAACCCAGCTACTTCTTTACTGAGAGCCGCTGGCAGTCGCTGATCCAGCAGTTGCAGCAGGAGGGCCGCCCTATTCCACCGCGGCCAGCGGGCGTTCCTCCTGAGGGCGCCGTCAAGCCAGTCGCGCAATGGCAGGAGGCCGCAAACACGCGCCGCTACGGCACGGTGGGCGTAGTTGCGGTCGATCGACAAGGCAATGTCGCGGCCGGCACCTCGACCGGCGGCTTGCAGGGCAAGATGCCGGGCCGCGTGGGCGATTCGCCGATCATCGGCGCGGGCACCTACGCTTCGAATCAATCCTGTGCCGTCTCCGGCACCGGAGTGGGCGAATACTTTATTCGCTTCACGGTGGCGCGTGACGTTTGCGCGCTGGTGCAATACAAGGGCTACACGTTGCAGCAGGCCGCAGACGAGGTGATTCAAAAGAAGCTCGCTCCCATCCATGGCGATGGCGGCGTGATTGCGGTGGCTCCCGACGGGCAGATGGCATGGAGCTTTAACACGCCCGGCATGTTCCGCGCGCGTCTCGCCGAAGGCGGCAAGATCGAAGTGCACATCTACAACGACGAGCCATGAGCCGGAACCCTATCCGGTTCGCGGCCATTCCCCGGTTCGACAAATATAATTGGATCAGGACTTCCCCATGGCGCTGCAGTTCACAACTTCCTACATCGAAGACGCGCTCGCGCTCTTTCGTTACTACAAGCGCCTTGCCGAGCGCGCGATGGATCAGGTCAGCGACGAGCAACTTTTTGTGACTCTCGATCCTGAGGCCAATTCCATCGCCATCATCGTGAAGCACATGGCGGGCAACATGCGCTCGCGCTGGACTGACTTTTTAACCAGCGACGGTGAAAAGCCCACCCGTAACCGCGACAGCGAGTTTGTGGACCCATCCCCGACCCGAGCACAACTGCTGGCTGAGTGGGAGGACGGATGGAACCGGCTCTTTGCCGGCATCGAGGCGCTCAGCGACGCCGACCTTACCCGCACGGTAACCATCCGCGGCGAGGCGCATTCCGTGATGCAGGCCATCAACCGCCAGTTGGCGCATTATTCGCATCACGTGGGTCAGATTGTGCTGCTCGCCAAGCATTTTGCCTGTGACCACTGGCAGTCGCTGAGCGTACCGAGAAACCAGTCGGCCGAATTCAATCGCCGGGTGGCCGCCGGAGAAGTCAGCCAACGCTGACATCGGGTGGCGCAGCGCACAATTGCATTTGCAGACTTTTCTGTAGAATGTTCGGCATGGAAACCATTGCGTACAACCTGCCGCAGAGCCGCATTCCGCAAACCTGGTACAACATTCTTTCGGATTTGCCCGTGCCCTTGGCGCCGCCGCTCCATCCCGGCACGCTCAAGCCGCTCGGCCCTGACGATCTGGCGCCGCTATTTCCCATGGCGCTGATCATGCAAGAGGTCAGCACCGAGCGCGAGGTCGAGATCCCTGAAGAAGTGCGGCAGATTTACGCGCAGTGGCGGCCTTCGCCGCTGATGCGCGCACGGCGCCTGGAAAAGGCGCTCGACACGCCCGCGCACATCTACTACAAGTACGAAGGCGTCTCGCCTGCCGGCTCGCACAAGCTGAATACCGCCGTCCCGCAAGCCTGGTACAACAAGCAGGAAGGCGTGAAGCACCTTTCCACCGAAACTGGCGCAGGCCAGTGGGGCTCTGCGTTGTCGATGGCCTGCGCATTCCTCGGCCTCGACTGCAAAGTCTTCATGGTGCGTGTGAGCTACGATCAGAAGCCTTATCGCCGCGCTTTGATCGAGGCCTTTGGAGCCTCGGTGATCGCCAGCCCCAGCAACACCACCGATTCGGGCCGCGCTATTCTCGCCGAACACCCCAACTCTCCGGGTTCGCTCGGCATCGCCATCTCCGAAGCCGTTGAAGTGGCGGCAAAGGACCCCGGCACCAAGTACGCGCTGGGCAGCGTGTTGAATCACGTACTGCTGCATCAGACCGTCATCGGCCAGGAGGCCATCGAGCAGATGGCTCTTGCCGGCGACGATCCCGACGTCATCATCGGCTGCACCGGCGGCGGTTCGAACTTTGCCGGACTGGCGATGCCGTTCCTGGGCCGCAAGCTCAAAGGGAAATGCCACGCGCGCATCGTGGCCGTTGAACCTGCCGCCTGTCCCAGCCTAACCAAGGGACACTTCGCCTACGATTTCGGCGACACCGGCCATCTGACGCCGTTGGTGAAGATGCATACCTTGGGCAGCTCCTTCATTCCTCCGGGAATTCACGCGGGCGGGTTGCGCTACCACGGCATGGCGCCGCTGGTCTCGCATGTCATTAATCTCGGATTGGCGGAAGCGACCACCGTGCAGCAACTCGATGCCTTCGCTGCCGGCATTCAATTTGCGCGCGCGGAAGGAATTGTACCCGCGCCCGAAGCCAATCACGCGGTGGCCGAAGCCATTCGCCAGGCTCTCGAGGCCAAGGCGGAAGGCAAGCCGCGCGTCATTCTCTTCAACCTCAGCGGTCACGGCCACTTCGATATGCAGTCCTACATTGATTACCAGGCAGGCAAGCTGGAGAACTACGAATATCCAGCGGAGGAAATCGCGATGGCGCTTGCGGGCCTGCCTGCCGTTCCGTAAGTCGTGGCGTATGCCGCCGCCGGTACCTGTTTTTCTCCGCTCGCTGTGTTACCGTGGCAATACGGTGTCCCTCAAGCCGGGCCGGGCTTTTTAGGTAGCGGCCCGAAGCGCGCGATGGCTAGCAAAGCTTTGCGACGCAAGGACATCGGCGACAGCGGACAGAAGCAAACGAATGCCCCAACAGCCGGAATCGTCATCGTCTACGCTCTCTGTGAGCCCGGCTCCGTTGACTGGGCCGCCGTCGGAATCTGTTCGAGGCTCGGAGCCCCAAACGGAAACGCACTTGCATCATCATGTTCCCCGTTGGCTGGTGCGTGTGGAATTGTTTCTGCGTGTCATGCTGCGGATGTATATCGGTCTGGCGATCTGCTACGCGCCGTGGTCGCATACTTTCTGGGATCAGAATCCGATCTTTCTGCAGTTTCCCTGGCTCGGGAACATCGCCACCGCCGGCGCGGTGCGCGGCCTCGTCACGGGGCTGGGTCTGCTGAATCTGTGGTTTGCATTTGAAGATGCCATTCGGCACCGGGATGGTTGAGCGATGAAGAACAGGGAACAAAAAGACAGGGAACAGGGATCAGGGAACAGGGATCAGAAAATCGAGAGCCCGAAAAATGCCGGAGCGGCTTCTCAAGCCGCAGCGTCTGCCAACGCCGTGATTTCCGGCAACGGAGCGCCACCTCCGCTGGATGCAGCACCGCTCGCGTATGAGAACTCCACGTTTCTCAACAGCGCCGACGGGCGGCCCATACGGATCATTTCGGAGTATCTGGAACCGCTGGCGCGCTTCCGCCGCGAGCAGATTCAGGACACGGTAGTATTCTTCGGCTCGGCGCGCTTTCACGGCCGTGAAGAGGCCGATCACGCATTGGAACTCCTGGAAAACACCGGATCGGTGCGCCCGGCTCCCAGCCACGAGCAGCCAGCAAAAGCCCTCGAGATTGCCACCGGGCAGGCATCGGATCTGCAACTGAAGCGCGCCGTAGCCGCGGTGGAAATGGCACGCTATTACGAAGACGCGCGCCGCCTGGCGCAACTGCTCACGCAGTGGGCCAAGACTATCCCCTCGCGTAAGCATCGTTTCGTTGTCACCTCCGGCGGTGGTCCCGGCATTATGGAAGCGGCCAATCGCGGCGCCTGGGAGGCGGGTGGCAAAACCATCGGCATGAACATCCTGCTGCCCTTCGAGCAGCGGCCGAATCCCTACATCACGCCCTCGCTCAACTTCGAGTTCCATTACTTTTTCATGCGCAAGCTGTGGTTCGCCTATCTGGCCAAGGCGCTGGTGGTCTTTCCGGGCGGCTTCGGCACGCTCGATGAGATGTTCGAGATTCTCACCCTGGCCCAGACCCAGAAGGTGAATAAGAAGATCACGGTCCTCATTTATGGATCGGATTACTGGAAAAAAGTATTCAACCTCGAAGTGCTTGTGGATACAGGCGCAATCTCACCCAAGGATCTCGATCTCTTCCAATATGCGGACACGCCCGAACAGGCCTTCGACCTCTTACGGAAAGGCCTGACGGCGAATTATCTGGCAACCGAGAGCGCAGCCGTGCCGAACGTGCAGCCCAAGGGCGAGAAAACGGCTCCCGACGAAGATTTGATGGCGGGCTGGAACATCGACGATTTTCTAGGGCCCGAGTTGGCCAAAACCAGAAAGTCGTAGTCCTTAGTCCTAGTCCCTACTCCCTGTCTTCCTATTCCCTATTCCCTGCTTCTACGCCGCGCTCAATCGCACGCACATACGCAATGGCTTATCCTCGCACCCTTCACACGCGCAAAGGTCACCACAAAGCCGACTTGCGGGTTGTAATCCAGCGAGGCGTGGAAGATCCGGTTGAAACTAAAGGAACGGCCCGAAACATTTCGGCCGGCCATCGGCAGCAACGGGGCTAGAATTAAAGAGAAGGCGGCCGCGATGAGAGACACAGTCCACACTGGGAAAATGGTCAATCTTGCGACAGATCAACTAGCCGCAATCTCAAGGCTTTTCTCATCGAGCGTCGTGCGCGAGTTGGCCAGAAGCGGTAAATCCCCGTTGTTTGCGCGGCTTGTAACACAATCGCGATTGCTCCGGTTGATGTCGCATTCCAGGCGAGTCTCCAACGTTTTCGAGTATGCGTTCTCACTGTTGAAGCGCGAGGGCTACAGGCACGAATACATCTACAAGTCGGCCCTCACCCACAAAATACTTCTCGGGACGCATTCACTCCAAACTGCATCGATGATCAACGAATTTCGGGTGGGTGATTGCAAGGCCGACGTTGCAATCCTAAATGGAACCGCGACTGTCTATGAGGTGAAATCAGAGCGCGACTCCCTAACCAGATTAGAGCGCCAGATCGCGGCGTATGCGACCGTGTTTGCCAAGGTCTATGTCATCGCAGCCGAAGGTCACATCGATGCCGTAGTTGATACCGTCCCCGATTTTGTTGGAATACTCTGCCTCAATAGCCGTCACCGGATTTCGACATTGCGGGACGCCGTCGACGAACCCGAACGAACCTCCCCTGGCGCGATCTTCGATTCGATTCGGACAGAGGAAGCGCGCATGATCCTTGCTTCCTTCGGCGTCTTAGTCCCTCGTGTTCCAAATACTGAGCTTTATGCAATCCTGCGCCATGCATTTGTGAAACTCGATCCAATCCAAGCGCAAGAAGGAATGGTTCGTGTCTTGAAACGCACGCGCAATTTGTTACCGCTTTCGGCGCTGGTTGACCAGCTTCCTCTGTCTCTCCAAACAGCAGCACTTTCAGTTCCAATGCGCAAATCGGATCACCAGCGGCTGGTCGCTGGAGTGAACACACCGTTTAAGGAAGCCTTGGGGTGGGCTTGAACGTATGTATCATCCCTATTTTCGCGGTAAGCAATACGAACTTCTCTGCATCCGGGAAATGGCCTCCGTCTTCAAGGAAGCCGAATTTTGCCCGATCATCGAGCCCGTCAGAGACGACCTTGGCGGCCTGAATCGAGCACTTGACGCTGTGGTGGAAGCCGACGGCCACGCCATCGTCATAGTTAATCCATATCACGGCGATCTGGCTGATTCTGGAGCCGCGCTGAGCCAACTGCTTAAGGAAAAGTACCTTAATCTACCCGGCATTTCGGCCGGAATCCTCCTGAGGCAAAGTATGAGCACTTCCGAAGCCCAGAGGCGCTACCGGGACCACAAGTCACATTCGCCCGTTCTGATCCACTCGGGATTTGGAGAGGCAAAGAAACTGGCCGAGGCATTGGGTAAACAGTCAAATGAGCAGCGCCATGTTTTTCTTGAAAACTATTGCGGAAAGCTCTATCAAAAGCATTTCAGCGGCGGGCTCAGAATTCTACTGAGGGACGGATTCGAGCGAAAGCGCAATCGAGACTATGAAGCGATTGAGCCCTTTTCAGACCTTCACGCAACCTTTCAGGATGAAGGAATGAATGGGTTTGGAGACTTCCTGATCGTAGGAGACGACTACAGCGAAACTGGCGGACCAGCCTATGCCGTTGCGATCCATTTGACATTTATCGACCCCGACAAGGACGACTCGATGTGGATTCATCACTTCGTGTCTGAACGGCGGGATACGCCGACAGACCCGGCGGGCAAATTTGCCGAAGCGCTAGAGAAGATGATGCGCGTTCTTGACAAGCGGAACTCCAAGATCCTTGAAACAAGTGCGGTGAAGGAGTTCAGGGATCTTCACAGGCAAGGACACTTTCCCGGCTTGGGCCACGTAAAGAAATTATCTATGAATCACCACATTGAAACCTTGGCTGACTATTTTCGGAAGACGGCATAATTACCATGAATTGTTGCGCCGAGTGCTTTGGTGATCGTGGATTGCGTCGAAACATCATCCCCCTTCACTCAATTGCGAGAGGGCGGTGCTCTTACTGCAGGACCAACAAAGTACCAGTGGTAGCGCCTAGAAATCTTGCCATCTATTTTGAGAGCTTGGTGAGCGCATATCGTAAGGACGCTACGGGCAAGTTACTTGTTCATTGGTTCCGTGAAGACTGGGGACTATTCCAGCATCCGAGAATGGATAATTCGCGCGCCAAGGATCTCCTCGCCGAAATCCTAAACGATAGCGGAACCGTCCGACAGAGATTTGTTCCCGCAAACGATCCCACCATTGACCGGCTAAGCGAATGGGAGAAGCTTCGCGACGAATTGATGCATCACAATCGGTATTTTCCAGAGGAGACAATCGATCTGGATCGTCTGGAGACGCTTCTCTCATACCTCACCCTCGAGGCCGATGAAGTTCCGACTCAATGGTATCGGGCAAGAATTCAGGCGAGTGACCGGCCTTTCTCCGCGCGAGGGATGGGTGCTCCTCCCAGTCGGACCGCATCACACGGGCGAGCTAACCCCGCGGGCATCCCCTACCTGTATCTCGGGTCGAACCCAATAACGGCCATATCTGAGATTCGTCCTCACACCGGCGAAGTGGCGTGCGTCGCAGGTTTCACAACGCGTCGCGGCTTGAGAGTTGTTGATTTGCGGCACCCAAGGAAAATGGTGTCTCCATTCCTTCTTGACGCCAGCGACATTGGAAGAATGCGGAACGATCTGCCGTTTCTAGAAAGGTTGGGCGACGAACTGACGCGACCCGTTCTTCCGCAAGCCGCCGCAATTGACTACACCCCAAGTCAGTATCTTTGCGAGTTCATAAAGAACTGCGGATATAAAGGAGTCATCTATCGCAGCTCCGTAGGCGACGGAATAAACTTGGCTCTTTTCGACCCAAAGCTCGCACGGTGCGGCACCGTCACCCAGCATAATGTAACTCGCGTAATCGTAGAGATTGCCGCCGGATCGAAACTGACGCCAGCATCTCGCCGCGCTGATTGAACGCGCCCTGCACGACGGCGGGATTAGTCTCGCAAAACGCCCATCTCCCTAACTCACCCAAGAAATTTCCCGCCGCCGTTTTGCATATAATTTCCCCCTCCCGGCGCACACTATTCCCATAAGCCTTCAATGAGGCAGGGCGTGCGGTTCGACGGTCCCCGGTTCACGGTTCACGGTCCCCGGTCCCCGCCTCTAACCCCTTTGTTGTCTAATTTCTGCGGGCAAAGATATGTCTTTTCAGATATTTACGCGGCAGCTCGTCCCGTAAGGCTCTGAAAACAGAGTATTTGCTTACAGAGATAGGGAGGGGGAGGGGGGTGGGTGCCCGGCCGTTGACCAGGTTCGGCACTGAGCGAAACCTCTCGCCGCAGCCTGGCAGCGAGAATCCCGCCGCCTCGCCCACCCATCGCTTAGGATCAGAACATGCCGAGCGGAATCCGCACTCGAGTTGATGAGGCTCGCCGCACAGCATCGTAGAACAGCTCGTTCCGCCGGAGATTTTGGGCCTTTCGCCCTTATATTTCAGTATTTTGGTAACTTATTTGATTCCGCGAATGCATCAATTGAAGGGCAATTCGCGCGCTCTTAACCGGATATTTACGGGCCCGGCCCGATACTAGCTGTGGAAATCCGAATATAGATTGAGGGTCGACAAGGAGCTGAAATGCCGAATTCCACCATCTCGTACTTGTGGCGCGACACAGACGCCGCAAAGGACTTCCGGACCGGCGTGTCGCTGCACAGTCATACGAATCAATCGTCCGAAACACTGGATTTCCTGGCCAACTTTGGCAACCAGTTTCCGGTGATGCGGCCACTGCTGTCACGCCTCGAACGGCGGGCCGAGCAGATTCATGGCGTGCGCATCAATTACGCGGCGAGCTATTGGACGCCGCCCATGACGCCCAAACTGGCCTTCGACCTGGAAACCAAGCAGATCGAGAAGCTCGGCATGGGGGCGATGGTTTCCCTTACCGATCACGACAACATCAAGGCGCCCATGCTTCTGCGCACCGTGCCCAGCGCGCGGCAGATTCCCGTATCGGTGGAGTGGAGCGCGCCCTATGGCGGCATGCAGTCGTTCCATCTGGGCGTGCACAACCTGCCCAGTGCGCGCGCGGCACAGTGGATGGCAACGCTCGCGGAGTTCACCGCCAACCCCAGCGACGCGCGTCTGACCGAGATTCTGGTGGCCCTGAACCAGGAGCCGCATGTGCTCGTGGTCTTCAACCATCCCATGTGGGACCTGTACCTGATCGGCAAGGAAAAGCATCAGTTCCTGGTGGGTGAGTTTCTGCAGAAGAATGGCGCCTGGTTTCACGCGCTTGAGCTGAATGGCCTGCGCACCTGGGACGAGAACCGCGCGGTGCGGCGCCTGGCGGAGAAGTGGAACATGCTGTTGATTGCTGGCGGCGATCGTCACGGCGTGGAGCCGAACGCGAATATCAATCTCACCAACGCGACCACGTTCACCGAGTTCGTGCACGAAGTACGGCGCGAAAAAAAGAGCCGGGTGCTCTTTATGCCGCAGTATGCCGAGCCGTGGAAGCACCGCATCCTGCAGTCGACCATCGATGCAATCCGTCATTATCCCGAGTTTCCGCAAGGCTCGCGCACCTGGGATGAACGTGTCTATCACCCTGACGCGAACGGCGTAATTCGTCCGCTGAGCGAACTATGGCCCGGAGGCGCGGCACCGCGCGCCATGCGCTGGACCATCGCCATGGTGCAGTTGATGGGCCTGGGCCTGGTGTCCGGCGGCCTGCGCATGGCCTGGAACGAGTCTGATGAATTGCGCCTGGCGCTGGGCGAATTGGAATCCTAACGGAGAACAGCGGAGGTAGTTCCGACCGCTTGAAGAAGAACCTTTCCGTGCCCCATCCTTTCGCCCGGTTTTTGAACGAAAGGGTGGGAAAGCACAAACTCCACAGGCGCGATTCCACGAGGTCAGAGCATCAGTGGCGTTCGCAAAAACCGTCGCCTCGACTCCACGAACCGGCCGCCCCAATGATTGCCGTCGCGCCGCGCGTCGCGTATTTTCCCGACTCCTTCCACGAGATCAACGGGGTCGCCCATACCAGCCGCCACTTTGAGGCCTTCGCGCGGCGGCGCAATCTTCCCTTTCTTTGCATACGCGCCGGCCATCGGCCTCAAGCTCTTGTGGAAGACGGCAATGTTTGGACCCTCGAACTGCCGCGTGGCTTTCTTTCCTTCGCACTGGAGAAAGATCTACGGCTCGATCCCGCATTTCTGCGCCACCTTCCACTCATCGGCGATGTTCTGAAACGATTCCGTCCTGACCTGATCCACATCACCGGTCCCAGCGAAGTGGGACTCCTCGGCGCGTTCCTGGCGCGCCGCATGCACGTACCGTTGGCCGCAAGCTGGCACACTAACGTGCACGAATACGCGGTGCGGCGCTCCGACTGGTTCCTGCGCCTGCTGCCCAAGCGCCAGTCCGCGGCGACCGGCCTGAAGATTGAAGGCTTGGCGATGGCGACTGCGGCTCGGTTTTACTCCATGGCACAGGTGCTCTTTGCCCCCAACCCCGAGCTGTGCGCGCTGCTTGAGAGCAACACGGGACGTCGCTGTTCTCTGATGCCGCGCGGCGTCGACGCCGAACTCTTCCATCCCGCGAAGCGCACGCGCGATGCTGAAGATCCGGTCCGCATTCTCGGCTTCGTCGGCCGCCTCTCCGTCGAAAAGAACATAGGCCTTCTTGTGCAGATCGAACAGGATCTGATCCAAAACCGGGGAACAAAGGAAAAACTCGTCATCGTCGGCCACGGCGGCGACGAGGCATGGCTGCGCGAGCGATTGCATCGAGCAGAGTTCACCGGCGTTTTGCGAGGGGAAGAGCTTTCCCGCGCTTATGCCAACATGGATCTTTTCGTTTTTCCCTCGCACACCGACACGTTTGGCAACGTGGTGCTGGAGGCGCTGGCCAGTGGCGTGCCGGCCATCGTCACGCCCGACGGCGGGCCGCGCACCATCGTACGCGACGGCGAAACCGGCCGCATCGTGCCCGACGGTCAGTTTACTTCGGCGATCACGGAGATCCTCGCGGATTCTGCGCGCCACGCCAAAATGCGCGAGGCCGCACGCGCATATGCACTGAAGGCGAGTTGGGACTCGGTGTTTGAGGGCGTCTACGCGGCGTACCAGCAATTAACTCCCGCGGCGCAGAAGAGCACGGCTGCCGATTGAAGTTGCACACGCAAAGAGTTCCGCGTGTCTGCATCGCGGTAAAGTCCTGTAAGATTTCTTCATGATCGGGACCTTCCTACGGCGCGCTCTGGTGGTGCTGCTTTTCGTGGCGTTGCTTGCTCCGGTTCTGGAAGCGTTCGATAGTTGGGATGCGACGCCAGGTCTGGCGAGCGACACGGAGTTCCACGTAGCCGTGTTGGCCATTGCCGCCGGATTGCTGGCCGCGGTTGCCATTGCCGCTGTCCGCATCATTTGTCCCCTGGCCCGGTGCGCGCATCTCAGAACCGCATCGGCCCGCGCGTGGCATCGTTCTGTCGCGCCACTACTGCTCTTCTCCGACACATCCCCGCCCCGCATCCCGCTTCGCATCTGATTCCTCTGCTTGCCCGATACATGCCTAGACCATGCGCGCCTTATCGCGCGCCAGCCCGGCCGTTACTCGCTGCAAACAACGGGAATCGAGGATCTCTTGTTCAGAGAAGGAAACTTTGGGCTGGCGCCTTGGTTGCGTGCGTCCTGTATTTGCCTGCTTGTTGGCACAACCATAGTTGCCGCGGCCCAGAAACCCGCTGCGCAACCCGACAACGGCCTTCCGCCCGCAGTAACCCGCGACGGACCCCTGCCGGAATACATTGAAGAATTCTTTTTGTCCGAAGCCGTCCGCAGCGAGGAGCGAACGGAACTGCAACTGACTGTCGACAGCGCGGCGTTTCGCGGACGGGGCGATTCCATGGACGGCCAATCAGCTGATCTCGACATCGAATACGGCCTCACGGACCGATTGCAATTGGGAATCGAGGCACCCTACGGCATCCAATCCACGCCGACCAGCGAGACTCCAGTGAGTTGGAGCGCCGCCGACGTCAGCATTCTCTACCAGTTCATCCGCGGCAACCATCCCTTCGCGTTGAGTGGAGCGATGGGCGTGGAAGCGCCGCTCACGAGGCGCGGAGACTTGAGCTACGAGCCAGAGCTGCTCATCGCCAAGGCATTCGGTAGGTTACAGATTCACACCAGCTTCATTCCGGAACTCGGTGACGACACTTCGCTCGAATATAACGTCGCGGCGGACCGGCCGATCCCGCACCATTGGATTCCGACATTGGAATTCAACGGCCGTCGCGACGCGGGCGTGAACAGCTTCTACGTAACGCCGGGCATCTACAAACATTTGCCTCACCGGTTCGAGGCCGGAATCGGCATGCCTGTTGGTGCGGGTCCGCAAAGCAACCCCGTCGGCGTCATCTTCAAAGTGACCTGGGAGATGGGCAGCGACAAGGACGATTGAGGATCAGCCTGCGCGCAAGGGAAGCAGAAAGCCGGTTCGCAGGTCGAGCGCGAACGGCTTCTCGCGGTCGCTCCTCATGTCCCAGCCCGTTCCGCGCAGCAGGCCGCCGTCGATCCCGGCAAGGTTCACGCCTTCATCGGAGAGTTTCGCCGACTCCCACGCCTGCCCGCTTGGCCCCCACGCAAGAATCGAATGGTGGCCGACGAATAAGAGCAGACCCTCCGCAACCACCGCGCGCACTTCGAGCACGGGCCGGTAGGGAATCATCGTGAAATGTTCGGGCGCGGTAGTGTCGATGAGGTAGGCGTAACCTCCCGCGACTGCACAGATTTCTTCTGGCTGTGGAGTAGACCAAAGCCCGGTCGGGACAATCGGATCGCGAAATCCCAGGGCGCACGTGGCTAGAAATGGCTGCGCATGCGGCGCGTGAAAGCGAATCATCACTTCGAGCGCGCCGCGTTCCACCTCCTCGGCCGCGCGTGGATAAGTGAAGTGACGCGGCGGCAAAATCAAGGGCCGTGCGGCCAGGAGTTCGGCCTGCCAGCGGTGCGGAAAGCTCAGGTCGATGATCGGATTGGGGGTAGGATTGGGCAATTCTGCGTTCACGGTTGCGCTCTGTATTTCAGAATCCATCGCAACTGTTCTGTGGTATCGGGAATCTCGTAGCCTCGCGCCGCCCCGATGGCTGCCAAAGCGTCCTGTGCGCCCCAGCCGAGATGGATCAACGTGCACGCCGCGGTAAGCGGAGCGCGGCCGATGCTACCCCGGCAGTGCATGCCGATGCGCTCTCCCGCGCGAAGCCGATCCGCTAGGCCTGACGCAAATGTTCTGAACGACTGCAGATTCGCCGGCACGTGAACGTCCTGAATCGGATACGAAAGAAAGTTCATGCCTAACTGTTCGGCAAGCGCGCCTTCCTGGCCCAGGCCAAGCCAATCGGCTTCATCCAGTTCGAGCAGCGAGACGATTGTCTGTACGCCACTCCGTGCGATCTCGCTTAACTCGTCCTCAAGCAAGCTGCCGCCGCGTGGGCAAAGCACGATGGCCAGCGGCACCGGAGGATTTCCTTCGATCCAAAACACTTCGTCCACGCTTTCAGACTCCCACAATCGGATTCGCGCGCAGGCGCGCCGTGCCAGTTTCGATGATAGACGGACTGCCGCGTTCTTCGTCTGCCGCACCATGAACAGCAAGAGCAACGAAGCGAAAGACCTCATCAAAATGCGAGAATAGAGAAGGCGCTCGGCTTGGGATTCATGACAGTCTGGCGCGAGGGGCCACACCAATATGCTGCGCGTTCTATCGACTCACGTGTTTCTGAAACATCGTCTGCACCCTGGGCTGCTCGAGCTCGCGGAGCGCTCCGGCGCACAGGCGGTGGAGATTTTTGCCGCGCGCCAGCACTTCGACTACACCAGCCGCGAGCATGTGACGGAGCTGGCCGAGTGGTTCCGCTCCAACGCGCTCGAGCCTTTTTCCATGCACGCACCGCTTTATCCCGACAGCGAAATGGGCCGTGCCGGCGCGCCCGGAGTGAATGTGCTGCATCCCGAGAAGACGCGACGCATCGACGCCATGGACGAGATCAAGCGCGCACTCGAAACGGCGGAGCACATCCCTCTGCGCAATCTTGTGATGCACCTTGGCGAACGCGACGATGAGTGGTCGCCGCGCACCGTTGAATATGCGCTCACGGCACTGGAGCATCTGGGCGCCTTTGCGCGGCCGCTTGGCGTGCGCCTATTGGTGGAAAATCTGCTGAGCGAGGCCACCACGCCGGAGCACCTCGTCATCATTCTCGAAATGGGGCACCTGACCAATGTCGGTGTTTGCCTGGATCTTGGCCACGCGAATATCACGGTGGGAACGGCGAACGCGTTGGCAACCCTCGGCAACTGCATTGCCACGGTGCACGTACACGACAACCACGGCATGAAAGACGAGCACCTGTGGCCCGGCGGCGGGACGATCGACTGGCCGGCCACGGCAAAGGCTCTGAAGGCGCTGGAGACGCCTCCGGCAACGGTGCTCGAGATCAGCGCCTCTTTGCCGGAAGCGCACGCCACACTGCCCGATCAGGTCAAAGAAGCCTTTGCGCTGTTTGAATAATTGCGTTCTGCCGCCGGCCCTGACTCCGCTAGCCCTGCCAACTCCGCTTCTTTCTAGATGGCCGGCATGCGCGGCAGGGGTCTGCAACCGGTGGGCAGCAGACTGAATCGGGAACAGCCGTTCACACGCATGGCTACCGTGACCGTGATAGTTTGCTGCGCAGTCAGGCCATCGCCCGTCGCCGCGACCACGACGCTTGTCGAGCCGGAGGCTGCTCCCTGAACGGCAGAGAGCTGGAGCGACACGTTGTTCGTGTTTGCGCTCGAGGCCGGAGTGAGCGGGTTCGTGGACCACGCGGCCGTAACGCCGCCCGGCAGGTCGCTGACAGAGAAGCTGACGTCGCCGGCGAAAGACCCTCCGGTGATCGCGGTGAACTGAATCGTCGTTGAGCCGCCCGGGGCGATGGTCGCCGATTGCACCACCGACGTCAATGCCAGCGTCGGCGAGCCGGACGTCCCACTCGTGTTCCAGCCGTTCACGAGCAATGTGCTATCCACCGACCCCAGGCCGGTGGCGAGGTTGTAGGGGTCGCCATTGGCGGTGAATCCCGCGACGCCGGGAACGGTGTTGTTGCCGGATGGCGTGGGATGAAATGGATTGGGGACCACGCTCGCCAACGCGTAGAGGCGAGGATTCGCGCTGCCCTTGCCTTTGCCGCCCTCTTTTGCAATGACCAGGGCCATAATGCCGGCAAACGACGGGGTCGAGACGGAGGTGCCGGAGACAACCCAGAAGGCGCCATTCTCCACCATGAAATAACCATCGTGATTCGCGGCCGAGAGCGAAACATCCGGCACGGCGCGCATGCCACCGGCCGCGCCAGTTCCGCTCACGTTCTGCTGCCATGCGGGCTGCGCGTACACCACGCTCGCGCCGCCGCCCGACGCCCACAGCCCCGCGCCGCCGTCAAGCGCGCTCTCGTTCCACACTTCTTCGGGAATGTAGCCGAGCGCGGAACCGTATCCGGCGGAGTTTGCCGTGGACCAATACTGCGCCGCGTTCGAGCCCTCGTTGAACTCCGTTCCGCCCACGCATGTGGCATAAGGCGAAGTGCACAGCCCGTTCACCGCTGCGGACGATCCCGCGGTGGCATTGCCCGACTGGCATCCAGCCGCGCCGGCATCGCCCGCGGCCACAAAGACGCTCATTCCCTGGCTCGCGGCCTGCTCCCACAGGCTGTTGTAGAAGGTCAGCTCCGCCGCGCCCATCTGCTGCTCGCAAGTGCCGTAGCTCACGCTCACCACCGGCGCAGTGGCGTGATTCACAATGTACGCGGAGGCGAGATCGATGCCGTCCGTGGTTGCGGTGGAGGCCGCAACGACAAGATTCACTGCGGCCGCCGGCGCAACCGCGCCGCTCCACTCCACGTCGAGCGTGGATTCGCTCTGATCGCCGGTGACCAATCCGGGATCGGCGCCGTCGGCCAGCACCGACGGCGTGTTGGCTGCGAGGCCGGCGATGGTGCGGAAAGTTGCGACATCGCTAAGGTTGATGTTGCTGCGCCCGGCAACGGCGATGGCCGTGCCAGAGCCCGTGGTGCCTGCGCTGTAGAGCGGGTTGAGGTCGTATATGGTGGCGAAATCCGCCGGAAAGACATTGTGCGTGCTGCCGGCGGAGTAATCCGGCTGCGTGGCGAACGATCTCTGCGATGCGATCTGCGAGGCGCGGCGGAAGTCGCTGAGCGTGACCACGCCACCGACGACTCCGGCCAATGCTGCGGGAATCTGTGGATCGCTTGCGTTGGCAATGTGCTCTATTCCCTCAACGCGATAACGATGCAGCTCGGTGTGAAAGGCGCTTGCGACCTCGCCCGCGGTACCGGAGAAAGCGATCAAGCGGCGTCCGGCGGAAACCTCTTCGACCGTGAATCCGTGGGCCGTGAGCCAGCAAGTGACCTGCGCCAATTGTGGTTCGCTGGCTCCAAACTCGGCTCCAAACTCGGCGGGCGTGAGCCACTGCTGATAATGCGGCGAGCTCGGATCCTGCTGCGCTTCCACCAGGGCATCGAGTGCGGCTTGCTGTTCCGCAGTGGGCGAAAGCACGAGTAGCAATCGTTCCAGGCGCAAATTGGCGCTCACCGCACCCAGGTCAAACTCCGCGCGGGCCAGCGGATGCACGTTGCCCTGGAGCGTTACCGTCTGCGACTCGTCGACGGGCTGCGACCCGCGAAAGGACGAAGCCGACGGCAAAGCACACGAGGTCAATGCCGTGAGCACAAGCGCTCCGGCCAGAGTGAAAATCTTTCGTGACAATGTGGGGCGATCCCTTTTTCAAGATCGCGGAACCGGAAGCGGCTCCGCGCTCAGCAAAGCGGAGCTTCAATTCTGTTTGTTCGTTGCGCGATCGATCCCGCGATCTGAGTTACTTCTAAGTAATGTTGAACGGGATTTAGGAGGATTAAAAGTCTCTTAGAATTATTTTGCCGCCATAAGTCACCGGTCTCAGTTACTTACTGTTGAGAGTAAGTCGGGAGATCTGGATCGTTTTGCCACTTAGGTAATTAATCACCCGATTTCTGTCTCGAAATCGTACACAAAGTGGAGCAGTTCAGTACATCGATCACTGCAAGGCGAAGTGCATTCTTTTCGCCCAGCGCGAAGCACCGTCGCCGGCTTCCGGCGTTTTCTTGTTCGCTCGTTCCCAAATGCCCTTGCTCTCTGCTTCTAGCAGATGCGCGGAAGCTGCTCGCCGATCATGGTGGGGATGACGCGGTTGGCGCCCATGGCGGTGCGCGCGACCAGCATGTGCTTGTGTTCCGCGGTCACATGGCCGATGCGCGCGGCGTCTTTTCCCAGCGGATGCGCGCGAAGTACTTCCAATACTCGCTCGGCGGCTTCCGTCGCGACGAAGAAGACGGCTTTGCCTTCATTGGCCACGTACACCGGGTCCAGCCCAAGCAGCTCGCACGCGGATTGCACTTCGGGCCGCACCGGGACCTGGCTCTCGTCGATGGCGACGCCGACATTGGAGGAGTGCGCAATCTCATTCAACGTAGAAGCGAGGCCGCCGCGCGTGGGGTCGCGCATGGCGTGGACCGAAGTACCCGCGGCGTCGAGGACTTCGGCGATCATGCCGTTGAGCGCGGCGCAATCGGAGCGGATCTGGCTTTCGAACTCGAGGCCTTCGCGCACGCTCATGATGGCCATGCCGTGGTCGCCGATGGTCCCCGAGATGAGGATCGCGTCACCGGGCATTGCATGCAGCGGATTTACGGAGATGCCCGGTCGCATGAGACCGACACCAGCAGTCGTGATGTAGCAGCCGTCGCCGTGGCCGCGCTCGACGACTTTTGTGTCGCCGGTAACAATTTTGACGCCTGCGGTTGCGGCGGCTTTGGCCATGTCGTCGACGATGGCCGCGAGCTGAGCCAGCGCGAATCCCTCTTCGAGGATGAAGCTGGCGCTCAAGAACTTCGGCTCTGCGCCGGAGACGGCGAGGTCGTTGACAGTGCCGTTCACTGCAAGCTCGCCAATCGATCCGCCGGGAAAAAACAATGGCTGTACGACGAACGAGTCGGTGCTCATCGCGAGCCTCGCACCTGGAGTCTCAAGCACCGCGGCATCGCCCAGGTTTTCAAGCGCGGGGTTACGGAACGCGGGCAGAAACAGATGTTCGACCAGCTCGTTACCCAGCTTGCCGCCGCCGCCGTGGCCCATCACGATGGTGGGATAGTCCGCCAGCGGCAGTGGGCAGCACCAGTTGGAGAAATCGGGCATCGCTTTCAAAAGCTCCTTGAAATGGTAGTGCAGATTCGGGCTTTCATCCCGCAGGGGCTAAAGCCCCGCGTTTCTTCTGCATCTTTCGGCCCGACTAAAGTCGTGCCCTTGTTACAGAGCCATTCTGAAGAATCAGCTACTGCCTTTTCCTGCGCAGGCCAATTCCTCCGCCGACAAAAAGCGTCCGTAGTTGTAATAGGCGGCGCAGGCGCCTTCGCTGGAAACCATGGTGGCGCCGAGCGGATGGCGCGGCGTGCACTCTTTGCCAAATGCGGCACATTGGGCCGGCTTGATGGCCCCGCGCAGCACGTCGCCCGCGCGGCACAGCGGCGACTCTTCAGTGTGAATGCCGGTAATGTGGAAGCGCTCTTCGGCGTCGAACGCGCGGTAGTCCGCGTTGAGACGCCAACCGCTCTGCGGAATCACGCCGATGCCGCGCCAGGCGCGATCGGTGACTTCAAAGACTTCGCTCAACAGCTGTTGCGCGGGGCGATTGCCTTCGAAGGTGACGACGCGGCTGTAAGCATTCTCTACTTCGTGACGGCCGCTTTCGAGTTGCACCACTGCGCGACGGATGCCGTCGAGGAGGTCGAGCGGTTCAAAGCCCGTAACGACGATGGGCACGCGGTATTTCTCAGCCAGCGGCGGATACTCCCAGTAGCCCATCACACTGCAAACGTGGCCAGCGGCGAGAAAAGCCTGCACCTGGTTTCCGGGCGACTCGAGAATGGCGGAGATGGCGGGGGGAACGAGAACATGCGAGACGAGCACTGAAAAGTTCGTGAGGCCGCGGCGCTTGGCCAGATGCACGCTCATGGCGTTGGCCGGCGCGGTGGTCTCAAAGCCCACGCCGAAGAAGACCACCTGCTTGTCGGGATTTTTTACGGCGAGTTCAACTGCGTCCAATGGCGAATAGACCACGCGCACGTCGCCGCCGCGGCCCTTGATCTGAAACAGGTCGGCGTCGGTGCCGGGAACGCGGAGCATGTCGCCAAAGGAGCAGAAGATGACGCCGGGCTGCGCAGCGATGGCCAGCGCCTTGTCAATGAGTTCGAGCGGCGTGACGCAGACGGGGCAGCCGGGGCCGTGAATCATTTCGACGCCGGCGGGGAGCATCTGATCGATGCCGTTCTTGATGATGGAGTGGGTTTGTCCGCCGCAGACTTCCATGATCTTCCAGGGGCGCGTGGTGACCTGGGCGATTTCGCGCGCCAGGGCGCGAGCAATTTCGCCGTTACGAAACTCGTTGAGGTACTTCATTGTTTGTTCGCTGAGTTGGCAGTGTTCGTCGAGGCATCGCCGGTGCATCCGCATTTTCCCGAACAACTGCCATCGGGGCAGCTTGACTGCGGCCGCTGGGCCGCGCGGGCAAAGGCCTCTTCTTCGCTCGCCAGTTCTTCGTCGAGCACGCCCATGGCGCGGAAGTCGGCGAGGGTCTGCTCGGCAGTCTCCTCATCGATCTTGGAGATGGCAAAACCGACGTGAACGATGGTGTAGTCGCCAACCTCGACCTCGGGCACGTAGTCGAGACAGACTTTCTTAATCACGCCGCCAAAGTTGACGCGGCCGATGCGGATGAGGCCGTCGGTGGTGATCTCTTCGACTTTTCCAGGAATTGCGAGACACATAGCAACCTTCTTATACCGCTCGGGGGTGACGGTCAAATGTGATTTGGATCACCTGGGAGGGGCTACCCCCCCTCCCCCTCCACCCCTTTTGATATTTTGGATAAAGTCCTCATGTCATGAAGGTTAGGCAGAGGCTGCCCTCTAACGTCTCTCGGCAGAATATTTTACATGCCAATCCTTCTAATCAAATGAGTTACATGCAAAGTTCTCCAGACAAAGGGTTGCGGCGGACCTTTGCGACGTTCGCGCAGCGAAGCGCAGGGCCTGAGCCCCTTCTCTTGCGATTCCTGCCCTTATTGTGCGCCGAAACGGCGAAATTTTCTGCAAATCCGGAGAAGTAAAAACAGCTTCCACTCGCGGTTTCCGGCTCTTAGCTCATCGAGTGTGGTGAGCTGGTCTCAGTCGGAAACCATGAGTTCGCCGGGGACGATGGGACGGGTGCGAGGCAGAGCGCCGCGCGCGGCCGCAATGCCGAAGACCACGAGCACGCCGACGAAGACCACGAGTTTTATAAGGCTGCCAGTGGAGTTTTCCGGAAGCGTCTTCCACAAGATGAGCAAGGTGGTTTGCGCGGCGGTGACGGCCCAGACGGATCCATAAAAATAGCGGCGTTCCCAGCCTTCGCGCTGCGTGGATACTCCAACGCGAGGCAGTTTGCCCAACATGCCGAGGAGCAGGATGAAGGCACAGAGCGGCGAATAGCCGTAAAGGTAAATCTGCTTCATGCGCCAGACGCCGGTGGCGGCGGCGTAGATCAGGGCCGCCATGTTGAGGAGTGCATAGTTCAGAATCGCGTTCCAGGCAAAGGTGTAGCAGACGCGGCGATAGAGCGGATTGGGCTTGTCCTCGTCGAAGCGCAGGATGTAGGGACGATGCTCCGAGCCGGGAAGCTGCGCGCTGTAGCAGGCGATGCCGGTTCCGATGAGGACGGCCGCGAGCCACGCCCAGTTGATCCAGTGAAAACCGCCGGAAAAGAGGCTGAAAGTGAGGGGGCCGGGCGCCAGAAAGAAGACCCAGATCCAGATGGGCCAGTGCGCGAGGCGATAGAGGTTGGTGTTGCGTTCCCGGATTTTGCGCGCTCCGGCGTATTCAATCTTTCCGCTGTATCCCATGGGCGGAGTCTCGCAAAGGGGGCGAGGCCACGTCAAATTGCGAGTCGGCAAGTCAGCGAGTCGGCGAGTCAGCGGGTCAGCAGATCACTCACGCGCGAAGGCGACGACTTTGGGGCCGAGCGCGGCGGAGCACTCGATGGGCGCCATGTGTCCGCAACCGGGAAAGACGTCGAGCTGGGATTGCGGGATGAGGCGGTGCATCGTTTCTCCGTCGCTGAGCGGCGTGATTTGGTCGAGCGAGCCCCACACGAGGAGCACGGGCATTTTGAGTTGCGGAAGAACGTTGTCGACCACGTCCTGCGCGGTGAACATGGTGGCGAGGGCGCGGTGCACCACCCATCCGTTGCGGCGGAAGTGGCGCAGAATATCGCGAGCGACGTAGGCGGGAATGGGCTGAGGCTGCGGCGAGAGAAGGGCCTTCAGCTCGTCGAGCTGGGCGACGGTGGTGGGCGTGAAGAGGGCGGTGTCAAACGTTGGCGGGACACGGAGGCCGGCGGCGTCGAAGAGCATGAGGCGGCTGACGCGCTCGGGATGCTCGGCGGCGACGAGCGCCGCAATCCATCCGCCCATAGACCAGCCGCCGAGCTCGACCTGCTTGAGGCCCAGCGCGTCCATGAAGCCCACGACCACGGCGGCTTCGTCGCGCACCGAATAGGAGAAATCCGCGGGGTGCTCGCTGCGGCCGTAGCCGATGAGATCGGGAATGTAGACGCGGAAGCCGGATTGGGCGAGATACGGAGCGAGGTTGCGCCAGTACTCCGCGCTGGCGCCGAGGCCGTGCACGAGAACGACGACGGGACCGTTGGCCGGGCCCTCGGCAAGATAGTGCACGCGATGGCCCCCGACTTGCACGGCTCGGCTGTCAATGCCCGCGAGGTCTTCGTGCAAATACGTCCATGCGTTGAGATATGCGACGGGGCGGAGAAAGAATCCAATGCCCGCGAGCAGCGCCAGGGCAAGCAGGGACACGAGAGGCCACTTGATCCAATGCAACGGATGAGCGATGGGCTTGGTCATCAGCTTAGCTTCTTTCTGATAGCAGAGCTTGCGCTCTTTGCCATCCTTTTTCAATGACGCGCACGGTGATGGGATCGAGGACGAGGGCGCTATGGCTGTTCCATTCCGCGCGCTCCACCCAGCGGACGGCGTCGGCGTCGGAGGCTGCGCGCAGCTCGCCGCCGGTGACGCGGCAAAGGTAGTCGGCGATGACGTAGTGGTAGCGAACGCGGCCGGCCTGGCGCCCACCTTCACGATGAATGCGGTCGAGGAGTTCAACCAGCTCCAGCGGCTCGACGAGGAGGCCGGTTTCTTCGCGCACTTCGCGGGCGACGCCCTCGACGATGGTTTCGCCAACCTCAAGCGCGCCGCCGGGGAGCGTCCAATGGCCCTTGAGGGGCTCACTGCCGCGGCGCACGAGCAGCACGCGGCCCTCGTGGACTACGACCGCGCCCACGGCGACCAGCGGCGACTGAGGAAACTCGCGTTGCACGTGCTCCATTCAAGATCCCTCCGGGGCTAAAGCCCCCATCGTTGTGTAGCGTCTATGGCACGACTAAAGTCGTGCCCTTTCGCGGATCTGGCTCATCAAACTCAAGATCAACATTCTCCCCATCATCCGTTAGTTTTGACCGGACGGTCCACGCCAGAATCGTACGTCTCCCGCTATCATCGAATAAAGACGCGGAGGAACGAAAGATGGCGGAATTCACATTGCGAATCGATGGCATGCACTGCGGCTCCTGTGTGCGCCGCGTGAGCCAGGCGCTGGCTGCGACTCCGGGCGTGACGGTGAATGAGGTTCGCATAGGAGCGGCCCGGCTGACTGCAGCCGAGGATCCCGCGGCGGTGGATCTTGCCCTTGCCGCGCTGGCCAAGGCCGGCTTCGCCGCGCATTTGGAATCATAACGCGGAGATTGGGAGCCGGCCGTGGCCTCGCGCACCGCAGAATCGCTGACACTGCCCGTTCTGGGCATGACGTGTGCCTCGTGCCAGCACCACGTGGAAGAGGCGCTGCGCGCAACGGCGGGCGTGGAGTCGGCGCGCGTGGATTTGATGGCGCATCGCGCCAGCGTAGTGTTCGATCCGGCATTGGCAGCGCCCGAACAACTGGTGGAGGCGATTCGCGGAGCGGGCTACGATGCGGTGCTGCCGCGCGCGGGCGAGACGGGCGCGCGTGTTGAGGATGCAGCTGCGGGCGCGGCAACCAAGACGTGGGTGACGCTGGGCGCGGGCGCGGCAGCCATGTTGCTGGCGATGCCTCTCGAAAAGGAAATGGGCGCGCGCGATTTCTTCCTGGCTCGCGCACTGCCGTGGCTCTACGCAATCCCGGCTCCGGCGCTGCGCTGGTTCCTGCTCGCGCTGACGGCGGCTGTGGTGGCGTGGGCGGGGCGCGGCATTTACATCAGCGCGGGTCGCGCACTGCGGCACCGGACGACCAACATGAACACGCTGGTGAGCCTGGGAACAGGCGTGGCATTTGCCTATTCGGCGTATGCCACGACTTGGCCGGCGCCGGGGCGGGCGGTGTACTTTGACGCGGTGCTGCTGATTGTGGGCTTTCTGCTGCTGGGCAAGGCGCTAGAGGCGAGGGCGAAGCGGCGGGCGCTGGCGGCGCTGGACGCGCTTTCGCGGTTGCGGCCGGCGACGGCGCGACGCCTGGTAGACGGCGTGCAAACGGTGGTGCCGCTTGAAGAGGTGCGGCCGGGCGACAGCGTCGTGGTGCTGCCCGGCGAGCGCTTTCCCGTGGACGCGACCATTCTGGAGGGGCGCACCTCGGTGGATGAGTCGATGCTGACCGGGGAAGCGACGCCGCTGGAGCGTGAAGTAGGCGGACGGGTGCTGGCGGGATCGCTGAATTACGACGGCGCCGTGGTGTGCCGCGCCGAGTCGCTGGGCGAAGAGACGATGCTGGCGCAGATTGCGCGCATGGTAAACCAGGCGCAGAGTTCGCGCGCGCCCATGGAGCGGCTGGCGGATGCGGCCAGCGCGATTTTTGTGCCGGTGGTGCTGGGGCTGGCGGTGGTGACGTTTGCGGCTTGGCTCGTGGCCGCGCATTCGTTGCCGCTGGCGCTGGCCAATACCGTGGCCGTGCTGGTGATTGCGTGCCCATGCGCGATGGGACTGGCGGTGCCGGCGGCGTTGACCGTGGCTGTGGGCCGAGGCGCGCAAATGGGGGTGCTCTTCAAGGGCGGCGAAGCGCTGGAACGGCTGGCGCGTGTGAACGCGATGGTCCTCGACAAGACGGGGACGCTGACGGCGGGAAGGCCGGTGCTGGAAAAAATACAGGGAATAGGGACTAGGGACGTAGGGACCAAGGGCACGGAAGAGCAGAAGGCGAGAGAGCGCGAGTTGCTGCGCATGGCTGCGGCGGCGGAGGAGCGGTCGAACCATCCGCTGGCGCATGCAATCATCGATGCCGCGCGCGGGCGCGGGCTCGAGTGGAGACCCGCCGAGGATGTGCAGATCTTTCCCGGGCGTGGACTCTCGGCGCGCGTGGAGGGGCACGAGTGTCTGCTGGGCAATGAGGCGCTCTTCCGTGAGTTCCTCATCAAGCTGCCCGGCAATGTGGCTGCGCCGGAGCCGGGCGTGACGCGGTTGTGGATGGCGGTGGATGGGGCTCCAACCGCGTTGTTCGACGCGCGCGATGCGCTGCGGCCCGATGGGGCTGCAGCCGTGGCTGCCTTGCGCGGCGCGGGGTTGCGCGTGTTGATGCTGACCGGCGACTCGGCAGCGGCAGCGGCGCCGATTGCGGAGCAGGCGGGAATCGTCGAAGTGGAAGCGGGCCTGGATCCGGCGGGAAAGCTGGAAAGAATTCGCGAGCTGCAAAAGTTTGGGCTGCGCGTGGCCATGGTGGGCGACGGGATCAACGACGCGGCGGCGCTGGCCACGGCGGACGCGGGCATCGCCATGGGCAGCGGTGCGGATCTGGCGCAGGAGGCGGGCGATGTGCTGCTGCTGAGGGCGCAGCCGGCGGCCATTCCCGCGGCGCATGAACTGGCGCGGCAAACGGTGCGCGTGATGCGCCAAAACCTGGGCTGGGCCGTGGGCTACAACATGCTTGGGATTCCGCTGGCAGCGGGAGCGCTGTACCCGGCATTTCACATTCTGCTGACGCCGTGGCTGGCGGCGGCGGCGATGGCGCTGAGCTCGGTGTGCGTGCTGGGAAACAGCTTGCGGCTGCGGGGATGGCAGCCCGGGGAAAATACCGCGCTCGTAAGAAAATAGGGAAGGTGCAACTGGTTCGCGCCGCCCCTACGGGGGCTTACAGCCCATTTTTCGGCGCCCAATCCCCACGCTGAAGCGCGGGGCTAACAAACGATGCGCCTACGGCGCGCCGAGCGGCGTCTGGCTTTCCATCGAGAATCGTTCATGCGCTTGCACGGCAGCTCCTGTGCCGCGAGCGGTCTCTTAGCGCGCTGGCACGCTAAACTAGACGCAGAGTCTGTCTGTGCGCATCCTGACCCGCTACATTCTCGGCGAGATCCTCTCCCTGACGCTCATCGGCTGCGCGCTTTTCACGTTCATTTTGTTCATGCCGCAGCTGCCGCACATCCTTGAGGTGGTGGTGCGCAACAGTTCCACTTGGGTGGATGTGGCGGAGATTTTCGTCTTCACGCTGCCCAACCTGCTCAAGGTAACGATTCCCATGGCGGTGCTCTGGGGTGTGCTGCTGGGCTTTAGCCGCCTGGCGGCCGACAGCGAGATTATCGCCATGCGCGCCTCGGGACTGGGTATCGGATACTTTGTACGCGTGGCAGCGATCGTGTCAGTGACAGGCACGCTGCTGGGACTGGGCAACTCGCTGTATGTGGCCCCGCGCGCCAACCAGGCGATTATCGAGATGCAGCAGGCGCTGGAGACTTCGCAAGCATCGTACGAGATTGAGCCGCGCGTCTTCTATGAGGATTTCAAGAACTTCGTTCTCTACGTGCAGGACGTGCGCGCGGGCGCCGGCGCGGCCAACTGGCGCCAGGTTTTCATGGCCGACGTCAGCGATCCCGTGAATCCGGTGATCACGACCGCCGCGTCGGCCACGGTGGTGAACGACAACCCGCAGGAACTGATCATGCGGCTGCGCGATGGCTTGCGCGACGAGACCGTGGCCGACGAGCCGGGGCAATCGAATATCTCGACGTTCACGACCGCGGACTTGCCGTTGGCGCTGAACCCGCAGAGCGACGTGCACCTGGGGCGCATGGATACGGTGCTCTATGCGATGCCGATGAGCGCTTTGTTCGGGCGCATCCACCAGTTCAAGGGGAAACCAGACCAAAAGAACTACCTGATCGAGATGTACAACCGGTTCGCGCTTCCCGTGGCCTGCGTGGTGCTGATGCTACTGGGCGTGCCGCTGGGCGTGAATTCGCGGCGCGGAGGCAAGAGCGCCGGTATTGTTTTCACGATTCTGCTCGTGCTCTTGTATTACATCCTTTCGCTGACCGGCATTTCTCTGGGGCATCAGAGCGGGCTGCCAGCTTTCATTGCCGTGTGGGCGGCGAACATCATTTTTGCCGCGGCCGGGATCTTTCTGCTGTGGCAGATGGCGACGGGCGGGCAGATTCTGAGCGCCATGGCGGCATGGGCTTCGCGATTGCCCAAATTCAAGGTGCCGGCCAAGACCAGCGGGTTCCAGCTAAACCAGCTTCTCGGCAAGTTCCAGTCGCGCACGCAGAGAGCCAAGCCGCGCAGCGTTTTTCCGCGCATTCTCGACGAATACATCCTGCGTGAGTTCGTCACCATGTTTGCCATGGTGCTTTTCGGATTTGTGCTGCTCATGCTCGTTTTCACTTTCTTCGAACTGGTGGGCAACATTCTGAAAAACCACATTGCGCTTTTCATTGTGGGCGATTACCTGCTGAACCTGACGCCGAGCATGCTCTACCTCATCACTCCGCTGGCAGTGCTGATCGCGGCGCTGGTGACCTTTGGTGTGATGAACCGCAACAGCGAGATCGTCGCCATCAAGGCCGCGGGGATCAGCCTGTATCGGCTGATTGTCCCCATTGTGGCGATTGCGTTGACTTTGGCGATGGCGTTGTTCCTGTTCGACCAGTACTATCTGCCGCAGGCCAATCGCAGGCAGGAGGCGCTGCTCAATGTGATCAAGGGCCGGCCCACACAAACCTTCCTGCATCCCGAGCAGAAATGGATGATGGGCCAGAAACCGCAGCCGGGTGAGCCAGGGCGTATTTTCTATTACGAGTTTTTCGATCCCGACCAGAACGAGTTTGCGAATCTCTCCGTATTCGAGTTCGATCCGGCGACGTTCCAACTGACGCGGCGCATCTTTGCCAGGCGCGCGGTGTGGAACGCGGATGCAGGCGGATGGGCCTTCGAGAGCGGCTGGGTGCGCGACTTGCAGGGCGCGAATGTGACGGATTACCGAACTTACCTGAAGACATCCTTTCCTGAGATTCGGGCGACGCCGGACTACTTCAAGAAAGAAGACGTGCAATCGCAGGAGATGAACTTCGGCCAGCTCGACCGCTACATCCGCGATTTGCAGCAGAGCGGCTTCGACACCAAGCGATTGAGTGTCGCGCTATGGCATAAGGTTTCGTATCCGCTGATCACCGTGGTAATGGCGATGCTTGCCATTCCGTTTGCGCTTTCGATGGGGCGGCGCGGCTCGATTACCGGCGTGGCTGTGGCCATTGCCGTGGCGCTTGCGTATATGGTGGTCGACAACCTGTTCGGCGCCATGGGCTACGTAAATTACCTGCCGGCGGCGGTGGCGGCGTGGTCCGCCGATGTGCTGTTTGGGCTGGTCGGCGGGTATCTGCTGCTGAAGACGCCGACGTAGGAAAGCAGCTTCCAGCCTCTAGCTTCTAGCTCCTAGCTCATCGAGATGATGCGCGAATTTCGAGCTCCATTCGCACCGCCGGTACAATAGAAATATGTTTGGTGATCTCGGCCCTCTTTTTCCCTACATGCGCCGCTACCGCTGGGGATACGTGCGGGGAACCCTGGCGTGCGTTTGCACAAACATCGTGGCCGTGCAGTTCCCGCGCGTTCTGGGGATGGCAATCAACAGGATCGAGAAAGGAACCACGCAGGACCTGATCCTGGTGTTTGCGTTGATTCTGGTTGCCATCAGCCTGGTGAAAGGCGTGTTTCTCTACGCGCAGCGATGGGTTCTGATCGGGATTTCGCGCGAGATCGAGTTCGACCTGCGCAACGACCTGTTCAAGAACCTGGAAAAAGAGGACACGGACTTCTACCAGCGCTACCGCACCGGCGACATCATGGCGCGGATGACCAACGACCTGAACGCGGTGCGCATGCTGCTGGGGCCTGCGCTCATGTACAGCGCCAATACCATCTTCCTCAGCGTCTTCGCGCTGTTCTTCATGCTGCGCATCAGCCCTTACCTGACGCTGGTGGCGCTGGCGCCGATGCCGCTGGCCAGCATCCTCGTACAGTACCTGGGGCGCAGGATTCACGAGCGCTTCGAGCGCATCCAGGCGAGTTTCTCCGACATCTCGGCGCAGGCCCAGGAGAATTATTCCGGCGTGCGGCTGATCCGCGCCTTCGCGCGCGAGGAGTCGCAGATCGGCCTCTTCGAGCGGCTCAACCGCCAATATATTGGCCGCGCGTTGCGCCTGGTGCAACTGATGGGCATGCTGTGGCCGACGCTGGAGTTTATTCTCGGCATCTCGATGGTCATTACGCTGCTGGCCGGCGGACACCTGGTTCTGGCAGGCCGCATCAATGTGGGCCAGTTCGTGGCGTTCAGCACCTACATGATCATGCTGATCTGGCCGATCATCGCCGTGGGATGGGTGATTAACATCTTCCAGCGCGGCACGGCGTCGGTGAAGCGCATCGACGAAATTCTCAAGTCCGAGCCCGCGATCTCCGACGGCCCCCGCTCCGCGGCCTCGGGTCTTGGGCACTCCGTGCTTTCAGGTTTTGGACCAGAGACGGTGCTGAAGGGAGAAATCGAATTCCGGCACCTCACGTTCAGCTACGGCGATACGCCGGTGCTCCGCGACGTCTCGCTGCACATTCCGGCGGGATCGAGCCTGGCGATCGTGGGGCCGACGGGATGCGGCAAGTCCACGCTGGTCAACCTGATTCCGCGGCTTTACGAAGCGCCCGAAGGCGCGCTGCTGATCGACGGGCGGCCGGTGCGCGAGTATCCGCTGGAGGTTTTGCGGCGCAACATCGGCATGGTGCCGCAGGAGACGTTCCTCTTCAGCGAGACCATTCGCGAGAACCTGGCCTTTGGCGCGCCGCATGCCGACGCCGAGGACCTGCTGGAAGCGGCGGAAGCGGCGCATATTCGCCGCGAGTTCGAGGAGTTTCCGCAGGGCTTTGAAACCATGGTGGGCGAGCGCGGCGTGACGCTCTCGGGCGGGCAAAAGCAGCGCGCCGCGATCGCGAGGGCGTTGCTGCGGCGGCCGGCGATCCTGATTCTGGACGACGCGCTGGCCAGCGTGGACACCTACACCGAAGAGCGCATCCTGGGCGGCCTGCGCAACTACACGGCGAACACGACCTCGATCCTCATCTCGCATCGCGTGTCGACGGTGCGCAACGCCGACCGCATCGCCGTGCTCGACAAGGGAAGAATCGTGGAGTTGGGACGTCACGAGGAGCTGCTGGCTCTCGACGGGTACTATGCGAGCCTCTACCAGAAGCAGCAGCTCGAAGAAGAGCTGACGGTGGCGGGGTAAGGCAGCAAGTCAGCGGGTCAGCGGGTCAGCGAGGTTTGCGGAGTGAGCGGAGCGATCCCACGCTGGCGACAAAAGCGTCGCGAAGGTGGGGCACCCGTCAGCGGGGCTGGCGGAGGTTACGCGGTCCAGTTGGAGCCGGAGGCCGGCTCGACGGGTGCGGCGGCCGCGGGGCGCTGCGGCATCATGAGCACCTGCGGCGAATCGAAGTTGACGTTGGGATCGTGGGCGACTTCGCGCCAGGCGTCGCGCACGTTGCGAACACAGTCGATCGCGTGCTGGAACTTGGGTCTAGATGCCGACTGCGATGCCTGCAGAATCTGCGCGAAAATGGCGGCGTAGAACTCGCTGAGCGCCTGCGCCGGGCGCCCGCCTACATCCATGCGCAGCCGCGCCTGAAGATGAATGATGATGTCGAGGGCGCGCTTGACCGCGGCGCGGCGGGCATCGGCGTCGCCGCGCTCCACCGCCGTGATGGCGGCATACAGGAATCGGATGATGCCGTCATAGAGGGCCACTACGAGGTCGACAGCGGCTGCACCATCCAGCGCATGTTCACGGTAACTTGCCATATCGAATCACTTCCTTATCCGTTTTGACCCTGGTTGTAGCCTGTGATCGCGGAATACAGCTCGTTAATGCCTTGCAACTGCGACGGCAGCTCCTCGAGGACCTGGTTGGCGCTGTTGAGCTCCGTGGTGAGGCTGGACTGCTGAGCGGAGATGTAGCTCTGCTCCTTGGAGATCTCCGCGTTGAGCGTGGATTCGGTGGTGCTGTTGGCGGTTGCAGCCAGCCCCAGAATGCCGGTAGAGGAGCTGGAGCCGGAATCGGTCAGCACGTTGGAGAAGTTCTGGCCCCAACTGCTGGCGTTCTGGAAGAAGCTCGCCACGCTCGAGTAGTCGCTGTTGAGCACGGAATCGAGCGAGCTGGCGTCGAAGGTGAGCGAGCCGTCGTTATTCACGCTGATGCCGAGGGAAGTGAGACTGTTGATGTCGGAAGCGTTGGTGTAGTTGAGCGTGGTGTTGGTCGGGCTGGTGGTGTCCGCGAGGTTCGAGGTCACCGTCAGCGCGCCCGCCGCCCCAACCGTGCCCGAAGTCAGGGTCAGCCCGGTTCCATCGCTGTCCAATTCCGCAGTCACACCCAGGCTGGCGTTTTTGATTGCGTTCATCACATCCGATAAAGTATCCGCACCGCTCCCGGTGTAGATCGTATTCGCCGCGGGTGAGCTCGGCGCTGCGCCAATCACCACATTTTCGGTTGTACCGCTGCCCACCTGAACCGTCATCGAGCCCGAAAGAATGTCGCTGCCGTTTGCGACTGTGCCTACCGTTCCACTGTCCGCAGTCGTGCTCGTGTATCCTGCGTCGGTGTAGCTCAAAGCTGTAGGCGCGGAGGCCACAATGGCCGAAGTCACCGCGAGCGCTCCGCTCGATCCTTCGGTCTGCGAGGCCAACGTGAGGGTCGACTCGCCATCGCTGGTCGTCACGCCCGCCGTCACCCCGATACCCGCAGCGGTAATGGCGCTGGCCAGCCCCGAAAGCGTATTCACGCCGCTTCCGGTATAGATCGTATTTGCGGCCGGGGAGCCGGTCGCCGCGCCGATCACCACGTTTTCGACCGTGCCGTCGCCCACCTGAATCGTCATGGAACCGGAGAGCGTGGTTGCGCCGCTCGCGGAAATCGAATCCAGTGTGCCGTTGGGGTTCTGCGCATTCAGGCCGTTGAGCAATTCCTGCTGCAGGAGGGAGAGCGTGGGCGAGCCGAAGAGCGGCTCGGGAGTGCCGGAACTGGTGTCGCCTTCCTGCGTGTTGAGGGCGCTGATGAGGGAGTTGTAGTCGGAGACGAACTGGTTGACCGTGCTTTCGACGCCGGAGTTGTCGTTGCTGATGACCACCTGCACCTGCTCAAGACTGCCGTCGGATTCCTCGGCGCTGGGAGCCAGCAACTGGAAGGTGACGCCGGGGATGAGATCGCTGACGGTGTTCGAGGCGCTGGTGAGATTGACGCCGTCCACCGTCAGGTTGGCGTTGGAGCCGGTGACAGCGGAGGTGTAAGCCAGGGCGGTGTTGGGGTCGACGAGACTGGAGCTGACAGCGAGCGTTCCCGTACTGCCAGGAGTGCCGGAAGTCAGTTGCAGACTCACGGTGCCGTCGCTGTTGTTGACGAGAGAAGCCGAAAACCCCAGCGTAGCGGAGTTGTTGTAGATGTACTGCTGGAGATCGGCCAGGGTGTTGCCGCCGACCGCGCTCATGGAGATGGATTGCTGGCTGCCGCTGCCCACGGTGACGTTGAGCGTTCCGGTCAACTGCTCGCTGGAGCTGGCCACGGGCGTGAGGAGCGCGTTCGAGGCTGTGCTGCCGCTGCCAGTCCCGGTGCCTGCCGTGACCGTGGCGCCGAGCGTGTTGCTGGCGGCGGCGGCGAGCGAGTTGGCGGTGACGACGATGTTTCCGTCTGCGCCCGAAGTGCCGGAGACAAGGCTCAACCGCGAGCCGGTCGCATCGGTGAGCACGCTGGCGGTGATGCCTACGCCCGAGGCGTTAATGGCCGACGCCAGGCCAGAGAGGGTGTCGTCGGAGGTATCGAGGGAGATGGTTTGCGCCGTGCCGCTGCCCACCTGGAGCGTGATCGAGCCGGACAGCGTATCCGAGCTGTTGGCGATTTCCGCCATGTAGCCGCTCGAGGTCTCGGCGAGGTTCTTGACCACTACCGTGTGGGTTCCCGCCGCGGCCGAGGAGGTAGCCGACGTCAACTCAAGCACGTTGGTGTCGGAGCTTGAGCCCTCTTTTTGCGCCAGAACGCCTTCGAAGTCAGTCAACGAGCTCATGTCGGTGGAGAGATTGGAAAAGAGCGTGCCCAGGCTGGAGATCACGGTGTCCTGGCTTTCGAGCGTGGTCAGTTGGGTCTGCCAGGGCTTCTCGACATTCGCAAGGTTGCTGACAATTTCGGCCACGGTCGAGCTCACGTTGAAGCCCGTGCCGCTCGTAGGCGATCCAAAACTCAGTCCTACGGTCCCCATTACGCCCTCCGGCAGGTCTGATGCAGCCTGTGAGCCAACCCGCGCGCAGTGCGGGTGAGAGAAATTTCATCTGGCCGTTGCTGAAGGCGTGGACCTCGGGGGCTAAAGCCCGATCCTTGTTGTGGGCTCTGGTTGGCCCGGCTGAGGCCGTGCCCTTGTTACAAAACCGATGGTTGAAACGCGTTCCACGCAGAGAGGGGCGTCCATGGGACACCCCGCTCCGGTTCGCGATCCGCCGGTGGCGGACGCCGGGTGACGTTGCCCCGGCGGCGAGAGATCCGTCGCTGGAGGTTGGGTTGGCTGAGCCCGGCGGCGTCTGCTTGATCCTGCACACGCCGCCGGAGGGTAGGGTTACTTCACCCCAGCGACCCAAGACCGGTCGCTGGGGGCCCCGGTTATTGCAACAGCTTGAGCACGTCCTGCTGTTGCGAGTTGGCCTGCGCCAGGGCGGCGATGCCGGTCTGGCTCAGGATTTCGTACTTGGACATGTTGGAGGTCGCCGAGGCATAGTCGGTGGCCTGCACCGCGTTCTGCGCCGACTGCACGTTCTCAGACTGTGTGCTGAGCACGTTGCTGACCGCGTTCAGGGTATTGATCTGGGCACCGATGTAGCCGTCCTGCGCGGCCACGTCGGTGATCGCGGTGTTCAGGCTGGTCAGCGCCGATTCAGCATCGGACTGCGTGCTCAGGCTGGTCGTCGAAAGATTGACGTTCGTATCGTCAGCCGAGTTGTAACTGATCGTCGCAATGGCCGAGCCGGTGGTATTCTGCACAGTCGTCGCCGCTGACTGCCCCGCAGAGGTGTCATAGGTGGTGGTTGCCACCTTCATTGCATCCCCAGGCGCGGTTGGGGATGTAGTGGCATTCACGTTGCCGGTGATCTCGATGCCGGTCTCAAGTCCGTCCGCCCCCGTGGTTCCTACGGCTTGCGCCGCTGTAACCAGGCTGGCCGTGACGCCGAGGCCCGAATCGTTGATCTGGTTAATGAACTGGTTGACGTTCTCCGTGCCGGTGGTAGCGACTGTTTCGGTTTCGGCGGCTCCTGCCGTGGCATCCCAGACCTTGAAGGTCACGTCGGTGCCGGTCTCGAGGTCGTCGGTGCCGCTTGCGACATCCGTGGGAGAACTCGACAGGTTCATGAAGACGCCGTTGCTCTGCGTGCTGTATTGCATGGTTCCGCCCGCATCGCCCACTGACGAAGACGCGAGGTCGGCGAGATGCAGCGTATCTTCAGAGGCGCCCGTTGAAGAGGAGTCGCCGGTGTAGATGCTGACGTTCGTATTGAACACCGCATTCTGGTTGTAGGTGGTCGTCGAGCCGATGTTCGAGATTTCCGACAGGATGGACTGATACTCCTGGTTGGCTGCGGCATCCTGCGAGCTGTTGAGCGTTCCGTTCGAGGCCTCGGTGGCCAGTGTTACGGCACGGTTGAGCAGGCTGGTGACCTGCGAGAGGGCGCCATCGGCCACTTGCAGCAGGCCGACGCCTTCGGTGGAGTTGGTTTCCGACTGGCTGAGAGCCTGTTGATTGGCTTGCAGGCCATCGACCAGCGAAAGGCCGGCAGCGTCATCCGCGCCGGAGTTGATCTTCGAGCCGGAAGACAACTGCTGCAGCACGGTGTTCAGGCTGCTGTTGGTGTTGTTCAGGTTATTCTCCGCATACACCGCGGAGAGGTTGTTCAAGACACCCAGGGACATGGGGTTCTCCTTGTTGGATGCGGTGATTTGCGGCCCTTTTCCGAGAGTGCCCCCATCTTGTAACGACCGTGGGTAGCTGCTGCCGGCTCGGAACCGACGCATCTGGCCCCTTCTTCGGCGCGGCCTTTATGGACTTTATGGGAGCGCGAAATGTGTCCCGGCGGGGACATTTCCGCACCTTTGGTTTTATTTTTTTAACCTTTCGCGCGCCATGCCGATAACCCCAGCGAAGGAGATTGGAGATGATCGAGTTGACGCGACTCAACGGCCGCCCAATGGTGGTGAACAGCGACCTGATCAAGACTGCCGAAGCTTCGCCGGATACGATGCTGACGCTGATCAACGGCGAGAAGCTGATTGTGCGCGAGGAGATTGGCGAGGTGGTGGAGAAGGTGCTCGCCTACCGGGCGCGGCTGCTGGCCGTGGTGGCCAAGCGGCTGCATCACTTCAGCGATCTGGAGCGTGCAGCAGCCCTGGCAAGCCTGGATGCGGAGGTGCAGCCCGCTGCCCCCATCCCGATGAAGCAAAGCGGCAATTCCTGGCAGTAAGAGCAGCAGGGTTCGAATCTTCCTCGGGGGACGAGCACATGGATAAAGCGGGCATCGGCGGAGCGTTTCTGGCAATCGCGGGAATTGTTGCCGGGTTGCTGATCGAAGGCGGCAACGTGGGCCAGGTTCTGCAGCCCACGGCGGCGCTCATCGTGTTTGGCGGCACATTGGGCGCGGTGATGCTGCAGTTTCCTCTGACCACCGTAGTGGCGGCCTTCCGCAGCCTTGGGCATCTGTTTGCCGCGCCGCGCAAACACGAGGCGCAACTGATTCACGAGCTGGTGGCATTTGCCAACAAGGCGCGCCGCCACGGCGTGGTTTCGCTCGATGCCGATTTGCAGGCCATCCAGGATCCATTTTTGAAGCAGACGCTGATGCTGGCCGTAGATGGCACCGAACCCGTGGAGCTGCGCAAGATCATGCACGTCACTCTCGAGTCGTTGACCGAGGAACAGGAGCGCCTGCCCGCAGTGTTCGAATCGGCGGGGGGATTTTCGCCAACCATCGGCATCCTGGGCGCGGTGCTCGGCCTGATCCAGGTGATGCAGCATCTTGACAACATCAACGAGGTGGGCCGCGGCATCGCGGTGGCCTTTGTGGCCACGATTTACGGCGTGGGCATTGCGAACCTCTTCTTTCTGCCCTTCGCCGGCAAGATGCGGCTGCGCATTCACAACAGCCACCGGCGGCGCGAGATGATGCTGGAAGGCGTGATCTCGATTCTGGAGGGCATGAATCCGCGCATGCTCGAGATCAAACTGACGGGCTTCCTGGATGGCTCGAACCAGGAGCAAAGGGAGCGCGCCGCATGAGGACGCGCGTGCCCCGGGGTCGCGCCGGCCAGGACCGCTGGTTGGTGTCGTACGCCGATTTCATCACCTTGCTCTTCGCATTTTTCGTAGTGCTCTATGCTTTTGCGCGGGCCGACCAGAAGAAGCAGGTCCAGGTTGTGCAGGCCATCGACTCGGCTTTTAGATCCATGGGAGCTTTCTCGGATTCCAGGCAAACGGCAGGTACACAGGACGCGACCCGGCCGGCAAACGCTGCGATGGGTGAGGAATTGCTCACGCCGATGCAGGTCAAGTACGACCTCGACCGCGTCCGCCAGGACCTGGCACAGACGCTGGCCAAACAAATTGCTACGCACACGGTTGCGCTGGAGATGGGCCGCGATGGACTGGTGATCAGCCTGCGCGAGGCGGGATTTTTCGATTCCGGCTCGGCGACACCCAAGGCGGAGGCCCTGCCGACATTGCGCCAGATCGCCGACCGTCTCGCCGCCACGCCCTACGATCTGCGCATCGAGGGCCACACCGATAATGTGCCCATCCATAACTCGGAGTTCGACTCCAACTGGGAGCTTTCGGCGGCGCGCGCCACGCACATTGCCCGGCTGTTTCTGGAGATGAAGGCGATTCCAGCCGACCGGCTGTCGGCCGCGGGGTATGCGGAATTTCATCCCGTGGCCAGCAACGATACGTCGGAAGGCCGCGCAGAGAACCGGCGCGTGGATCTTGTGGTGCTGCCGCGGACCGAGCTTAACTTTGCCGGGTCCGTCGCCGCAGCTCCCTCCGGGCCGTGGCGGAAGGTGACGGATGAATAAGCGGAGTTAGCTCCGCTATTCCACTCCCAGCACTTTTACGATCACCCGCTTGCGGCGCTGGCCGTCGAATTCGGCGTAGAAGACGCGCTGCCAGGTGCCGAGATCGAGATGGCCGTCGGTGACAGGCAGAGTCGTCTCGTGGTGCAGGAGCAGCGACTTGAGGTGCGCGTCGCCGTTGTCCTCGCCGGTCTGGTGGTGCTTGTAATCGGGACGCGCAGGGGCCAGCTCCTCGAGCCATTTGCCGATGTCCTCAATGAGCCCGCTCTCATGATCGTTCACGTAGACGGCGGCCGTAATGTGCATGGGCGAAACGAAGCATAGGCCGTCTTTCACGCCGCTGCGGCGCACAATCTTTTCCACTTCGTCGGTGATGTGCACCATCTCGCGACGCTTGCGAGTTTCAAAGACCAGGTATTCTGTGTGACTCTTCATGCAGATCTCCTTGGTAGCGCCGAATGCATGCGTACCGTTCTCCCCTTATCCTAAAGTCAGCCGTGACTTCTCGCCGACCGCCCGATCCTGCCCAGCGCCTGCGCCGCATGCACGATGCGTTGCTGCGCGCGTATGGTCCGCAGCACTGGTGGCCGGCCAAGACGCCGTTTGAGGTGATCCTGGGCGCGTATCTCACGCAGAATACGGCGTGGAAGGCGGTGGAACGGTCGCTCGAAAACCTGCGTGCGGCGGGCGCGCTCACGGTGGAGGGCCTGCGCAAGGTTCCTTTGGCAAAGCTGCGCAGGCTGATCCGACCCTCAGGGTTTTATAAGCGCAAAGCGCCCGCGTTGAAGGCATTCGTCGCCATGCTCGACAAGGAGTTCGGCGGATCGCTCGAAGATCTTGCCTGCGTGCCGACCGCGGCGCTGCGCGATCGGCTGCTGGATTTGCCGGGCGTCGGCCCCGAAACTGCCGATGCGATCCTGCTCTACGCGCTCGGACACGCGGTTCCGGTGGCGGATGAATATTTGCGGCGCATCGCCGACAGGCATGGACTGCTGAAGGCTGCGCCAGGCCGCGCCAGGATCTCGTATGACGCGCTGACCGATTTGACGCGGCGCGCATTTGCCGGCGATGCGAAAGAAAACCACAGGCGGCTCTACAACGAATTTCATGCATTGACCGTGGCCGTGGGCAAGGCGCACTGCGGGCGCACGGCACGCTGCGGGAATTGCCCGCTAGCCGGCGACCTGAAAAGCGGCTTCTAGCTCCAAGCTTCCAGCTCTTTCGTGCGGGAGCGTCAAGTTTCGGTTTTGCACGGAGGGGCTAGTAGCTAGAAGCTAAAAGCTAGCGGCTGCTTTATGGCGTAATCTGAAATCATTATGAGTCCGACACCGCAACAGCCCCAAGTGAATTTGACCCAGACTGCCGATTACCGCGAGTCCTACGCGAACAGCGTGCAGGTGCGCGTGAGTGTGTGGGATTTCCAGCTTGTTTTCGGCCTCGCCTCCAGCGAAAGCCCTGAGCAGGTGAACATCCGCAACCACCAGGCCATTTTTTTGAGCCCGCAACAGGCCAAGGCTCTGATGAACGTGCTGGGCCAGAACATTGCGCAATACGAACAGGCCTTCGGCACGCTGAACCTGGAGCCGCAGAACCAGGGTTTTCCGCGCGGACCCGTCAACTAGCCGCCAGATTCCAGCTTCCAGCCAGTGCGGCGAAACCGGCGCCGTCTCGGCTCAACGAGAGAAACCGGCGCGCTGACATTGGGAGCGTCGCATCTGAAGAACCGGCTAGAAGCCAGGGGCTAGAAGCTGGAAGCTGGTTTTTTAAGGAGCAACTTGTTGCGCTTGGGAAGAATCTTTACTCCGCGGCTGGACGCGCCGCTGCCGCTGTGGATGGTCTTTCCGGTCATCTTTGTGGCGCTGTACCTGAGCCACTTTACGCTGCTGCGCCTGCCCTACTACTGGGATGAGGCGGGGTACTATATTCCCGCGGCGTGGGACTTCTTCCGCACCGGCTCGCTCATCCCCACCAGCACGCTCACCAATGCGCATCCGCCGCTGCCGAGCATCTACCTGGCGTTGTGCTGGAAGGCTGCTGGTTTTTATCCCGAGGTGACGCGCGAAGCGGTACTGCTGGTGGCGACGCTGGGCCTCTTGGCAGTGTGGCGGCTGGCGATGCGCCTGGTGGGCGTGGCTTCGGTGGCGTTCTGGACCGTGCTTCTCACGGGCCTTTATCCGATCTGGTTCGCGCAAAGCTCGCTGGCCCACGCCGACATTTTTGCCGCGGCCTGTACATTGTGGGGATTGAATTTCGCGCTGCCCAATCGCAGCCGCACGCCGTGGGCCGCCGCGTTGTGGTTTGCGGCCGCCGCGCTTTCAAAGGAGACGGCGATTGTAATTCCGCTGACGCTGGCGGCGGTGAACCTGGCCGTGGGATTCAGGAGCGGAGGGCCGGTGCGCTGGAGATTTTGGCGCGAGGCCGCGTGGCTCTCAAGTTGTGTTGTGCCCCTGGGCGCGTGGTACGCGTATCACTACGCGAAGACCGGGTTTCTTTTCGGCAATCCGGAGTTTTTGCGCTACAACGCGGAGGCGACGCTTGCCCCGCTGCGGATTCTGGCGGCATTCGGGCATCGCATCCTGCACTTGACGGCGCACATGAATCTTTTTGTGCCGGTGCTGATGGCTTTCGCGGCGCTGCTGTTGAGCCCGCGCACCGAAGCGGAGGGTTACGAGCGCGCATCGCTCGATTCGCTGGTGCTGCTGCGCATTTTTTCTCTGCTGCTGGCCAACGCGGTGCTCTTCAGCGTACTGGGCGGCGCACTGCTCACGCGTTATCTGCTGCCCATGTATCCGCTGGTGCTGCTGCTGGCCGTATACACGTTGTACCGGCGCGCGCCTTACTGGTACGGGCTGACGCTGCTGGTCGCCGCGGCGTTCATTGCCGGGCTCTTCGTGAATCCGCCCTATGGATTTGCGCCGGAAGATAACCTGGCGTACGTGCACGTGATTCGCATGCACCAGGCCGGCATTGCGCAGCTCAAGAAGCTTTATCCCGATGCGACGGTTCTGACGGCGTGGCCCGTGAGCGACGAACTCACGAAGCCCGAACTGGGTTACGTGAAAAAACCGTGGGACGTGTTCGCCATTGACGACTTTACCGCCGGCGAGGTTGCGCGCGCGGCCGCGGAGCCGGAGAAGTATTCGGCGGCGCTGGTCTTCTCCACCAAGTACGATCCGCCGCTATCGAATTGGCCCGGCGAGGCGCTCGACCTGCGCTACTTCGGTTTGCACCACGATCTACCTCCGGAACTGATTGCGCAGGAACTGGGCGGGACCATGGTGTGGGAGCGACGCGACGACGGCATGTGGATCGCGCTGATCCGCTTCGACCGGCAGGTGGAAGCGCGGCTGGAGAGAGCCGCTCTCAGCTTTTAGCTTTCAGCGCTTCGCGCTCACGCCACGCCCAGGGCTCCCGCAAGAAAGAGTGGAATGCCGGCGGCTGGGAACGCGCGGTTTCCTATGGCTCCGCTCAAGGCGCTCGCCGTTCGCCGCGAAATTTTCTCCGCAATCCGGGAACAGTTTTCGCGTGCGTGGTGTCTACACAAGCACAGTGGTACCGAACGGGATGATCGGAGGGCCGTGAATCCCCGCCCGAAGCGTTGAGTGCTCGCGGGCGGGAACGCCGCTTGCGTGCGAATTGAGTGCTCACGCTCCGCGGCAGGTCTTCCGCCCTCCCAAACGGCGCGGCTGAATTCGAGGTCTTAGGGTCTGCTCACACTATTGGGATGGTGGCGACGGGAGCCAGTGTTTTCGAGTTCTAGGAGCGAGGAGCGCGCTGTGGTCAATCACTGGAGCGACGAGCGACAACGAAATCGGGAAAACTGGCCCCATCCCTTCGGGTTGCGACGTAAATTCGGCCATACTTCGTTGCCGGCCTCGACTGTGGGGCCTGCCACAGCCTTCGGCCGTCGCCTCGTCTGGCCGAATTTTCGTTCGCAACGCCATCCACCCCAATAGTGTGAGCAGACCCTCGGGGAGGCGGCCATGTTTGAAGACGCAACGTTTGAATCGATGGGCACGATCCACACGCGCAGCCGCAACTGGATGCTGGCGACATTCGGCCTGAACGGGTCGATTCTGGCACTGCTGATCGCGATTCCCCTCATTTACCCTTCGGCGTTGCCGCGGATGATGTACATCAGCTTGCTGGAAGCGCCCGCGCCCGTCGAGGAGACGAGGCCGGTGGTTCGGCAGGCGCCTGCGACGGCTTCGCAAACAGAGATGCCTGCAGGAGTTTTGCAGGCGCCCTCAAGGATTCCAAGGGACCCCTGGATTCCCACCACGATGGAGCCCAGGATTTCAGGGGACGTGATGAGCCTCGGCGGTCCCGGTACCGGATCTGTTCCGGGCATCGGATGTGATCCGTTCAACTGCGGCGGCGCGCGGCCGGTGGTGCGTCCGGCGGTGCAGGCGAAGCCGCACATCTCCTCGGGCGTGATGGAAGGCCTGTTGATCGACAAGGTCCTTCCCGTCTATCCGGCGATGGCGCGCGAGATGCGCGTCGCGGGCAGGGTTGAGTTGCAGGCGACGATCTCGCGCGATGGAACCATCGAAAACCTGCGCGCGGTGGGCGGGCCGGAGTTGTTGCAGGCGGCCGCGCTTGCAGCCGTGCGGCAGTGGCGTTACCGGCCGTATCTGCTGAACGGCGAGCCCGTGGAAGTGGAGACCACGATTAACGTCGATTTCAGGCTGGATTAGCGTAAAGCAGCTCTGACCTTGCTGTTACGCGAGCGCGGGCGCCTATCCTTCCGGGCATGATTCGCCTCGGCGAATCATGCCCGCGGCGCCCGCATTTTTTGCTGTCTGGCGCGCGGCTGACGCGGTGGGCGACAATAGCTTCTGCCATGAGAAATCCAACTCGCCGTCAATTTCTAAAGACCGCTTCAGCCACAATTGCAGCGATCGCTGCGCCCAATTTTCTGCGCGCTGCCGCGCAGGGACAAGCCAAAACGAGGGTCCTCATTGGCTCGCATGGCGAGAACGGAATTCTTTTGTACGACTTTGATCCGGATTCGGGTGAGCTTGCGGCCGCCGGTGTCGCTGCCAAGGTCCCGAAGGTCGCTTGGCTCGACGCTTATTCGTATGGACCCGATGAGGCTTTCATCTTCGCGGCTTCAGAGCTTGATAGTTTCAACGGCAAACCAACGGGCGAGGTTTCCAGCTTCTGGCTCGACTATAGAAACCTGGTTCCGCGCGCTGCGCACAACTCGGCAGGGACGGGGACGTGCCACGTGGCGGTTGATCGCACGGGGCGCATGCTGCTGGCGGCGGACTACACAGGAGCAAGCGCGGCCAGCTTCCTGATCGGACGTGGCAAGCTGAGCGAGGCGGTGTGGACCCAGCATTACGCTGAGCACGGACCGAACCCCGCACGGCAGCAGACGGCGCACGCCCACTTTGCGTCGTTCTCGCCCGACAATCGCTTCGCCTACATCAACGACCTCGGCGGCGATTCGATCCATATTTACAGACCGAATCCGGCCACGGCCGAGATGGCGAACGCGGGAATCTATCGCGGCGCGCCCGGGTCCGGCCCGCGCACGCTGCATTTCCATCCCAACGGCCGCACGGCGTACTCCATGAACGAGCTGGTTTCGACGGTGGATGTGCTCGATTGGCATAAGGACGACGGAGGTCTGACGTTTGTCGATCGCGTCGAGTTGCTGCCCGCGGGTTCCACCGGCGCCTCGACAGGCTGCGATACGGTGATCACGCGTGACGGACGGTTTGTTTACTTTGCCAATCGTGGTGATAACTTCCTCTACGCGTTCCACGCCAATTTCGCCACGGGCAAGCTCACGCCGATGAAGCGGTCGAATTGCGGAGGCAAGACGCCGCGCAATTTCACACTCGATCCCACGGAGCGATGGATGCTGGTGGCCAACCAGGATTCGAATCTGATCAGCGTGTTCGCGCGGAATCGCGTGACCGGCGAGCTGGCCGACGAAGCGCACAGCAGTGTGGCGGCGGAAGCGCCGATGCGGATTTTGTTTGTGTAATTACGCGGCTTGCGTTTCGCCCTTCAACTGCTCGGCCTGGTAGTGGGCGATGAGCGCGTCGACGATGGGTTGCAGGCGGCCCTGCATCACCAGATCGAGCTGGTGCAGGGTGAGGCCGATGCGGTGGTCGGTGACGCGATTCTGCGGGAAGTTGTAGGTGCGAATCTTCTCGCTGCGGTCGCCGGAGCCAACCTGCTGCTTGCGGGCCTGGGCGAGTTCGGCGTTCTGCTTTTCCATTTCCATTTCATACAAGCGCGAGCGCAGCACGCGCATGCCTTTTTCGCGATTCTTGATTTGCGATTTCTCGTCCTGGCAACTGACCACGGTGTTGGTGGGCAGGTGGGTGATGCGCACGGCAGAGTAGGTGGTGTTCACCGACTGGCCGCCGGGGCCCGAGGAGCAGAAGGTGTCGATGCGGATGTCCTTGGCCTCGATCTTGATGTCGACCTCTTCAGCTTCAGGCAGCACGGCGACGGTGATGGCGGAGGTGTGCACGCGGCCCTGCTGCTCGGTTTCAGGCACGCGCTGCACGCGGTGCACGCCACTCTCCCACTTGAGCTGCGAGTAAACGCGTTCGCCTTCGATGATGGCGATGACTTCCTTGTAGCCGCCGATGCCGGATTCAGAGAGCGAGAGCACTTCGACCTTCCAGCGCTTCTGCTCGGCAAAGCGCGTGTACATGCGGAAGATTTCGGCGGCAAAGAGCGAAGCCTCGTCGCCGCCGGTGCCGGCGCGGATTTCGAGGATGATGTTCTTCTCGTCGTTGGGGTCCTTGGGCAGCAACAGCACCTTGAGCTCTTCTTCGAGGGCCGCAGCGCGCGGCTCGAGCGCGGCGATTTCCTCCTGCGCCATCAGGCGCAGATCGGCGTCGCTTTCAGCGAGCATCTGGCGCGCTTCGGCCAGGCCCTGGTGCACCTGCTTGAACTCGCGGTACTTTTCCACGGGCGTTTCGATCTCGCGCAGGGCCTTGGCGACCTTCTGGTATTTTTCGTGGTCGTTAAGGACCTCAGGCAGCGCGAACTGCGCCTGCATTTCGTTGTGGCGCTGCTCCATTTGTTCGAGTCGATCGATGATCATGGCACTCCGTGCCTTTCGGGTTTTGGATGAGAGTGGTGGAAAGTGAAGAAAGTGAATTGGCGCAGGGAGGGTGTATGCGGCGGGCCCCGCTAGAGGAGGGCCGGGATGGGGTGGTGGAGGGTCACTGCAGTTCTTATTTTAGCGCGAAATGATTCTTCTAGATAAACGGATTGACGATCCTGACGCCGTCGATGATCTGGCCGTGCTGCATGTCTTCGGAAAGTACCTGTTGGCAGCCAGCTCGTCGTGCGCAATGCATGACTAACGCATCCCAGTAGGAGAGGCTGCGAAGCCGATGGAGATCGATCGCTGACAGAACGTCAGTCAATGCGGGTTCAACAACATCGAACGTGGCGAAGAGTTCGACCTTTCGGCGAGCGGATGCAGGGCCCACGCCATACTTTCGGGTAACCGTAACAAAGTACTCCTGGAGTACTTGCAGAGACACAACGCCGGAGGCCGACTGTTTTTGCACATTCAGAATGTCGAGCGCGCGCTTTTGTTTGGCGGAATTTGCCTGGTCGTCCGTATACACGAGAACGTTCGTATCGATGAATGACCGCAGCAAACTACCTCCGCTCGTAAATCTCATCCCGGTTAAAGCGCCAACCGTGGGAGTCTCCCTTACCGGAGAGACTGCGCAACTCCTCGGACCAACGCTCGATGTCGCGGTCATCCTCCCCGGCTACGTGGCGCAGGCGCTCGCGAATGTCCTCGTTCACGCTCTTGCCGACCGCGCGCAGCCTTTCCCGGGCGCGGGCGACGGTCTTTTCGTCGATGGAGAGAGTAATATTCATGAGCACAGTATACGTGCGCACATAATATGTGTCAATGGGGCTGGACCTGAAATTAGCGGCGATCTGCGACGTAAATCTTCTAATTTGAGTCGCCTACATCCCACCTCTGCCGAGCAGGACGCCGATGCCGTAGGTGACAGCGCCTTCGACGGCTCCGACGACGGTCATTTCGAGGCCGGAAGACCACCAGGAGCGCACGGTAATGAGCGACTTGGCTGCGCCGACGGCGAAGTGCGCGGCGAGGGAGATGACGGCCGCGGCGATGACGGCCGGGATTCCCTGCATGAAGAAGAAGGGAATGACCGGGATGATGGCGCCGACGGCCGTGGACAACGCGCCGGACGTGGCGGAGACGAGAGGGTTGGCGAGGGCTTCTTCACTGGAGCCGAGACGCTCGGCGGCCAGCGCGCGCAGCAACTGCTCGGGGTCGCTGGCGATGTGGTTGACCATGTGAATGGCGTCTTCTTCGGGCAGTCCCTTGACCTGGTAGTAGAGCTGAAGCAGTTCGCGGGCCTCGGGTCCGTTCATCTGGATGGCTTCACGTTCGCGGGAAATCTCGGCGTGGTAGATTTCGCGCTCGCTCTTGGCGGCTAGATACGCGCCGGAGCCCATGGAGAGCGCGGAGGCGATCATGCCGGAGAGGCCGGCGAGGAGCACGTATTTGGGGTCGCCGGCGGTCGCTCCCGACACACCCGACACGATGCCGAAGATGGCGCCCAGTCCGTCGTTGACGCCGTAGATGGCGTCGCCGATCCACGCGCCGGGCTGCTTGCGGCCCTGGTTGCGCTTGGCCAGCATCTCTTCGAGCACGGCTTTGGCGTCGATTTTGGGCGCGCCGGCGGGAGCGGTGTAGTGGCCGCGAATGAGCGAACCCAGCTCGCGATAATGGTCTTTTTCGTCCTGGACGACGTGCTCGAGGATGGCGACCGAGCCCTCGTCGCCGAGGGCTTTGAGTTGCTCGCCGTAACGGGCGATGTCGCGGCTTTCCTCGATCTCAAGACGGCGCAGCGCCATGCGCATGCCCCCGGCGCGGTTGGCCAGCGAGTCGGCCTGGCCGCCGGGTCCACCGGCGTAGACGGGCTGGGGTCCGCCCAGTTCCTTGATGCGGCCTTCCCATAAAATGGCGTGCTCGATTTCGGCCTGGGCCAGGTGGCGCAGAACCTGCGCGCGGACGGGGTCTTCGTCGCGGTCGGCCAGGGCGGTGTAGGTGTGGAAGCCCTCCATCTCGGCCTGCCAGTTGCCCTCAAGGGCAGCCAGGACCTTCTTGTTTCTTGCGCCGCTCAGTAGGGCAATGGCCATGGGTCGTACCTCGCTTAGCAAGAAGGATAACGGATCGGACGGCAAGGGAGGGGTTGGGATAAGCGAGTCAGCAAGTCGGCAAGTCAGCACATCCCGCCCAAGCAGAGCTTGGACGGGGCACCCGACGTTGCGTCGGCGGCGCGCGCGGTATGATGAGGTTCAACTTTCAGCATGAAGCGCAAAGCCAAGACGAGAAGAGCGACGGCGCGCGGCGGCAATCTGCTGCTGATTCTGGGCGTGGCGCTGGTGGTGCTTTTACTGTTGGTGCGGATGATTCGGTTTGTGGCGCACGTGCGTGGGCGTTGAGAATTCACGGGACTAAGGGACTTCGGGAATGAGTCAGCGGCCGGCGGATCGTTTCTCCTGCGCCATGTGCCAGGCCTTGGCAAACTTCCAGTGGATGTAGAACGAGTGGTTGATGTGCTGCAGGAGTCCCGCGCGGCCATCGAGAAAGCCAAGCCGGAAAACATAGTTATAGAGGAAGGTGGCGGCGGGGTTGAGAAGCGCATTCCACGCGAGCCACGGCCAGGAGGTGCGGGCGCGGCCTGAGTTGATGAGCGCCTCGGCGGCGATCGAGCTGTAGCGGTTCATGTGCTCGATGTAATCGGAGAGCGTGGGGTAGCAGTGGTGGATGAGAGGTCCTTTGAGTTGGCCCACTGGTCCATTGGCCTGCATCGATTCGTGGACTGGGCGGTCGGCAAATTGGGCCGCGCCGCGGCGAAAGAGGCGCAGCTTGGGATCGGGCCAGTAGCCGCCGTGGCGCAGCGGCACCGCGAGAAAATGGTTCAGCCGCGGGATGCGGTAGGCGCTGAAGGCGGGTTCGCCCGCGAGGAGGGCCTGGATTTCCTGCGCCAGCTGCGGGCTCACCTCTTCATCGGCGTCGAGCGAGAGGATCCAGTCGCTGATCGAGTGGGCGATGGCGGAGTTTTTCTGCGCGGCGAAGCCTTTCCACGGCTCCTCAAAGACGCGCGCGCCGGCGCTGCGGGCAATGGCGAGGGTTGCGTCGGTCGAGCCGGAGTCGACGACGACGATTTCGTTGGCCCAGCGCACACTGGCCAGGGTGCGCGGCAGGTTGGCCGCTTCGTTGCGGGTAATGAGGGCGACCGAGAGCGTCTTCGGCATCGAGGCAAGGATAAACCGGCAGGGCGGCGGCGAAAATAATTCCGGCAGGCTTGTAGTGCTGTCACGGTCCGCTATCGTCAAAGAAAGCGATGTTTTGAGCACCGATCTTCCCCGGGGGTCAAACGCATGCACTTTCCCAATCGCAGGGGCCAGTATTGCCTGTGTGGCCTGGCCGCAGCCCTTCTGGTGATACCGGCCGCCGTTGTCGGATGCGGAGGCGGCACGGTCGCTTCTTCAACCACCACGACGACGACCACCGGCTCAACCACAACCGACCCATATGCCGAGGCCTACAAGTCCGTTGCATGGGGCGCGACGGTGACGGTGAGCTTTCCATCGAGCTGCGAGATTACGATCACCACCACCGGCCAGCCGGATTCGACGCCCAATGCGTATTACCTGGCGCCGGCGAGCGGGAGCGAGACGGTGGTGGCCCATACGGCGGTGACGAATACGCCCCTGGCCCTGATCTCCTACGCGAGCATGATCAAGCCCTCGCTGGAGGGCGCGACGGTGACTCTGAACGATTGCCCCACCAAGGCAAGCACGACCACCGCAACCAACCTGGGCGCCATCGGCTACCTGATCTCGGGCACGGCGATGTTCAATCCCTTCGAGATGAATGGGACGACGGCGGCCGTCGCCGATAACGGGTCGTACACATTCACCGACAGCAACAATGTGCAGCAGACCGCCTACTTTATCGACCAGTGCAACTCGCACAGCAACGGCACCACCTGGCACGCGCATGGCAATCCAAGCTGCGTCACTTCGCAGGTGGACACGAGCACCGGCCCCTCGCACATCATCGGCATTGCGCTCGACGGGTTTCCCATCTACGGCGGCCGAGACATCAACGGCAACGTGATCGGCGTTTCGCAACTGGACGCATGTAATGGCATCACCAGCGCCACGCCGGAGTTCCCCAGCGGCGCGTATCACTACGTGCTGCCGATCGGCGTGACCACCGAATACGCGTCGATGAATTGCTATAGCGGCACGGTTTCGCCCACAACCATGGCGGCGGCGCGCAAACAGGCATGCAATATGAAGACCATGTTCGCCATGCTGAAGGCGAAGCAGCAGAGCGGCAAGAAGACGGACGCAACCATGGTGATGCCGGATGGCACGGTGATGCGGACGGGAGCGATGTAAAGGCAGGGATTAAGGGACTGAGGGACTGAGGGACTAAGAAACGTTCCTGGCCGCTGCTTCCACTTCGGCCCAGTCTTCGGCGGCGAGGCGGAGCTGCGCCGCGGCAACATTTTCTTCTAGATGTGCGAGCTTTGATGTGCCGGGAATGGGCACGAGGACCGGCGAACGATGCAACAACCAGGCTAAGGAAAGCTGCGGAACAGTGGCTCCGTGCTTTGCGGCGATGCTGCTGAGAGCCTGCGCGGCGGGATGGTCGGGCTTGAGCATTTTTCCACCCGCGTAGGGATACCACGGCATGAAGCCAATGCCGCGCCGTTCGCAATAGTTCAGCGTTTCTTCATGACGCCGGTCAGCCAGACTGTATCGATTCTGGACAGTGACGATGGGAACGATCTTTTCCGCGTCCTCAATCTCGGCGGGCGTGACTTCACTCAGGCCGATGTGGCGGATTTTTCCCTGCTCCTGCATGCGGCGGAGCGCTCCGAGAGATTCTTCGAGCGGAGTGCGCGGGTCGATTCGATGTAATTGATAGAGGTCGATGCGCTCGAGCTTGAGACGGCGCAGGCTCATCTCGACACATTGAATCAAATAGCCGGCGCGACCCACGTATTCGGTTTTCGCGGGGCCCTGGCGCGTGATGCCGCCCTTGGTGGCGATGACGACGCCCGGCGCGTAAGGCGCCAGCGCTTCGCCGATGAGCCGCTCGGCGATTTCGGGTCCGTAGGCGTCGGCGGTGTCGATCAGGGTGACGCCGAGTTCGACGGCGCGGCGCAGCACGCGGCGGCATTCTTCCGGGTCGGCGGGCTCGCCCCACGCGCCGTCGCCCACAAGGCGCATGGTTCCGTAACCGAGGCGGTGAACGGGCAGATCGCCGCCAATGAGAAAGGCGCCGCCGGATTTTGCATTGGGTTGGGTGGGGGTCGAGTTCATGGCAATTTCGATGTTAAGGGTGCGCGAGGCTGTGGGACAATGGCAGCGGTGCTGATTCGAGTGTGCGGGTCTGGGCTCTTCGGCGGCGCTCTCTCGAAAATCACGTGCAAAGATTCGGGCGGCCCTACGGGGCGCGGTTGATAGACTGTCGCAGTCCCAGGACAGCGCCCGCTGATGCGGGCTTGTCCTGGGCTATTATCGTTCGCCCCTCCGGGGCGGAGCCGGCTGCGGGAACTGCGCGATGCGCGACTGCGTAATGGGAACAGGCCCTGAATGAGGCAAGGAGAAACCTTCATGAGCACGTACGCATATCCCAACCCGCAAGCCATTTTTTACCAGCAATACGAGGCGGCGCGCCGCGACGAGGTGGTGGGCGTTTTGCTGGCGCTGTTCCTGGGCAGCTTCGGGCTGCATCAGTTTTATCTGCGGCGTACGGGTTTGGGGATCCTCTACGCCTGCTTTTTTTGGACAGGCATTCCGGGGATCATTGGTTTTTTCGAGTGCTTCTTCATGCCGGGGCGCGTGCGTGAGTACAACGCCATGCAGGCGTCGGCCATTGCGGCGTCGCTGGGAATTCCTGTGCCGATGTGGGGACATCCGGGAAGTGCGATGGTGAACGTGCCGCTGCCGATGCCTCCAATGGCCGCGCCGCAACAGGGTGCGATGACGACGTGCGCAAAGTGCCAGTTCGCGAATGTGGCAGGCGCACGGTTCTGTGCGGGGTGCGGCGGGGCGCTGTAAAAGGCAGGGAGTAGCCAGTAGGGAATAGGGAACAGAATGCCAGCTTCAGCGCGGCATCCGGTTATGGTTCTGCGCGGCAATGGCGGCCCAAACCATGCAGATCGGCCAGGTGATGAAGAGGGAAATGCCCATTGTGAGAGCGCCAAGAACAATCGAGATCAGAAGCATGACCAGCGCGCCGGGCACGGTACTATAGAGCATTCCGAGAGGGCCGAAGAAAAAGGTGAGGAGAAGCGCGACGCCGACGCTCTTCGGCGGAGGTAATACATAAGCGACAGGAAGAACGGGTACTGCGGGAGGCGGTCCCGTCCATGCTGTCGGAGGCGGCGCTACGATTCCTTGCAAAGCTGCGCCGCAGTTGTTGCAGAATCTTGCGCCAAAGTTATACGGACACCCGCAACCCGCACAGTACGGCATTTTGCGCTCCAGAAGGATTGCAGAGAGTGTACCGCAGATTTGCGAGGGCGGTGGTACAGGAATGCGATCGCTTCTGCAAAAAGCCAGCGGCATCTGAAATTTTGCGTGCGGGGCGTTGACCGTTACATATTGGCGTGCCCGGCGCGCATGCTCTCGTTGAATTTCGGCTTGGTGAAGTCGAGCGCGGCTTCGAGCATGGCGTGATATTCGGCGGCGCGGGCCATGAGCGCGGGCGTGGCCGCGGCAAACTCGCCTTCGACAACCATCAGTCCTTCGCCGGCTTCGTGATTGGCCATGCGCAGCAAATCCGCCTCTGAAGTATTCAGGTACTGCGCATCGCGCGGATCGGCGATCCAGATCGGTTTGGAATCGCCGAGAACTCCGGAGAGCCAGTAGACCTTGCTCAACAAATACCGCAGGCGCTCCTGGTCGTCGGTCTCGGTAAAGATGAACTTCTTTTGCCAGCGGCTGTAGTACCGCGTGGTGACGGGCACGGGCTGGCGGTTGCCAGACTTCACAAATTCCAATTGGCCCATGTCAACCGTCTTGCGGACCGCGTTGTAGACGAAGGTCTCGGCATAGGGCTGCTCCATGGCGGGCACGATCTCAGCAAAAGTGAGCGTGACGGAGGCGGAGATTTTGGCGTGCAAGCCGTGCGTTCCGCCGTCGGCCAGTTGCAATTCGCCGTGAACGATATGGGTGTCGGCGCCGGACGTGGAGCGATGAAAAGGCCACTCGAACTTCTCAAAGGCCATGGGCAATCCTCCCAGGGTGACGTAGCACTCGGGGCGGGGATTGCGCAGGCGCTTGGCTTCGCCGGCCAGGTGCGCGGTCATCTCCGGCAGCAGATTGGGCTTATCGAAGTCGAAGGTCTCGGACAGTTCAAGTTTCAATGAACGGCCGGCGGCCTCCGTGCCGGGCAGACCGAGCTCGAAGACGGCGGTAGGATGGCCGTGAAAGTCGGCGCCCTGCGCGGCGGAGACGAGCGTGAGGCCGGCTTTGGCAGCGGCCGCTTCGAGCGAAGTGACGAGGGAGGATTTCAGTTCAGCGGTCATCAAGGGGAATCCTGCGTTGGAGATATATGCAGAATTATTGTAGAACCTGCGGCATGTCGGCCTGAAATGAATGACTCGGAAATGCCTTTTCATGGACCTTCGGCGGACCTATAATCGGGACGAAAAACCAAAAGCAGTTCTATGACGCGTTTTTCGCCTTTAATAACCGCCGCGAGGAGACCGCGATGAGCCGTGATAACGCGAATTCATCTGAGTCGAACAGCGATCCCGGGGCTGGCGATTCGCCCGGACCCAAAGGGCGCGCAAAGACGCGTCGAGAAGAGCTGTACGACACACATTCCAATCAGGCACGGGCGGACCAGCAGGCGAGTTCTGACCAATTCGACAAAGGCCTCCTCACGTTTTCGAGCGGAGCGTTGGGGTTGTCCCTGGCGTTCATCAAGGACATAATTCCTTTAAATCAAGCTGGGTGGCTGCCTTGGCTCTACCTTTCATGGATTTCGTTTGCGTCCTGCATCGTCGTAACGATTGCTTCCTTCCAGTTTGGGATGCAAGCGCAAAAAGCCCATCTCGATTACCTATACAAGTACTACATAGAGGACAGGGCAGAATTCTTCAATAAGAAGAGTGCTTGGTCACGATGGGTGACGATCTGCGCTGTATCCGGATCTGTGCTTTTCCTTGCGGGGCTGGTCGGGACGATGGTCTTTGTGTGCGAAAATGTATCTTGGAGTATCCGCAAATGAGCGACGAAAAGAATGCACGGATTAATGTGGGCCTCAAGGGGATCACGGCATTTGCGAACGATGCCCGTCCTACCCTTGGTATGACGCCCCTGAATGAAGGCCGCAGCCCGATCACAATGACCCAAACGCAAAACACGCTTGAGCGAGCCCGAAATCCAGGTGCGATGACCCCGGCCCCGCAACAACAGGCCCCGCAGACGCAGGTTGCGACGCCCAGTCAACCGAGCCAGCCATCCTCGGACACCACGAAGAAGTAGTCGAGCATCAGCCCAGCCGAAAAGGCGCGCCCGTTCCTATTGCAAGCGTTGGTGATACTGTCCTATCGGTAGAGGCTCAGCAAGCCGCCCAGCCTTTAGCCTTTACAATGGCAGACGTGCCCACCGAACAGTCGAAACCTATTATTGTTGCCGAAAATCTGACCAAGGTGTACGCCGCCGGGCGCATCCAGGTGGCTGCGGTGCGCGGAGTGACGCTGGCTGTCGAGCCGGGTGAGTTTGTCGCCATCGTCGGGCCGTCCGGATCTGGTAAATCCACTCTTTTCTATCTTTTAGGAGGACTCACGCGAGCCAGCGAGGGGCGCGTGGTGATTGACGGCGTGGATTTTGCCAGTTTGAACGACGCCGAGCGCACGCGGCTGCGCAAGCACCGCATCGGCTTCGTTTTCCAGCGGTTCAACCTGCTGCCCACACTTTCAGGGTTGGGCAATATCGAGATTGCCTACACCATCAGCGGGCGCGCCTCGGGTCCAAATGGGGTGCCGATGGATCATCAATATTTAGAACATCTTAGCGACATGCTGGCGATCAAGGGGCGGCTCCATCATCGGCCCTCGGAGCTGAGCGGCGGCGAGCAGCAGCGCGTGGCTATTGCAAGGGCGCTCATTACGCGGCCGGCCATTTTGCTGGCCGACGAGCCCACCGGCAACCTGGACACCAAGACCTCCGGCGCGGTGCTGGAGATGCTGGTCCGTTCGAACCGTGAGCTGGGCCAGACGACACTGATGATTACGCACAATCCCGAGGCGGCGACGATCGCGGGGCGGATTTTGTACATGCGCGACGGCGAGATTGTGAAGGAAGAGGCCGGGAACGGGCGGCGCGGGACAGCGGTTGCGCCCCCAATTAGCCCTCCTCATTGACGCGGCCCGCTTTTCTTGTTATCTTGGAAAGGTTCGCAAGAACGCAGCTAGGCGTGTGTTTCTACGTTGGTTGCGTAGGGAAATGCCCAGTCAGGCAGGTTGGGTTGGGCAGGTTTCCCAGGCCAGGTGAAGTCAGCCGGCCAGACAGGTTTCCGGAATGGCTCTCTTCTTGCGGAGGGCAGGAAACACTCGCATCGGCGGCACGCGCGTTCCTCACCCATGAGGGGCTATGCGGGCCGGAAGCGGGATACGGCGCTGGCTCCGCCCTGGCGGACGACCGGCAAACCGTCCCGGTTCTCGTCTGAGATTGGAATGAAGACAGACGCGAAGCGGTAGCCACGGGGCTTCTGTGTGCTTTGAGCAGGGTGATGCTCTGCTCCGAGACCAGAACCGCCCGAGGGGCGTTTGCGCGCGGCTGTGGGTTGAGAAGTTAAGGGTTTTTGGAAGCAAGGAGTTGCGTTTTGCCGACATTTAATCAACTGGTTCGCAAGGGGCGCACGGCCCCGCGGTACAAGACGGCGTCGCCCGCATTGCAGGCCTCGCCGCAGCGGCGCGGCGTGTGCACGCGCGTGTATACGCAAACGCCGAAGAAGCCGAACTCGGCCCTGCGCAAGGTAGCTCGCGTGCGGCTGACCAACGGGATCGAGGTAACCACCTACATTCCCGGCATCGGGCACAACCTGCAGGAGCACTCGATTGTGCTCATCCGCGGGGGTCGTGTGAAGGATCTGCCGGGCGTGCGCTATCACGTGATCCGGGGAACGCTGGATTCAGTGGGCGTGGCCGGGCGCAATCAGGGCCGGTCGAAGTACGGCACGAAGCGCGCCAAGGGTGGCGCGAAGAAGTAGGCTCCGCTTTTTCGGGTTTTGGACGAGAGTGCGGGTGGGCCGGGCTGAAGCTGGAAGCTAGTAGCTGAATTTGAGGATTTATGCCGAGAAAAGGGCACATTGCGAAGCGGGAAGTGGCGGCGGATCCGGTGTACGGATCGACGCTCGTGACCAAGTTTGTGAACTCGATGATGTGGGGCGGCAAGAAGTCGACCGCGCAGAACATCTTCTACCAGGCGATGAAGAACCTGGAGGAGAAGGGCGGCGGCGACGACGCGCTCAAGCTGTTTAAGAAGGCCGTCGAGAATTGTAAGCCTCTCCTGGAAGTGAAGACGCGGCGCGTGGGCGGCGCCAACTATCAGGTGCCCATTGAGGTAGGTCCCGAGCGGCGCACCTCGCTGGCCATTCGCTGGCTGATTACCTACGGGCGCAGCCGCGGCGAGAAGGGCATGACCGACAAGCTCTCGAACGAACTTCTTGATGCGGCCAATGGACGCGGCGCCGCGATGAAGAAGAAGGAAGACGTGCACCGCATGGCCGAGGCCAACAAGGCCTTTGCGCACTACCGGTGGTAGAAGAAAGTGCTCAGTGATCAGTGGACAGTGATCACTGAAGCGGCCGAAGCGGCAAGTCATCTTGACCACTGATCACTGACCACTGATCACTGGAATTAACCGCGGGGAAAGATATCCCGCAAGGAATTGAAATCGTGCCTCGCACCGTACCTCTAAATCGCTGCCGGAACATCGGGATCATGGCGCACATCGACGCCGGAAAGACGACAGCGACAGAACGCATCCTGTTCTATACCGGCATTACGCACCGGCTGGGAGAGGTGCATGAAGGCACGGCGACCATGGACTACATGGAGCAGGAGCAGGAGCGCGGCATCACGATTACGTCGGCCGCAACCACGTGCACCTGGCGCGACGTTCTCATCAATATTATCGATACCCCCGGCCACGTGGACTTTACCGCCGAGGTGGAGCGCAGCCTGCGCGTGCTGGATAGCGCGGTGGCGCTGTTTGACTCGGTTTCAGGCGTGCAGCCACAGACCGAGACGGTGTGGCGGCAGGGCGACAAGTACAAGGTTCCCCGGATCTGCTTTGTCAACAAAATGGACAAGAACGGCGCGGATTTCGAGCACGTTCTCGAAACCATCCGCAAGCGGCTCGGAGCCAAGCCCGTGGCGCTGCAGATTCCCGTGGGCGCCGAGGCGAACTTCAAGGGTGTTGTGGACCTGATCGAGATGAAGGCGATCCTGTGGCACGATGAGACGCTGGGTGCCGAGTTTTCTATCGAAGAGATTCCCGCCAACCTGGTGAAGAAGGCCAATGCGTTTCGCACGCAGTTGATCGAGACCATCGCCGAGACTGACGATGTGCTTCTGGAAAAGTTTCTCGAGGGCGAGACGCCGACGGTGGAAGAGTTGAAGGCGGGCATTCGCCAGGCCACCATCGATCTGAAGGTTTTCCCCGTTATCTGTGGTTCGGCATTCAAGAACAAGGGCATTCAGACGCTGCTCGATGCCGTCGTCGATTACCTTCCCAGCCCGCTCGACAAGCCCCCCGTGGAAGGCATCAATCCCCACGATCATTCCAAGATCGAACTTCGCAAGTGCGAGGACAGCGAGCCGTTCTCGGCGCTGGCGTTCAAGCTGATCAACGATCAATACGGCAAGCTGGCGTTTATCCGCGTTTATTCGGGCTCGCTCAAGACCGGCGACACCATCCTGAACCCGCGCACCGGCAGGACCGAGCGCGTGGGACGCCTGGTGAAGATGCACGCCAACAAGCGCGAGGACATTACGGAAATTCTGGCCGGCGACATCTGCGCATGCGTGGGCCTGAAAGATATCAAGACCGGCGACACGCTGTGCGCGCCGCATCATCCCATTGCTCTCGGCGCCATCGTCTTCCCTGAACCGGTAATCTCGGTCGCCATTGAACCCAAGACCAAAGTCGACCAGGAAAAGATGGGCGTCGCCCTCGCGAGGCTGGCTGAGGAAGATCCGACCTTCAAGGTGCACACCGACGAGGATTCGGGGCAGACAATTATCAGCGGCATGGGCGAGCTGCACCTTGAGATTCTTGTGGACCGCATGAAGCGCGAGCACAAGGTGGAAGCAAATGTGGGCGAGCCCAAGGTAGCCTTCCGCGAGACCATCCGCAAAGAGGCCGAGGCTGAGGGCAAGTACATCCGGCAAACCGGCGGATCGGGCAACTACGGCCACTGCTGGCTGCGTGTCGAGCCCAACGAGCCGGGCAAAGGCTACGAGTTCATTAACGAGATCAAGGGCGGCGTGGTGCCCAAGGAATACATCAAGCCCATCGACATGGGCGTGCGCGGCGCGATGGAGGGCGGCATTCTGGCCGGCTTCCCGATGGTCGATGTGAAGGTGGCGCTGATTGACGGCAGCTACCACGAAGTGGACTCCAATGAAAACGCCTTTAAGATTGCCGGCTCCATCGCGTTCAAAGAAGCGGCACACAGGGCCAAGCCGGTGCTGCTGGAGCCGGTCATGGCAGTCGAAGTGACGGTGCCCGAGGAGTACATGGGCGTCATTATCGGCGACATCAATTCGCGCCGCGGGCGCATTGAGGGCATGGAGCATGCGGCAGGCTCGCAGGTGATCAAGGCGATCGTCCCGCTGAAGGAAATGTTCGGCTACGTGAACGAAATTCGTTCGTCCACGCAGGGCCGGGCGTCGTATTCGATGCAGTTTGCGCGCTACGAAGAGGCGCCGCGCATGATCGCCGATGAGATTATCGGCCGTGCGCAGGGGAAGTGAAGCGAGTTGTCAGTGGTCAGTGATCAGTGGTCAGTTGGATGGTGCTGGAAGAAGTTGATACGGCTGACCCGAGCAAGAAAGAACTGATGACTGACAACTGATCACTGAACACTGGTTTTTGGGGGCTGGAGCCGGAACGCCGGCGCCCCATGGTGAAACAAGCAGTAAAGCGATGAAAGGGATTTAGGACTTTTATGGCGAAGGAAAAGTTTGATCGCAGCAAGCCGCACGTCAATGTAGGGACGATTGGTCATATCGATCACGGCAAGACGACGCTGACGGCGGCGATTACGAAGGTGTTGCAGAAGCACAACCCGAAGAACCAGTTCCGCTCGTTCGACTCGATCGACAACGCGCCGGAAGAGCGGGAGCGCGGCATCACGATCGCGACGGCGCACGTGG
>CAZMWL010000016.1:0-87799 GCA_964569985.1 uncultured Occallatibacter sp.
TGCCTAATGAACCGCGGAGAGCTCCACCGTCTTAGGACGGGTTCACCGGCGCATCGTCCACGGCCCAGTGGGCCGGATTCTACTTTTCCCGTAATCAATCGCCTCGTCGATTCGCTCGCCTCTTGATTTGCCGCCCCTGCCAACTTCGCTAGCCCCGCTGTCTTATCCTGTTCTGAAGTGCATCCAGTCCTCTTTCACATCGGCGCTATCGTCATCCCGTCCTATGGCGCGGTAACCGCGTTGGGCGTGCTGCTGGCGCTCGGGCTTGCGCAACGCACGGCGCGCGTGGCCGGCGTGGACGCGGGTAAGGTGTGGAATCTCTGCATTCTCAGCCTGTTTGCGGCGCTGGCCGCGGCGCGACTGCTGCTCGTCATCGTGAACTGGAGCGCCCTGCGCCTGCATCCCGCGTGGCTGCTGGGACTGGCGATGGTGCATCATCCGCTGCTGGCCGCGACAGGCTCGCTGGCGGGCGCGGGATGCGCGCTCTGGTATGCGCGGCGCAGCAAACTGCCGCTCCGCACCACCGCCGACGCGCTCGTCGCTCCACTGGCGTTGGGCCTCTCTTTTGAGCAACTGGGCGCGCTGGCTTCGGGATCGGGTTTCGGTGTCGCAGCAGGGTCAGGCGTACCCTGGACTGTCACCTACACCCATCCGCTCGCCACTATCTGGAGCGGCGCGCCCCTCGGGGTTCCGCTGCATCCGGTGCAAGCCTATGCCGCCCTCGCGTTTCTCTCCCTCGCCTTGCTGCTGCTGGTGGGTCTGCCCGCCGCGCGCCGCAAAGGCGACGTGGCCGGCCTGGGCCTGATGGGCTTGGGGGTCGCGATCTTCATCACCGAGCTCTGGCGCGATCCCGAGGGCCGCGGCTCGCTGCTGCATGGCGCGCTCGATGGACCGCAGATTGCCGCCATCCTGCTGGTCGTGGCCGGGGCCCTCGTGCTGCGAGAGCGCAAAGCCGCGCACCCATCCGCAGAGGAAGTCACGCCCGCCACCGCGCATGGAGGCCCAGCATGAGCGCCGCGTGCACGATCGACGTACCGGTGGAAGCAACCGGCCAGCGCCTCGATCACTTTCTGGCTGCACAACTCGAGGGCGTGAGCCGCTCGCGCGTGCAACTGCTCATCGACCAGGGCGACGTGCTGGTGGACGGCCGGCCGCACAAGGCTTCATTGAAGCTGCGCGGCGGCGAAAGCATTGCCATCACTGGCGAGCCGCATCCCGCGCCGCTCAAGGCTGTGGCAGAGGCGATTCCGCTGGATGTGGTGTACGAAGATGCCGACTTGGCCGTCGTGAACAAGCTCGCCGGCATGATGGTGCATGCGGGATCGGGCGCGACGGACGACGCACGCAGCCGCGGAACGCTTGTGAATGCGCTGCTGCATCGCTTCAAGGCTCTTTCCTCCACCGGCGGCGAATTGAGGCCGGGCATTGTGCACCGGCTCGACAAGGACACCAGTGGACTGATCGTGGTGGCCAAAAACGATCGCGCCCACGCAGCCCTGGGCGAAATGTTTGCCGGGCGGCGCGTGGAAAAAACCTACCTGGCGCTGGTGCAAGGGGCCGTGGAGCGGGAGAAAGGCACCATCAGCGCCGCGGTGAGCCGCGATCGGGTGCGGCGCACGCGCATGACCACGCGACCCAGTGAAGCCGCGCGCACGGCCATCTCGCACTACCAGGTGCTCCGGCGACTGGAGACGCGCTTCGGCAAATTCACGCTGGTCAGCGTGCGCATTGAAACCGGCCGGACCCACCAGATCCGCGTGCACATGGCGTCGATCGGGCATCCTGTAGTGGGCGACACGCTCTATGGCGGCGCGGCGCAGTTGCGCGACCAGTTGGCTCTGCAGGCTGCGCCTTCGCGCGCTGCGCGGCGCAAATCCCGGACCCACGACGACAGGCCTCCGTCGCAGGAACAGAAGTCCGAGCCGGAATCCCTCCGCCTCGGCCGCAACTTCCTGCACTCGGCCAGCCTCAAACTCACGCATCCGCTCACCGGCAAGCAACTCCAGCTCGAGGCGCCGCTGCCCCCGGAATTGAAGGCCTTCCTCGACCGCCTGGAATCCGCTTGAACGCGAAAACCCGCCAAAACGCACGCATTGACGGAGTGAGAACCCGCCCGGAGCCAACGCTCCCACGGGCAAGTGCGGGATTGCTAAAATAGAGAAGTCATGACCCAGCAACATTTCACCCCAACGGCAGGGCTTCGCCAGCGGGGCTCTCGCATTTTCCTGATCGCGCTTGCGGCACTGTTTGTTGCCGCGGCTTCCGTCGCCAGCCTTTCCGCGCAAACCCCCAGCGGACAACCCGCTCCCCGGGCAGTCGCGCCACCCGCGCCAGCGCAGCCGGACCAGAATGGCGCGCCCGCCGATGTGGGCACGCCAACCATCCGCACCGCCGTAAACGAGGTGAGCCTGATCTTTACGGTGACCGACCGGCATGGCCACTACATTCCCAACCTGAACCAGAGTGACTTTGCGCTTCTCGACGACCAGAAGGCGCCGGCCAGGGTCAACTCGTTCCATCAGCAGATCAATCTGCCGCTGCGCGTGGGCATCCTCATCGACACCAGCAGCTCCATCCGTTCCCGTTTCCAGTTTGAGCAGCAATCGGCCACCGAATTCCTGCTGCAGGTGCTGCGGGCCAAGAACGACCGCGCCTTCGTCATGGGATTCGACGTGACACCCACGGTAACCACGGACTGGACCAACGACCAGGACGCTCTGGAGACAGGCGTCAACAAGCTGCGCCCCGAAGGCGGCACCGCGCTCTTCGATGCCCTTTATGTCGCCTGCCGCGACAAGCTGCTGACCGAACGCGGCCCCGAGCCGGTGCGCAAGGCCATCATCCTGGTCTCGGACGGCGAGGACAATCAGAGCCGCGTGTATATGCCCGAAGCCATCAAGGAGTGCGAGCGCGCCGAGACCATCATCTACGCCATCAGCACCAACTGGACGCCCAGCCGCGGCGAAGGCGACAAGGTGATGCAGGAGCTGGCCGAACAGACCGGGGGCGAGGTTTTCTTTCCTCCCTCGGTGGAAGACATGGCAACGAGCTTCAAGGATATCGAGGAGGCGCTGCGCAGCCAGTATGCGCTCGTCTACACTCCCGCGGACTTCAAGTCCGACGGCGCATTCCGAACTATTTATTTATATTGCTACGATCGCAACTATCAAGTGCGCGCCAAGAAGGGCTACTTTGCGCCGCGCCCCTGAGGCAGACGCAGCCAATATGCGGCGCAAGTCAAGATGAGAGCGCGGTGAAAACCGCGCTCTTTCTGTTGATCTACAATTTCACCCTCCTATGATCTCTGCCGCGTGTCCCAATTCAGAACGATTTCCCGCTCACTTGTTCTGATCTGAACCACCTCTGAATTCGTCGATGGACAAACTCATCCATTTGCACTTCCGCACGATGAAATAAAAGTGGAGCTTCTCCGGAGGGCCGAGGTGCCTTCCGGCGCGTCCGGGAAAACTTGCACGTGCGCTCGTAAGGGGAGGGAGATGAATACGGTGGGCATCGGCGGTGCGCTAGGAAGCCTTAGCGGAGCGAGGGATTTGCGATGATCCGGCAAGCCATCTCGTGCGATATTTGCGCCGCGGAGAAGCGGCAGACCAACCATTGGTTTGTCGCCTACGAACAAGGTGGAGAATTGCGCGTGAGCGGATGGACCTCGCGCCATCGCCTGCGGCCGGACTCAAAGCACCTCTGCGGACAAACCTGCCTGCACAAGCTGGTGGATGAGTACATGGCTAAATGCATCGCCAGGCGCGCGCAACGCAATGATGAGGCCGCCGAAGTCGAAGCCGAGCCAACCATACTGGCGGACACCAGCCTGACGACTGCGGCAATGACACACGCTGCACTTGCGGCAGATGCCGCCGCGTCGTCGGCAGAAGTAGAATCGTCGGCGCGCCTGATCACGCCGCCCGTTTCCGTCCCGCCCAGGCCCGCCTATCGCCCCCAGCCCGAAATCGTGACCATGCCCTCGCGGCAGCCGCCTCACGAGTTTCCACCGCTCCCTGCCGATACATTGCGCTACGCCTCGCGCCGCTGGCACGCCGAAGCCTGGGAGCGGGAACGGGAACGCGAACTGCACGCGATCGAAAATCATCCGGACATTGCGGCACGCCGTCGCACCAGTGCGTGAAACGAATCATCGAAGGAAACATGGATGTGGTTTGATCTGATTCTGATATTCGTCGCCCTCACTCCTCTCGTGTTCACGAGGCCGGCCGCGTGCGTGTCCAGCCACCGGCGGTAGTTGCCGGCTGTGAACTGAGGGACGCAGGCATCTTCTAACGCGACGGCGTCTGCCCTGCGAGCAGCACCAGCAGTCCCGCTTCGTCGATCACGGGGACGCCAAGTTCGCGCGCCTTGTCGAGCTTCGAGCCCGCCTCTTCTCCGGCCACCACGTAACTGGTCTTCTTGCTCACCGAGCCCGCCGTCTTGCCGCCGGCAGACTCGATCTTCTGCTTGGCCTCGTCGCGCGTCAGGGTGGGTAGTGTGCCTGTCAAAACAAATGTCAGACCCTCAAGCTGCGAAGTCCGCTGCCGCTTCTCCGCTGTCATATCGACACCGGCACGCTTCAGGCTTTCCACGAGCCTGCGATTGGCCGATTGCGCAAAGAATTCCTGAATCGCCTGCGAGATGCGCGGGCCGACCTCTTCCACGCGCTCCAGTTCCTCGGCCGTTGCGGCCATCAGCGCGTCCATGGAGCCGAACTCCTGCGCCAGCAACTCGGCGGTACGTTCGCCGACAAAACGGATACCGAGGCCCATGAGCACACGCGCCAGCCCCGCGCGCTTCGAATCCTCAATCTCCATAAGCAGCGTATGGGAAGCTTTGGGGCCAAGCAGCCCCTCGATCTTCGCTTCGTCGAGACCCGTGGCCTTATTCTTGCGAGTTACCTGCTTCTCCAGCGAGAGTAGATCTTTCTCGTCAAGCCGGTAGAGATCCGCGACGCTCTTGACCAACCGCTTTTCCGTCAACTGCTCCACGACCGCATCGCCCAGTCCCTCAATGTTCATCACCTCGCGGCGGCCGAAATGCAGCAGCGTTTCACGCAGCTTCGCCGGACAATCGGCATTCACGCAGCGGTAGTCGACCTCGCCTTCTTCGCGAACCACTTTGCTGCCGCACTCGGGACAGGCGGACGGAAACTCGAAGAGCCGTTTCCCGCGCGGGTGATCGGCATCTTCAATCACCTCGACAACTTTGGGAATCACGTCGCCCCCGCGCTCGACTTTTACGTAGTCCCCAATCCTCAGTCCGAGACCAAAAATAAAATCGGCATTGTGCAGCGTGGCGCGGCTCACCGTGGTGCCACCGATGAAGACCGGCGCGAGTTCCGCCACCGGAGTGAGCTTCCCGGTGCGGCCTACCTGCACAGTAATGTCGTTCACCTGCGTGATACCCGCCTTGGCCGTGAACTTGTAGGCGATGGCCCAGCGCGGCGCGCGGCCTGTGTAGCCTAGGCGTTGCTGCGTGGCGTGCGCGTCGACCTTCAGCACCACGCCATCGATCTCGTAGCCGAGTGTCGCGCGGTGGCTTTCGACGTTATCGATGAACTTCATCATCTCTTCGACAGTGCTCACGAGCCGGCGATGCGGATTCACGCGAAAACCCAGCGCCGAGAGGGTTTCCAGCGTTGCCGTCTGCCCGGCGGCGAAATATTCGCCGTTAACAAGCAGGAAATATGCAAAGAAAACCAGCCGCCGGTTGGCGACGACGGAAGGCTCAAGCGTGCGCAGCGTTCCCGCGGCTGAGTTGCGTGGATTGACGAAGGCCGGCAGCCCTTCGCGCTCGCGCTCCTCATTCAAGCGCTGAAAGGCCGCCTCCGGCATCACCACTTCGCCGCGCACCTCGAGTGCTTGCGGCACCCCAGCCTTTTGGAGTTGCTCCTTGGTAATGCGGAGCGGCACACTGCGAATGGTGCGGATGTTTGAAGTGACGTCTTCGCCGGTCTGGCCGTCGCCGCGCGTCAGACCCGTGGAGAGCAGAGCCTCGCCGTCCGGCCCAGGCTGGTAATTGAGCGCCACGCTCAGTCCGTCGAGTTTGAGCTCGGCCGTGTATTCGACGGGCAGCGCGCCGGCCAGCTCGTGCACGCGGCGGTCCCAGTCGGCCAGTTCTTCGGCGTTATACGCATTGTCGAGCGAGAGCATGGGCCGCGAGTGCTGCGCCTTCTTGAAGCCCTCCGCTGGCTTGCCGCCCACGCGTTGTGTCGGCGAATCGGGAGTAATCAGCTCGGGATGCGCGGCCTCGAGCCGTTTCAGCTCGTTCATCAGCGCGTCGTACTCTGCGTCGCTGATCTCGGGCTTGTCGAGAACGTAGTAGAGATGCTCGTGACGGCGCAGTTCTTCGCGCAGCTTTTCGATTTTGCGCTTGGGGGCCGGCTCGCTCATAGCTAAGAATTATAGTGAGGCGCAAGAGCTGGGGTGCCCCATCGATGCCGCGCCTTTGTTTTTCGCGGCAAGGGTGGGATAGCACGAACCAGGATTCTTGCTCTCCCCGGCTAATCCGCGCCTTCCTGCTTCAGCCCGCGGTCTCTCAGCATGGGCTCGATGCTCGGCTCCCCGCCCAGCCAGGTATCGTACATCTTCTGCAAGTCCTCGGTGTTGCCGCGCGAAAGCACCATCTGCCGAAAACGGTCGCCGTTGGCGCGCGTCATGCCGCCGTGATCCAGGAACCACTGGAATGCGTCGTCATCGAGCATCTCGCTCCACGAATACGCGTAGTAGCCGGCCGCGTAGCCATTGGCCCAGATGTGCAGGAAGTAGCTGGAACGGTAGCGCGGGGGCACATAGCTCAAGTCAAGATGTGTGCGCTGGAGCGCTTCGGCCTCGAACTTGTCAGGGTCCTGGAGAGGCGCGCTCGCGGGCAGAGCGTGCCACTCGAGATCGAGCTCGGACGCGGCAAGAATCTCCGTGAACAAATAGCCCTCGTTAAAGGTCTTCGACTTGACGATTTTTGCGGCCAGCTCGGCGGGCATGGGCGCACCGGTCTTGTAGTGGCGCGCGTAGTGCTTGAAGACCGCCGGATAGCTGGCCCAGTGTTCGTTGAACTGCGAGGGAAATTCGACAAAGTCGCGCGCCACCTGCGTGTTCAACGGGCCGGGGTACAAGCCCGACAGGCTGGGATACACGGCGTTCGCGAACATGCCGTGCAACCCGTGCCCGAACTCGTGAAACATGGTGGTCACATCGTCAAAGCTGAGCAGCGCGGGCTGGCCCGGCGCGGGCCTTTCGAAGTTCGCCACGTTGTAGACCACCGGCAACTGGCCCAGCAGTTTCGACTCGCCGACGAGCGAGTCCATCCACGCTCCGCCATTCTTGTTGTCGCGCTTGAAGTAATCGCAGTACCAAAGAGCCAGCGGCTTCGCGTCCGCGTCGAAGACCTCAAAGACGCGCACGTCCTGCTGGTACACAGGAATATCCTTGCGCTCCTTGAAGGTGAGGCCGTAGAGTTCGTGCGCGGCGTAGAAAACGCCGTTCTCGAGCACGTTGTTCAGCTCGAAATAGGGCTTGATTTCAGACTGATTCAGGTCGTATTTCGCCTTGCGTACCTGCTCGGAGTAGAACTCCCAATCCCACGGCTCGACCTTGAAGCCGCCGTGCTGCGCATCAATGAGCGCCTGAATGTCTTTGGCTTCTCCCGCAGCTCTGGCCGTCGAGGCCGGCACCAGTGCATCGAGAAAATGTTTCGCCGCCTCGGGCGTTTTGGCCATCTGGTCGGTCAAGTTCCATGCCGCGTAGTTTGGGAAACCGAGAAGCGCGGCCTTTTCGGCGCGCAATTGCGCCAGGCGGGCAATCGTGGCCCGCGTGTCGTTCGCGTCGCCGCGCTCGGCACGGTTCCAGGAGTTCATAAAGATCGCTTTGCGCGTCGCGCGGTCGGTCAGAATCGCGAGAACGGGCTGCTGTGTTGTGTTCTGCAGCGGAATCCGCCAGCCGTGCGCCTGTGCGTTCTGCTTGGCGGAGGCGATTTGCGCCTCGCTCAGCCCCGCCAGCGTCTTTTCGTCTGTGGTGGAAAACGCGCCCGCCTTGGCAGCCGCCAGCAGTTGGTTTTCAAACGTGTTTTCGAGCGTCGACTCTTCTTCGTTGAGCTTTTTCAACCTGGCTTTGTCGCCGTCGGAGAGGTTGGCGCCGGCCTTCACAAACTGCTGATAGTCGTACTCCACCAGGCGCAGCGATTCGGGATCGAGTGATAGCGATGCACGCTGATCGTAGATTGCCTTCATGCGCGCAAAAAGCTTCGCGTTGAGATAAATCGCGTCCTGATGCGCGGCCAGGCGCGGGGCCTCGTACGCCTGCACCTTCTGCAACGCTTCGTTGGTGTTCGCGCCGCTCACGCAGTTGAACACCGCCCAAACCCGCGTGAGCAACTGGCCGCTGCGATCCAGGGCGGCCACGGTGTTTTCAAACGTGGGTGGCGCGGGATTGTTGGCAATCGCCTCCACCTCGTTGGTCTGCATCGCCATGCCAGCATCAATGGCCGGCTGGTAGTCGCTGTCCTTGATTTTGTCGAAGGCCGGCGCCTGAAACGGCAGAGTGCTCGGCGCGTAAAAAGGGTTGTTCGGTCCGTAAACGGCGGTCGGCGTCCCTGTTTGCGCCGAAGCGGATGCAGCCCCCAGGGCTACAGAAATTCCGGTCGTCAAAATGCCCCTTGTCACCCAACTAGTATGAAGCTTCATCATGGCGCGATGGCCCCTCTCGGTAACGCCTAATTTTCTATTCTCGATTGCAGGCGGGTCTCGAATGCAGGCGATACCGTGGTCGCGATGGAACCCGTCCCGTAGCACATCGTGCTCCGGAGCGGCGGCTTTGCGCAGTAACAGACGGCACCGAAGACCCCCTACAATAGCAACATCCGGCCCGCGGCCTCAGAAACCGCGGCTGGTGGTTGGATGCAAACCGAGGGAATTGAGAAAAATGACGCAACCTGCAACTGCTCCTGAAGCTCGCACGCAAGCCGAGAATCTGGATATGCTCGCCGCCGTGGCCGTAGACGTAGGGCTGGGCCTCAAGCCGGGCCAGGAATTGGTGATGACCGCGTCGCTCGACTCCGTGCCTCTGGCGCGCCGCATTACAGAGCACGCGTATCGCGCCGGCGCCTCGCTCGTTACCGCGCTCTTGACCGATGAGGAATCCGCCCTGCTGCGCTACCGGCACGCGTCCGATGCCAGCTTCGATCACGCGGCCAAGTGGCTCTACGACGGTATGGCCGCCGCGTTCAAGAGCGGCGCGGCGCGCCTGGCCATTGCCGGAGCCAATCCTGCGCTGCTTTCGAACGAGGATCCCGGCAAAGTGGGCCGCGCCAATCGCGCTGTCTCGCAAGCCTACCGCCCCGCACTCGAGCTCATCACGCGCCACGAAATCAATTGGACCATCGTTCCCAGCGCCACGCCTCCCTGGGCCGCGGCCGTGTTTCCAAACGACACCCCGGAAGAGGCTCTACGCAAGCTGTGGGATGCCATTTTCTCGACCACGCGCATCAACACCGTGGATCCCGTAAGCGCGTGGCGGGCGCACGACGCCGAATTGCAAAAGCGCGCGGCCTTGATGAACGCCAAGCGCTACTTCGCCCTTCAGTATCGCGGCCCCGGCACCGATTTCCGCCTCGGCCTTGCCGACGATCATGAATGGCTGGGCGGAGGCACCACCGCCGGCAACGGCGTCTACTGCATCGCCAATATGCCCACGGAGGAGATCTTCAGCGCCCCACACAAGAACCGCGCCGACGGCACCGTAACCGCGACCAAGCCGCTCTCCCACCAGGGCACCATGATTGAAGGCATCCAGGTTCGCTTTGAGAAAGGGCGCATTGTGGAGGTTCACGCCACGCGCGGCCAGGAAGTGCTGGAAAAACTCATCGACACCGACGAGGGCGCGCGGCGCCTGGGTGAAGTGGCGCTGGTTCCTCACTCCTCGCCCATCGCGCAAAGCGGAGTGATCTTTATGAACACGCTCTTTGATGAGAACGCGGCATCGCACATTGCGCTCGGCCAGTCGTATTCGTCGTGCCTGCGCGACGGCGACAAGCTAACTCCTGAACAACTCGCCGCCAAAGGTGCCAACGACAGTTTGATCCACGTGGACTGGATGATCGGGTCCGCGGAACTGGACATCGACGGCATTTCCGCATCCGGAGCTGCCGAGCCGCTGATGCGCGGGGGCGAGTGGGCGACCGCAGTCTAAAACTTGAAATCGGATCGTACGACGCATGGAACCTGTCACGCATTTTCTTACCGGCGCTTGCATTGGCCGCGCCGGATTCAATCGCAAGACGGCGTATGCCACGCTGGCCGCGGTCCTGGCCGCGGAGGCCGCCGATCTGGACGTGTTCTGGGGCCTCGCGGGGCCCGTAGAGGGCCTGAAGCACCATCGCGGCATCACGCACACCTTCTGGGCAGTTCCTGTGGTGGCAGGCGTCGTAGTCGGCGCGATATGGATTGCCGACCGCCTGCGCCGCGCACGAAACGTGAAAGGGCACGACTTCAGTCGTGCCGATGGAAACCAGGATAACTACGGGGCTTTAGCCCCTGAGGCGAGCAATCAAAATCCTGGTTCGCCTGCCTCCATCCACCAGCCCATTCACTGGGGCTGGCTCTATCTCACCGCATGCATCGCGGCGCTCAGCCACTTGCTGCTCGACTGGACCAACAATTACGGCCTGCGGCCTTTCTTCCCGTTCAATCCGCACTGGTACGCGGGCAGCTTCATGTTTATCTACGAGCCGGTGGTGTGGGCTCTGCTTTTTCTGGCGCTGTTCATGCCGTGGGTGCTGGGACTTGCCGATCGCGAGATCGGGGCGCGAAAGCAGCGGTTTCGCGGCCGCGGCTGGGCCATCTTTGCGCTTTGCGGCTGGGTGGTGCTGGGCTGCTGGCGCTGGGCCGAACACGCCCAGGCATTGGCGATGGTGCGCAATACGCAAATTACCGTAGAGCCGGCCCTGCGCATCGCCGCCGAGCCGTATATGGTGAATCCCTTCCGCTGGCACGTGATCGTCGAGACGGCGAGCCTCTATCAGACCGCCGAGCTCGACACACGCACCGGCTCCATCGACAGCGATCCACTGCGCGACGTGCTCTACAAGCCGTCCGACACCGCCGCCGTGGAAGCCGCGAAGCGGACTGGGCTCGGGAAGGTCTATCTCGATTGGGGAACGTGGACCGTGGTGCGCGAAGTGGGTCAGGAGCCGGCACCGGGCATGGAACCACCGGATCTTCCGCCAGGCCGCGCGTGGACCACGGTTGAGTTTACTGACCTGCGCTTCAATTACTCGTTTCTGGCCACGCACGGGACCGGGGGCCGTCCGCCGCTCTCTGGCTGGGTCTACATTGTGGACGGAAACGAGGACGCCGGCGAGGTCCTGAACGGCCGAGAACAGCGGTAGCGCTTTGACTCCATGAAAAGGAACTTTCCCATGCCCCATCCTTTAGCCCGCTTTTTGGGCGAAAGGGCGGGATAGCACGAATTCCACTGGCACAAATTCATCCGGTCAGGGACCCGGATCCCGGGGCGCGCCGCCATTCCACTAGACGGTATAGACCATCCCCACTTTGCCACTGCGGAAAAATTTGTTGCTTTGGTGGAAGGGTTGCAGTTGACCGCACGGCGCGCGCACCGCAGAATGGAGGAAGCCCTTTGCTTTCGTAGTCAGGTTAATTGGGTCCGGAATCTCCGGAAGACCCTGCATCATGAGGTGGACATGGTCGCTTATTTGCTCTTGTTGGTTGCCGTTTTATCGCGCGTAATTCCTCACGCTCCGTGGTGGAACTTTACGGCAGTCACCGGCTGCCTGCTGTACTTTGGCGCCAAGCGTCCGTGGCGTGAAATGCTTGCGCCTCTGGCAGCTCTGATTACGACCGATTGCTTCTTGACGGTCTTCAAATATCCCGGCTTCAGTCTTCGCTTCGCAGATTATGCCTTCACCTGGGGCTGGTACCTGGCCGCGATGGTGCTGGGCGCGATTCTGCTGCGCAAGCACGTGACGTTGGCGCGCGGCGCCGCGGGCGCTCTGCTGGGGCCGACCTCGTTCTTCCTGGTCTCCAACTTCGGCGTCTGGTTCGGCGGCTTGAGTCTATATCCGCACACGCTTGCCGGGCTGGCGGCCTGCTATTGGGCCGGCGTGCCGTTCTATCGCAACGACCTGGTCGCGACCTCGCTCGTGCTAGCCGTAGTACTGGGCGTTCCCGCGCTGGTGCACCGGACGCATGCGGCTCGCGCGCAAGAGGCGCTGGCCGGAAAATAGCGCAATCTTCGAGAAGAGATGCTCTTGAGCGGCCTCTGGCGCCGCCGTGTCATTCGTGTCAGCTGCCTTAGTCCTCCAGCAGCTTCCCCTGGCGCTTCTTGCGCATCCACCACCACGCGAATCCCAGCAAGGCGAGCGCGCCAATAACCAACACCGCGACCCGGCCGTGGCGCGCCACAAGATCGACCGCGCCGGGGCCGAATTTGAGCACCAGCAGGGAGAGCGCCAGCCAGCGCAGCATTCTTCCCGTGAACACAGCCAGCAGGAAATTCGGCACGCGCATCTCAAATACGCCGGAAGCGAAGATAAACACCTTCCACGGCGCCGGCGGCGGCATCATGGAAGGAATCATGACGAAAAGGAACTCCTGGCGCTGGAAGCGGTCGCGCAGCTTGTCGAATTTGGCGCGGTCCACGCGTTTGAGGAGGAATAGCTCGCCTCCTGCGCGGCCCAACCCGTAGGGCAACAACCCGCCGATGGCCGAACCCGCGGCCGCAATCAGGCAGTAGATCCAGAAATGAGGCTTATCGTTCCATACGTAGAGAGCAAGAATGCCGTCCATGGGGACGGGAATGCTGGAAGAATCGAGCACCGCAACCGCGCCTACGCCCCAAATCCCCAATTTCAACAGCGCCGGCAGAATCACCAGCGTCCACTTCGCCAAAACGTACAGAAAAAACCGCTTCAAACGCTGGCCCCTTTCGCCCCATCCTGCGTCAATTCAACAAGAACCATTGTACGGGGCGCCCTCTTGAGCAAAGCTTCGCCCAAAATGAGAGAATAGACAGAAAGGACTTGAGTACGGAGCCGGCAAGAGAAATGCGTGCGTTTTGAATGGCTCCATCGCATTGAATGCCCACCAGCGAAGCGCCACCCGAAGTAGACGAGCCCAAGGGACCCGCCGAGACTAGTCCGCCAAAGGACAGCTCTGCGCAGGAAACCTCTATTACGGGTTCGATCCTGGGCCTGGACACTTTCTCCTCGCGAGACCTCGTGCCGCGGGAGGGGCCTGCTGCGGATGAGTCCGCCGATGCCGAAGACGCCTCGCCCCCGGTGCGCGGCTCGCGCTGGGTAGACTACGACACCCACGAACTGCTGGAAATGATCAGCGAGCTCGAAGACGAGCGGCGCTGGGCGCGGCTGCGTGAAGGCGCTCTGTGGGCAGTCCTGGTGCACCTTATTTTGCTCTCGGTCCTCACCTGGATTCCCAGGTACTTCTTCAAGGTGCCGAAGGTCGATGTCTTCGACGTCATGAAGGATCGCCAGGAGCAGACCTATCTCGATATGCCGCCGGATGTGCTGCGCGAAATGAACAAGCCCAAGGTCGCGCCCAAGCTGCCGCCCAACAAGCCGCTCATCGACAAGCAAACCATGGACGAGCTGAAGAAGCAGGCACAGCAGGCGCCGCCTCCGGCCGCTCAGCAGCAGACGCCGGAACAGCCCAAATCGCAGGCCACACAGCCGGTACCGAACAATCCGCAATCGCAGGCGCCCGAAGCGCCGCACCCACAGGCCGTTCCCGCCAAGCCCAACTTTGCCATGGGCTCGCAGAATCCCGCCGATCAGCTTCGCCAGGATATGCAACACGCCTTGCCCGGCCAGGGACAACAAAACTACGGAAATCCGGGATCGGGCGGACTATCCAGGCATCCCGGCGCCGGCACCGGGGGCGTCCAGATTCTTTCTGACACCCAGGGCGTCGACTTCAGCGCCTGGCTCCAGCGCTGTCTCTACATTACGAAGCGCACTTGGGACCCGCTGGTTCCCGACGAGGTGAACCCGCCCATTCTCAAGTCCGGCGTGGTCGTGGTTCACTTCAAGGTGCTGCCCAACGGCCAGGTCACCGACATGCAGCTCGATGGACGCTCCGGCGACACAGGTCTGGATCGCGCTGCATGGGGTGCCATTACAGGATCGAGTTATCCGCCGCTCCCGCACGACTTCCACGGCCCCTATCTCGAGCTCCGCATCTACTTCCTCTACAACATGGAATCCCAGTAATAAGACAATCGCTACGGCGTCTGCTACGGCAGCGCTTCGTCTTCTCCTGTTCCCAACTCCTCCGCAAGGTTTTCCGGCAGTGCACCGGGGTCGTGTGGCTTGTGCCGTCGATCCAGATAAATGCCGTCCTGTTCCAGCAGCGCCTCGTATACCGGCGTGTGCCGCCAGTGGCGTGCCAACGCAAACGCGCTCATGTTGGCGATCATGAGGGGCAGCACCAACCCATATCCGCCGGTCATCTCGAAGATGATGAGGATCGAGGTCATGGGCGCGCGCACGATCCCGGCGAACACTGCGCCCATGCCGACTACGGCGAAGGCGCCGATGGAATCGGCCGAGTGATGAAAGACCGTCACGTCGAGATAGCCGACCGCGCCGCCCAGCATGCCGCCCATGAAAAGCGCCGGCGCAAAGATGCCGCCTGAGCCCCCGCTCGAGTAGGACGTGACCGTGGCGGCCAGCTTGAGTACGCACAAAACACCCATGGCCGTAACCGGAAGTCCGCCGAGAAGCGCCAGAGTGAGAGTGGGATAGGGATTGCCGGCAATGCCGTTTAAGTGGAAGAACAGCACCGCAACCACCGCAAAGCTTCCCGTGGCTGCGCCGCCGATCGCGGGATGGATCCATCGGGGAACGCTCGAGAGCTCCTTGAACCATTTCCGCAACCACAACAGCGAATCGGTGAACGCCACGGAGACGATGGCGGCCAGCAGGCCGAGCAGCGCATACCACACCAGCGAAGAGCTTTTGGCGAGCGTGTAACTCTGCAGCCGCGGCACAAAGAACACGGGATTCGAGCCAAGAATGCTGTGCTCCACCACTCCCGCCAGCGCCGCCGCCACAATCACGCCTGAAAGCATGGTCTGGTCGAGGCTGCCGATCAACTCCTCCAGCGTGAAGGTGACGGCGGCGATGGGCGCATTGAATGCCGCGGCAATGCCCGCCGCCATGCCCACGGAAGTCATGCGCTTCTGATTCGTCGGACTCAGCCGCGCCATCCGCGCAAGAAAGCTGCTCACCCCGGCGCAGATCTGCACCGTCGGACCTTCTACGCCCAGCGATGCTCCGCTGCCCAGTTGCAGCGCGCATAGCACGAACTTCCCTGCCGCCTCCTTCATGGTGATGGCGCCGTCGCGGAAGGTGTAGGCGGTTTTCACCTGGGGAATGCCGCTGCCCGCCGCTGCCGGAACCCAGTACGTGAGTCCCAGACCAGCCACCAGCCCGCCCGCCGCCGGCGTCAGAATCATCCACCAGATCCACGCGTGCCCCGGAGCCGCGGAGGCGCGATCGATGAGGAGTGCGTACAGGTGTGCCGCGCTCACGTGGAAGGCAACCGCGGCCAGGCCGCATACGCCGCCGGCCACAATGGTGATGGCCAGCAGCCGCTGCCGCTCGTTGGGCACGCGCCGCGCCAGCCACGCAAAAAAACGCGTATTGAGGCCCTCAATGCCAACCCAGTATTTCAATAAAGGGAATCCCTCGCTCGAGAAGAAACGTGCACTTCCAGTATAGGAGCAGGGCGAGGGCAGATCCGCGCGGCAGAAAACCTTCTCGGCCGCTCGATTAAGGTTTCGGCTCCGACTCCTGCATCAGCTCGATCAAATAGTTCTCCCACACCGCAGCCACCGTGTGCGTGCCGTGGCCTCGCGTCGCGTCGGAGATCGGAATCAGCACGAAGCGCGCATGGGGTATCTTTCCCACCATTTTTTCCGCAATGCCCAGCTCCGGCGGATTGATGTAGTCGTCGGCGGAATTGATCCACATCACCGGCGCCGCGATGCGATCCAGATGTGAGCTGGGATCGTAATTCCGGCTGGCGTCGAGCTGGTAGATTGTGTCGTTGGCGTCAGTCATCGCCATGGTGCGCGCCAGATGCCGGTCGACGTATTGCTCCGCCGCCTGCCGCGTGGGCGCTTGCTTTTGCATCTGCAGCGGGCTGGAGCCCATCACGAGGATCATTTCGTTGGCCGTGCGCAGTCCTTCGACCGGCTCGCTCTTGTACTCCCCTTCCATCCATGCCGGATCCTGCTTGATGGCCTGAATCGCCATATAGCGCATCATGCGGTTGCGCCCGGCAATGGGCACCGGCAGGCACGCCAGCGGCATCAGCGCGTCCGCAAAATCGGGATACGTCTCGCCCCACACAAAGGTCTGCATGCAGCCCATCGATGTTCCCAGAATCAACCGCAGATGATCGATTTTCATCGCGTCCAGCATCATGCGCTGGCTGCGCACCATGTCGTCATAGTCATACGCCGGAAAGTGCGCATGCAGCCCGTCAGACGGTTTTGAACTTTGCCCGTGGCCGATGTCATCCGGCAGGATGAGAAAGTATTTCGTGATGTCGAGCGGCGCGCCCGGTGCAAACAGCACGTTGGAAAAGATGGGATTCAGCAGCGAGTGCGCGCTTCCGCCCGTGCCGTGAAGCAGCAGCACTGCATTGTCCACGCGGCCCGCAGCATTGCGGTGCGGCGCGCCCAGCGTGAGGTAATGCAGTCGCAGTTGGGGCAGCGTGTCGCCGGTGCCAAAGCGGAAGTTGTCGAGTTCCACCGCTCCGTCGACCGCCGGCCATGCAGGAGCTGCCGGAGTTGCCTGCGTCCCCGCGGGCGCCTTCGCCTCGGGCATGGTCATCGTCTGCGAGCCGGCCATGACCGGAAACAGCAGAAGAAAAGCGGCAAGTGCAACTTTGGAAACGCGCAAGCGCATGAGATGCTCCCGAAAAATCCGATCTGAACGTACCGGCTGTTGGTCGCGGGCCTTCCCCGCGTGTCTTACCCCTTGCTTGAAAAACTGATGCGCGAAACGCAGCTTTGGAGCTGTTCGGAATGCGAAGCCCGCCTCACAGTTCTTCATGCTTCTTGATTGAAAACAGATCGAACGGAACCAGAAACATCCTGGCGATCTCATCTGGATCGAAACCTGCTGCAATTAGGCTTCGCATCATGGTCATCTGCTGCTCTTTGTACTCCTCGCTCGGCACGAACGATTCGGTAACAAAGTCTTCCTTCGCGCCCATGCCGCGCAGAAAGGGGACCACCCTTTTTCGAGCCATGGCGGGCCCTCCTTCTCAATTTATATAACTTCCGAGCAATAGGAACCCCAGCCGCCGTTTCCCTGGGTGGCAATTCCGCGTTAAAATGCAGGTGTCTGTCATGTTCAGCCGTTCCGCAACCCGAATCTCCTCAACGCCTCTGCTCCGGCGCTTTCGCCGCGGCCGTCCTGACCGTGGACGCTAGCCCTTCCCGCTGAGTAATCTAATTCCTGCAGGTTTTTGCCCGCGCGATCGTCTACGCCTGTCCTCGTCTCCGGCGCGCGCAGGCCAACTCAGTACGCGAATACCACGAACTCCGCTAGCTCCGCTAACACCGCTAGCTCCGTTGAGAGGATCTACCGATGAACAGCTTCTCGAGCACGGCCGTGCTCACCTCCGGCAACCGCTCCTACACCTTCTATCGCCTGCCGGCGCTTGCCGCCCGCGGCTTCAACCTCGCGCGCCTGCCCTTCAGCCTGAAAATTTTGCTGGAAAACCTGCTGCGCCGCGAAGACGGCAAGAACGTGACGGCCGCCGACATTGAATTCCTGGCCAACTGGGACGCGAAGGCCGAACCCAGCCGCGAGATTGCCTACATGCCCGCGCGTGTGCTCATGCAGGACTTCACCGGCGTGCCCGCGGTCGTCGATTTGGCGGCCATGCGCGATGCCATCAAGACCCTCGGCGGCGATCCCCAGCGCGTGAATCCCCTCGCGCCCGCCGAGCTCGTCATCGATCACTCCGTGCAGGTGGACGAATACGGCACGCCCATGGCCTACGAGGCCAACTCCCTGCTCGAATTCCAGCGCAACCGCGAGCGCTATGCGTTTTTGAAGTGGGGGCAGTCGGCGTTTCGAAACTTCTCCGCCGTACCGCCCGGCATGGGCATCTGCCACCAGGTAAATCTGGAATACCTGGCACGCGTAGTCTTCACCGCGCAGATCGATGGCGAAGCTGTGGCGTATCCTGACACCCTGGTCGGCACCGATTCGCACACCACCATGATCAATGGGCTCGGAGTGCTCGGCTGGGGCGTCGGCGGCATCGAGGCCGAGGCCGCCATGCTCGGCCAGCCCGTTTCCATGTTGATCCCGCAGGTAGTCGGTTACAAACTCACCGGCAAGCTGCGCGAGGGCGCCACGGCCACCGATCTCGTGCTCACCGTGACCCAATCGCTGCGAAAGCTAGGCGTCGTCGGCAAATTTGTCGAGTTCTACGGCCCCGGCATCGCGGAGCTGCCGCTCGCCGATCGCGCCACCATCGGCAACATGGCGCCGGAGTACGGCGCAACCTGCGGCATTTTCCCTGTCGACGGCGAAACCCTCCGCTACCTGCGCCTCACCGGCCGCAGCGAGCATCAAATCAATTTGGTCGAAGCCTATTACAAGGAGCAGGGGCTGTTCCACACTGCAGGCACTCCCGAGGCCGAGTACACGCAAACTCTTTCGCTCGACCTGGGCGACGTGGAGCCCAGCGTGGCCGGACCCAAGCGCCCGCAGGATCGCGTGTTGCTCAAAGACGCGGCCTCGAGCTTTGCCCAGCAACTGCCCACGCTGCTCGCGCCCACGGCCAAGCCGCTGGGCTCGCGCACTGCCGCCGCGTGGCAGCGCCCGGCGGTCACGGATGCGGCGGTCGCGGAACATGCGCCTGTACACGTGACGACCACTGTGAAAGAACGTTTCGGCGTCGATCCCGATCCCTATCTCGATCACGGCTCGGTCGTCATCGCGGCCATCACCAGTTGCACCAACACCTCGAACCCTTCGGTGATGATCGCCGCGGGATTGCTGGCAAAGAATGCCGTCGAAAAGGGCCTCACCGTTCCGCCGTGGGTGAAGACGTCGCTCGCGCCAGGCTCACGTGTGGTCACTGACTACTACCAGAAGGCCGGCCTGTTGCCTTATCTCGAAAAGCTGCGCTTCAACGTGGTCGGCTATGGCTGCACCACCTGCATCGGCAACAGCGGTCCGCTGCCCGCCGACGTTTCAAAATCAATAGACGAGCACGGCCTCGTCGCGGTCAGCGTGCTCAGCGGCAATCGCAACTTTGAGGGCCGCGTGAATGTGGACGTGCGCGCGAATTATTTGATGAGCCCACCGCTGGTTGTCGCCTACGCACTCGCGGGCAAAATCGGCCACAACTTCGACGCAACTGCGTTGGGCAACGACAAGGACGGCAAGCCCGTTTACCTGCGCGACATCTGGCCCACGCAGGCTGAAGTCGCCGCAGCGATTGAGAAAGCCGTTACGAGCGAAGGCTACCGCAGGGAGTACGCCACGGTGTCAAACGGCGACGCCAGTTGGCAGGGCCTGAGCTTCCCCACCGGCGACGTCTACCAGTGGGAGAAAGATTCGACCTACATCCGCAAAGCGCCGTATTTTGACGGCATGACCGCAAAGCCCGCTCCCGTTGAAAACATTGCCGGGGCGCGCGTGCTGGCGGTGCTGGGCGACTCCGTAACCACAGACCACATCTCGCCTGCCGGATCGATCAAGGCCAACGGACCCGCGGGAAAATATCTCGCCGATCACGGCGTGAAACCCGCCGACTTCAACAGCTACGGCTCGCGCCGCGGCAACCATGAAGTCATGGTCCGCGGCACCTTCGCCAATGTGCGCCTGCGCAACCGGCTCGCGCCGGAAACGGAAGGCGGCGTTACGCGCCTGCTGCCCGAAGGCGAACCGATGTCGATCTTCGATGCCAGCGTGAAGTACGCCGAGCGCGGCGTCCCACTCATCATCCTTGCCGGCAAGGAATACGGCTCCGGCTCCTCGCGCGACTGGGCCGCAAAGGGACCCAAGCTCCTCGGCGTGCGCGCCGTCATCGCCGAAAGCTTCGAGCGCATCCATCGCTCGAACCTCGTGGGCATGGGCATTCTGCCGCTGCAGTTCGCGCCCGGCGAGAACGTAGAGTCGCTCGGACTCACCGGCGAAGAGGTTTTTGACTTCCCCGGCCTCACTGCGCTCCTCAAGAATCGCTTAGCCAAGGGCCGCACGCTGCGCGTCAAAGCCGCCGCGAGCGACGGCAAGGTGAAAGAGTTTGATACGGTAGTGCGCATCGACACTCCGCAGGAGATCGAGTACTACGAGCACGGCGGCATTCTGCAGTACGTGTTGCGGCAGTTGACTGCGAAATAGACGGGCTCCGGTAGGCGCTCTACGAGCCCGTCTTCCGCTCGCCTTCAAGCACCTCATCGAGCAGCACGCGCAAATTGGCGGCGCGCGCATGGCCCGCGCGAGGATCGGCCGACGTGGCCTGCGACAGTTCGTCGGCAAGATTCAATGCGGCCAGCACGGCCACGCGCAGCGAGTCGGCGGTCTTTCCCTGCGCGGCCACGGCGCGCATCTTGCCGTCGACATAAGCAGCCAACTCGCGAATGTGCTCCACATTCTGCCCCGACAGATGGTAGAGCTGGTCGTAGATCTCCACCGTCACATATTCGCCCGGATTGCTGCGCGGTTCTTCGGCCATCTCTGCCTCACAGTTCCAGCGTGTCGAGCTGCTTGAGCAGCCGTTCCACGCGTTGCCGCACCTGTTCGCGCTCCGCGCGCAACGCAGTCAGCTCGCTTTGCAGTTGATCCACCATGGGCGATTGCGCCTGCACTTGCGCTTCGGCCTCCGTCACGCGAGCTTCAAGTTCCGCGCTGCGCGCCTCGGCCCCCGCGCGCGCCTGCCGCTCACGCTTCACCAGATCCACGGCGCGGCGGATGCGCTCCTCAAGTGCCGCAAAATCGTCGACACTCACGGCCAATGCCGCCGGCTCCCCGTGGGCGTGCTGCGGCTCGTCGGCGCTCGGCGATTGGCTCGCCGTTTCCACGCCTCCATCCGATTCCCAGAAAGACTCAGACATGCTTTCAACCCCCGCCGTTCAGGCCCCGTTTCGGTTTGAGTATAACCCCGGCTGCATTCGAAGTATTGCTCAGACGCGGAGCCGCGCCCCTGCCTTGCCAACCGCTTCCACCACCTGCGCCTGGAACTTCTGCAGTTCCTCTTCGCGCAGGGTGCGATCCGGCGCCTGAAACGTAGCGCCAAGCAAGAGCGCATACTCCCTGGCGCCCAGCCGCGCGTCGCGGAACACTTCGCGCACGCGCCACTCCACCAGCTCGGGGATCTGCAATCCGGCCATGGCGCGGTCGATGGTTTCCCAGTCGATGCTTTCATTCAAAACCAGTGAAAAATCGCGCCGCACCGGCTGATAACGCGAGATCTCGCGCGCCATGGGCCGGCGCAATCCCAATTTATAGAGCCGGTCAAGATAGATCTCGCCCACCAGCACCGCGTCTTTGATCTTTCGCGCCGCGGCCTCGCGCGGATGCAGCTGGCCGAACCAGCCAACCGTCAACCCGTCTGCCACCACGCGTGCCGAGCGGTAGGGATGCAGCCATTCCGGCGTGAGGCCGGCGTCCGCGGGAAAGCGATCGAAGTACATGCCCCGCATCTCGAACCGCGACACCACCTGCTCCGCCGCACCCTTCACATCAAGAAAATCAAAAGCCCGGCCGGCATGTAATGCGCTCTCCTCCGGCAACGCGCCCACGGCCCCAAAGGCCAGCGCCGGACCCTCGTCGACCCTGTCCGTTGTACCGCTAAAGACCGTGCCCAGTTCAAACAGCCGCACATCGTTGACATCGCGATTCAGGTTGCCCGCAATCATGGTCAACATGCCCGGCACAAGCGAGGGGCGCAGCACACCGGCTTCTTCGCTGAGCGGATTGCCGAGCGGCACCACAAGCGCGGGTTGCGGCGCGGTCAATGCTCCCTCCGCCGCGGAGCAAAAGGTGCTTGAAATCGCTTCGTGGAATCCGGCAGCCAGCAACGTACTGCGCACAGTGGCTTCCTTCTCGGCCCACGGCAGCGCCCGCACGCCCTCGCCGAACTCGGGCAGCGTATTGGCGAAGCGATTGTAGCCGTAGACGCGCGCGACTTCTTCGATAAGATCGATCTCGCGCTCAAGATCAAGCCGCCAACTCGGTAACATGACTTCCCACGAATCTCGTCCAACAGTCCGCCGCACCGCAGATGGCGCGGGTGGCTGACTCGCTGTCTGGCTGACTTGCTGACTCGCTAGCTCGCATCCCAGTGCCGTCAGCACGTTTTCAATCGTCGCAGCTGTGATTCCCTCTTCATCGACCGTCGTGCCCAAAATGCGCTGCACTTCACTCAAAGCGAGTGCAATCGGTTTGCGAAGCGCGGTGCGTGCTTCGGCCGCAGGAACGCGCGCATCCACCAGCTCGCCCTCGATCGATCCGCCGTTCGCAAGCAGAATCGCGCTCACGATTGCCGACGCGATCGGCGCGGAGTTAAAATCCGCGCCGCGCTCGAAGCGATGGCTGGCGTCGGTGTGCAATCCATGACGCCGCGCGGTCTGCCGCACCACCATGGGATCGAACCACGCCGCCTCGACAAGCACATTTTTCGTCTCGGGCGTAATCATGGTGTCCCAGCCGCCCATCACACCGGCCAGGCCCAGCGCCTTTTTGTGATCGGCGATGACCAGATCGTCCGCGTCGAGCACGCGCTCCACGCCGTCCAGCGTCTTCAGCCGCTCGCCCTTGCGCGCCCGGCGCACAACGATGCCGCCCTCAAGCTTGTCGAGATCGAAGGCATGCGTAGGCTGGCCCATCGCCAGCCATGCAAAATTAGTGGCATCGACCGCGTTCGAGATCTTCTTCTGTTCCAGAAGCGCGAAATATGTGGCCACCTCAGCGCCCGCGAACCAGTCGCGCGATTCGCCAATGGTGATGCCGCGCAAAACGCGCGCAGTGAAGCGGCCGCAAGCGTCTTCAGCCTCGATCTTCACGGAGAAAGGCTGGCCGCCCGGGCGGGGCTTTGGAAGCGGAAACGCCAACTCCGGTAGTGTGAGCTCATAAATCGCCGCAGCCTCGCGCGCGATGCCGTAGTGGTTCATGGCGTCCACGCGGTTGGTGGTAATGTCCATCTCGTAGAGCGAGCCGTTGCCCTCGCCGAGCGAGTAAATGCCCTCAACGGCGATGCCGCGCAGAGTCAGGTCTTCCGCGAGCTGCGCGTCGTCGACGGAAAGCCCGGGCAAGTAACTGCGAAGCCATTTGGTCAGTATCTTCATTGCTTTTCTGTACTCTCTGCCATTTTACTTTCCGGCTCGGCTTCATCTCCGGAGTCGATTGCTGACTCCTCGTGCTCTCTCATCTGAGTTGGCTGCAAATGCGCTCTTATTACGGGCGCGAGCGAATATCCTGCAGTCATCAAAAAGACCGATATCAGCTGAATGTGAATTGCGCAATGAAATAGAAAATTGTCGCCCCACAAATCAAGCCGAATATCGGAAACATTTCTGCAGTTAGTTGAAAAGAATCCTTCAAAGAGCGTCGAGATTGGCGGCAACGACGAACTCTCCTGCAAAACAGTCACGCGTTTAGAGTGCGTCGCGTACCAATCCATGAGCCAAGTAAACAAAACCATGACCATGATCGGGCTAAAGATCGCCACAACCCATATTTTCATCCGTTCCAGGTCCATTTTTTTCAGAAATTCCGGAATATCTGCGCTGAAGAATCCGGAAATTGATAGCCAAACTTCAAGAGGGATGAGCCCCGCTAAAAGCCCTTGCAAAAATCCTCGTCCAAAAGGATGCTGATGAAGAGCTACCCATAACTCCGGTGAACCAGCCATTGACAGTAGATATGCGAGCGCGACGGCAGTCCTGCCCACAATCCATACAGAAGTGGTATAGACGAATACGCATAAAACGACCCTTAGGATTAGTCGCTGCATAGAGTGACTTTCAAACGGTCCTACACGAACTGCCCCAAGAACCGCATGTCCCCCGCAAAGAAACTGCCGATTTCGCTGATGCCGTACTTCATCATGGCGATGCGCTCCACACCCATGCCGAAGGCGAAGCCGGAAATCTTCTTCGGGTCGTAGGCCGGCTGTTTTTCCTGGGCGAAGGCGAAGACCGCGGGATCGACCATGCCGCATCCCAGCAGCTCAATCCATCCCGACTGCTTGCACTTGCGGCAGCCCTTGCCGCCACAAAAGATGCAACTGATCTGCACGTCGGCGCTCGGCTCGGTGAACGGGAAGAACGATGGGAAGAAACGCGTCTTGACCGCCGAACCGAACAGCGCCTTCATGGCGTGGTCGAGCGTGCCCTTCAAATCGCTGAAAGTGATATTGGTGTCGACGCAGAGCCCTTCCACTTGATGAAAGATGGGCGAGTGCGTGGCGTCGGCGGCGTCGTTGCGGTGGACTTTGCCGGGGATGACGATGCGAACCGGCGGCGGCTGCTGCTCCATGGTCCGCATCTGCACCGGCGAAGTGTGGGTACGCAGCAGCAGGCGATCGCGCAGCGGCTTGCGCTCCTGCGCGGCCACCACCAGCGTGTCCTGTGTGTCGCGCGCGGGATGGCCGGGCGGAAAATTCATGCATTCGAAGTTGTAGTAGTCGGTCTCGACCTCCGGCCCTACGCCTACGGAGTAGCCCAGCGCCGCAAACACTGAAACGATCTCGTTGAGGGTGCGTGTGATGGGATGCTCGGCGCCGGTGAGGCGACGCGAGCCGGGCAGCGTAATGTCGATGGCCTCGGCCTTGAGCGCAGCATCGGCGGCGGCATCGCTCGGACCCGCGCCTTCAAGCAGCGCTTCCACCAGATCCTTGAGCACTTTGAATCGCTGGCCCACGGCCTTTTTCGCCGGCCCGGGCGCGGCTTTCAGCCACCGGTCAGAGACTTCCTGGAGCAGGCCCTGCTTGCGCCCCAGCCACTTGAGCCGGAACGCCTCCACATCCAGCGTCGCGGCGCTTTCGCGGGCCTGCGCCTCCAGCGAGGCAAACGCCTTGTCGAGCGCGGCCTCGTCAAATGCCGTCAGATTGGGTATCGCTTCGTTCGTCATGCCGAATGTTCAGGATAAAGCATTGCATGCAGCTGCCGCGCGCCCTGGCGCGCCCCAAAGCCATTTCCTGCGAACTCCCTGTGAAAAACCGTGCACCTTGCCGTAGCATGGTGACCATGAAACGTATCGCTGCCGCCTGCCTCGCCCTCTGCGCCCTGATCCTGGGTGCCGCCCCGCTTTCCGCCCAACCCGCTTCCACCCCGGCCGCCTCTGCCGTCTACCCGCTGCAAGATGGCTTCGTCGACGCCCACGGCGTCCTCATCTATTACGTTGAGTTCGGCAAAGGCCCGCCGCTGGTGGTGCTGCATGGCGGTCCCGGCGCGGACCACACCTATTTTCTGCCCTGGCTGCTGCCCCTGGCGCGCACGCATCGCCTTATCTTTATCGATGAACGCGGCTCCGGCCGTTCCGAACGCCTGCAGGACCCGAGCAAGTACACCGTCGAAGGCGACGTGGAGGACATTGAAGCCGTGCGCGTCGCACTCGGCCTGGGCAAAATTTCGCTGCTCGGCCACAGTTGCGGCGGCGTGCTGGCCGAGGCTTACGCGCTCAAGTATCAGCAGCACCTGAGCCACCTGATCCTGAACAGCACCTTCGCTTCCACGCGCGAAATGAACGCCGTGCTGGCCCGCGAAAAGGCGCAGATGCCGGCTGACAAACTGGCCCGCCTCAATGAGCTCGAAGCCGCCGGCCTCTTCGGCAAGGGCGCCATCTGGGAGCACGGGCGCTACCCGGCCGAGTACGAAACCCTGGCCTGGGGCGACGGATATTTCCCGTTTCTCTACGGCGCGCGTCCCGACCCTGCCTACGATCCCGCTACCGGCAATGCGCCCACCAACTGGGACCTCTACCGCGAAATGTGGGGCTCTGACGGCGAATTTGTCATCGACGGCAATCTGAAATCGGTGGAGTGGGTGGACCGGCTGCACACCATCCACGTCCCCACGCTGATTGTCGCGGGCGACCACGACGAGTGCGACCCCAGCCTGAGCAAAGAGATGCACGAAAAGATTGCCGGCTCCAAGCTGGTAATCCTGCCCAATGCGGGCCACATGAATTTTGTGGATCAGCCGGAGATGTGGCAAAAAGCGGTGCAGGGATTTTTGAGCGAGTAGCAAAGCACTCAGACGCACAACGGCCCGGAGTTCTTTCGAACCCCGGGCCGTCTTTTCCGCCAGTCATATCTTGAGTTACGCGGCCTTAACCTCGTCCGCCTTGGCCTTGTCTGCCTTGGCCTTTGCCGCCTTGGCCAGTTCCACGAGCTTGGTAAAGCCCGCTGCATCCTTCACGGCAATGTCCGCCAGAACCTTGCGGTCCAGCTCGATGCCGGCCTTCTTCAATCCGTTGATGAACTGCGAATAGCTGGTGCCGTTCAGCTTGCAGGCGGCGGCAATGCGCACAATCCACAGCGAGCGGTACTCGCGCTTCTTCAGGCGCCGGCCCATGTAAGCGAACTTGAGGCCGCGCTCCACGGCCTCCTGGGCCGCTTGGTACAGCTTGGATTTCGTCAGGAAATAACCGCTGGCTCGTTTCAGGATCTTCTTGCGGCGGTCATTCCGCTTGGTACTGCGTTTTACGCGGGGCATGGTGCTTCTCCTTTTTGCGTTTCTGCTTTGCGGCTGGAGGTAGGAGACCGTCACGTAAACGTGGGGCCGATGAACCTCTTCACTCGCTCATTTCAAGCCTGATCTCTCGCCGCTGCGAACGCATTTCGCATTGGGCGGGGGCCAATACATCGGCCCATTTGCATTGGCACACCCCTCAACCAAAGGGCTGCCGCACGCAGTGCTCAGGCGTAGGGAATCATGCGCGCTACCTTCTTGTAGTCGCCATCGGAAACCAGCAGGGTCCGGCCCAGCTTGCGCTTCACTTTTGGCGATTTCGAAGTAAGGATGTGCCGCGTCTTCGTCTGGCCCCGCTTGATTTTGCCGGTGCCGGTTTTGCTGAAGCGCTTGGCCGCGCCCGTGTGGGTCTTCAACTTAGGCATTTTTTCTTCTTTTCCTGGTCTTTTCCTGGCCTTGGAGAGGTGATTTACTCCGACAGGCAGGGATTTCCCTGCCCATTTAGGCCTCATCCAGTATATCGTAAGCGCCACTTCCGGGCGACCCCCTGCTCCGGCGGGGCTACTCCGGCGGGTCTTCGGCCGTGAAGTCCGAACAGCAGGGCTTCTCCGTGGCGTGGAAGTTCATCATTTCAGTCCGGATGCCGTCGGGGTCGTACATGTTGAACTGATATTTGCCGTCGAGACCGACTTTCGGCGCGGCGTCATGGCGTCCATCGAGGCGGTTCGCGGCTACAAGCTTCTGAAACACATCGGGCACGGAGACAACGCCGATGGAAAAGTGATCCAGCACGCCCAGCTCGTTCTGCGTCATGTCGGCGGGAATGCCGGAGGTTCCGCGCGTCACCATGTACTCCATCCAATCGTGGCCGTCGGGGCATTGTTGGGCAACCCACTCCACCTTGCCGCCGCGTCCGCCCCACCAGTAGGGCCTGAAGCCGAGCAGATCGCGGTAGAACGTGTCCTCAAGGGCGCGGTCGTGCACCATGGTTCCCACGTGGATGATGTGATGGCCGATGGCATTGGGCGCAAACGTGCCGAGGACGAACCCGTATCTTCTCAAGGGAGACTCAACGAACTGCACCTTGTTGCCTTCCGGGTCGCGCACCTGAAACCAAATGCTGCCGCCGGCTCCGTGCTCCACGCGCGCCGGCACCTTCCAGCCTTTAGCCGCAAGATATTTGCGCATGCCCTCCGCGCTCTCGGTCACCCAGGCAATGTGGTCGAGGCGGTCGACGCCGGCCTTGGCCGGCAGCGGCAGAACCTCAATGTATTGTGTTGCGCTGAGGGCATAGCGCACGCCCTGCAGATTCTCCGGATCCGACAGTTTCACCGCGCCCACGACCGCTGTGTAGTAGTGCTCGGTGGCCACGGGGTCGGAGGTGTAGATGGCGATGTGCGAGATGCCGGTGATTCTAGGCCGTGGCGGCACGGTTTGCGCCGTGGCAGCGGACCACGAGGCCACAGCAACGAGAGCGGGAAGAAGCAACCTGGTTTTTATCACAAGTCCCTCGCGATTTTCAGAGTCAGACCACCATAAATCGATTTTGAGGAGCACGCAAGCGTGGGCTGTCCCACCCTAAACGCACAGAACGCGTCTAGGATGGGGCGCGAGTAGGTCCCTCTTCTAGTAGTCGGAGATCTAGAACCGCACCCGCATCGCAATCTGCATCAGCCGCGGCGGCATGGCGCTCACTGCCTGGCCAAAGGTTCCGCTCGATATGTTGCCTTCCACGGTTGCCGGCCCGAAGAATTGCGCGTGATTGAACACATTGAACGCTTCGGCGCGGAACTCGAGGGCACGCCCCTCGCTCAGAGAGAATTCGCGCGAGACGGTGGCGTCGAGATTCTCCATGCCGGGGCCTGAGAAGAACCGCCGGCGCGCGTTGCCCATGGTGCCGAGCGCGGGCAAACTGAACTGGCCGGCGTCGAAGACCGCGCCTCCGCTGCGCGGATTCGTGTTGATGCTGAGCGCGTTTCCGCTCCACTGCGGCGTGTCCACGCCGTTGTTGTTAATGCCGTTGGGAATGGTGCCCAGAAGTGAGGTGTCGTTGTTGTTGAGTAGCGTAACCGGCAGGCCGGTGGTGAAGCGCGCGATGCCCGCCACTGCCCACCCCTCTTCAATTTCCTGGAATAGATGATTTGCGCTCTTGAGCTTCGGCGCCTCGTAGCGGAACGAAGCCACAAAGTTGTGCCGCAGGTCGAAGGCGGAGAGTCCGCGGCTGAGCGACGGATCCACCGGGTTAACGGGCTCAGGAAGTCCCGTCGACTGATCGATCGACTTCGCATACGTGTAGCTGACCAGCAGATCGAGCCCGTGCGCGCGATGGTTGAGCGTGGCCTCGAATGCGTCGTAGCTTGCGTTGGCGATGGTTCGCTGCAGCTCCACGCTTCCGAACGCGGGGCCGAAGGTGGTGCGCGCGGCTTGCTCGTTGAACGGCCCGCATGCCGAGCCCAGGCTCAGGCACAGCGCGGGATTGGCGGGGTTGGCTTCCTCAAGCACCAGCAAATGATGTGAAGAAGTGCCGACGTAGCTTACCGTGGCCAGCGTGCTCGCACCCAACTGGCGCTCCACGCTTGCCATCCAGTGCTGCGCATAGGGCGTTACGTCGTTAGGATCCACGGCCGGAATCCCGACCAGCGGCTCAAACTGGCTCCAGTTGACGGTGGAATTTGGGTTTGACCGGCTGGCTCCGTCAGCTACGTGCTGCAAGGGGAAGCGCTGGCCCGCATTTGCGCCCGTTGCGGCCACGGTAAACGGCGAAGCGAACAGCGGCGGCGCGGCCGACGTGTAGGTGTACCCATAAGGCGGATTCGCGCTCATGATGCCCGCCGATAATCCCTCGTAGGCCGTGTAATACATGCCGTAGCCGAGGCGGATGCTGGTGGTCCCGGCTGGCCCAATGATCTTGTCCAAGAGGCTGCCGCCAGCAGGGCCACCGGCAGAGCCTGGGGAGTACGCAATGCCCGCGCGCGGCGAAAAATTGTTGCGCGGCGGCGCCAGCGAGCTGGGAACACCAGGATCGCCGGGAAAGACCAGCCCCAGCGGCGCACCGGGAAATACCTGCGATTGCTCGCCTTCAACCAGCGTCTGCAGCTGGTTATATTTTTCGAGCCACGGCCTGATGCGATCCCAGCGCACGCCGTAGTTCACCGTCAGCTTGCTCGTCACCTTCCAACTGTCCTGCGCAAAAGCCGCCATGTAGAGGTTGCGGTTGTAAAAGCTCTCGGCGTGGCCCTGCGTGTAGCTTGACGCCACACCCAGCAGGAAATCCGCAAAGTCCACGCCGGTCTCGGAGCCGTTAAAGGCGAAGCTGCCGTTGAAGACCACGTCGGGGTGGGTGTTGATCTGGTCCTTGTGCAGCTCGCCGCCGAATTTCAGGCCGTGCTTGCCGACGATGTGCGAGAAGGCGTCCATGCCTTCGTAAATGTTCTCGGCCTGCACCAGGGCCGTCGTGTCGACGCCGGTAGTGAAGTCGTTGAAGGCAAGGTTCTCAATGCCTTCGGTGGCGGGCTTGAGCGGCACAATGTTGCTGAATCCCTGCGCCACGAGCGTGGGCCCCACGCCGCCATGCGGCTGGCCCACCGCATTGGCGTTGCGCATGTAACTCAGGTGCGCCTCGTTCAGCATGGATGCGCCAAAGGTCATGGTGTGCTCCAAGCTCATCAGTTGCGCGCGCCCACTGGAAGTCGCGTCGAAGCCCGGCACATTCGCGCCGCCCGTCCCGGTGGGATAGGGGTTATCCAACGTGTATTGGTCAAAGAAGTAATAGCCGGTGAGCGTGCTCCTGCCGCGGCTCCAGTCCGCGCGCAGCCCTGCCTTGTTGTCGCCAAGGGTTTCGGCAGCGGTCACAGTCTCAAACACCGCAGTGCCCGCGTTGGGCACGGGAATCGAGGCCAGAAGATATTTGGCCGGGGCCGGCCAGATGGATTGCGGAATCTGCCCCGTGGGAAAGACCTGCGCATAAGGCTCGCCGGGCGTCACCGTCTGTCCCAGCGCCGACGACAGATGTGCCGCCCACGCATTGCCGTTCACGCTGCCAGTCAGCGGAACCTGGCTGAAGTCTCCGCCACGCTCGGCCGTTGACGGCACAGAGATTTCTCCGGTGTCGATGCCTTCGGTCAGCCCCGTTCCCTGGTAGTCCGCAAACCACTTGATGTCCGTCCGAAACAAAGGACCACCCACAGTGCCGCCGTACTGATTCTGCCGGTAGGCCGCGCGGTCCGAAGAAAAGTAGTTGCGTGCATCGAGCGCCGTGTTGCGCAGGAACTCGAAGGCGCAGCCGTGCCATTGCGCCGTACCCGACTTGGTCGTCACCAGCACCTGGCCGCCGCTCGAGTTGCCGTACTCCGCGTCGAAGTTCGAGGTGAGCACGCGAAAGCTGTCGATGGCGTCGAGGTTGGGCACAATCGACGTGCCCATATTCACGTCCTCTTCCACGTCCGCGCCGTTCACGCGGAAACCGTTGGAGTCCTCCCGCTGCCCGCTGATCGAGAGATTTCCGGGATTCGCGTCGCCGGAGGGCGGCGCGCTCGCCACGCCGGTCATAATTACTGCGCCGGGTTGCGCCGTATTCACCGGCACAATGCCCGGCTGCACCGCCATCAGGTCGGTAAAGTTCCGGCCGTTCAGCGGTACGGCCTCCATTTTTTTCGACTCCAGCGTCTCTCCCAGTTGCGTGCTCGTTGTCTCAGCCGCCAAAGCATTTGCCGTCACCTCCACCGTTTCTGCATTACCGTTCACTGCCAGCGTCACGTCCAGATTTGCGCTGGGTGCCCCGGCGCTCACCGTTGCCTCGCCGTGATAGATCGTAAAGTTCGCCGCTTTCACTTCGACCGCATAGGTGCCTTCAACCGGAACGATGAACTGAAAGCTTCCCTGCCCATCGGTTTGCCGCGTCAGCGGCGTTGCGGAATGCGCCTGCCGCAGCGTGACCTCGGCGCCGGGGATGACGCCGCCCGTTGCATCGTGCACCACGCCGGCGACGCGAAAGCCCGCCTGCGCCCGCATTCCAAGCGGGAAAATCGCACAACATAGAAAGAAAACGAAATGAATACGGCCCTTCAATCGAACAACCTCCGAGGAATTGGCACAATCTTGCAGGCAGTGCCTATATACGACCAAATCAGTCCGGCTCTTTCTGTGATTTAAATCACTCTTTTGGGGGCCAAAAGGTGACCTGATCGCCTGACGCTAATATCCGACTGATTTAGTCCTTATTTAATCTACGACCAAAATAGTCGGAGTTCAAGAACACTGTCCCACAACTCGGAACTGGGGTTTCCATGCCGGAATCTCTTCTTGACGGCCGGCGCGTCGTGGTCTGACCATGATCCTTCCGGCGGCGCACGGTTTTCCCGCGCAGGGAAACGGTCGAAGACCCGGAACACGGGTTCTTTACCTGCCCCACGCACGCCAACCCAACGTACCCACCGAGGAGTTCATCCAACATGGCAACAACCGAAAACAATCGCAGGGAATTCTTGAAAGCCGGCAGCGCGGCGCTGGCCGCAACCGCAGTGGCGTTAAACGCCAAAAGCTATGCGCAGATCATGGGCGCAAACGACCGCGTCCGCGTGGGAATTGTGGGCTGCGGCGACCGCATGAAGGGCGGCGATTTGCCTGCCTTTCAACAGCATGCAAAAGACATGAACTTCCAGATCGTGGCCGTTTCCGACATCTGGAAGATGCGCCGCGAACAGGGCGCAGATTTCATTGAGAAGCTCACGGGAAATCGCCCCGATCCGGTGCGCAATAACGACGCACTCTACGCGCGCAAAGACGTGGACGCGGTCATCATTGCCACCGCCGATTTCCAGCACGCCTACCATGGCGTGGAAGCTGTCGAAGCGGGCCGCGACGCCTACGTCGAGAAGCCCACCGCGCACACCATGGCCGATGCCCGCCGCATTCTGGCCGCGGTGAAGAAGAGCGGCCGGATCGTGCAGGTGGGGACGCAGCGCCGCTCCACTCTCGCGTATCAAAAGGCCGCCGAGTACATCAAGTCTGGCCAGTTTGGCGACATCGTGATGGTGGAGATGACGTGGAACGTGAACCAGCCCGGCCGCTGGCGCCGCCCCGACGTGGTGCCGCTGCTCAAGGAAGAAGACACGGACTGGAAGCGCTATTCGCTGGGCAGGAATTTGGGGTCATTCGACGCGCGCAAGTATCTTGAGTTTCGCCTGTTCTGGCCGTTCTCATCGGGCATTCCCGATCAGTGGCTTGTCCACCAAATCGACACCGTGCACTGGTTCACGGGCCTGCCGCATCCGCGCTCGTGCGTAGCCAACGGCGGCATATATCTGTGGAAGGACGGCCGCACCAACTGGGACACCATGACCGCCGTCTTCGATTACGGTCCGCTCGACGATCTCAGCAAGGGCTTCCAGGTGCAGTACTCCTCGCGCTTCACGAATTCGGCGGGCGGCGTCAAGGAGCTCTACTACTCGAATGGCGGCATGATCGACATGGACAAGCAGACGGTGACGCCCACCGGCGGCCTGACCAAACGGTTCGCTGACGAGATGCACATGCAGCCCAACCTGCTGCCCAGCATGGCGCTCGGCGAGAAGTCCACAGCGGTGAACACTGATGCCGATACGCACGGCGATCCGCAGACTGCAGCCAACATGCGCAACTGGATGGAGTGCGTGCGCTCGCGCAAGACGCCCAATGCGCCGATCGAAGCCGGCTACAGCCATTCCATTGCGCTGTGCATGAACGTCGCCGCCATCCAGACCGGCATGAAGGTCACCTTCGACGAGAAGACGCAGCAGGTGCTGGCTGGAGGCAAGGTCTATGCGTAGACGCACGATGCTCGGTCTTGTGACCGCAGGCTCGTTGCGGGCGGCAAGCGCGGTGTGCCCCACCCTTGGCGCGCTCCTGTTTGCGCGCCCAGGGTGGGGGAATACGCCCAAGGGCGTCGCGGTTGTGCCCGACGCGGCGAAGCGGCGCGTGGACATCACCATCGACGGCCAGCCTTTCACGTCGTACATCTGGCCGGAGACGCTGAAAAAGCCGGTGCTCTACCCGATTGTGGATGCAGACGGCGTGACCGTAACGCGCGGCTGGCCTTTGCAACCGCGTGCCGGCGAACGCACCGACCATCCGCACCACGACGGCCTCTGGTTCAACTACAGCAATGTGAATGGCTTCGATTTCTGGAATAACTCGACGGCCATTCCCGCGCAACGCGCACCCAAGATGGGCACGATCGTGCTCGACAAGATCGTTTCCACAAAGAGCGGCGCAAAGCGCGGCGAACTGGTGAGCAATTCCACGTGGATCGACGGGCTGAATCACCCGATCCTGGGCGAGACTACGCGCTATGTGTTCACCCACAAAGGCGCAACGCGCACGATCGACCTGACGGTAACGCTGACTGCGCTCGATCATGTCGTCTTCAACGACGACAAGGATGGATTGCTCGGCTTGCGTGTAGCGCGCTGGCTGGAATCGCCGGAGGAAAAAGGTGGAACCTTCACCGACTCGAACGGAGTTGCGACCACAGTGACCGCCGCGGCGAACCTGCCTGGAGTTGCCCCGCCGACCGGCGAATACCTGACCAGCGAAGGCGTGAAAGGCGAAGCTGTGTGGTCAACGCGCGGCCGCTGGTGCTCGCTCACCGGGCACGACGACGCCGGCCACGTCGCGACCATCGCCATCTTCGACCATCCCGGCAATATCGGCTACCCGACTCACTGGCACGCACGCGGCTACGGGCTTTTTGCCGCCAATCCGTTCGGACGTCACGCGTTCGATGGGAAACAGACGCCGCTGAACTTCACGCTCGAGAAAGGCCAGTCAGCGACCTTCCGGTATCGCATCGTGTTTTACACGCATGCTGCCACGCCGGAAGAGTTGAACCGCGAAGCGGACGCTTTCGCGGCGCAAGCGAAGTAGCCCGCGCGCAATGACATGGGCTCACCCACGCGCATTCCCGCATGACATAGAAGTGCACTCACTTTTACGCGAAGAAAAGAAAAGCCGGCCTGCATCCGCCGCAGGAATCGCGGCAGATGCAGGCCGGCATGCGTGGGTTAGAAGTTGACGTGGCCGGCAAACTGCCAGTCGCGATTGCCGCTTGCGGTCCCTCTCAACTTAAAAAACGCCTCCAGGTCAGAACCTTATACGACCCTGGAACTGGAAGGCGCGCGAATCGTTGCTGGCCTGGTTCACGGTGCCGAAGGTGGCACTGGTTGGATTGACGACGATTTCCTGGTTGCCAACCAGGTTGCCGAAGGTGACGTGGTTGGTTACGTTGTTGCAATCCACGCGGAAGATGAATTTGACGCGTTCCGTGATGTCGAAGGTGCGGTTGAGCGACCCCGTCAGGCGGTAGATGTCTGGACCGCGGAGGCCGTAGGGCGCGACGCGAGCGGTGTCTCCGATGGTGCCGGTCTGCGTGTTGCAGAAGGGGCCGACGCTGGATGCGCAAGCCACCGGGGTTGATGTGTTAGTCGTACCAGACACTACACTTGTTCCCATTCCCGCAGTGGTGGAGCTGATGTACCCCTGGATGTAGGGTAGGGTGCCGAGATTCACCGCTGTAGAAGCTGAACCCCACTTGCCGTTGATGCGTGGAGAGCCGTGGAAGTTGGGGTTGTAGTCCATCATCACCTGGCCCTGTCCGAAGTTCTGAGCCACCGAAGCTGCGCTGCCGACGATGGGCAGAGGAAGACCCGAGGCGTCCTGATAAATTGCGGAGATCTCCCAGCCGCCTGCCGCCCAGCGCACAAACCGGTTATCCGCTCCGATACCGCCTTTGCCGAAGGGCAGTTTATAGGTACCGAATACGGTGAGCAACTGCGGAAGGTCCGAAGCGCTTCTTGAACGGTCCATGCGATCCGCCGCGAAGGCTGTTGTGGGGCCATAGCTGGCAAACGCCGAGACCGGGATGGGCCAGCCGCTGCGTACTGTGCCGTCATCATCAATGGTCTTCGAGTAGGTGTAGTGCACCGCGAAGGTCAGCCCTTTGGATAAGGTCTGAATCAGGCTGAGCTGTAGTGCGTTGTATTCGGCGTTGGCCGATACTTCGAAGCTATCGGTGACTCCGGAGTACTGCGGCATCCATGTGAGCATGTGGCCGATGGTGGGAGTCGAGTTCAGGGCCGCCGCCGCCTCATAGCCGTTTGCTGCAGTGAAATAGGGTGTCGAAGGCAAACAGTTGCCGCAGGCCGCATTCACCGTTGCGACATTCGCCGGGGTCGCCGCCAGGTTCAGGTTGGTGACGCCGATAGTGGAAAGGTAGGTGGGGTTGATCTGGTTGGACTGCAAGCCCCGAAGGTTGTTGTTGCCGGGGAGCAGGTGGCCAAGGGTGCCGACGTAGTTCACACTGATGGTCATTGCATTCGTCAGCTCACGCTGCACGCCGAAGTTGATGTATTGGATCTCCGGAGCGCGGCTTCCACGATAAGGATCGGCGTAGCTTATGCTCGACGCGGTCGCGTACCCGCTGGTCTTGCCGTAGCAGGGCGCAATGGTCTGGCCCGAGCACACATAGTTTCCGGATAGGACACCCGCCGAAGCCGCCGTAATGTTGACGCTGGTGACGGACGGGAAAGCAAATCCCGCGCCGCCGAAGTTGGAGTTCGGTCCGGTGACATTGCCCCCGCCGGAGGTGGGAAACGCGGAATTGGTGTTGAGGTAAAAGGACGCGCCAGAGTAGCTGTCGGTGAAGGGCGTCGCCACCTGGAAGCCGCTTAAGCCCGTCCCGTCATTCGATGACCCGCCGCCGACGCCGCCCGCGTGCGTATACATGATGGAATATGCGCCGCGGATCACTGTCTTATTATTCAGGGCGTAGGCGAAGCCGACGCGTGGACCGAAGTTCTTGTGCCAGTTGTTAACCGGGGAGGTGCAGTTGCAATTGGGGCCGCCGCTGCCGCCCCAGTTTCCGGCGAACTCCAGCGCACCCTGATTGCCGGTAATGGGATTGGCAACTGTCGGGTTCAGGAAGGACCAGCGGTTCAGCACCTCGCGGTAGGTGGGAAAGTAATCCCAGCGCAGGCCGAGGTTCAAGGTAAGCTTGGGCGAAACCTTGTAGTCATCCTGGAAATAGGGAGAGAAGGGATGGAAGCGCATGCCATAGACCGAGAATGGCTGCTGGGTGACAGTGGGGCTGCCGATCGCGCCAATCATCCAACTGGCGTAGGCGTAGCCGCTGTTGCTCGCATAGGAGCTTGCGGACGCCAGGTTGGCGGTCTCGTTGGTGCTCATGGGAAGGGTCAACTGCAGAGAAGCAGAGTCCGCGGCGTCGGCATTGGTTTGCTCCCATTGGTACTGAAAACCAAAGCTGAAGGCGTTGCGGCCCTTGGTCCACAGCACATTGTCCACCACCTCATAGGTTCTGCTGATGCTGGTGTAGCTTGCACTGCCGTTGTTCCAGGTCGTCGCGTCGTTGGAGCCGCTGAAGCTGACACTGGGAAAGTCCGTGGAGGCCTGACCGGCGGGTAGGCCGGTGATGCCGGCGGCGGCGGGTTCATACTTGGTGACGCCATTTGTGGCGTTCATGATCGGCGGACCACCAAAGTAGTCGTAGCCGTAACGGATCTGGTTGGAAAGGTTCGGAGAGATGGTATAGGATTCCTGCACCTCGGCGAAGTGACCTTTGACATGGGCGAGGTAGGACGTCATATAGGGCAACGGAAGCACCGAGCTCCCGTTGTAAGGCACAGAGACACGGTCGCCGTCCGCGAACAGCACGAACAGCCGGTTCTTGTCTGAGATGTCATAATCGCCGCGCGCCGACCAGAGCCAGTTGTTGTAGCCCGTGGGCGTGCCGCCGAGATAATTGTTCACGATCGCGCCGGTTGCGTTGTTGGAGGGCGTCGGCAGGAAACTCGACCAGTACTTCATTTCGGGCGAGATCTCGCCGGCGGGAATGACATTCGGCGTGCCGATCAGAACTGGATTGCCGTTTGCGCCTACGCCTGTGCCCGGGCCGTACCCATACTGATAGCGGCAAGGCACACCTCCGGTGTTATGCAACGTGCAGGTGGTTTGCGTGGTGGGGTCATAGATGGGATAGTTGACGCCCGAAGTATTGTTGCCCGCAAGCAACTCGGAAAAGTTGCCCTGTTGCATCAGCGTAGTGGGGATGGTGACCGCGCTGGGGTTCACGCCAATGGTCTGGCGAAACCGGGTATAGGAGCCGTAAAAAAAGAGCTTTTCGTGCCCCGCCACCACATGCGGGAACTTCACCGGTCCGCCCCCGGTGATGCCGTATTCGTCCTGGTGCTCACCGGGCTTGCTGCCGGCTACTGTGGTGAGCACGCCACCGACGATCGCTTTCGCGGTATTGCCGCAGCCGGTGTACTGGGCTGCGAGCGGTTGGCCAGGAGTGCCGCACTTGGCGGAAAAGGTCCAGGCGTCAAAATCGGTATTGCGGACAAGCCCATAAATGGCGCCATGGTACTGGGTGCCCCCGGATCGGGTCGAAAGGCTCAGGACGCCGGCGCCCTGAAACTCTGCCGGGTAGCCGCTGGTAAGCACCTGGACTTGGTCGATGCTTTCGAGGGGAACCACATTGTAAACGTTGCGGTTCTCGGCCTGAGCGCTCGCGATGGTCATTGCCATTCCGTCGAGGTACATCTCGGCCGTGCGCTGCGGCATGCCGTCGAACTGGGAGACGCGTCCACCGGCGGGCAACTGCGCGCCGGGCAAAAGGTTCGAGACGGCCGTAATGTCGCGCTGCTGCGCGGAGGCGCCAACGGTCACCAGCATCAGCGGCAATTCCGTGATGACGCTGCTCCGCATCAAGCCGCCGAGGTTGGCGTTAGCGGTCTCAAGGGCGGGCGGCGTATCCGTGACGGTGACGGTCACACTCTGAGCGCCGACCTTCAGTATGGGATTGAAGGCGGAGACGTGTTCATTGTCGACGATGAAGTTTTCCTGATTGAACATCTCAAAACCAGGCTTGGACACTGTTACGGTGTATTTGCCCGGAGTGAGCAGCGTGATGCTGAAGAAGCCCGCCGAGGTGGTCGCGCGGGTGGTGGAAACGCCGGTGCTCACATCCGTGGCCGTGACGGTTGCATAGGGGATGACCGCGCCGTTGGTATCGGTTACGGTACCTTCGATGGCGCCGCCGGCCTGTGCCGCAGCGGGTACCGCTGTTCCGACGAGACAAAGCGCCAGCGCGAGCATTGCCAAAGCGGCACAGGCCCACGCGCCGCTACGATTTTCAAGCGTCGTGATTGGTTTCAGAAGTTTTTTCATAGAAACGCCTGGAAAGCCTCCTTTTAAGTGAAAGTGTTTGCTATTCGAAACAGCGTGAGCGAGCTTATCCTCGAACTCCCCAAAACCCGTTCGGTGATTCGATACACATTTTTCCGCGGCCGGATCAGTGTCGGTCCAACCTCAGCCAAGCATTAAATGCATTCCCAGTGTCGATTGTCAATAGAAAAATTATTTTCTCTCCTGATTGTCAAAACACCGCCGCCAACGTGTAGCGCAAAATATGAAAATTAACCTGACGGGGACGGCTGGCTGCGCCGGAATTCCCCGTCCAGGGGCAGTGCATCCGGCCATAACCGGTCTGGAGATGAACGGTTTAAGCCATAAACCGGCTTAGATCGGACAATGAGTTCGACGTGTATGCAGTCAGCACATTGCCGGAGCGGTGCTGCACGCGCCACGGGCCCGCCCATTCTTGGCCGCGCGCGACACTTCCCGTGACGGGACCTCTACGGAACTCGAAGGCTCAGGAATTCTGCAACTCGTGATTTCGGTGGTGCGCCATGAGAATCGACGCCACCAAAGCCGTGGCCAGCGAGACGCCGGCCAGCGCAAAAAAGGCGCTGCTCCATCCGTATGCGACGCTGATCCGCGCCACCGTAACGCCTGAAAGCCAGCCGGCTATGTAACCAAATCCGTCGATAATACCCGCAGCCGTGGCGCTGCCCCGCTGCCCGCCAAAATCCAGCGACATGGCGCCGGCCAGATAGGAATAGGGTCCCAGCAGAGTAAATCCCACAAGAGCAACGAGAAGAGACGGCGCCCATTCGCCTGCGTGGCCCGTCACGCGGCCCAGCATCGCCAGGCACACGGTACACGCCGACATGCCGATCACAACCAGCACGTTGCGTCCATTGGCGCCGAGCTTGTCGCTCAAGAACCCGCCCAGCAGCACGGAAATTCCTCCACATAGAGGAAAGAGCGCGCTGCGGCTGGCCGCCACGCTCGGCATCAGGCCCACGAACTGCACAAAATAGGTCGGCGTCCACAGGTTGAAGGTCTCGCGCAGCAGGGTGGTCCCGAAGGCCAGCAGGCACACCAGCCAGAATGCAAAGCTGGTGAGCAGGGGCCGCAAAATCGCGCTGATCTTCTGGTGATGCTCGCCTCCCGGTTCCTCGTCGGCATACACGTTTCTGGGATTCACTTCCGGTGCCGGAAGCCCGCGCTCGGCGGGCGTCTCGCGCAACAGAAACAGGTTGATGAGGAACAGAACTCCCAGCGCTGCCGCGGCAAAATAAAAGACGCCGTGCCAACCCACGCCATGGGCAAGCAATTCGCTCATCGTCAAGCGGCATCCCGCGTCGCCAAAAAGGAAGCTCAGGCTTACCACCGCCATCACGCTTCCGTAGGTGGAGTAAGAGAACCAGCGCGACGAAACCCGCACCAGTCCCGCCCAGCCCTGCGACTGGAAGAGCCGGTTGCCGATCCACGCCAGTGTGAACAGGGGAAATCCGCCGCTCAGCGCAAAGATGACGGTAAAGAGGATGGAGCCGGCCATGCCGCCCAGGAAAAACCGCCGGCCGCCTCGCGTATCGGCCAGGGCGCCGGAGAAAAACTTGCCCAGCGCATACGCTGCGGTGCCCATTGAGGCCATGAATCCCAGGCGGATTTCCGCTGCGCTTGCCGTCATGCCATGACGCGTTAGGTCATGGATCAGGTCGGGCATCACCACCGAGAGGTCGGAACGGCAAAAATAATAGCCGGAATAGCCCAGCGCCAAAAGCGCAGCAGTGGCCCCGTGCCACAAGGTAAATCGTGGTTTGGAACCTGATTGATCAGGTTCGATCTCCGGCGTGGCCAATGCGCTCTCTGCGGACACACTAGAAAACTACCACACGCCTCCATGGACCGGCTGCGCCGCCGCGCATCGTGCCTGTGCGAATTCAGCTGGGATTTGTTGCCATGCGCAGGGCGTTGACTCCTGCCCTCGGGCCGCGGGTTTCTCTCCACATTTTATTTCCCATTTGTATCTTCGGGGATTACCATGGACCGCCGGGGGGTTTCTGCCCGGCAACAGCGCAGCTTGAGAAGGTGGCGCGACTGCGGCAGTGGTTACACCGGGGGTCTACCATGCGTTTTTCCCGAACTCAAAGCTCATTTTGTATCGCCGCCTGCGCGGCATTTGCCGTGGTTCTCACGGCGCTGCCTGCCGCGGCGCAAAAGACCGTCGCATCCGATTCCCTGACCACGATCCGCGGCGGCTTTGCCACGCCGCCCATGGATGCGCGGCCCATGATGCGCTGGTGGTGGTTCGGTCCGGCGGTCGAGAAGGCTGAGCTGGCCCGCGAGTTGCGCACCATGAAGGCTGGCGGCATCGGCGGCATAGAGGTTCAGCCCGTCTATGCGCTCGAACTCGACGATCCGCAAAAGGGCTTTCGCAATCTGCCGTTTCTCTCGAAGGACTTCCTCGACTTGGTTTCCTTCACCGCGCAGACCGCGCACAATCTAAATCTGCGGCTCAATCTGACCTTGGGCAGCGGCTGGCCCTACGGCGGGGCGTATGTGCCGGTCAGCGACGCCGCGGGAAGGCTGCGTATTGTGGGCGACGTTGTGCCGCCCGGCGCATCTTCCCTGCCCCTTCCATCCATTCGCAATGGCGAAGCCCTGCTGGCTGCATTCCTGGCTTCGGGGACGCCGCAAAAATACGACGCGGAGGACGCGCAACGGATCGAAGCGGTAGGCGAGTACCGGCTGACGTTGCCCGCGGAGATCAGCGGCCCGCACGTGGTGCTGTTCTTCATCTCCAGCCGCACTGGCCAGCAGGTAAAGCGCGCAGCCGTGGGCGCAGAGGGTTTTGTCCTCGACCACTTCAGCATGGAGGCGATTCAGAATCACCTCCAGCACGTGGCCGATCCGCTGATCGCTGCGTGCGGAGCGAATGTTCCCTACTCGGTATTCAGCGACAGCCTCGAGGTGTACGAATCGGATTGGACGCCGAAACTTCTTGACGAATTTCGTACCCGGCGCGGCTACGATCTGACGCCCCATTTGCCCGAGCTGGCCGCGGGAACCACTCCCGAGGCCGCCGACCTGCGCTACGACTGGGGCCGCACGCTGGCCGAGCTGATCGACGACCACTATCTGACGCCGCTGAACACCTGGGCGCGCGAGCATCACACCAAATTCCGTTCGCAGAGCTACGGCTCGCCCGCGGTGACGCTTTCCAGCAACGCGCTTGTCGATCTGCCCGAGGGCGAAGGCTCGCAATGGCGCGGCGGCTTCTCCTTCACGCGCTGGGCAACTTCCGCAAGCCACGTCTACGGCCGGCCCATCACTTCGTCGGAAACGTGGACCTGGCTGCATTCGCCGTCGTTTCGCGCCACGCCGCTCGACATGAAGGCCGAAGCGGATACGTTTTTCCTCCAGGGCATCAATCAGCTCGTGGGCCACGGCTGGCCCTATTCGCCGCCGTCGGCCGGCGACCCCGGATGGTCGTTCTACGCGGCCGCCGTCTTCAACGATCACAACCCGTGGTGGATGGTGATGCCCGATGTGATGAGCTACTTCTCGCGCATGAGCTACCTGCTGCGCCAGGGCACGCCCCAATACGACATTGCTGTGCTGCTTCCGGAAGAGGATGCGCAGGCGCGCTTCCGGCCGGGGCACGCTTCCGTCACCGACGAGATGCGCGTTCTGCTTGGGCCGGATCTGGTGCCCGCGATTCTCGACGCGGGCTACAATCTCGATTTCATCGACTCGGCTGCGATCGACAAGGTTGGCATCAAGTATCCGGTGCTGGTGATGCCGGCCACCGAGCGGCTGCCGCTGGCCACCTACAAAAAGATCAGCGATTTTGCCGCGAAAGGTGGAAAGGTGATTGCCGTGGGCAGCCTGCCCTCGCGTGCGCCGGGAGTCACGGAGGGGCCGCGGGATTCGGCCGAGGTGAAGCGGATTTCGCAGATGATGTTCATGGTGGGCTCCGACAGAGCGGCGGAGCATTCGAGGCTGATCGCGAGCCCCGCGGACCTGGGCGCGGCAATTGGCGCGGCTCTCATGCCGGATGTAGCGATTGCGCCGGCGACGCCCGAAGTTGGATTCATCCATCGCAAGTTGCCCAACGCGGAGGTTTATTTCATCGCCAACACGGGCAATACTCCGCACGCTTTCGATGCGACGTTTCGCGAGGCACACGGCGGCGCGGAGTGGTGGGATCCGTTCACGGGGAAGATCACCGGCGCGGGTTCCGGGCCGACACTCCACTTCGATCTCGCCCCCTATGAGTCACGCGTGGTGGTCTTTCACGAGGGCGCTGCGCTTCCGCCGCAGCGGCAAGCCGCCACGCCGTTCGCGCCCATCGATCTGAGCCACGACTGGAGGGTGACCTTCGATAAAAGCGGCACAGGGGAAACCATGCAGACGCTGCACTCGTGGACCGATTACGAAGCGCAGAAGTATTTCTCCGGCTCTGCGACCTACACGCGCACGGTGGAGATTCCCGAGACGGTCGCGAAGTCCGGGCGCGTGATTCTGGACTTTGGCGTGGGCACGCCGGTGCCGCGCGAGGCGCTGCATCAGGCGGGAACGCGCACATGGTACGATCCGCCGGTGCGCGAAGTTGCAGTGGTCTCAGTGAACGGAAAGCCCGCGGGAGATTTGTGGCATCCGCCCTACCGCCTGGATGTGACAACGCTCGTGCATGCTGGCGCCAACGAGCTGCGGATCGTGGTGGCCAATACCGCCATCAACGAGCTGGCCGGCCGCGCCGCGCCGGATTACCGCCTGCTCAATCTGCGCTACGGCGAGAAATTCACGCCGCAGGATATGGATCATCTCGAGCCGCTGCCCTCGGGCATTCTGGGCACGGTGCGATTGATTTCGGGGCAGTAAAGCAGAGAGCCAGGTCTCTGACCGCTTGATTTTGTACCAATTCCGTGCCCCATCCATTCGCCGTTTTTCTGGCGAATGGGTGGGAAGCCATCAAGCCCAAAACTTCGAATTCGTGCGGTCAGAGAGCTAGAGAGCAAGCCACCCCAGCGTGGGAGCAAGAAAAGCAACCGCAAGTCCTTCGACTCCTCGCTGCGCTCGTCGCCCAGGATGCCGGCACAGATTATGATGTGAGCTTTGGAGAAAGAACCATAGGAGACTCCATGAATCGCCGAGAATTTTCCGCGCTTTTGCCCTTGCTTGCCGCTGCGTCCGGCCTCGCGTCCAACGCCGAAGGCCAGGCGCCTGCAGTTCCATCCGCCGCGCCCGCTCAACAACCGCCGATGCAACTGCAAAAGCTCGTCTCAGGCCGCTATCCGCAGATTGAGCCGGCCAGCCCGCACCCGTCCCCGCGCATGTCAAAACGTTTCTTGATGGGCATGCTGCCCGACAACATCCGCCTGGAAGCGCACTTTACGCGTCTTTTGCCCGGCGCGCCGCCCGAGCCCATCGGCACGCACAAGCATACTGAGATCTGGTTCATCCACGAAGGCACAGCGCGATTGATGACCGCCGGCGTGACGCGCGACTTGGTGGCCGGCGAAATGGGCGTCTGCATCGCGGGCGACCTGCACACCGTTTACAACGCCAGCCAAACGGAACCGGCATCGTATTTTGTGCTGACGGTCGGCCCGCCGGAGTAGCGCAGCTGCATAGGCATGTAGCGCCGGTCTCCAGACCCGCGCGGATCGGAAGGCAATTGCGAAATCACATGGTCAGAGCACCGCGGGACTACGGGACCGAGCAAACGCGCATCAAGCCGTCACCAGTCGCTCCGCGGCGTGTTTCTTTAGCGAGACAAGCTCGAGGGCGGTCTGGGCGATATGTTCCGCGCTCAACTCAAACACCTTCACCAATTCCCACGGCGCGCCGGACTCGCCGAAGCGGTCTTTCACTCCGATGGCGCTGGTGATGACCGGGACCCCATAGAGCTGAGGATTCGTGGCCAGAATCAGGCTCACGCGCCCGGCCAGTGCGCCGATCTGATGCTCTTCCGCCGTGATCATCACGCCCGTCTCGCGCGCCGCGCGCACGATGGCCTCCGCATCGATGGGCTTGAGCGTGTGCAGATTCACGACGCGCGTCTCGAGATCGAACTCCTGCTTGAGAATCCATGCCGCGCGCATGGCCTCGGGCACCATGGGTCCGCAGGCGATAATGCTCAAGTCCTCGCCTTCGTCGGCGCAATCCTCGGCGAGGCGCGTCTCGAAAGCGCCGGCAAATTCAGATTTCTCCCCGCGCAGCCGAATGATATTCGCCTTGCCGAAAACGAAGGGCGTGGATTCGTTAGTAACGATCGGCGTGGCCTCGCGCGCGAAGCGGATGTACTTCGGCCCCACGTGTTCGAGCAGCAGATGCCGCGTGGCTTTGCGGGTCTCGATCGCGTCGCAGGGCACCACCACGGTCATATTCGGCAGGCCGAGCATGGCAAAAAGATCTTCGAGCGCCTGGTGCGTGGCGCCGTCGGCGCCCACGGAAACGCCCGCGTGCGCCCCGGCCACCAGCACGTTGACGTTGGAGTAGCAGATGGAAACGCGAATCTGGTCGAGGTTGCGCGCCGCGGAAAACGTGGCGTAGGAGCCAAGCACGGGTAGTTTGCCCTCGCGCGCCAGGCCCGCGGCGGCCGCCGTGGCCGACTGCTCCGCAATGCCCATCGAGATCCACCGCCGCGCGCGCTCCGGTTTGCCGGAATAGAAATCCGCAATGGTGATGGACCCGGAAATATCGAGACCGATGCACACGATGCGCTCGTCATCGCCGCACTCGGCAAGCGCGCGGCCAAAGCCCTTGCGCGTGGGCTCCATCGCAACCTGCATGGCGTCGCCTGCATTCCACCAGAAGTCGCGCGAGTAGCGCGGCATGCGTGCATCGAGAGTGTGCGCGGCTTCGGCTTGCCAGTGCTTCGCTTTGGCGAGCAGCTCTTCGACGGGCAATCGCCCCGCGAGACCAAGATCCGCGTGCGCCGCGTTCAGTTCCTCGCGATTCGGCGCCTTGCCGTGCCAGCCCGGCTGATTTTCCATAAAGCTCACGCCCTTGCCCTTCACGGTATCGGCGAGGATCACAATGGGCTTGCCGGTCACCGCGCGCGCCTGCTCGAAGGCGTCGACAATCTGGCTCATGTCGTGTGCGTCGATGCGCAGCACCTCCCAGCCGAAGCTGGCATATTTCTCGGCCAGGGGTTCGACTTGCATGACGTCCTTCACCCAGCCGTCGATCTGCAGGCGGTTGCAGTCGATAACGGCGATGATGTTGTCGAGATGAAAATGTCCGGCCTCCATGGCCGCTTCCCACACCTGGCCTTCCTGCTGTTCGCCGTCGCCCATCAGGCAGAAAATCTTGTGCTTTTTTCCGTCGATGCGCGCGGCCAGCGCCAGGCCCACCGCGACGCTCAAGCCCTGGCCGAGCGAACCGGAAGAGATTTCGATGCCCGGCAGCTTGAGCCAGTGAGGATGCCCCTGGAACGGCGAGCCGAGCTTGCGCAACGTCACGATATATTCGATGGGGCAAAAGCCGGCGATGCCGAGCGACACATAAAGCGCCGGCGCCTTGTGGCCGGCCGACCAGAGAATGCGATCTCGATCGGGCCAGTCGGGGTTCTTGGGATCGTGCTCGGCCGCGCGCAGATAAAGCGCCGCCGCAATGTCCATGATGGAGAGCGTGCCGCCGGCATGGCCCGAGCCCGCGGCGCACAACGCGACCAGGTTGTAGCCGCGCATGAGCCGCGCCGCCTCGCGCAATTCGTCGATGGAATATTCCTTCCGCACCAGCCCGGTGGTTGCATCTCTCAGCGCCATTGCCGATCTCCTTCGCGGAAACTCCGCGCCCACCCGCCGCTACATGTGCGCCCCAACCCACGCGTCGATGCGTTTGAGCGCTTCCATCAGGTTCTCCATGGAATTGGCAACGCTGAAGCGCAGATAGCCCTCGCCATAGGAACCAAACGCCGTACCGGAAAGCGCGGCCACGCCGGCCTCTTCGAGCAGCGCGTCGGCCAGCTTCTTTGACGCCCATCCCGTGCACGTGATGTTGGCGAAAACATAGAATGCGCCCTTCGGCATGCGCGCGCTGAAGCCGCGTATGCGGTTGAGGCCCGCGACAAAGGCCCGGCTGCGCTGCTCGAACTCTAGGCGCATCGTATCCACCGCGCTCTGGTCGCCGCTGAGCGCGGCCAGCGCTGCGCGTTGCGTAAAACTGGCGGTGCAGGAGTTGGAGTTGGTCATCAGGCGCGTGATTTGCGCGGCCAGGTCGGCGCGCATTACTCCGTAGCCGATGCGCCAGCCGGTCATGGCATAGGTTTTCGAGAAGCCGTCGAGCAGAATGGTGCGCTCCTGCATGCCGGGCACGCTCATGATCGAAAACGGCTTGCCTTCAAACTGCAGGCGGCTGTAAATTTCGTCGGCCAGCACCAGGATGTTCCGATCGCCGATCGCCGCCGCGGCGCGCTCAATGTCGCCGCGCGCCAGCACGCCGCCCGTAGGGTTCTGCGGAGAGTTGAGAATGATCAGCCTGGTCGAGGGCGTAATCAGGTGCGCCATCTCGTCCACGTCCATCGCGAAATCCCGCTCTTCGCGTAGCGGAATCGGCACCGGCGTGCCTCCGGCGTAGCGGATCATCGACTCGTAAATCGGAAAGCCGGGGTTCGGATAGATCACCTCGTCGCCCTCATCGATGAGCGCCAGCATGACGTAGAACATGATGGGCTTGCCGCCGGGAACCACAACCACTTCGTCGGGATCGACTTGGACGCCGCGCGTGTGGCTGACGTAATTGGCAATGGCTTCGCGCAGTTCCCGCAACCCTGCCGAAGGGCCGTAGTGCGTCCAGCCCCCGCGCAGCGCATCCACGGCCGCTTCCACAATGTGCGGCGGAGTCGAGAAGTCCGGCTCCCCGATCTCCAGATGGACGATGCTCCTGCCCGTGCGCTCCAGCGCCTTGGCTTTGCTCAGAACTTCAAATGCCGTTTCCGTGCCCAGCCGCGCCATGCGCCGCGACAAAAGCAGTTCGTGTTGCGCTACTTGCGTTGCCATTGCGATGCTCCCCCGATCTTCCACCCAGCCAGCACAAATCGCTCGCCGGGGGACTCGATCTTCTGCCCAGGCCGCCGCTCTCCATGCCTACACAGAACCTGGCCGGCTCTCAGGCCGGATGGCATTATACCCCCGGCTCAAAATCGCAAAATGTGATGGCCGTCTCCCTGCCCGCGGGAACTGAACCTGCTTTGCACAGCTGCCGGCGACGAGGAACGGTAGAATGTCCGAAGCGCAGCAACGGATATTGACCATGACGTACTACGACCAGGTCGCAGAGGCAGCCGCATTTTTGAAATCCCGTCTGGGCGCCCTCGCGCCGCGGGTGGGCATCGTCCTGGGCTCGGGCCTGGGCGCTGCCGCCGATGCGGTCGCCGATCCGGTCATCGTTCCCTACCAGGAAATCCCGCATTTCCCGCAATCGACCGTCGAAGGGCATTCGGGGAGGATGGTGGCGGGAAAGCTCGGCGGAGCGCCGGTGATCGTGATGCAGGGGCGCGTGCATTCTTACGAAGGCTACTCGCCCCGCGAGGTCACCTTTCCCATGCGCGTGTTGGGCGCGTTGGGAATTCGCGCCGTGGTGCTGACTAATGCCGCCGGCGGCATTCAAGCCGGTTATCGCATCGGTCAACTCGTGCTGCTGGCCGATCACATCAATATGATGGGCTGGAATCCGCTCACCGGGCCCAACGAGCCGCGCTTCGCCGCGACACCGGGCGCGGGACTGCGTTTCTTCGACATGACCGAGGCCTACAGCAAAGCCTTGCGCGCGTTGGCCGCGGAGGCAGCGCGCGAGGAGGGATTCCCGGACGAGGGCGGGACTGCTCTCGCGCTGGGCGTGTATCTGGCCACACCCGGACCGAACTTTGAGACGCCGGCCGAGATTCGCGCCTTTCGCGCGCTTGGAGCTACGCTCGTGGGGATGTCGACCGTGCCGGAAACGATTGTGGCGCGGCACATGGGCATTGAGGTGCTGGGCATCTCCTGCGTCACCAATCTGGCTGCGGGACTGGGCGCAACGCAGCTAAACCATAAAGAGGTGCAGGAAACCGGCCGCATGGTCGAACGGCGGCTGGCCGGATTGCTCAAGCGTCTGGCGCCGCGCATTGCCGCGAAGGTCAACCAGAAACCGAGAGTCGAACCGTGAGCCCGCCCGTGAGCGCCCGAGTCGCACGCGAAGTCGCCGCCCAGATTCCGCGGCTGCCTTTTCCACCCACCGTGCTGGGCATTGCCGGCTGCTCCGGCTCGGGAAAAACCACGCTGGCCAAGGAAATGGCCCGCATGCTGCGCGGCCTGCGCTTTCATCTCGACGACTACTATCTCGATCTCGCCCACATGCCCCTCGAAGAGCGCGTCCAACAGAACTTCGACGACCCGTCGATGATTGAGATTCCGCTGCTGGCTGAGCATATCGCCACACTGGCGCGCGGAGACACCATTCAGCGGCCGGTCTACGACTTTGCAACCTACACCCGCGTGCCGGGACGCACCGAGCGCGTCACTTCCGGCCCGTTCCTGATTATTGAAGGCATCTTCGCGCTCTGCTTCGCCGAACTGCTGCCGCTCTACCAAATGCGCATTTACGTCGACACGCCGGACGCGTTGTGTTTCGAGCGCCGGCTCAAGCGCGACATGGACGAGCGCGGAAGAAGCGAGGAGACGGTGCGCTATCAATATGAGAATCGCGTGCGACCCTCGAGCATGACGTTCGTGCGACCTTCGGCCGCCAAGGCCGATCTCGTGGTCGACGGCTCCGATGCCCTGGACTGGAAGGTGGAACGCGTGATGGCCGAGATGCGCAAGCGGAATTTACTCACCGGTGCGGGATAAAGCAGGGACCAGGGGAGCAAAAAACAGAGATTGAGGACCTGAGCGGCTAATGGACTGCCGGGCTTACGCGCCGCTGGTTTGGATCGGAGCATTCCGCAGAACGTGGTCGTTGACGCCACCGCGCTCCGCGGATTTTGGCCTGTAGACCTGAAGACGGTTCTTGCCTTTCTGTTTTGCGGTATACATGGCTTCGTCGGCGCAGCGCATGAGCGCTTCCGCATCCGGGCCTACCTGCGGGTAAGTCGCCACTCCGATGCTCACCGTCATCGCCACTTGCTTGCGTTCGATGCTAATCGGGCTTGAAGCGACCGCCACGATTTTCGCCGCGATCATTTCTGCTTCGGCGGCAACGCGCAGGTCGGGAAGAAGAACGATGAATTCGTCGCCGCCCATGCGGGCGACGGTATCCGTGGCGCGCACACAAGCATTGAATCGCTGCGCCAGCTCGCACAGTAGCTTGTCGCCGGCCTGGTGACCGCAGGCGTCATTGACGTCCTTAAATTCGTCGAGATCGATCATCAGCAAGCCTAGACAGGTCTCAAACCTCTCCGCGCGCTTGAAGACGTTTTGCAGCCGGTCATTCAAAAGAAGGCGATTGGGCAGACCGGTGAGCGCGTCGTGCTCCGACAAGTGGCGCAGGCGTTCTTCGCTGCCACGCAGAGCCAGAGTCTGCTGCTCGACTCTGTGTCGAAGGACTGCGATCCACGCAAAGGAAATCAGGACCACGATGCCGATCAACGCAAAACCCTCAAGCGCATGTGCCGGCGTCCACCAGGAAGGCGCGTGAAGGACAGTAATGTCGTCGGCCGAGCGCAGTAAAAAAAGCACCGATTCCGGCCGCACCGCACCTTCGCCCATACTGGTGCCAAGCGGATCCACCTGCACGCTGCAAACTCCGGTGATGCGCAGGATGCTCCCCTCCTTCCACGGAGATCGAGAGCGCAGCGCGTCTTTCGGCAAGGTCGCTGGAAAAAGAAGTCCCCCGGCGCGCAGGATGAGGGTTGGATTGTTGGCGGCGGAGTCCTGGCCGATGAGTTCAGCATCGACTTGCACAACCTGACCGTCTAGATTGCCCTTGAGTGCGTCCTCGGGCGTAATGGGGCGGGGTGGGGATGCGGAAGCGTGACCGATGACGCGAAAGCTTGCATCTTCGAGCGTTGGCTTGAACAGATTGATGGCCGGAAATCCAACGACGTCCACAAGCGATCCCAGGGCCACGCCGGTGGTTTGCGTGGTTTGAATGCAGAGGCCATCTTTGCCGTCCTGAATGCACAAAATGCGGCCTGGCCAGTCCAGGGTCACGGTCCCGCGTATATGGGCGCGGTGCAGGAGTTCGGGAACCGTCGAGAACCTGAATATTTGCGAGATGGGAACCGCAGGCACGGCGAAGGGATCGGGCGGCGCGGCCTGGATCACGCTGAGTTCGCGCAGCGAAGGAAAGAAGGCATGCACGCCCACCATCTGGCGGCTTTGGTTGAAGAGCGGAGCCGCATTGGCCCGAATGCGCACCAGCGAATCGACCAGGGCATCGTAATCGCCCTCGGGCTGGCGCGGGGTAATTGCCGTGAACGAGCCGCCCTCGGCCGCTACTTCGAGAATCACGTTGTGCGGCTCCAGGTGCACATTGCGCACGCGGCCCTCGATCTCGACCCACTGGCAGTCGAACACTCCCGTCAGCAGTCGCGTCAGAGCGACTTTGGGCGGATTCTCCGGCAGACCGGAGTGCGCTTCGAACTCGACCTGGCGGGCTGCAACGATGGGAGCGTAGTCGCCAGGACCCGTGACTCCTTGGATGTCGATGGCATCGCCGGTTCGGATGGTGAGAATGGGGCGCGCGGGAACCGATACAAAAACGCAGCCCGAACTGTCACATGCAAAGAGCGCGCCGTGTCGTGTGTCGATATAGGGATCGTAGTACGTGACCACTGCATGCAAATGTACGGGATAGGCGCGCGCCGCCTGCTCGGCAGGAAAATCGTGGACCACCCTCGCCTTCGTCAGAGTGCGCAGCGGCGGTGCGGGCTGGTTCGCGTCTTGCGCGCTTGCCGCGAAACAAGCTGCCATCAGAACGGCCGCAGCTAGAACGGCCGCGACTTGAACGGATGCCGACGGCACGCATTCCATTCGCATCCAATTTCTCCTCGCATCCACGCAACCAGAGTCTCTTGGACGCGGCGTCGCGTCGCGCTCGAGAAACAGAACACACCGGCAATTCGGCTGGCCTTATTATCGGCCGTTTTGCTGTGGACATAAAGGGGAGAGCGAAGAACGCCACCGTGACAGATCGCAACTGCCGCCCCTTGAACGACTTGCGTTGGCAACGAAATTCGCGGCGATCAAGGACGTTCCGGCCAATTGTGCACAGGCCGCGCCTTGCTCTACTTCGCCGTCAGCGCCGCTACCGGCACCAGCATGTCTTCCTTGCGCATCACCAGATTCGTAGCGTTGAGCGTGGCCAGCTCGAAGCCGTGGCCGTGCGTGATCGCGTCCGTCGGGCAGGCCTCCACACAGTAGCCGCAGAAGATGCAGCGGTTGTAGTCGATGTTGTAGACCTTGGCGTAGCGCTCCGAAGAGGAGATGCGGGTTTCTGTAGTGTTATCGGCGGCTTCAATATAGATGCAGTTCGCCGGGCAGGCCGCGGCGCACAGGAAACATGCCACGCATTTTTCCAGGCCGTTTTCGTCGCGCTGCAACTCGTGCGCGCCGCGGAAGCGCGACTCAAATACCGCACCGCGCAAGGGGCCGGAACCGTCAGGGTAATTCTCCACCTCGGTGGGCGCGAAGGCCTCGCGAGCGGTAATGCTCATGCCCTTGGCAATGCCGGCGATGTTGCGCACAATCGACATGCGTTCAGTATACGATGGAGACGAGGAGAATTTCATGAAGCCTTCACATGGATGCACCGCCATCTTCTTAGGGATGTTGAGTTTGGGAGCCTTCGCGCAACAGCCGCAGAACCCGCAGCCGCACATGCCGATGCCGCGGCAAGTACGCGACATGACGGCGCAGGTGCCCGCGCCGGCAGAGCCGCTCAAGATCGCCTTTGGCGATAAATCCGCCACATGGACCGTCGCCGCGCTGGCCTCGCTGCCCCACGTCATGGTCACCGTCTACAACGAGCACACCAAGGCCAACGAGACTTACTCCGGCGTACCCCTGATCGCGTTGCTCGCGCCCTTGGGCTTGAGCGAACATCCGCGCGGCAAAGATCTGCGGCTCTACGTGGTGGCCGAGGGTTCCGACCTCTATGAAGTGGTGTACTCAAGCGGCGAGATCACGCCGGAAGTGAGCAGTTCCACGGTCATCGTGGCGGACACCGAGAACGGCAAGCCGCTAAACGGCGATGGGCCGCTCAAGTTGATTGCCACAGGAGAAAAACGCCCAGCGCGGTGGGTGCGCAGTCTGGTCGGCATTCGCGTGCTGGCAGCGGAGTGAGGCGGCGCCGTCCAGCACCCGGCTCCCTTTGCAAATCGCCTTGCGCAATCGGAAGCTTGCGGCAACTTTGATGGCTTCGGCTTTAGCCTGCAAGCGCCTTCCATGCAGAGCTTCAGAACCGTAGCAAACCAACTTCCATCGCGCGTCAGTTCAGCGGGGAGTATATCCAGTCCCAGGCGTCTGGCCGAACTGCGGAAGTTTGCACCACCTTGCGGATGCGGTCCAACTCGTAATTCTGACTGATCTCGCAGTCGAAGCGCAGCGATTGGTCGTTGCTTCCCGAAGCAATGCATCTCCCATCCGGCGAGAACGCCAGCGAGAGCACTCCGCCGGTATGGCCGCTCAAGATGGGAAGCGGCAATTGCGATGTGACGTCCCAGAGGTACATCTTTCCGTCGGCAGTCCCGTAAGCAAGCACTTGACTGTCGGGAGAAAAGGCGACAGCATTGATGGCCTCGCTCGCCGGGGGCGGCTGGGAAAGATAGTATCCGTATTTTGATGTACTACCGGTAATTGACGCGTAGGAAAGCTGGCCTTTTACGCGCGTCCAGTTGCCCGTATACCATACGGCAACCTCGCTGGCATCGGTGCCGGCCGCCAGCCATTCACCGTTGGGAGAAAAGGATGCGGCTGCGAAGTTTCCTTGCAGCAGCTCCGGCCTCCATTCCGTGCTCCCCGCGATCTGTATGGCGTCCTTTACCGCGCTATCGACAATTCTGGTCTTCCCTTTTCCCGATAAGTTGTCCGCTGTCCAGATCTCCACCTTTTTCGCGGAGTCGCAAACTGCCAGCCATTTGCCGTCGGCTGAAAAAGCCAGAGTTTGCAGCGACAAATGCAAAAACGCGGAGTACTCAGCGGCGTTCTGAGCCTTCAGGACAGATAATGGCCGGATCTCCCGTACGGCGGTGGATTCATCGGGCTTCCACAAGAGAATACGCCCGTCCTCGTGCGTCGCTCCGAAATTGGCGGCGGCGGCCAATCGTCCATCGGGCGAAAAAGACAAGGCGTCGATCTGGATCGGAGCGCCGCCGTCATTGTCCGGCGAGTAAAGCCTTCTCCATGCGGGCTTCTCCGCGCTCGACACTTTCCCCCTGTCCATCAGTTTCTTCACGTCCCACAGCAGCACCGTTCCATCTTTTGCGGCCGAAGCGACCGTTCCGCCATCGGGAGACCAGGCCAGCATCGTGCCCACGCCATGGGGGGCCAGCTCGCCCTCGATCGAGTCCGCCTCAACAGGATTCCCGGTGCAGGGATCGAGCGGAATGAAGGAGATATCGCTCGGCACATGTTCCTTATCCGTTGAAACCCCGCGAATCCTGGCGATCCACTGCGAAACCGGCTTCCTGTCTTTCTGCGCCACAAGCCAGCTGGGATCGGTGCAGATTTGCGTTTTTGGCGAGAAGGCCACTGCCTGAACCGTGCCCTCTTCCGAAATGAATTTAGGCTGCGATTCCCACGTCAACGTGCCGTTCGGTCCCGGCAACTTCTGCTGCGCCCAGAAGGAGACGCGCCCGCCCTTGGTATCAATCACCACGTCGGCATCGCCTGACACGATCAGTTTCTGGTTCGGCGTGATCGCCGCGGAGTACACCACGCCCCGCTCTCCCCGCAGCATAATGCTATCCCTGGGCACAGGACTATCGTGCTTGTCCTTCACCAGCGCCCATATCCGCACGGTTCCGTTGCCGCCTGTGACCATCAGCCGGCTTTGGTCTCGAAACACGGTCAGCGAAGTGACCCGGCCCTGGCGCGTGTTTAGAAAGGTGTGAGCCTCGAACTCGTTGTTGGTCTTCTTGCCGGCCTCTAAATCGACTCTCATGACGCGGCCTTCGCGCGTCCCCAGCAGAATCTGGTTGCTATCGTAATAGGTCAGCGACATCAGCCCCGAAACATCCGCCAGGATCGGCTGGCTCCATCCCCGGACCCACAAGTGTCCGTCGCCAAAGGCCATGGCGAAGCTGCGGCCATCGGGCGAATAAGCGGCTGCCTTGATCCCCCCTCCGGCGCAATTGGATTCCCCGGAACAAGCGTCCGCCGCACTGAACGTCTCCTTGTCTTCTCGGGTAACCGTTCCATTGGCCGCAATGCTGAAGAATTCGGCGCTATTGTCCTCCTTCGTGGCTGCAAATTCCGTGGTGTGCGGGCCAGCCAGTTCGGCGTCGCTCTGCGGGCGAAAAACCACCGTGTCGACGGCCGCGGTGCGTTGCGCGGGCGCCTGGATCACCTCATAGGGCGGTTTCGTACTCCATAAATAAACCGTGCCGCGAGGATGCTCCGCGCGCATATTTCCCGTGCCTATGGCAATCCAGTTTCCGTCGGGCGAGAACTGCACCGACAAGATTCCGGGCAGATCGCTTTGCCCCATTCTCCGGCTCTTGAGCTCACCATCCAGCTGCTTGTTGATGCTTTCGCAGCCGGAAGAAAAGTTGCACGGATACAACGGAAGCGTGCTGTTTGAGTTTCCCTCGTTGTCGAGCACGGCCAGCGCGCTCATCAACAAAGGCGGGTCTTTGGAATTCCCATTGAATTGGCTGACGTCGAAGATGCGCACCGTGGAATCAGCGCCGGCCGCCACCACCAGGCTGCCATCCGGCGAGATCGCGACGCTGCGCACTTCATCCCGGTAACCGATATAGGCCGTGGCCGCATTTCCGTCGGAAAGCGCCACCAGGTAGCCCCATTCAAAGTGGCTGTCGACCTTGGCCTGCCCAAAGCTCCGCAAGTTGGAGTTAAACCAATTCAAAAGCGCGTAAAGATAGATGTGCCTGCGGATGAACCGCAGCGGGCCGTGCAGCAGCGGGTGCTGCTCCATCTGGCTCTCAACCCAGTTGGGAGACGACCGCGTCATGGATCCCGTTTGGCGCAGCAGGTCGGTTCCAGAAGCGAAATCGCCGCTGTCGAAAGCGCGCTGCACGTCGATCATATTGGTGCTGTAACCGTTGAAGACGGCCTGTTGCCCGACTTCCCCGACCTTCACCACCAGCCCGGCAATGGCGAGGATCACGGCGGCCGCAATTCCCGCGGCGCGCAGAACGCCCTTGCGGAAGGCCGCCTGCTGCCGCCGCAGCTCGGCGCCGGGCATGGTGATCTGAATCCAGCGCCGGTCGAATACGTGCCGGTAAATCCTGTTTCTCACCACCAGGCGGTTGTTCCGCACAGACACCAAACCGGCCAAACGCAGCACGTCGATGAGCGAATTCGTGTCGTCGCTGTGCACATGTTTCCCGCTGCGCACACGCGCGTAGAGGTCGAGCAGACCGGCGAGCTCGTCGGCATCGCGCCGCAGCACGGCCCGGTCGCGCACAAAAAGCATGTTGCCGCCCGCCGAATCGTCGCCGCTCGTGGATTTCTTTTCCACGCGATCGCGCACATATTGCAGGTTATCGTCCGTGGTGTCGGCGGCAGGCAGAGATAGAAACAGAGTGCGGCACAGCCGGTCGACGCCCGCTGCATTGACGACATCGGGGAATGCCGAGATAGAGGCGCAGAGCCGCTGCGTCAGATAGGGATGGCCGCCCGTCCACCAAAGCGCGCGGCGCAAAAGCTTGCGTGCGGCGGCCGCCTCTTCCGGCGGCCGCAGGCCATCGACAAACCGCGCCGCTTCCTCGGGAGTGAAATCCGTAAGCTCGATGCGATGGCCGATGTTGAATGGCGTATTCGAGACATTGATGAGATCGGAAGGGCTGGCCACCCCGACCACGCAAAAGGTCAGGCGGCTCAACTCGGGATCCGATGTGCGCTCGTTATACATCTGGCGGATGCCGGCGAAGAATTCGTCGCTGGAAAACGGCAGGCGCCGGACAAAGTCGATCTCATCGACAAAGATGACGATGTTTCCAGGAATGGATTTGACGACGACCTGCCGGATGGCGCTCATCCATCGCTGCATGGCGCCCATGCGGCGCACCGCCGCGTCGGTGCTGTTCCAGAAATCCTCAACCTCGTCTTCCAGGTTAAAGGCGCCGCCCAGGCGGATGAGAAGCCCGTCGTACCACTGCTCCAGAGTAACGTTGTGCCCGATCTGGGTCAGGTCCAGCAGCGCGACCTTGGTCCCGGCCTGGCGCAGGCTGGCTGCGGTGCGCACGATCAGCGACGATTTGCCCATTTGCCGCGAGGTCAGCACGTAGCAGAAGTGCCCTGCCTTGAGATGCTCGAGCAAATCGCGGTCCGCATTGCGTTCCACGTAGCTCGGCGCATTGGCGGGCAGTGTGCCGCCTATTGTGAAAAAGCGTTGGCTCTGGCTTATGGCTGCGGTTATTGTGCTCATGACTCAGGAAAGATGCCGGGCAAGATACGTGCGATAGATGCCGCAACGGAATCGGGAATCCTGCGCTGATGTGCCGGTGATCAGCCCGCCGCTGCGCAACCGGTAGAAGCTGGTGGGATCGGTGATGGGCTCGCCATGCACCAACCCTTGCACCATGCCCAGGAGCTTTTTATCGCGCACCAGCAGCACCAGGATGCGGCGCAGGTGATCTCCAAATGGCCCTTCATCGGTATCGGCCAGCGCCAGCAGCTCATCCAGCGATTTCCCATGATTTGCGAGTTCGTAAAGCCCTTGCCGCGTAAGATAGGGCTGGCCGTTGAGCATGGAATAGAAGCGCTTCAGGTCGTCGGAAGACTGAATGGGATCCTTGTAAAGGTGGTTCAGTTTTTCCACCTGCTCGATGCCGAAGTCGTGCAACTCCAGGCGCGTGCCGACGTTGAACGGAGACTGATTCTGGTCGGTGATGAAGAGTTGCGCCTCGGTGGCATAGACAATAGCCAGGGTAAGGCGCCTCCACGGGCCGCTGGGATCGCTGGCCCGCTCATTGTGCCAACTGCGGAAGAGTCCAAATACCTCGCTGGCAAAGGGGCATGAAAACAGGCGATCCACTTCATCCATCGCCAAAATGAGATGGCCTTCGGTTTTCTCCAGCACCTCGCGCCGAATGTACCGCTCGAAGTTGACGCTGGGCGCGCGCTCCGGGCGCCACACATCCTCCGGATAAACCTCCAGGTTGAGCTGGTCGGCGGCCATCGCGCCCAGGCTCTTGTACAGGCTCGAGATTTCGGCGAGATTGACCTGGTTCAGTTTCTGGAAATCGAAGACGGCAACGGTCTTGCCCCCCTTGCGGGCCTGTTGCAGGCCGCGCGCCAGCAGCGAGGTCTTGCCCATTTGCCGTGCGCCCTTCACCAGTACGATGCTGTCCTGGCGGTCGAGAGCCGCGTGAAAATCGAGATCGACAGGCTGAACAATATAGTATGGCGATTCCAGGGGCACGGCGCCGCCCGGCGGCTCATCGCTGATCAGCTTCGGCTGCTCCTTGGCGGTAAGGCTGTCGAGCAAATGCTCCAGCAGACCGCCGTCGTCGCCAGGCTCGCGCCACAAATCGTATTGCAGATTGCCCACCAGGCTGTGCAGGGGTTCTGCCAGTTTCTCCTCATAGCGAATACGAACCGGAAGAACCCGCGGCTTGCCAAATTGCTGCTGGGCCGCCTCTGACGCGACCTGGATCTCCATGGCCAGCATCTCGCTCTGCACCGACGCCGCGGAAAGCAGCGGGATCACGGCATCCGACTCCCGCACCTGGCGCTCGATCTCTCTCGCCCACTCCACGCCGATCCGGAGATGACGATCCACAAACACGTCGTGGCCGGCCGCTTGCAATCCCGACTCCAGCATCGTCAATACTTGATCGTCCGGCTGCGCGCCGCGTTTATACAACAAGGCAACCCGCAGGGCGTCCTTCGCTCGGACCACATTTTCCTCCGCATCGTGCTGCTTTTGAGGCGCAGCCGTATTGATCGTGGCAGCGGCAACCGGCGGACGTGAAAATGAGCCAGTTGCTGTAGAAGCGCCGGAGTGCATGGAGGCCGGCTTCGCGCCGGTCGATCCAGGATCGGCAGCCGTATGCTGCGAACCCGCGCCCGCCCTGGACAGTGCGTTGATGCGCTCCATCAGCGGACCGAGATGATCTTCCAAAGGCGGCTGCATCGCATCCAGCCATTGCACGCAGGTGAGTATGTATTTGAGTTCGCCTCCCGGTTGCACATTCTCGATGCGCAGTGGGAGAATCACTTTTTTCATCTCATCGGCCAGATGCAGTTCCTTCTTGACGTGATGGCTTTCATTGGCGCGAGGCGAAAAAATCAGAACGATGGCGCAGCTTTCGTCGATGCCACGGACAATGGCATTGTCGTAGGATTCTCCGCCAAGGATGTCCCGCGGCGCAATCCAGCACCGGATCTTGTGCTGTTCCAGGGTCTGGCAGACAAGATTGGCGGGCGTCTCATCACTCGACGAGTGGCTGATAAAAACAAGCGGTTGTACTGACATGGCAGGGAAACCTAGCAGCTTGCATGTAAATATAATCCAAGCGGCGACTCGCGCAAACAACTATTTTGCCTGATGCCGAATTGCGGCAAAAAGGCCGCACCTCCGATGGATGGAGCGTGCGGCCCTTGGTGTTTCAGTGATTCAGTTTCCCGCCCTTTCCGCAAAGGACGCGGAAAGGATGGGGCCTGGACGCCTTCTCAGCGATGGCCTCCGGAGCGGCTTCCGCCGCCTCCGCCGCTACTGCGGACCTGAGGCGTCACGTGGGAGTCGGCATGCAGCGGACGTGTTTCCGCTGTCGTCGCCGGCCGGTTGTTGCCTGGCGCCGCATACTGCCCGCGCTGCGTGCTGTAGTTCTGCTCGTGCTGCACCTGCGTGCTCATGCGCGGTGCCGTGGGCTCGCGGTATGCATTGCCTTCCGACGTCCGCGGTTGCGATTGCACGCCATTCGGTCCGCCGCGATAGCTGGGCCGTGCGCCGTTATTGACGCGAACGTTATTGTTCACGCGAACATTGGCGCGGTAGCTGTACACGTTGTGCACCGAGCGCCCGTTGATGTTGTTGTAGACGCGGTTATAGAAGAAGTGGCCGCCGTTCCAGTAGCCGCCCTCGTAACCGAAGCCAACGTAACCGAAGCCATAGTTAATGCCGCCATACCAGCCGATATGGAAGCCCCAGTGGCCGGGATAAAAGAGGTAGCGGCCGCCGTAAAAGCCCCAATAGCCGGGAGTCCATAGCCCGCCGGCATACGGGGGCTCTACCCACACGCCGGGCACCCAGTAATAGCCATAAGGGCCCCAGGCCCAGTAGCCGGGAGTCCAGATGTATCCATCGTCCGGCGCGGGTGGCTGCGCGTAATCGGGCAGCGGAGGCGGCGGCTCAGTCGCTTCTTCCGTGGGCTGCTCGGTGTAGCCGGCAACGTCGGGATTCTCGCCGCCGGCGGGCGGAGCTTCGGTGGTATAAGACTGTCCGGCCGGTCCTTGGCCGGTGGTATCCGGCGCCTGATTGACGGCTGCCGGGTCGGGTCCCTGGTCAGGAGGCGCCTGAGCCTGTCCGGCGGCCTGAACTGCGGTGAGGCCTGGCGTCAGCTTCTGATGCGATGCTGTCAGGCAAAGAATGGCCACGAGGGCCACCGGTATGCAAAGTGCGAGTCGAGAAAGACTTTTCATCTCAACCTCCATTCGATTGAACACGCTTCGCTGTACAGAAGTCTCGGAATTTTAGGAAATTCTTCTCTGGGCCGTCAATGGCTCGCGTCACCCCGGCGGGGAGTCACCAGCTTGCCCGTGCCCCATCCTTTCGCCCGTTTCTTGGGGCGAAAGGGTGGGATAGCACCAAGCCCGCAGGCACGAATTCATGCGGCCGGAGCCCTTGGGTGGGGCAGTCGCCAATCGCTCGCGCCCCGCTGCCGGCTGCCCGCGATCGTTGGCTGGCCGCGGAGCGAAGGCGTCCCTTGAGGGGACATTCGCGGAATCTGCCGCGGATGCCCTGCGCAACGCTGCTACTTGGGGTGGTCCTGCTGCTTTTGCGGAGCCGCCTGGCGCTGCTGCTGCGGAGCCGCCTGACGCTGCTGCTGCGGAGCCGCCTGACGCTGCTGCTGCGGAGCCGCCTGACGTTGCTGCTGCGGAGCCGCCTGGCGCTGTTGTTGTTGCGGAGCCGCTTGACGCTGTTGTTGCGGAGCCGCTTGACGCTGTTGTTGCGGAGCCGCCTGGCGCTGCTGTTGCGGAGCCGCCTGGCGTTGCTGTTGCGGAGCCGCCTGGCGCTGTTGTTGTGGCGCCGCCTGGCGTTGCTGCTGCGGAGCCGCCTGGCGTTGCTGCTGCGGAGCCGCTTGACGTTGTTGTTGCGGAGCCGCTTGGTGCTGCTGCTGTTGCTGCTCGACAGTCCGATTGGTCTTCTGCAACGCCGCCGGTGCTCTCACATTGCGATCGGCCGCAAGAGGTTGGCTGACAGCCGCATTGGCCGGGCGGCCATGATTCGTATTGGCAAACTGAGCTCGGTTGGTGCTGGCAGCGCGCTCATTCTGCACTTGCGACGTCATGGGTGCGGTGTGCGGCTGATGCATCGCCGCCAACTCCGCAGGCCGCGCCGGTGCACGGAGCCCTCCCGATCCGCCGTTATAACTCACGCGGGAGCTGTTCGTGTTGCCGGCCACCGAGCGGCTATAAACGTTGTGCACCACGGAGATGTTCACGTTGTTGACCGAGCGGTTGTAATAGAAGTGGCCGTCTCCCCAGTAACCGCCCTGGTAGCCGTAGCCTACGTAGCCATAACCGTAGTTGATACCGCCGTAGTAGCCGATGTACTGGCCCCAGTAGCCGGGGTAAAACCCGTAGACGTTATCCCAGAAGCCCCAATAGCCGGGGGTCCAGAGTGCGCCCTCGTAGGGAGCCTCAATCCAGGCGCCAGGCACCCAGTAGTAGCCGTCCGGGGACCACGCCCAGTAGCCCGGCGTCCAGATATAGTCGTCGCCGGGACACTGCGGCTGGTCGTATTCGGGCAGGGGCGGAGGCGGCTGGGCCGAGGTGTATTCAGGCTGCTCTCCGTAGCCCGGATTGTAAGACGACTGGTCCGGCGGAGCGCCCTGTTGGTAGCTTGGAGCGCCGCTGGATGCATACCCCTGCGCCCCCGAGTTATCTGCAACAGGGGCCAGATTGGATGCCGCCGGGTCCGAGGACGGGTTCTGCGTGCCCGCCTGGCTGTTATCCGCCTGCACCTGTGCTGGATTGCTGTGGCATCCGGTTGTGGAAAGTGTCATCGCCAGGGGAAACAGGGCAAATTGCGCAAGTCTGAAAAGACGCCTCATTTCACGCCTCCATTCAGCTTGGATGCTATCGGCAGCGCCGGGGGCAAAACTGCTCTCTATTGACCACTAAATGCTCATTTCAATGACTGTACCCACCGTCTCCTTGCCCCATCCTTTTCGCGCACCTTGCGAAAAGGGAGGGAACGCAAAAATGTTGGCTACACCCATCCTGGAGCCGGCTTAAAGCCTCATCTCAATGGCTCACCCGCCCCCCTGCCGACTGCCCGCGATTGTTGGCCGGCGGCGTAGTCACCGGCCTGCGCTGCGGTTGCGTACCCAGCAATTGCTGGCATAGCGCCGAGTCCTGGCCGCGTTCGAGATTCTGGATGGCATCCTGCCCGCGGCACAGGCGCAATTTCATGGCCTCGGCATTCTCCCGGGTCAGCTCCTCGGTGCGCTCCATTCCCGTCATGGGGTCCACATCGTAGCGGAAGATGGTGTCGCTGGGCTGCCGCTTTTTTCCGTAGTCGAAGTGGTTCCACGTAACCAGAGTCGCTCGGTTTTCCGCTCCCGCCATCAGGGCATACACCTGCGTCCAGGTCACGTCGGGAGCGCTGGGAGGAACCGCATTCCACACCAGAACTCCCTGCCCGCCGCGCATCCAACGCGCCACAAACTGGTGGCGCGCAAGGTCGTAGTAGAAGCTGGTGAAAAACGTGCTGGCCGCGCAGTCGTGGCAGTTGTCGTAGAGCACGGCCAGCTCCGCGGGAGCGTCGTCGGCAAAGTGTTCCCAGTCGACCCAGCGCAGATTCACGCCCTTGAGCAGCGGCGCAACCACATGGCTGGTGAGCGATGCGTTCCACACTGTAAAGCTGTCGTCGCTGGGCAGCGATTGCGGTCCTTCGCGGTCGGCGGTCACCACCAGTGCCGCGTCGTACTCCACGCCGATCTCCCGGATGCCGGTCCACTTCTCCACCGTCAGCGAGCGCGCGATCCACGCCACAATGTTCTGGTCTTTGGCGTCGTGGAAATCGATCCAGCGAAAGCTGCCGGAGGTCTGCTGGGCGTGGAGCGCGCGTGGGAGCGGAAGAGCGAGAGCTAGCGCGACGGCGAGATAAAGGATGAGGCGAGAAAAGAAACCGGCCCGCATGAATCTAGGTATAGCAGAGCGGGCCTGCCATCAGTTCAGCGTGGCATTTAGTTCGGCGTAGGTAGCTCGATGTGGTCGACGACGACAACCTGAAGCGGCTCTTTCTTGGAGATGAATTTGAAGCCGGCGTGCGCGGCGGCCTGGACGAGGGCGGCGCCGATGTCGTCGGAGCTAGGCGGCGGCTGGGTGGGGCTCGGCACTGGAAGCGCAATGCGAAGCGTGATGTTGTAGGTACCGGTGAGGCCCGTTTCGTCCACGAGCTGGCGATCCTGGAAGGTGTTCATCATAAAGGCGAGCATCTCTGGGATAGTCGCGCCGGAGACGTGAAGAACAATGTCGTCGCCATCGCGCCGCCCGTAAATGCTCATGTTGTCGCTGAACTTGGGGTCGCTCGGAGTGGGGCGGGGGGCTTTGGGATCGAGTGTGAGGGCAAGAACGGGATAGTCCTGCTGCTCAGTGTGCGCCTGGAGATGGAAGCGCTCGATCAGCAGCTTGTGGATCATGGCGCGGCTCTGCGTTACGCTGGGCAGGCCGGGAGTATCGGGTTCGGCGACGATGTCGAATTTCTTGTCTTCAAGCCAGGGCGGTCCGCCGATCACCTGCCGGCCGCGTATATTCCAGACGGTTTTGATGAGCTCTTTGGCGGAGGTGCCGGTGGCCTCGAACCTGTGGGCGCGCAGGTCGAAGACGGGATGCTGTTCGTCCGCTGTAGCGGGCTTGATAGTGGCAACTTCGTAAGACGGATCGGCGTCGGCGGCCATGGCCGGAAGCGCCGTGGGGCTCTTCCAGAGGGTGTCTTCGCTAGCCAACTGGAGGGTAAGCGGGAGAGTTTGTTGGCCTTGTATCCAAGTTCCAGCTATGGATTGGCCGTCGGCGCTGAGCTTGCCGCGGAACGTGATACCTGCGTCTCTCTGCGCAAAAGTGACATCCGGAGCCGACAAGGTCACCGAGGTAAGCGGCATGGAGGTGCCAAAGTCGATGAACGTGAGGCCGCCGTGGTAGGCGCCGTCGGAGCTTTTCTCAATGGTCAAGACGATGCGGGGATTGCGGTTCACCTGTGCGCCCTGCTGGGTGGTGATGGCGAGGGTTCCCTGCCATGTGCCGGCGATGGATTGGGCGTGGAGAGAAGCGACGGCGGCGAGGATGAAAGCCGCGGCAAACAGGATGGCTCGTTTCATAGAATCTCGATCCTCACTACAGCCCCAGTTTCGCCCACAGCGCGTCGACCTTCGCTTTGGTCGCGCCATCCATCTCGATCATGGCCGGCCAGGGGCGCTCGAAGCCTTCCGCCTTCCACTTGCGCGTGGCGTCCACTCCCATTTTTGAACCGTAGTTGGGCAGGCGGCTCGCGTGATCGAGCGAATCGACGGGTCCGAGCATGAATTGGATGTCGCGCTCGGGATCGATGTTGTTGGCCACGCGCAGCACCACCTCGCCAATGTCCTGCACGTCGCAGTCCTCGTCGACCACAATGATGCATTTGGTGAACATGGCCTGGCCGAGCGACCAGATGGCATTCATCACCTTGCGCGCATGGCCGGGATAGCTCTTCTTGATCGACACGATCATCAGGTTGTGAAAGACAGCTTCCACCGGCAAATGAATGTCGACCAGCTCAGGGATGGTCATCCGCATTGCCGGCAAAAAGATTCGTTCGACGGCCTTGCCCATCCACGCGTCTTCCATGGGCGGCTTGCCCACTGTGGTCGCGGCGTAGATGGGATCCTTCCGGTGCGTGATGCACGTCAGATGAAAAACGGGATACTCGTCCGGCAGCGTGTAAAAGCCGGTGTGGTCGCCGAAGGGGCCTTCGGAACGCAACTCGCCCAGCTCCACGTAGCCCTCGAGAATAATCTCGGCGTGCGCGGGAACTTCGAGATCGACGGTCTCGCATTTCACGATCTCAACCGGCTTGCCGCGCAGGAAACCGGCAATCAGATACTCTTCAACTTCCGGCGGCGCGGGAACAATGGCGGCGAAGGTCGTTGCCGGATCGGTGCCGATGGCCACGGCCACTTCAAGCCGCGAGCCCTTCAAGTTGCCCAGCGCGAGTTGCGGAATTGCGCCGGCCGGCTGCTCGGGAATCGTGACTGCGCCCCCGGCCGACTCGGCCATCATCGCGACTCTTGCCGATCCCGTCCCGGCCGCGTCACCCGTCCAAAGGGCTGCCGCGCGCAGCGCCTCGCGATAGTGCTCCGCGGCCACCTTTTGCCGCTGCCAATGCATGCCCGTCGTCTGGCCGTCGTACACCTGCATGCGATACATGCCGATGTTGCGCTTGCCCGTCTTCGGGTCGCGAGTGTGCACGCAGGGCAGCGTGATAAAACGCCCGCCGTCGAACGGCCAGCACTTGAGAACCGGAAAATAGTTGAGGTCGAAGTTGTCGCGCCGCACGACTTCCTTGCACGGCGCGTCCTTCGCGCTCACGGTTTTGGGGAAGATGTTGGCAAGTTCGCCCAGTTGTGGCAGCATCTTCAGCTTGTCGAGAAATCCGCCCGATGGCGGCTTCAGGTTCATCAGGCCGTGGATGCGTTCGGCGATCTCGTCGATGCGATCGACACCGAGCGCCAGCGCCATCCGCCGCTCGCTGCCGAACTGGTTGATGAGAACCTTGTGCCCGGGATGGCCTTTAACGTTCTCAAACAGTAATGCAGGCCCACCCGGAGCGTAGCTTCCGTTGATCGGAGGGGTCGAATTCCTGATTCCTGATCCCTGATCCCTTTTCCCTGATCTTCCGATCTTCGACACCCGGTCGGTAATCTCGGTGATTTCGAGCTCGGGCGAGACTTCCTCGCGGATGCGGCGCAGTTCGCCGTGCTTTTCGAGCGCTTTGATCCAGTCGCGCAAATCGTCGTATGCCAAGGACGTGCTCCCTTACATCCCTCATCGTACCGTAGCGCCGGTCTCCAGACCGGGGTCCCCAGCGAGCGATCTCTGCGCGCTGGGGTGGGAGACCGGGGTCCCCAGCGAGCGATCTCTGCGCGCTGGGGTGGGAGACCGGGGTCCCCAGCGAGCGATCTCTGCGCGCTGGGGTGGGAGACCGGCTGTACTGGCGGCGTCCACGCCACCAGCGGTCATGTGCAAACGCGTCGCGCCTACGTGTGCCGGCTGTCCCACTCGCCGCGGCCGCGCAACGCGGCGATTTCCTGGCGCGCCATCTCCTGCGCGCGCTGGTGGTCGGGTTTGCCCAGGCGATTCAGAGGCATCTGTCCCGGTTCGACAATAATCCAGTGCCGCGGCCGCATATACGTCGCCAACGACCGCGTGTGGCGTTCCAGTTCCTGAACGGCCAGCTCGACGCCCGGCCTCTTCTCGACCAGGGCCACTACGCCCTCCCCGGCCACCTCATGCGCCACGCCCACCACCACGCAATTCGCTACCTTCCCCTGAAGGTCGCTGATGTGCGCCTCCACGTCGCCGGGGAACACCTGGTAGCCGAACGATTTGATCACCCACTTGGCCCGTCCCGAAAGATAAAGGCCTCCGGCCCTCTTGTATCCAAGATCCCCCGTATACAAGAATCCGTCGCGCGAGATGGTCCGGGCGGTGGCGCCGGGATCGTTCACGTACCCGGCGAAGGTCTGCGGTCCGCAAAAGCAGATGTGCCCGATCTCGCCGTCGGGCAATGCATCGCCGGCCATGCCGTCCTCGCGCATGGGCTGGCGAATCGAGCACGCATAGACCGGCATATCGTGGCCTAGGCCATCGAGGATTCTTTCTCGCTCGGCTGCGTCCACGCTCACATAAGTACAAAAGCCCGCGCACTCGGTGAGCCCCAGTCCCGTGCCCACCACCGGCGCCATGGTGGCGAGTTTATCCACAAATGGCCGTGAGACGGAGTTCCCACCATACGCGGCAAACTTCAGGCTCTTCAGATCGTAGCCGCCGTAATCCTTCAGCATCCATTCCAGGTTGAACATCACGGGAATCTGCCCGAGAAGCTCCACGCAGTGCTGCTCAATGGCGCGCAGCGAGCGGCCCGCGTCGAAGACCTCAAGAAGAACCGCGGTCCCGCCGCCGAAGAGCGTCGTCATCAGGATCTCGGTTTGTGCGCCCACATGCGACGCGGGCAGATTGACCAGCGAGCGCATACCGTTGTCTCCGCCAAAGAACGCGCCGCACAGGCACATGTTCTGCGATGTAATGTTGCGATGCGTGAGCAGCGCCGCCTTGGGCGAACCGGTTGATCCTGTCGTGAAAATAATCAGCGCGCCATCGTCCTCCGCGATCGCGGGTGCGGTCGCAGCCAGCTCGGCTGCGCCGGCATCGGGCGCACTCGCCGCCGTGCGCGAGGCGGCTTCGGCCAGCGCCGCATAGGAGCGAAAGCCCTCCGTCGGCTCGGCTGTGCTCACGGTGAAAAAATGCTCGATCCAGGGACAACGTGCGGCGACGGCGCGGCCCATCTCGCGGAAATCGAGCGGCCCGTACAGGCCGAGACCGACAAACCCCCGCGGGCGCAGCATCTCGACCACGCGAATCACTTCGGCGGCGGGCAGGCGCAAGTCGAGCGGGACCACAATCACGCCAATCTTGAACAAACTGTATTCGAACAGAACGTGATCCACCGACATGGGCAGCAGCGTGATAACGTAATCGCCTTTTGTGAGGCCGAAGCGCAGCCACTCGCCGGCCAGGGCCGTCGTAAATCGGTCAAACTCGCTCCAGGTCACCGCGCGACCGCTCTCTGCACTCACGAGAGCCGCGGCTTCGGGCTTTTCCCTCGCCCACTTCGCCACTACGTCCTGCAGCAGATGGCGGTCGGCAAACTGCTGGTTGTAATCGTCAAGGGTAAGTTGGGCCAGATGCATGAGCTTCGCTGATTCCTGCATCAGTCGAACATGCGCGCTAAGGCGCGTCAAGCGGAATGGGCTGCGCACGCGACGGCCTGCGTCGTCAGCTTGCCGGCTGCACCACTGTCACCATGGGATTCACCTGCGGAATCGCATCCAGCGGAAAGCCGAGCCGCTTCCATTCGTCATAGCCGCCGCGCAAGGGTCGCACGCGGTCGATGCCGAGGCGGTGCAGCGTCATGGCGGTCTTGGCCGCTGTGGCCTCGCTGGGACATGTGCAATAGAGCACGATGTCGCGGTCGCGCGGAATTTCGCTGTGGCGCTCGGCCAGCGCGTCGGGCGAGAAGTGCAGCGCGCCGGGCAGCGTAAACGGCTCAGGCAAGAGTTCCAGCGGATGGCGCAAGTCGACGATGAACACCGGGTCTCCCGCGTCCAGTTGGCGCTTCAGGTCCACCGGCTCAAGGCGCGCGGCCGCCAGTTGCTTCAGCACTACCCGGCGGCGATAAAGACGCACTAGGAAGAATGCGATGATGCCGAGAACGAGCAATGCGCCTGAGAAGCGCCCCACCCAGTTGAGCAGGCCCGGATTGCGCTTGAGCAAGTCGCCAAAGAAGCGTCCCGCAGCCAGCAGCGTCCCCACCCAAAGCGTTGAGCCGATGCCGTCGAAGAACAAAAACCGGCGGAACTTCATGCCATTTTCGCCGGCCACGGGCGGCGCCAGAATCCCCAGGCCGGGCACGAATTTGGCGAACATGAGCATGACGCCGCGGCGGCGCGCGAAGGAGTCCTGGGTGCGGCGCACGCAGGTGGTGGGTTCGAGCGAAAGTTTGCAAAGCAGGCGCAGAACGTGGTGCCCATGACTGCGTCCGATAAAGAACCACACCGCGTCGGCGATGAGCGCCGCCACCACGCCCAGCGCGAGCGCCAGAAAAAAGTTCAAAGGGCCGTCGACCGAGAGCGCGCCGGCCGCCAGAAGCACCGGCGTGGCGGGCAACGGAATGCCCAGTTGCTCCACCAGAACCCATGTGAAGAGCAGTAGGTACCCGTAGGTCAACAAGATGTGAGTCGGCAGCGCCATGAAATCTTCCTGGGTTCGGCGTTTGGGGAATCAGGCCGCCTCGCTCCGCAGGCTTGCGAACGGAGAAGAAGCGCCCTCACCTACGTATCGGATGTAATTCACGCGGATTCGTCGCAAAGACCGCAAGAAAAATGATCCTGCTGCGGCTTCAGGAGGAATGGGCCTGCGAACGAACCACCCGTTCTATCGTCCAATCCACCCAGGCGCCTTGCTCGGCCGGGCACGCCAGGCGGCCGGGTTCGTTGGCCAACACGGCGTCGACAAAGTTCTCTACCACCGGGTAGTGCAGGTTCTCATGCGGAGGCAGATGCTCCACGCGGCTTTCTTCTCGAGTATTGACGCGCAGCTCCGGACCGTTGAGCGGATCGAGATTGATTTCGCCCTCCTCGCCGATGATGCGGAACTGATCACGCGCCAAGCGCGAGTTCCAGCGCACGTCGACCACGCCATGTACGCCGCCGGGAAGTTGCATCAGCACGGTTGCGGAGTCCTCCACACCCATGCGATGCACAGCGTTCGACAGCAGGCCGCAGGCGCGCTCCACCTTGCCGAAGAGAAAGTTCATGGCGTCGATGCGATGCGAAGCAGTGTCGTAGAGCGGGCCGCCGCCGGCCAGCGCCGGATCGCGCAGCCATTCGCGGCCCTCGGTGTCGAGCCAGCCGTGGCAGTTGGCCTCGGCCAGCAATGGCCGGCCGATCGCGCCCTCCTGCATCAGTTGCTTCGTGCGGATGAGCTTGGGATAGAGGCGGCGATAATACGAAACGCCGAGAAATCGCCCGGATGCGCGCGCTTCGGCCACCATCTCCTGTGCCTGTGCGAAGTCGAAGGCCATGGGCTTCTCGCAGAGCACATGTTTGCCCGCGCGCAGGGCCGTGATGGCGGCCTGGGCGTGGAGCGCCACCGGCAGCGCAATGTACAAGGCGTCGACAGCCGGGTCGGCGACGGCTTCTTCCACGGTGGCCCACGACTTCGCGCCGCGAAACTCCAGCGCCTTGGCCGCATCGCGCGTGATAAATCCGTAGAGCAGGCTGCGCGGCTCGGCTTGAATCGCGGGAATCACCCGCTTGCGCGCGATGTCGCCGATGCCCGCCAAAACCCAACGCAGTTTGTCGCTCACGAAGTCAGAATATCCTGCCGCAGTGAACACGCCGCAGCAAAGAAGCCGCCCGCGGGCGGCTTCTTGCTTTGCAGATTGCTTGAAGTTGCGGTCCGCCGCTACGGCTCGGCGGGCGTGGTCGCGGCCGGCGCCGGAAAGACCGTGACGCGATTGCCCGTGGGCGTGGCCGCTGGAGCGTTCTGCGCATCCTGATTCTTCACGACGAAGTAGTCGCGGTCCCAGAGATTCTTGTAGAACTCGCCGGTGATCTCGGCAGCGCGCGGGCCAAAGGTGGGCCGGCCGCCTTCCAGAAAGAACACCGTCACCAGTGCGCCCTGCGGCGACTCGGAGTACGAAGCAAACCAGCCGAAGCGCGTGCCGCTGTCGGAACAGGTTCCGGTTTTGCCAAACACCGGCAGCTCGCGGAAGTTTGTGCGCAGGCTGCGCGCGGTTCCATATTCCACCGCGCCCGCCATGCCGTCTTCGAGGTCGGGAACGTAGCGCGCGATATCGAGCGTGCGCTTCACCTTGGGCTGGAACGCGGCCACTTCTTCAGGCGTGGTGGGATGCTGCAGATAGTAGAGCGTTCCGCCATTGGCGATGGCGGCCACAAACGCGCCCAGTTGCAGCGGCGTTAGAGAAACGCCCTGGCCGAAGCTGCACATGCGGGCCACGCCGCCCTCGGACTCGGGAATCGGCTGATCGGGATAAACGCCCAGTTGCTCGCCGGCAATGTTGTAACCGGCCAGCTCGCCCAACCCGAATTGCGTGGCGTAGTGGCGCACGCGCTCAAAGCCCAGTTCGCGGCCCATCTCCTCAAAGTAGAGGTTGTTGCTCTTGGCGAGAGCCTGGGTCATATTCATGCGGAAGCCCGCCAGTTGCACCGGCGTGTCGCGCGTGACCAGACCTTCAGAAAGCGCGGCCAGGGCTACGGTAAGCTTGATCGTCGAACAGGGCTCTGCGCCCGGCGAGAGCGCCAGTTTCTGATTGACCATGGCCAGGATGCGGCCATTCGCGGGGTCGATGACCACGGCGGTGCCGTTCATGTCGCCCAGGGCGTCGATCGCAGCCTGGCGCACCACTGGATCTTCGCCGGCCGTCACATCGCCGGCGCCGATTTCGCCCTGCGCAAACGAGCTGGCCGTAAAGCGCTCGTAATAACGATGGCGGCGCGTGATCGATACCCGGCGTACGTGAGCGCCTGTCGTCGTGGCCGCGCTGCGCCGTGCGGCCGTGGATCTTGCCGTGACGCGGGATGAAGTGCTGTGCCCGCTCGCGGCATGTGTTGCCAAGGTATGCGCAGGACTTGCGGCGGCGTGGGCAGTTTTCGATGGGGTCGAATGCGAGGCAGCGGCGTGATGCGCCGTGGCGTGGTGCGATTCTCTGAGCCGCGCTTGCGGCTTGGCATGATGCGCGGTGCCTTGCGGAACATTCAACGCCGCCGCGGAAGCGACGCCGAGACCGAAGACGGCAAAGACAGCTGCGAAAAGCGCCGTCCCAGGGAATCTGACGCGTGACAACTTCATCCAGCCCACATCCTCTCAACTTTTGGATTTCGTGCCGCGCATTCGTCCTTGGACGACGCACTTCGTACTCTCAACTCTTGCCGCGAGTGGATCCTCTCTTCCACCGCCGTCAGAACCATCTTGCCCGCAGGTCTCGCCGCTCGAGGTCGCGAAAGGTTGGCCTTCTTGCTCAACCACCCATTCGCAAGTTCGTCCCTATTCTTACAGTAACCCAAACTGCAGAAATTCCCCTCGATCTGCAATCTTGCTGAATACAACTTTTGAGGGCGTTTCCCTTAATATACCGGGTTCTCGCCCATTTTGATACCCGGCACCGGAATGGTGACGTTACCACCGGTGTCTTGACCGGGGCCCCCAAGGATAAGTCCTCGTCCGTGGGGTGGTTGACTGGCTGTAGCGAGCGTCCCCGCCCGCACATTTCCAAAACTTCTCACCCCACCCCGAGCTTGAAAACCCTAGAACTTCGAGCGCCGCATAAACGTGGGAACATCCAGATCGCGTTCAGGCTCACCGGCCGTCTCTGGAAACAACGATTGCTCCGGTCCCCGTAGCTGCTCCGCCATGTCCTGCTCCGTGAGCTCCTGCTCCACCATGTCCGGCGCGATCGCACGGCGCGGAGCTTCCGAGAAATCCGCCGCGTAGTCCCGGGGCGGAGCCTTGTACGCGGGCTCGCTCTCCATCGCCCCACTCTCGACGGAATCGTAATGCGGCATCGCCGGTGCCGACTGGCTCTCGCGTTGCATGGCCAAATTCATGGCGTCGCTGGCTTCAGCCATGGCCTGCGGCGTTGCCATCGTCACTGTGGTCGCCACGCCCGGCGCTGCCGCCGCAAAAAAGAACGCATCGTCGTTGTTCTCCGCAGTGGTCTCTTCTTCCTCACTCAAAAAGCGGGCGCGTGTGGCAGACGGCGCGGCATCGCTTTCTGAAAGCCAGTTGCCCGGCGCCACCACCGGCACTGAAACCACCGGCGCTTCTTCCACGTTCAACATGCGCGCGCGGCGCTCCGGCATCTGGTCGCGGAAGCCGGTGGCGATGACGGTGATCTTCACTTCCTCGCCCATCTTCTCGTCGAGCACCGCGCCGAAGATGATGTTGGCGTCTTCGTGCGCCGCCGATTGGATGAGCGACGACGCCTGGTTGACCTCGGAGAGCTTGAGCGAGCTCGAGCCCGTGATGTTTATGAGGATGCCGCGCGCGCCGTCGATGGCGCCGGCCTCGAGCAGCGGCGATGCCATGGCCGCCTGCGCGGCTTCCACGGCGCGATTGCTGCCCGAGCCCACCGCCGTGCCCATCACCGCGTGGCCCATGCCGGCCATGGTCGTCTTCACGTCGGCAAAGTCGCGGTTGATGATGCCGGGAATGGTGATGATGTCGCTGATGCCCTGCACGCCCTGGCGCAGCACGTCGTCGGCAATGCGGAAACTCTCAAAGAATCCCGCGTCCTTGGCCACCACCAGCAGCTTTTCGTTGGGAATCACAATCATGGTATCGACGCTGTCGATCAATTCCTTCAGGCCGCGCTCGGCCTGCATCAGGCGGCGCTTGCCCTCAAAAGCGAAAGGCTGCGTGACCACGGCCACGGTCAGAATGCCCATCTCGCTGGCCAGCGAAGCGATCACCGGCGCGGCGCCGGTACCGGTCCCTCCGCCCAGTCCCGCGGTGACAAAAACCATGTCGGCGCCTTCCAGCGCCTCGATGATTTTTTCCGAGTCTTCGAGCGCGGCACGGCGGCCCACGTCGGGATTCGAGCCCGCGCCTAGTCCCGAGGTGAGCCGCACGCCGAGCTGCAGCTTGATGGGCGCCTGCGAAAGCTTCAGCGCCTGCACATCGGTATTGGCGGTGATGAACTCCACGCCTTCCATGTGCGCCTGAATCATGCGATTCACGGCGTTGCCGCCGCCTCCGCCTACGCCGATCACCTTGATGCGCGCGCCGCGCAGCGGTTCTTCGTGATATTGAATCCGCATCTCTCCGGCTTCACTCTTCTGCTGTTCCATGGGGGCTCCGCTCTCCTCGTCTACGATTTCCTGCTGTTCCGGTCCCTAGTCCCTTAGTCCCTACGTCCCTAGTCCCTGCCTTCTTGCTCCCTTGCTCCCTCGTTCCCTTGCTCCCCGCCTTTAGAAGCTCGTCGCAAACATGGCGCGAAATCTGGCGCGCAAACTCCGGTTGTCTTCAGCCTCACGTAGGACGCGCGTGCGATGCGCGTAAAGCACCATGCCGATGCTCGCGGCCCACGATGGATGGTTCAGCGCCGCGGGCATTTGCGGCAGCCGCAGCGGCAAACCGGTGCGTGCCGGCACGCGCAACTGGCTCTCGGTCACATCCAGCATGCCGGGCAGCATGGCTCCGCCGCCGGTCAGCACGCATCCCGCGCCCAGGGCGTCGAGCACGCCGCCGTGGCGCAAACTTTCGCGCACAAAGTACATCAGCTCGCGCGCGCGCGGCTCCAGAATCTCCGCCACGGTGCGCAGCGAAAGGCGTTGTGGCTGCGGGTTGGCAATTTCGATCTCGGCCAATTGCGGCACCGCCGTCACCACCGCGTTGCCGTATTGCCGCTTGAGTTCCTCAGCCTGCGCCACAGGCATTTGCAGGCCGATGGCCAGATCATTGGTGAAATGCGCGCCGCCGATGGGAACCGAAGCCGTGTACGCCACCGCGCCCTCGAAAAATACCGCCATGTCGCTGGAATGCGCACCGATGTCCAGCAGGCACACGCCCAGTTCGCGCTCGTCGGCGGAAAGCGTGCACTCCGCGGAGGCGATGGCTTCGAGCACCGCCTCTGAAACCTCCAAGCCGGCGCGATTGGCGCAGGTCACGGTGCTTTGCAGCGCGCTGCCGGAGCAGGTGGCGATGTGCAGTTCGACCTCGAGCCGCGCGCCCACCATCCCCACAGGATCGAAAATTCCGGGTTGTTCGTCGAGAATGAACTGCCGCGGCAGCAGATGCAGAATCTCGCGATCCGCGGGCCGTTCGATGGCGCGCGCGTGATCCACGGCGGCGCGCACATCCTCGCGCGTAATCTCGCGCATGCCGCGGCCCAACTGCAATCCGCCGCTCGTGTTCAGGCCGCGAATGTGCGGCCCGCCGATGCCCACCATGCATTCATCGATGTTCACGCGCGCCACGCGCTCGGCTTGCTCGCTGGCCGCGCGCACGGCCTTCGCCGCAGGAGCCAGTTCGGCAATCAGGCCCTTCCGCATGCCCGCCGATTCCACCACCGCGTGGCCGCGATAGCGCAGCACCTGCTCATGCACGTCGCCCACCAGCACGCGCGTACCGGCGCTGCCAATGTCGAGCACCACGATCAGATTGTCCGGCTTCTGGCCCATCGCGCTCACCCGCCCTCAACGCCGCGCGATTCTCGAATCGAAGTTGCGGCGCGCGTCGAAGTTGTATTGGTATTTCTCGCGGTGCGCTTTGGCGCCGCGTGCTTTTTTCCCGGAGCAGGATTGTTCTTCTTTGCCGCAGGGTTCTTCGCGGCATCGCCTTGCGCGCTCGCTCCTGGCGCAGCGCCCGCGGCGGGTATAGACGAGTTCGCACCCGCTTCGCCTCCCGCGGAAGCCTCTTTCTCCGTGCCCGAGGCCATCCCCAGCACCACCTGGTTGTCGTAGCGCAGATCCACCGACTTGAGATGCGGATACTGCTGGCGCCACTCCGCGATGTGCGCCTTGTAACGCTGGTAGCGCTCCAGAAAATGATCCTCGCCAAAGTGCGCCAGGATATCGCTGCCCTGCTCCGGCATCAGCACGCGCGCATCTTCAGGATCGGTAAGGTCGATTTCGGAAATCTGTTCGGAGTTATGCTTGCCGTCCGCGTCCAGCTCGGCCATCAGCCGCAGGTACACGGCCATGCGCGCCTTGCGCGACTCCGCGGAATCGCCGGGATCGATGCCCGACACCACCGGAAACGAATAATGCCGCTCCGCCATGGTCTTCGCGGCCATCGCGAGCAGAACCCCGTTGGCATCCACAAGCCCGATCTGCGCGCCGTGCTGCGTGAATGCCACCGGCTGCCGCTCCACTACCGCGACGCGAATCTGGCCGGGCAGCACGCGCATCACCGTCGCATGTTCGATCCAGGGAATCTGCTCCAATGCGCGACGTCTTTCGCTCAAAGGAACAAAAAATACATTGCGGCCGATGTCTTCGCCGAACACGGGCAGCAGGTCGGCGCGGCTCAACTCGCTGAGGCCTGTAGCTTGGATGTCGCTGGAGCCAGTGATGCGGAAACGCGCGTCGCGTTCGAGATAACGCGCGAGCACGAGCGAGGCCGTGGTGAGGCCGCCCAGCACCACGAGCGCGCCGGCGGTAAGAAACACGCGGCCCACGGTGCTCGCCGGCCGCCACCAGGGCGGCTTGGGCACGCCGAAGCGATTTGCGGCCGGGCGCAACACACCGTCGCCGTCTGGATCGTCGAACTCCAGCGGCATACCCGGTGCAGCGCGGCGCACACGCCCATCCACTTCGAGCGTGCGCCGGCGGCGCAACTCAGCGGGCGGATCGTCGTCCCACAACAGAGGCCGATTTGTGGTATTCCCTTGATTGGTCACGCCTGAGCAGGGTCGTGACAATCGCCAGATTTCATTATGGCCCGCGGATGGTTCGAGCCCTTCCACGGTCAGGCCGGGGGAACCTGATGGGTTACGGGCAAAACTCGCGGCAAGAACGGCGCGGCCGCTTCACTGCCACTCGAGCGTCTGCACCGAATCGGCTTCCAGATTCACCTCCAGCGCGCTCGCACCCAGCAGTAACTGGATCCGCTTCTGGGGCCCGCGATTGGCCAGCACCGCCACCATGCCGCCGCTAGGATTGCGGAATGCGGCGGCGGAAACGTCGCCAGCAGCGCCCTCCGCCGCGGCAGCACCCACGCTGTTTGCGCCAATCACCCTCGCCCCGCGCCGCACGTGGCGGGAAAAATGCGCGAAGGCCCAATACTGCCCGCTGCGCGTCACTTGATGCGTCGCGTTGTCAATCGTCACCAGCCCGCCGCAGGAAAACGGCCCCACGTTTGGCTTGCCGTTTTCGTCGAGCGCGATATTCCACGCAGTAATCGAGCGCGCCCAGTTGTTCGCGATCCCATTGAAGGTCTGCGCCCAATGCGTCCAGTCGGTCTGGTAATCGGGCGAGTTAATGTCGGGCCCGCCTTCGGTCCAGTACGCGTTCTTCTGCGGAAATGCCTCGTGCACGCGCGTCATCGCCGACACCTCGCCGCCGTAGCCGTGCCAGGCAATTCCGTCCACCGATTCGTACACGCCCGCATCGCTCAGCTCGTCGATGGCCCGGCCCCACAGGTTGTAGTTGTGGTCGAGAATCCAGATCTTCGTGCTGACGCCCTCTTTGCGCAGCAGCGGGCCGAGGTGCGATTTCACAAACGCCATCTCATATTCCTGGCCCCACAAACAGGCGGGCATGCGTCCGTCCTGATCCGTGTCGACCTCGTTCTGCACCGTGACGGCGTCAATGGGCACGCCCGCAGCCTTGTACTCCGCGAGGAATTTCAGGAAGTAGTGCGCATAGGGCCCGAAGTAGTGGTTGCGCATCGCCCCGCCCAGCATGGAGCCATTCGATTTCATCCATCCCGGCGGGCTCCACGGCGAGGAAAAGAGAAACAAGCCGGGATTGACGCGGCGCGCCGCACTGAGGATGGGAAGAATGTAGGCGCGGTCGTGATCGATCGAAAATTTCTTCAGCTCGGGATCGGGCTCCGTGCTTTCATCGAAGCTGTAAACGGTTCGCGAATAATCGCTGGCCCCGATGCAGGTGCGGCAGACGTTGAAGGCCATCCCGCCCGGCGCAAACAGCTCATGCATCAGCGCCTGCTGCTCGGCGCCGTCAAGCCGGCTCAGCACGTAACAAGCGGCATCAGTGAGCGCCGCGCCAAAACCCAGCATCTCCTGGCGCAGTTCCGCGGGATTGAGGACGATGGCGTCGGCGGCAACCTCACTCGCAGGCTTCCACGCCAGCGGCGCACCCTTTTGATGACGCCGGTCGCGGAACGTGGCCCACACTTCGACCGGGCCTGGCGTCTCGGCCCACGCGAAAACTGGTTTCGAAACTGCCCATGCCGCAACCGCGGCCGAGGATGCTTTGAGAAAATTTCTGCGCGAGCTGGCCTTCATTCTTGCCTCGTAAAAATTGCATTGGATTTGCGCGCCCATCATAACAGGCAGCCGAGCCGCTATGTCTCCGTCCGCTTGAAGAGGAACCCTCCCGTGCCCCATCCTTTCGCCCGATTCTTGAGCGAAAAGGTGGGATAGCACGAACCCCTCAGGTACGAGTTCATGCGGTCTGAAACCTACTTCGCTGCGAGCGCGGTGAGGATTTGCGGCGCCAGTTGGCTCACGCTGCCCGCGCCGAGCGTCAGAATCACGTCGCCTTCGTGGGCCGCGGCTGAAACGGCCTCAGGAACGAAACAGAGCCTCGGTGCTCACCGGAGTAGTCGCCTGTTGCCCGCGAAGCGATTCACACAGAGGTCCGATGGGCATCGGTTTGCTGAAGAGCCAACCCTGTGCGAAGTGTACGCCGTGACTGCTGAGGAAGTACGCCTGGGCTTCGGTTTCGACGCCCTCGGCCGTGATGTGGAGTCTGAGAGAGTGTGCCATTTCGATGATGTAGGGCACGACATGGCTGGTGGCGCCATCGGTGTCGATGGTTTCCACGAACGACTTGTCGATCTTGAGCATGTCGAGACCGAGGCTTTCCAGGCAGGAGAGGCTGGAATACCCTGTGCCAAAGTCGTCGATGGCAACCACGATCCCCTGTTTGCGGATCGCGTTCAGGATGTCGCTCGTCTCTTTACCTTGTAAGAAGTCGCGCTCGGTGGCCTCGACCGCGATGTTCTTCGGTTGCGCCTTGCTGCTCTTTAGCATCTTCCGGAAAAGTTCAACAGTTTCCGCGGAGCGCAAGTCGGGAGCGGAGAGGTTGATGGCGACGAAGAACTCTGGATCAATCTGGAGCAGTTTGGGAAGATCGGCGGCAACAATCTCGCCCACGCAGGCAGTGATGCGAGTAATCACACCGCTTTCTTCGGCCTCGGGGATGAAATTGTCGGGGCGAACAACCGCCCCATTAGCGCGCCGCCAGCGCACCAGAGCTTCGGCGCCGATCCAGCGCTTCGTTGCCAGGTCCACTACAGGCTGATACTCGACGAAGAACTCCCGGCGCCGCGCTGCACTCTCTAGGATCTTGGGCAGAGACAGCCGAAGGCGCGAAATGTACAACACCGCCCACGCCAGTCCGGCTCCGCAAAGAAGACCGATGGGGACAAAGATACGGGCGAAATGACGTGCCAACTGATTGGCGTAAAGTTCCGGGACCGCAGTCACAACCGCGTAGTCATGATTCCGAGATCGCATCTCGGTGACCACATAGCCCGCGTCAAGAAAGGTGGTTTCGCCGCCATTGGGGATGGTCTTGAGCCACCTCGAAGGGATGTTTCCACCCCGCGTGGCGATCAAGATTCGGTTCGGAGAGGAGGGAACAAAAATTGCGATTGAAATACCGGGACCCTCGGTCGGAGTATCGGTCGTCAGGCTCGGGTCGACAACAATCGCTACGTGGTCCTGGGACCACACAGTCAAAGCGTACGAAGGGGCAATGGAAATTCGAATGTTGTTTCGTTCCGTGACGCCATGACTTGTAACCAACTCCGGAGGTCCAACCGGTATTGGCGTGCTGGTGCCAAGAGAGGTGCAGAGGAGCGTGTCGCCGGAGATACGGCCCACTGCCTGGATGTAACTCGAGTCCAGATCGATTTGGCGCATCACTTCGATTTCGTCGGGGGAACAGGGAGCCAAATGGTCGTGATTGAGAACGTCGCGGGCCCGCGCGAATTGATCCGACGTTTCATCCATGCGGTGCAGAACGTCTCGCGCATAGCTCAGCGCACGATTGTTCTCACCCGTCAGGCTCTGCTCCCAGGCCAGCCGGACCGAGATCAGGATGGGCGCCGCAATCGCGACGGCCCCGACGACAGATGCAATGACCACTCCGGTAGCTCGCTGCATTCGTGACCTCAGTCCTGCCGAGTTCTGCGATGTTGAGTGGGCCCCGAACCTATGGTATGAACACCGATGATACTCCGGATTTGAGGACAATATTGCGTGTCTTTGTTCACGGCAGATGCCGGCCATATCCTCGAAAGATTAGGCCCCGAAAGCCGAACTGCTTTCCAGCGCGGCCAGAATCTGCGGCGCCAATTGGCTCACGCTGCCTGCGCCGAGGGTCAGAATCAGATCGCCCTCGTGGCCCGCTGCCGCAACCGCCCCGACGGCAGCGGCAAAGTCAGGCGCAAACACGACGCGCGGGCCCTGAATGCGCTCCGCCAGCCGCTCCGCCGTGATGCCGGGGATCGGCTCCTCGCTGGCCGCATAAATGGGCAGCACGATCACAGTGTCGGCATCGGTAAACGCGCCTCCGAACTGATCCAAGAGATCGAGAGTGCGCGTGTACCGGTGCGGCTGAAAGATTACGTGGATCTTTCCGCGCCCAGAAGCGCACATTGACGCGCGCGCTGCCTCCAACGTGGCGCGAATCTCCGTGGGGTGATGGCCATAATCATCCACAACCGTCACGCCGCGCGCCTGGCCCCGCTGCTGGAAGCGCCGGTCCACGCCGCGAAAGTGTGCAAGCCCCTCGGCAATCTTCGCGGGCGAAATTTCAAGTTGCCGCGCAATGGCGACGGCAGCCGTGGCGTTGAGCACATTATGCCGGCCCGGCACATGCAGCTCGAATGGACCGAGCGGTCCCGTAGCGGTGTGCACCAGGAAACGCGAGAACCAGCTTCCCTGCTCCGGTGCTGAGCCCGGCACGCGCGCTGCATCGAGAATTTCCAGCCGGAAATCCGCTTCCGCGGCCACGCCGTAAGTAAATACACGCCGCCGCACGCGCGGCAAAATGCCTTTCAGCAGCGCGTTGTCGATGCAAGCCGTCACGGCTCCGTAAAAAGGCACGCGATCGATAAAGTCGATGAAGGCGCGCTCCACGTCGGCCATGTCGTGGTAGCAATCCATGTGCTCGCGGTCCAGATTCGTCACCACCGCCAGGATGGGCGAGAGCTTGAGGAACGAGCGGTCGCTTTCGTCAGCCTCAGCCACGAGGTATCGCGAAGCGCCGAGCCGCGCGTTCGAGCCGAGAGCATCCACTCGCCCGCCCACCACCACTGTGGGATCGAGCCCGCCCGCGCTCAGCACCGCGGCCACCATGGAAGTCGTCGTGGTTTTGCCGTGCATGCCGGCGATGGCGATGCCGTATTTGATCCGCATCAACTCGGCCAGCATCTCTCCGCGATGGATCACGGGAATTCTGCGCGCCTGCGCTTCCAGCACCTCGGGGTTTTTCGCGTTCACTGCCGAACTGGTGACCACCACGGCCGCCCCGGCCACGTTGGCTGCACTGTGCCCTTCGTAGATGGTCGCGCCCAGTGCGGCCAGCCGGTCGGTCACGGCGCTGCGCTTCAAATCGGAGCCGGAAACCTTCATGCCCAGGTTGAGCAGGATTTCGGCAATACCGCTCATGCCGATGCCGCCGATACCGATGAAGTGCGCGTGCTGCGAAGTAGCAAACATGGGGTTGAAGGATCAGGGTAGCAGAGGGGGCGAGCCCTCAGCTTTCGGCTTGAAGCTTTCAGCTTGAAGCCCGGAGCCAGTAGTTTGCAGATCGCTGTGTTGTGGATCTGAATCTCGCAACCGGCACGAACAAGCCAAAAGCTAATAGCTGAAAGCTGGTAGCTGTTTTTTACGGCATCGTGTAATCGAAGTCGTAGAAATGCTTCCCCTCTTCAATGCGGATGATGAATGTCCCCTCGATGCCTTTGAGGTCGCCGGTTCCGGAGCCGGGCACCACGATCACCTGCATCTTCGGCCCGTTCACGTCCATAGTGGCAAAGTGCTGCAGGGCAAAGCTCCCCTGCTTGCCGCCCAGCGTCCCGGTCACGACCTCAATGGCCACATAACCCGCCGCGCCCTGCCGGGGATCGCCGCCCGTAATCATTTCGCCGATGGTCGTCGCCTCCAGGTCGCCGTGGATCGTCTTGTTAATGGTGAAACGGCTCAGGCCTGCGGCGGGTGCGGGCGCAATAGGATGAACGTCGACGGTGAAGCTGCCATGAGCGTGGTGCACGGGAATCTCCTTGGCTGTTGCGGCTGCTCCTGGTGCGGCCGCTTGTGGAACGGCCAGCGCCAGCGCGAACAGCATGGTTGAAATCGGCGGCATCAATCGCTTTTCAGGATACCGTATCCGCCGCAAAGTCGTTTTGCTCCCTGCATATCGACAAAAATTTCCGCGCCATAAACCCCGCTCCCCGCTGAAAAGTTGCGCACAACCTTTCGCTTCCAGCGTGTTTGAACAGGCAGAACCGGCAACGCCCAGGAAGCGGCAAGAGCCAAGCTTTCCGGTGGGTGGGATGCCGGGGCGGCCCAGCAAAACCAGCCGCCTGAAATGGAGGAACCATGGGCAGCATGAAGAAGTGGATGTTGGCAGCGGCATTGGCAGTTGGAATCGTGGGCTTGGGCGCAGTGCCCGCCCAGGCAGCTCGCATTGGCGTCTACATCGGCGCACGCGGATACGTGCCAGCCTGCCCTGGCCCGGGATACGTCTGGGTAGGCGGCTATTGGAACGGCGGCGTCTGGGTTCCCGGATATTGGAATTTCGTGGGCGTCGGCGTGGTGGGCCCGGTCATTCGTGGCGGCGTCGTATTTGGCCACGGCCCGTTCTACGGACCGCACTTCGTCGGCCGCCGCGGTTATTTCCGCAGGTAGTTTCGCCTTCTGCTGCCTGCACATGCGGCCTCTCCCAGTTGGAGAGGCCGTTTTTTATGACTTTTCACTTTTTGAGGCATCTAACCCTGCTGGCCGTAGCCCCCTGTGGAGGTACGGTCCAGGCAAGGGGACGCGGAAAGTCCTTGCTCTTTGATTGCGGTTGCGGAATTCTTTTACCAGACCGCAACAAAAGAGCGAAAATGTTGTTTAAGAGATTGAAAGCCGGCCGTAGGACGAAATAAGAGTCGGCTGGCGGGTGCTGAGGCTGGAGGCGACTCCGGTTACCGGTTGGGCAAGTCAGGAATCGGGCGGCACAAGGAGGATTTCATGAAGAAGCTCAGTTTGATCGCGTTGGCCGCGTTGGCAATGCTTGTAGTTCTCCCGTTCGCCGCTGTCCCGGCGAATGCCCAGGTCGCGGTTGGAATCGGCGTAGGCCCGGCAATCGGCTATCCCGCTTATTACGGTCCCCCGGACTGCGCATGGGGCTACTACTCCTATTACCCCTACGCTTGCGCACCCTACGGCTATTACGGACCTAACTGGTTCTACGGCGGCGTTTTCATCGGCGCCGGACCTTGGTATGGCTGGGGCCGTTATGGTTGGGGCCATGGTGGATGGGGTCGCGGTGGCTACGGCTACGGTCGCGGCGGATACGGCTACGGCGCTCGTGGCTATGCCGGTGGAGCTCGCGGTTATGCCGGCGGCGCACGCGGCTACGCAGGTGGAGCTCGCGGTTACGCAGGCGGTGCACGCGGGTACGCCGGTGGCGGCGCAGCACGCGGCGGTGGTGGCGGCTTCCACGGTGGTGGCGGCGGCGGACACGGCGGCGGCGGACACCGGTAAATTCCGGCTACTTGCCAGGAACGAAAAGCCCGCTCTGCTTCGGCAGGCGGGCTTTTTCCATGCGCGCGAGAACTTCTCTTCGCTCTTCTTAAGGCTCGCCGCGCCCCCGCTTGTCCCCGCTCTGCCGGAAGCATTGCTGCCGCCCACGCCCGATGTAAGTTTTCGCCGCGGAGAGCGGCAATGGCGATATGATGTCTCTCAAGTTCGAGGCACATCATGCAAGGCTCACGTCTTTATATTCTCCTGCTTATCCTGCTGACGGCGTTGGCGCTGCCGTCTTTGCGTGCGCAACAGCCTGCGTCCGCTCCGCCGGCGCAACCGCAATTGCAGCCCCAGGAACCAGCGCCGCCAGCACCTCCCGCACAAACGCAATCTCCCTCGCAGGTTTCCAACCCAACCCCTTCCAGCTCCGCCCAGCCGGTCAAGAACAGCGATGGCACCTATACCATCCGCACGGCCTCGCGCCTCGTGGTGCTCGACATGGTCGTTGTGGACAAGAAGGGCGCGGTTGTCAAGGATCTGTCGCGCGACGATTTTCATGTTGAGGAATCGGGCCAGCCGCAGACCATCCTCAATTTTGAAATGGCTCGCACCCATATCCCCGCCCCGGAACTCGTGATCAACTCCACCGCCGACCTGGATCGCCTTGCGCCGCGCGCTCCCGTCGATATCATCCTGCTCGACGAGTTCAACACCCGCTTCGAGGACATGGCCTTCGCGCGCTATTCGCTGAAAAAGTATCTTGAGAAGCAGCCGGCAAAACTCATCACGCCCACCATGCTCATCGCGGTCAGTCTGCAGAACTTTGCTGTGTTGCACGACTACACGCAGAATAAGGAAGAGATCATATCCGCTCTCGATCATCACTTCGCGGTGAGTCCCTGGCAGGTCTCCCAGGGCGCCTGGGTGAGCGAACGCTATGCCACGGCCTTTATTACCCTGCGGCGCGTCGCCGAAGCAGTCATGGGACATCCCGGCCACAAAAACATGATCTGGATCGGCCGCGGCTTTCCTCCGTCCCGCCGTTTGCAAGGGGGTTGGTCAATCGATACGGAGAACCGCATCTTCAACGCTGTGCAGGATTGCGTGAACATGCTGCGAGATGCGCGAGTAACGCTGTACACCATCGATCCGGCGGGCGTCCTTGTCGACCCAGGCGTCTACGGCGGCGACCCCATGATCGATCCCTTCGGCGGGAACTACGAGTTCAACCGCCTGGCCAAAGCCACCGGCGGCCGGACCCTTTACGGTCGCAACGATGTCGACATGGAAATTCAAACCGCCATCCAGGATGGGGCTAACATCTATTCACTCAGCTACCGGCCGGTCAGCAGCACATCCGATTTCAGGAAGTTTCGCAAAATCAACGTCACCGTAGATCGGCCGGGACTGCAAGTCATCACACGCGAGGGATATTACCTGCAAGGCGGCCCGCTGCGCGTAAATCCTGAGAACCCGTCGCGGCGTCTCCTTGCCGACATTGTCTCCGCCGACTCCAGCAACATGGTCTACGACGGCGTCTCGATCCAGGTACAAAGGTCAACCGCCGATCCAGAAACTTTCAACGTGCACATCGACGGCCACGGGCTGGTTTGGAAACTCCCCACCGATACGGAGCCGCACCGCATCGCCGAGGTCATCCTTGCTACCACCACTTTTGACAAGAAGGGCAAAGAGCTCGAGCAGGACGCCAGGTTAATCCGAGCCTCTGCTCCCCCCAGCGTTTCCCCCACCGGCCGGATTTTGCGCGACCTCGACATTCCCTACCATCTGGCCGATCACGATAAAAAGGCGGTGCGCGTCCGGTTTATGGTCCGCGTCTCAGCCACAGGACGCATCGGAACCGCCGAACTTCCACTGGGAGACGCGGCCGGCCAGACGCCCCCGGCGAAATAAGCAGCCCTGTTTTCAATCGTGATCCAGTCAGCCGGCGTCCCAACTAGCTAACTAGCTGACTCGCTAATTTGTTGACTCGCTGGCTTGCTGACTCGCTAATTTGCTGACTCGTTGGTTTGCTGACTTGCTGACTCGCCAACTCGCTGACCAGCTATTTTCCCGCCAGCTCCGCCAGCCGATCGGCAATGCGCTCGGCTGCGCCGGGATGCGCTTGCGTCCGCGCGGCGGCGGCCATCGCAGCCAAACGAGGCGGATCGTTCAACAGGCCCGTCAGCGCAGCCAGCAAGTGCTCGGGAATCTCCAGGTCCTTCTCCTCCATCATCACGGCCGCGCCGGCCTCGACCATAGCTTCGGCATTGCGGCGCTGATGCTCGTCGGTGGCGGCGGCAAATGGCACCAGCAGCGAAGGCTTGCTGGCGGCTGCCAGTTCCGCCACGGTGGAGGCGCCGCTCCGCGACATCACCAGGTGGGCGCGGGCAAACTGCGACGGCATATCGTCGAGAAACGGCCGCACTTCCCAGCGCGAGGGGTCGGCCCCGCTGGCGCGGTAGGCCTCTTCGGTGGCTGCGGCGTGGCGCGCCCCGCTCTGGTGCAGCACGGTCAGCCCCGGCGCAGCGCACAGCAACGCCGGCATCAATCGCGGCAAATTGATGTTGAAGATGCGCGCGCCCTGCGAGCCGCCAAAGACCAGCAGATGGGGTGGCCCGGTGGGCTTAGGCAACGAGAAAAACTCCGGCCGCACGGGAACGCCGGTAACCTCGGCGTTGCGGAACCACGAGACGGCCGCGGGAAAGTTGACCGCTGCCGCCTGCACCCGCCTGCCCACCAGGCGATTGGCCAGGCCGGGCATGGCATTGGGCTCAAAGGCCATGGCAGGAACCTTGAGCCAGAGCGCCGCCGCCATCGCCGGACCCGAGGCGTAGCCGCCCACGCCCAGCACCGCGCCGGGCCGGAACTCCCGGATCATGCGCTTGCAATCGCCGATGCTGGCCGGCAAACGGGAGAGCGTGCGCAGCCGCGTCATCATCGACACGCTTTTGAGCGGGCCCACATCGATCAGGCGCAGTGCGAACCCCGCACCGGGCACCAGCCGCGTCTCCAGTCCCCGCGCCGTGCCCACAAACAGCACTTCCGCCCCATGCCGGTCCACCAGTTCGCGCGCCACGGCCACCGCGGGAATAATGTGCCCGCCCGTTCCGCCGCCAGCGATCAGAATTCGCAGTTGAGCCACTCTCGACCTAATTCCTTGGTTCCTTAATCTCTATTCTCTACTCTCTATTCCCCGCCCCTTATTCGCTTGTTCCCTGCTCTTCTGGAGCTAGCAGCTAGAAGCTAGAGGCTAGAAGCTCGTCCCTCTCACTCCGCCTGTCTCGAAATATTCAGCAAGATCCCAATACTCGCCAGCGTGCAGAACAGCGACGTGCCGCCCAGCGAAATCATGGGCAGCGGAAGGCCCTTGTTGGGAACCAGCGACAGCACCACGCTGATGTTGAAGAAAGCCTGCAACAGAATCGTGATCGTGATGCCGAAGGCCACCAGCCGCGCAAACGAATCGGTCGAGCGGAAGGCGGTGCGCAGCCCGCGCGCGCCGAACACGGCGAACAGAAGCACGATAAATATGGCGCCGATGAACCCCAGTTCCTCCGCGATGTTGGCGAAGATGAAATCCGTCGAGGCTTCCGGCAGATAGAACAGCTTTTGCATTCCTTCCATGTAGCCGCGGCCCGTCAATCCCCCGGTGCCTACGGCGATGAGCGATTGGTAAATGTGGTAGCCCGCGCCTTGCGGATCGGATTCGGGGCTGAGGAAGACCAGCATGCGCGCGCGCCGCCACGGAACCCAGAACAGCAGCGCCGCCAGAGCCGGCAGTGCCGCGCAGCAAGCCCCGAAGAAAACCTTCCACTCCATCCCCGCCAGCACCATCATCATGGCGGTCACGCCGGCCAGCACCAGAGCCGTGCCCAGGTCCGGCTGCGCGACCACCAAAACGATAAACAAAAACGGAATCAGCGCCGCGGGCACAAGCGTGCGTCCCCATTCCTGCATGGCGTCCAGCCGCGTATGCAAAAACCACGCCAGAAAAAATACCAGCGCGGGCTTCGCAATCTCAGAGGGCTGGAAGGTGAAAAAATCTCCGAAGCGGATCCAGCGGTGCGTATGATGCGAGCCGGGCATCAGAAACACCAGCACCAGCAGGATCGTGGTCACGCACAGCGCGGGATAAATAAAGCGCGGCGAATTGTAATGGCTGATGTCGACGTGCATCAGCACCAGAAGCGCCAGCACTCCCGCCGCGGCCCAGATGGCCTGCTTGAAAACAAAGGTGTAAGCCGAGTGGTACCGCTCCTGGTCGACCACGGCTGACGCGGAAAAGACCATCACCAGCCCGATCACCACCAGCACGCAGGTGGTGAAGAACAGCCATTTGTCGACTCCAACTCGCTTCG
>CAZMWL010000017.1:0-81321 GCA_964569985.1 uncultured Occallatibacter sp.
GGGCGTCGATCCGCATCAACGCCAGGTGGGACGGGCAGGAGGATGTGCCGCGTTATGCGCAGGCCATGCCGGGGCAGCTGGAGTCGAGCGCGGTGGAGTTATTCGACAACCAACTGATGTACATCCGCATGAATCCGCGCAGTTTTACGCCCTTTGGACTGGGACCGCTGGAAGTGGCGTTCGAGACCGTGAATGAGTTTCAGGGCGCGCATCGCTTCGCGGGAAAACTGGCGGCGAACTCGGTGGCGCAGTACGCGCTGTGGCTGAACGAGGCCACGCCCGCGCAACACGACCGGTTGATTCGCTGGTGGCAGGACGAGATCGAGGGCACGGGCCGCGTGCCGCTGATTTCGACCGAGCAGAAGCCGGAGGTGCTGCGCTTTGCCCAGGGCACGGACGCGGACCTGAGGCTGGCCTGGCAGGAGTTTTTGATCCGCATGGTGGCCAACGCCTTCGGGCTGCCGCCGCTGATGCTGGGCCTCGAAGCCGATGTGAATCAATCGACGGCCTCCGAAATGGCGGATGAAGCGTTTCGCGGCGCCATCTCGCCGCTGGCGTTGTTGCTGGCGCAGCACTTTACGCGGGACCTGTTCTCGAAGTGCATCGGCTGGCGCGAGTTCGAGTTTGTGTTCAATGAACTGAGCGCGCGCGACGAGGAGACGGAGCTGCAGGTGCAGGTGCAACTGCTGCAGGCGGGCGTGCTGACGGTGAACGAGGTGCGGGCCATGCGGGGGCTGGCGCCGATAGAAGCAGGTGTCAGGGATCAGGTTTCAGGTGTCAGTTGATAGCCGAGGCCTGATCCCTGAAACCTGAGACCTGAGACCTGGCGAGTGGAGCGAGCAGATGCGACTGGAAGCGATGGCGGTGGAGATTCCTCATGTGGACAAGCATCCCAACCGGGTGCCGTTCGAGGGCGTGTTGACGGTGGTGAATACGGCCAGCGACAAGGCGCCGGCCGGGGCGCGCGGGCATCGCGTGATGTTGACGAAGGAGGCTGCGGAAAAGGCGCTGGCTTCGCTCGTGGGCATGGCGGTGGATTACCGGCCCGGCTGGGACGGGCACGATGCGCGGCGCAAGATCGGCCTGCTGACCGAGGCGGATGTGATCGGGCAGCGCCTGGTGGTGCGCGGTTATCTTTACGCGCGCGATTTTCCCGAGGTGGCGTCGGCCATGGCGGCGCACGCGCCGGAGGCGATGGGCATGAGCTACGAGCTGGCCGACGCGCGCGTGGAGGATATGCGGGCCGAGGTGTGGAAGCTGACGCGCGTCACCTTTACCGGCGCGGCGATTCTGCTGCGCGAGAAGGCGGCGTACCGGGCAACGAGCTTCAGGATGGCGAGTTAGCAAGTCAGCGAGTCCGCGAGACAGCAAGTTAGCAAGTCGGCAAGTTAGCACGTCGGCGAGTTAGCGAGTTAGTAAGTCAGCGAGTTAGCAGGTCAGTGAAGAGGCTCCGCGCGGCGGGGCCTTTTTTCTGGGGCCGGCACAGCGGTTGTTTGCGCGAAAGGCGCGGAAACAAGAAAGGAAGGACATGGAAAACAACGAGAAAAACATTGCCGAGCGGCTGGAGGCTGCGACCACTCTGCTGGAGAGGACGCTGAACTGGCTGGAAGAACGCGTCGCCACGGCGCCCGCTCTGTCGGGCGAGGTGGAGAAGATCTCGGCCACGGTGGAGCAGAGCCGCCGCGAGACCGAACTGGCCGAAAAGCTGGCTGCGGTGGAGCAGGAGCTGGCCGAGGTGAAGGCCGCGGCTAGTCCCGTGAACCCTTTGCGCCGGACCATGCCGGCGGCCACGGCGGAGATGCTGGCCAAGCACGGCATCGGCGACGGGCCGGTGGATGTGCACGCTCTCGACGCGGCGTTGTCGGGGCTGAGCCTGGAACAGCGCATCGCGGTAAAGACGCAGCTGCTGCGGGCCGGCGCGATTGCGTAAGAGCAGTTGTCAGTGGTCAGTGATCAGTGGTCAGTTTTCGTTAACCATTGCCATGGCCGCTGATCGACATCAACTGATCACTGACTACTGATCATTGATCACTAAGCAACGGCCCCATGGAGGGGGTGGAGAGAGCTATGAACGCAACCTTTGCAGACATTCACGCAGCAGCGGATTACATCGGGCCGGGCGCTATCGAAGTGCCGCTGTACCAGACGGAGATTTTCGACATTTGCCGGCGCTCCAGTCCATTCGGACAGCGCATCAAGCAGGTTCCGGCGACGGGTCATCCCTCGCGGTTCTTTGAGGAGACAGCCATCCCCAATCCGGGCGCGGCCGGCTTTGTGAATCCGCGCAGCATCAGCCCCGCGGTGGTCAACCCGACACGCATCGAGCTGAGCGTGCCGCTGAAGGCCATTGTGGCGCAGATCAACTACAACCTCTTCGACATCGAACTGGGCGACCAGCAGAAGCAGTTCGCGTACCTGCAGGCCAAGGACCTGGTGGATACCGTGAGCGGCGTGATGGTGACGCACGACGTGGCCCTGTGGCAGGGCACGGACACCAGCCTGAGCGCGCCAACCACGACCCAATACATGGGTTGCGCGGCGCAGATCGCGGCCGGCGGCAACAGCGTGACGGTGACCACATCCATGAAGATCGTGGACACCATCAAGACCACCATCGCGCAGATGGTTGCCAGCACCGGTTATCGCATTCGGCCGACGGCCATCTATGCCAACCCGGTGCTGCTGGACCTGATCGACCAGGAAATGAAGAGCGAGTACAACGTGGTGCTGAACTCCACGCAGATCTCGGCGGGCTTCACGGTGAAGAATCTGTCGACGCAAGCCGGCGACCTGCCGCTGATCCCCGACTGGAGCCTGCCCTATACCGGCACGCCGGGAACGGGCAACGCGGTGCTTTCGGCCTACATCGTGACCGAGGACCTGATCGAGTATCACTGGCTCGGCGATCCGGCTCCGCGCGTCTTCCAGCTCGGCTTGCCCAACTCGCTGACCTACCAGTACGTCGCGGTCAAGTTTGGCGCGCCGGTGGTGAAGGGCGCGAACTTCGCGCACACGCAGGTGATTGTCGAACGGTAAGAAAAACAGTTGTCAGCTGTCAGTGATCAGTGATCAGCTCCTGATCCCGGCGAGAGCGAATTCAAATGCCATCGCTGTGGATCGCGGAGCGATCACTGAAAACTGACAACTGATCACTGATCACTGTTCCGGAGGAACACATGGCCTATCTCGAGCCAGCGGATTACCCGAATTATGGATTGCCGGCTGGAACCACTGCGGACTGGATCACGGCTGCCACGGCGTTGATCAACAGCTACTGCCGGCGGCCGGACCTGAACGTGGTCGAGTACATCGAGCGCTTGCGCGTGACGGCGGGAGCGCAGACGGTGCTCTTGAGTTATCTGCCGCTGACGCCACTGGCGCCGGCCACTTCGCCGCTGGTAAGCGTCGAGGGCCGCTACGCCCGGCCGCGGCGCGGGGAGCTCCCGCAAGAGCCGTTGAGCGAAATTGCGTGGGCGTTCGCACTGCCCGGGCAATGGACGGCGATCGATCCCTCTCTGGTGGATTTCGATCCGGCGAACGGCGAGCTGACACTGCCCTGGAATGTGCTGGGGCTGCCTTACAACGAAGTGCGGGTGACGTATACGGCCGGTCTGGCGACGATCGGCGACGACGTGAAGTCGGCGTGCGCGCAGATTGTGCGCAACGCGCAGGCCACGCCGGCGCTGAACGCCAGCATGAGCAAGATCGACACCATGCAGGTGAAGTATTTCTCAAGTTCGTTGATCGACGAGACGGTGCAGGAGTGGCTGAAGCCGTACGTTGCGAACAGGCTGGGATAAAGCAGGGACCTAGGGACCAAGGGACTAAGTGATTGAGGTACTAAGTGACTGATGGACTAAGTGACTGAGGTACTAAGTGACTTATGGACTTAGCCTCGATCTCGGACATCGATGGGAGCAAGTTATGAGCGATACAGCGCCGCGCAACCCGAGAGGAGCGCCGCAAATGCTGGCCGACGCGTTGCTGCGAGGCGCGGCGGGCACTACGGCCCTTTTGCGCGTGACCGGCAGCAACACCGATACCAGCATGTCGGAGGTAGGCCTGGTGGCGACTACGTTCGCGGAGGTCCCGGTGAGTCCGGTTCTGATGCGAAAGCTGCGGCCCACCTGGCAGGAGGGCGGAGAGTCGAAGTGGGAGCTGCTGGTCTCGGCCACCAGCGTCGCGCAGCAGGTGGACGCGCTCGACCTCGTGTCGGCGCAGGCGCTGTTTGCCATGACGCTGGCGGTGACGGTCGCGGGGCAGGACTATCTGATCGAGTCCATTGCTTCGAATGAAGCCTTTGGACAGGTGTATCTCTACCGGCTGCTGTTGCGCGAGGCGCGGCAGCAGGCGGTGTGAAGGCAGGGAACTGGGAACAGGGAATAGAAAACTGGGGTCGCAGGCGATGGTTGGCGATGCGCCGCGTGGAAAACAGCGGCCAACAATCAACGATGAGTGATCCGGAAAGGCAATTGGGAAGCAAGGGGCTGCGATCGGGACCGTTTTTCTGATCCCTGATCCCTGATCCCTGTTCCCTGTCTTCTTATGCAGAACGCAAAAGATTCGTTTTACATGGCGCTGCGTGCGCGCCTGACGGCGATCAATCCGGAGAGGACCATCCTGCTGCGCGGTGCGGTGCGTCCGGGAATTCTGGTGGAGGAAGCGGAAGCGCCCTTCAGCCAGCTTCCCAGCGACGTGTTTGTGCTGCGCTGGACGGGACTGGCGGCGGATCTGGATCTGGCTTCCACGATGGCGGCGGAACAATGCGAGATCACGTATCAGACCTGCGGAACGCAGAGTTTCGGCGGTCTGGATCGCGGACGCGCTTTGAGCGCAATGGATGAGGAGCTGGTGGCGATGCTGCAGCCTTTTTATACGCCCAAGCTCAACTACGCGGCGACGCCCGCGGCCGCGATGCTGACGCAGGTGTTCTGGGACGAGCCGGTGTTTGGGCCGGCGGCGATCAATCGCGACCGGCTGGGGCGCAGCGCGAGTGTGATGGTGTACAGCTACCAGGAGCAGGGAGAGTGAAGACAGGTTTCAGGGGTCAGGTTTCAGGGGCCACTCTTGGACCTGCTGGGGCCTGGAGGATTCCTGAACCCTGAACCCTGAAACCTGAAACCTGAAGGGACTTCGCAATGACAGCAACATGGTTTTCCGCTCCGGCGCCGGTGACGCGGCGGGTGCGCGCATACTTTGCGCCCGTGAACCGGGCGGCACAGACGCCCGTGCTCTTCGATCCATCGCAACAGGGCGGTTTCAGTCTCGACGCTCCGCCGGCGCCGTGGATCGACCTGGGCTGGATTCAGGATTTCGCGCGCACGGCGGCAAGCAAGTCGACAGCATTGTTGACGGGCATTCCTGCCGCGGCTCTCGAGCAGGTGCGCGAGACCGTGCAGGCGCAGGTGAGCCTGCAGTTTTTGAGCTGGACCAAGCTGACCATGGCGCTGGCGACGGGCTCGCAGCACATGAATGTGTTGTCTGTAGCGGGCGACCCGACGCCGGCGGCGGATGGAGCGCCGGCCGCGCCGGCAGTGATTCCGCAAAGCGGCTCGACGAGTACATCGATCCTGCTTGCGTCGTCGGACGCAGCCAAATTTACGGCGGGATCGATCGTCGCGGTGGACGTGGATTACACCGGGCAAACCGGTTACGTGGGCTGCCCGGTTGCGGGCGCCTATGTGCGCCAGGCCTTGACGGATGTGGATTACATCCGGCGCGTAACCTTCAACGTGGCGCTGGTCGCGCAGGTTGCGCCGACAGGGCTGACGCTTGCCGGGCCATTGCCAGGAGGCGCGCCGGCCGCGGGCGCAAAGTTGCAGGCGGTGACGGGCTTTGTGGATCGCGAAGGCGGCAGCTTCTATCAGGAGTGGTCGGCGCTGTTTTTGATGCAGGGCAGCCAGGGAGAAAAAATCTTCTTCCACTATCCGCGATTGCAGGCCAGGAGCGGCGCGGAGGAAGCGATCGCCCCGCTCAACGGCAAAGATCGGAACGGACAGTCGCGGGTGACGCTGAAAGGGCAGTTTCTGGCGCTGCCGGTTACGGATCCGCTGGACGGCGAACGCGTGGTTTGCTACCGGAGTTTTCTGCCGGCGCCCAATGCGCTGGTATAGGCAAGTCAGCGAGTTAGCAAGTTAGCGAGTCAGCGAGTTAGAGAGCTACGATGAAAATCACGATTCACGGGTTGGACTATACGAGCGCGCTGGACGCGGCGCGCCCGTTGACCATCGAGCGGAAGATCAACGAGCCCTCCATCTGCCAGTTGTGGCTGAGCCTTGCCGCCAATGGAAGTCTTGCGTCGCCCTCTCGTTTCCAAACGCTGGCGGTAACGGGCGACGACGGCACGATCTACTTCACGGGATACATTGCCGTGAGCCCGCTGCCCGAGTATGCGGGGATGGGCCTGGAAGGGCCGCGTTACCGCACGGCCATCCAGGCGGTGAGCGATGAGTTGCTGCTGGATCAGATGCTGATGCCGGCGAGCGTGGATGCGCCAGGAGAAACCGCCGGCGCATTGCTGGCCGCACTCGTGGCCCATAGCGGCGCGACGGCGCTCTCCACACAAGGGCTTTCCCTGCAGGTTCCCGTGGGCAGCTTCGCTCCCAATCCGGGCGCGAACTGGAGCAAGAGCGCGGGGCAAGCCGCCAGCATGGCGCGGGCCGCGTATCGCGCGCTGAACGGCGCCATCACGCTCGCCTCCGTATCCACCACGGTGCATCCACTGAACGAAAGCGACGGCAGCCTGAATCTTGCCAGCCTGGCGTTTACGGCCAGCGTGAAGCGCGCACTGGCCAACGATGTGACGGTGTGCGGCGAGAACGAACCGGTGGCCTACGTGACGGAGTATTTTTTGGGCGACGGCGTGACCACGGAATTCGACCTGGCCGAGGATCCGTTCTTCCCGCCGGCATCGAAGTCCACGATTGTCAACGAGCTCTTCAACGAGCCCGAGATCAACCAGACGGTTTGGAACGCCGCCGGCGGCGGGTACATCACGCTGGGACCCAGCGGACTGACGATGAATGGTGGCAACGGGATCGATGGCGAAACCGTGCTGGCCTGGCTCGACCCCATCGAAATGGGAGGGACGCTGCTGCTGGAACTGGTGGGAGTGACACTGTCTCCGGGCAGCAATGGCATCCTGGGCGGATTCCTCAACGGCTACCAGACCGCATCCGGTTGTACTGCGGGATTCCAGGCTACTGCGCAACAGGGCACCGGGGCCGTCACGTTGCAGCCGATGGTGGAGGGCACACCGGCGGGAACCACCTTTGCCGTGAATCCCGCCAACACCTACACACTGCGCCTGCGCATTCACTGCCCGGAAAGCTACCGCGCGGGGGCGATGTACTACTCCTTCGGAGATAACGGGGCCATCAGCGCAGGCGGAGGATGGCGGATCGCGCCGGGCAACATCCAGATGGAGGTGCAGGAGTTCGTCAACGGCGTAGGCGCAACGCCGGTAACTCTCTACGACGGCGCAGTCACCTATCTGCCCGCGCCCTGCAATCTGGTTCCGGTCAGCAGCATCAATTTAATTGGCGCCATAAGGGCCATCAACCTGACCAACCTGGGCTCGGGCTGGGTGGTCAGCACTCCGCCCAGCGGCGGACCCTACACGCGGCGCATCGGGACCACTGCGGAAGCGGCCGAGTGCCACGTCGAACGCACCGGCAAGTTGGCCTTCTACACCGGCTATACGCCAGTTGCGGGCGAGCAGATTGCGGTGAGCTACCGCGGCATTGGCCGCGCTGTAGGCCGCGCGGTGAACACGGCGAGCCAGCAGGCGCTGGCCGCGGCCGGATCGCCATCAGTGGCCGCGTGGATCGGCTCAGTAACCGCACCGGCGGCACGCACGTCGACAGATTGCCAAAGCGCGGCGCAGGTGATGGCGCAGGCCGCGGCCAGCACGAGCGCATTGTGGAGTGGTACTTACAAAGGGAACCGCAGCAGCTTTTCAAGCGACGTGTGGCCGGGCGATGCATTGCTTCTGAACGCGCCTTCCACAAACCTGAACGCCGAGGTGGTGGTGCGCACGGTGAAGGTGACGTACAGCGCGAGCCTTCCCGACCTTGTGGAATACGAGATCGCATTTGCCAACGACTGGGCAGACGACCTAGCCATCAAATCCAGCACCACGGTACCGGCGAATGCGTGGCTCCCGGCGCCGGTGAATCCCACCGTACTCCCCAACCTGAACCGTCTCACGGTGACGGCGCTCAGCGGCAGTACGGTGACGGTGAATACGGGCGTAACGCCGCCAGCCGGCGGCGGCTTCGAGGTTCGCCTGCGCGATTTTGCGTTCATGGCCGGGCAGGATCCGACGCTGGCGCTGCGGGGCTCGCAGCCGAACCTGACGTTGTTGCGGGCCTCGGCGAGCGACCGGTTTTACATCCGGATGTTCGACGGCTCCACGCCGCCCAACTATTCCGAATTCTCAACGGCGTTGTTCATCAATTTGCCGTTGAGTAGTTGACAGTGAACAGGTGTCAGGTTTCAGGTGTCAGGGGTCAACGAACGGTGGCGGGCTGCGGTCCTGCTGATCCCTGAAACCTGATCCCTGAAACCTGCACGGAGTGCCGATGCGCATGATGAATGAATTCGAAGCCCAGGTGATCAGCGATCTGAGCGTGCTGAAGTCGCAGATGGCCGGCCTGATGGGCGACGGCAATGGCGGACGCCTGGCCGAACTGGAGCGCCGCATGGACCGCCACGAGCAGAACTGGCAACGCGCCAAAGGCTTTTTGGCAGCGGTCAGTGTCGTGTTCGCCGTGGTTGAGGTTGCGGTAGAAGCGTGGCACCGGCACTAGGTGCGTTTCCCACCCCTAGCCGCAAAGGGGTGGTGACTCGTTTTGTTTGAGCTGCTTATGCTCGCAATATCGTCCTAGACGCGGACTCGAAGAGGCTTCTTAAGGCTTTTCTTTTCACCATTGTAACCAATTTGTGTTACTTTTTCTTATCTTCGGAATCTAAAAATACAGCCTATAATGGCTGTACTCAAAGAAAACCATTTTGTGATGGTGAATATCGATGAGTAGAGTAGCTGAGCGTGGCGTGAGGCATCGATCGAGGCGCATACGCCGGAAGGGGGTAGCAATGAGCAAGAAGACTCTTCAAAATATTCTTGAGCTTTACGAGAGCGTTGATCGTAATCGTGACCTCGTGGAAGAGCGCATGCGCAAAGCTGGATTTGCCCCCAACCGATTCGTCGCAGAATCCGTAGCCAAATACTGGGAAGCGCTAGAAAAGCTCTCTTCTGAGTGACTCAACGGCTAGAACCCAACTTCATTGAGTACATCCATGATGTACTCGTGGGTGCTTTTTTGCCGTACGACGAGGAGATCGTTCCAGGGCAATTCAGGGATAGGGCTCTAATCGAATCGGCGGCGGGACGGCCGTTTCATATGGCCTTCGGAGCTGAGCTGTGGCCTACTCTCCCCGAGAAGGCTGCAGCCCTATTTCACTCACTATCATGCAATCACTGTTTCTTTAATGGCAATAAGCGTACAGCCGTCATCGCACTAGATCTCTTCCTCGCCCTAAATGGCCACATCCTCGCGATGACTTCAGATGAAATCTACGTACTTTCAAAGCGAACAGCAACAGCCAACGCGGAAGGTCGGAATTTGGAAAGTGTCATGGCTGAACTATCCTCCCAGATCGGCGGGGCCGCGGTATCGTATGAGGCGCTAGAAGCCCTAGGAAGCTCCTCGACTCAAGATCAACTGCCCGAAGAAACGCGCGAGAAAATCCTTCTTCATGTGCGCTCCCTTAGATCGGGCATGGAGAAAGCCTTAGAGAAGGTGGAGTCGATTCCCTCTCCGCCAAAATGAGTCGCTAGCCGCAAAAAGCGCGGCTAGGATGGGGGCGCCCCCAGGTTCGTATAATCTCCCCATGAGCCAACAACCGCTGGTGGGCGTGGTGATGGGCAGCAAGAGCGATTACGAAACGCTCTCGGCGGCCGTGGAGATTCTGCGCGCGTTGGAGATTGCGCACGAAACCCGCATTGTGAGCGCGCACCGCACTCCCGATTGGCTTTTCAAATACGCGGAAACGGCCCGCGAACGCGGCCTGCGCGCGATCATCGCCGGAGCCGGCGGCGCGGCCCATTTGCCCGGCATGCTGGCGGCGAAAACGCTGGTCCCGGTGCTGGGCGTTCCCGTTCCTTCGACGCAGTTGAACGGCCTCGATTCGCTGCTTTCCATTGTGCAGATGCCCAAGGGCGTTCCCGTGGGAACACTCGCAATTGGCAAGGCGGGCGCGGCCAACGCTGCACTGCTGGCCGCGGAAATTCTGGCTGCGACCGACGACGCGCTGTACGAGCGGCTGGCCGCGTGGCGCGCCGCGCGGACCGCGGAAGTGATGGAGCAGACGCTGGGCGAGGAACCTTCTCGTTGACCCACTCCTCTCCTCCAAAGCCAGGAAAAAAGCTGCTGGCCATTCTTGGTGGCGGCCAACTGGGGCGCATGACGGCGATGGCCGCGCGCACCATGGGCTATCGCGTGCGCGTCATGGATCCCGAACCCGCATGCCCGGCGAGCTTTGTCGCCGATGAAACCATCGTGGGCCAGTGGGACGATGTGGACGCCGCGCGGCGGCTGGCCGCGGGCGCCGACGTGGTGACGCTCGAGATTGAACAAATTGGAGTGGACGCGTTGCGCGTGGTCGAGAGCCTGGCACCGTTGCGTCCCGGCGTGGAACCGATTCGCATCATTCAGGACAAGACGCTGCAAAAGACGTGGCTCGCCGGGAACGGATTTCCTGTGGGGCCGTTTCGCGTGGTGCGCTGCGAGGAGGAGTTGCGCGAGGCCGTGGCCGCGCTGGGCGGAGACGTGTTTGTGAAGACGGGACGCGGCGGCTACGACGGACGCGGCCAGGCAAGAATTCAGCGGAGTGACGGCACCGACCTCGGAGTTGTGTGGCGCGCATTAGGCGAACGCCCCGCGGTCGTGGAAAAAGCCCTCGATCTCGAATGCGAGATCAGCGTGATGGCGGCGCGAAATCCCTCCGGCGAGGTGCGCGCCTTTCCTGCGGCGCGCAATCACCACGAAAATCAGATTCTGGCGTGGAGCGTGCTGCCGGCTGGGGTGGGGCCAGATTTGGAAACGCGCGCCGAAGCACTGGCCGCGGATCTTGTGGCAAAGCTCGGTTTGGTGGGCCTGCTTTGCGCGGAGATTTTCGTGACGCGCTCGGGAGAGCTCTTGATCAACGAGCTTGCGCCGCGGCCGCACAACAGCTATCACCAGAGCGAGCGCGGCTGCGCGACCAGCCAGTTTGAGCAGTTGGTGCGTGCGGTATGCAATTTGCCTTTAGGCTCGACAGAGCTGATCAGCCCGTGTGCGATTGCCAATCTTCTCGGCGATTTATGGCTGGGGAAGGAGCCTGATTTCGCTGCCGCATTGCAGGTGCCGGGAGTGCGGCTGCATCTATATGAGAAGCACGCGCCACGCGCGGGGCGGAAGATGGGGCACTTGTCGAGTGTGGGGAAGACGGCGAAGGAAGCGCTGGAGCGGGTGCTGGAAGCGAAGCGAAGGCTGTGAAGCGATAAAGGCAACCGCAGATCCTTCGACTCGTTCGCCTGCGGAGAACTCGCTCAGGATGACAGTGCTTAGGTTTTGCGCGGGAAAGGCAGTGCTTCAGCTAAGCTGCTTGGTCGTCGAGGCTAGGACAGCGCGGCCCCGGCTTTTTCCCAGCGCTTGGGCCGGCGATTCTGCTGCAGGATTTTCTTGCGCAGGCGCAAACTCTTCGGCGTGACCTCGACAAACTCATCGTCGGCGATGAATTCGATGGCCTGTTCGAGATTCAGCGTCTTGTACGGCACCAGGCGAATCGCGTCGTCGGCCGTGGAGGCGCGCATGTTGGTCATCTTCTTTTCGCGCACCACGTTCACGTCCAGATCGTTGTCGCGCGAGTGCTCGCCGACGATCATGCCTTCGTACACCTCGACGCCCGCGCCGACAAAGAGAATGCCGCGCTCCTGCAATCCGTTCAGCGAATAAGTGGTCGTGTTTCCCTGGCGGTCGGCGATGAGCGCGCCCGTGGGCCGCTGCGGAATTTCGCCCTGGTAGGGCATGTAGCCGTCGAAAAGGGAATTCATGACAATCGTCCCGCGCGTCTCGGTGAGCATCTCGCTTCTCAAACCAATAAGCCCGCGGCTGGGCACGCGGAATTCGAGGCGCACGCGGCCCGAGCCGTGATTGTGCATCTTGTTCATCTCGCCTTTGCGGGGCCCAAGTTTCTCAATCACCGTGCCGGTGAACCGCTCGGGCACGTCGATGGTGAGATGTTCGACCGGCTCCATGCGCACGCCATCGACCATCTTGGTGACGATCTCCGGCCGTCCCGCCATCAGCTCAAAGCCTTCGCGGCGCATCATCTCAATCAAAATGGCGAGTTGCAATTCGCCGCGCCCCAGCACCTTGAAGGCATCCGGCGAACCTGTCTCTTCCACGCGAATGGAAACGTTGGTGAGCAGTTCTTTTTCCAGGCGCTCGCGCAGATTGCGGCTGGTGACGTACTGTCCTTCGCGGCCCGCAAACGGCGAAGTATTGACATTGAACTGAATGGCGATGGTGGGCTCGTCGATGACGATGAGCGGCAGCGGCGCGGGATTCTCGACGCTGCAGATGGTTTCGCCGATGGTGATGCCTTCAATGCCGGCCACGGCCACGATGTCGCCCATGGTCGTCTCGGTGGTCTCAATGCGCTTGAGGCCGCTGAAAGTGAAGAGCTTGGTGATCTTGGTTTTGTAGAGCGAGCCGTCGCGGCGCGAAATGTTGACTTCGTCGCCGACGCGCAGCGTGCCCTGAAAGACGCGGCAAATGGCGATGCGCCCGAAGTAGTCGGAGTAGTCGAGATTCGTAACCAGAATCTGCAGCGTGCCTTCGGGATCGCCGGTGGCTTCAGGAATGGTTTCCACAATGGCCCGGAAGAGCGGCTGCAAATCCGTGCCGGGCGTGGCCAGATCGGTAGTCGCGGTGCCTGCCTTCGCAACCGCGTAGAGCACGGGAAAGTCGAGTTGCGATTCCTCTGCGTCGAGGTCGATGAAGAGATCGTAGATCTCGTCCAGAACTTCCTGCGGCCGCGCGTCGGGGCGGTCGATCTTGTTGATGACGACGATAGGAAGCAGCTTGGCTTCAAGCGCCTTCGAAAGCACGTAGCGCGTCTGCGGCAGCGGCCCTTCAGCCGCGTCCACCAGCAGCATCACGCCGTCCACCATCTTCAATGCGCGTTCCACTTCGCCGCCGAAATCGGCGTGGCCCGGCGTGTCGACGATGTTGATTTTGCCGCCGTCGAAGTTGATGGCGGTATTTTTCGCCAGAATCGTGATGCCGCGCTCGCGTTCCAACTCGTTTGAATCCATCACGCGCTCGGCTACCTGCTCGTTGGCGCGAAAGGTTCCCGCCTGGCGTAGCATGGCGTCGACAAGCGTGGTCTTCCCATGATCAACATGGGCAATGATGGCGATATTGCGTATCGTCTGGCTCAAAACTTCAATATTTCCTTCTGTCGGGTATGGCCGCGCGGGCCCTCGGGTTGGTGAGGGGAGTAAAACGCCATGCGCCGCACAGCGCGGCTGCTCTTATTCTATCAGCAGCGGACTGCCGGCGGATTCACGCGCCGGCAACAGGCATATTCCACGTCCGCCGCGCGAGGGATTACACTTCTGGAGCACATGAAAACCGCCGCTCACGACCGCCCGCAAACTTCCTTCCGCCTCCGGCTACAGCGGTTTCGCAGTTACTGTGTCCCGAAGTCATGGTCGCCAAGTGGATTTTTCCTTAAGAAAAATCCACGCTGCACCGAGACCGGAAACGGCTACAACAACTGCGGAACCGCTCTTGCCCGGCTGGTGTGCGCCCTCACCGCTTTCGCTGCCTTTGCGTTCTGCTTCCTGCTCGCACCGCAATGGATTCGCGCGCAGGCTTCGCCCCCGGCGGGCCAGCTCCGCATCTACTCCATCGATGTCGAAGGCGGCCAATCGACGCTGCTCGTCGGCCCTTCGGGCTCTTCCCTTTTGGTTGACACTGGCTGGCCAGGAAATAACGGCCGCGACGCCGAGCGCATTCTCGCGGCCATGCACGATGCCGGCATCAAACGCATCGACCACGTCCTGATCACGCACTTTCACGACGATCACGTGGGCGGCGTACCCGAGTTGGTGGCGCACGTTGAGGTGGGCGAGTTCCTTGACCACGGCGTGAACCGCGAAGACGCAGACGACACGCGCAACAATTACGCAATCTACCTGAAGGCCATTGCGGGGCATCGGCGGCGCATCGTGCATCCCGGCGACACCATCCCCATCGACGGGCTGAGCGTGGTGGTCCTGACTGCCGACGGCGAGCACATCGGCGCGATTCCCGGCATCGCGCCGGCGCCGAACCCCTGGTGCGCCAGAGAGCATGCGTGGCCCGACGACCCCACGGAAAACGCGCGGTCTGCCGGGATCCTGGTGACCTTCGGCAAGTTCAAATTTCTCGATCTCGGCGACCTCACCGGCAAAAAGGAAGTGGCGCTCGTCTGCCCGAACAATCCAATCGGAACCATCGATCTCTATCTCGTCACGCATCACGGCATGGATTGGTCGAACTCGCGCGCCATCGTCAACGCGGTGCATCCTCGCGCGGCCATCATGAATAACGGCGCGCACAAGGCGGGCATGCCGGCGGCATGGCAAATTGTGCACGACAGTCCCGGGCTCATCGATCTGTGGCAACTGCACACGGCCGAGGGCTCCGATGCCGCGCACAACAGCCCCGAGGCGCTGATCGCCAATCCCAAGGGCGACGGGGACGGCCACGCTTTGAAGGTTGTGGCGCTGCCCGACGGAAGTTTCTCAGTGACCAACACGCGCACCGGCCAAACCAAACAATATCCGCCCAACTAGAGCGGCGTTTCGCACCATCGGAGGAATTGTCTTATGTCTTCATCCCGCCGGGAATTTCTTGCCGGTCTGGCAGGCGCGGGTGCGCTGGCGGCGTTGCCGCTCACGGTGCGCGCCGCTGCCGCTAGTTGCCCATTCCGCCTCTCTGTCATTAACGATGAAATTTCCGCGGACTTCGATCACGCCTGCTCCGTTGCGGCCAACGACTTCGGCCTGCAATGGATCGAGCTGCGCAGCATGTGGAACAGGAATGTAGTCGACCTGAGCGCCGATGAGGTCGATCGGGCGCGCCAGATTCTGGAAAAGTACAAGCTGCGCGTGACCGACATTGCCAGCCCGCTGTTCAAAGTCCACTGGCTGGGTGCGCCGGTGTCGAAGGAGGGGCCGCGCCGCGATCAGTTCCACGCCGACTTCGACTTTAAGCAGCAGGACGCGGTGCTCCAGCGTTGCATCGATCTCTGCAAGGCCTTTCAGACCGATCGCATTCGCTGCTTCGATTTCTGGCGGCTCGCTGATCCCAAGCCGTATCGCGCGGCCATCAACGACAAGCTGCGCGAAGCGGCACGCATCTGCGCCCATCAAAACCTGATCCTGCTGCTCGAAAACGAAATGGAATGCAATACGGGCAGCGGCAAGGAGGCAGCGGAAACTCTGGCCGCTATCGCCGAGCCCAACTTCATGCTCAACTGGGATCCGGGCAACTCCGCGACCTTCCCCGGCGACACGCCCTTCCCCGACGACTACAAATTGCTGCCCAAACATCGCATTGGCCACTGCCATTGCAAAGACACGATTCGCAAGCCCGACGGCAAATTTGAATGGGCGCCAGTGGGCGGCGGCATCATCGACTGGGTAGGGCAGTTCCGCGCCTTCAAACACGATGGCTACCACCACGCCGTGAGTCTGGAGACGCACTGGCACGGCGGCAAGCCCGAACCCGGCAGCAGCATGAGCGTTGGTGAGGCCTCAAGCCGCATCAGCATGAAAGGATTGAAAGAGGCCCTGGCCAAGGCCGGCATCAACTGCTGAGGGATTTTTCGCTAGGTCTCTGACCGATTGAAGAAGAACCTTCCCGTGCCCCATCCATTCGCCCTTTCTGGCGAATGGGTGGGAAACCACCAAAGCCAAAGGTACGAATTCACGCGGTCAGAGAATTAGCCGATAGCCGGAAATCGGCTGCTTCTGAATCATTCAACCGGCGTTCACAATCAAGTCGCATGAAGGCCGCTAGGATAGGCATGGACTACCGCCGAAGGGCGCACATGGGGTGCGCACCGCGGGCATCCATCCCCTATGACCGGGATCGATTCACTTCAAATACGCGCGCACCAGGTCGATCAGATCCTCGGCCAGTTCGGGGGCAATCTGCTCCTTGGCTCCGTCGGCCAGATGGAAGCGGATGTGCGTTTCCAGCACTTCGGCCATCAGGCTGTTGACGCCTCCGCGGACCGCGGCCAACAGCATCAACTGATCGCCGCAGTCCTCGTTGCCCGAGAGCGTGCGCTCCACGGCGTCGAGTTGGCCGCGCAGCTTTTTTACGCGTTGCAGCAGCTTTGCTTTTTCCCGATCCGGATGCGTCATGGTTCAAATTCCTCGCTTGACAATACCCACCCGGGGTATGGTATTAACCCAGTTGGGGTATAGTTGCTACCCCACTATTCTATGCCCGTCCGCCGCCCCAACTCGCTCTCGATTGCACTCCCCGGGCTGGCGTGTACGCTCCTGCTGATCGGGACTCTCGCTACTGCGCAGGCTCCCGCCGGCTTGCCCTCGGCGCCCCAGCCACAGCATGCGGCACTGAGCGACGGAGGGGAGCAGGCTCTGCGTCTGTTCATGGCACCAACGGCCCGTTCCATACCTTTTGAATGGACAGCGAGCGGGACCGATTGGGCCTCGGAGGATGGCGCCGGGGGCGCGGGCCCGACCGCACCGCCTGCAGCTGAAACGCTCACCATGTTTCCGCACTCGGCTACGGCTCCCTATTGGGTCTCAGGCCAGGCCAACAGCATATTGCAGATGCACGGGCATTTTCATTCGCCTTACCAGGGCACCAACAGCTTGATTGACGACGATGAGCAGAAAGCCTCCGAGGTGACGACGCTCTACTTTGGGTATCAATTGCGCGCCAACACACGCTACAACACCGATCTGATTGTCGATTTTGAAAATGCCGGCGGGCGCGGCATTTCGCAGGCGCTGGGACTGGCAGGTGAGACCAACCTCGACGTGGTTCGCAACCCCAACTTGAGCATTGTTCCCTATCTTTCGCATGGCGAAATCCATCAGATCATCGGCCTGACCAGCGAGATGGTCGATCAGGACCGCGATCCGTTTTCGCTGGCAACCAAAGTTCCCGTGCGCCGCTTCGAGATTCGCATCGGCAAGATGAGCCTGCCGGACAGCTTCGACGTCAACTCCGTCGGGTCCGACAGCCACTTGCAGTTCACCAACTGGACCATCGACAACAACGGCGCATGGGATTACGCCGCCGACACGCGCGGCTACACCGTGGGCGGAATTCTGGAGTACGACGATCGCGTCTGGTCGGCGCGCTACGCCATTGCCGCCATGCCCACGATTGCCAACGGAATTACCCTCGATTGGGCCTTCAGCCGCGCCAACGGCCAGAACTGGGAGTTCGAATTGCGCAAAGGTCTGTTCGCGCCGCTGCTGAACTCCAAGCGCGAAGGCGCGGTGCGCGTGCTGAGCTTTGTGAATCATGCGCACATGGGCGATTATCGCGAATCGGTCGAGCAGTATCTGGCAGGGAAGATTGCCACGCCCGACATCACGCAGAGCGAACGCAACGGCCAGGTGAAATACGGCTTCGGCCTGAACACCGAGCAGGAAGTCACGGACAGTTTGCGCCTGTTTGCGCGCTTCGGATGGAACGAGGATCAGCACGAATCCTTCGCCTACACCGAAGTGGGGCAGACGGTTCTCTTCGGCGGCGATTACAACGGCCAAAGTTGGCATCGGTCAAACGACAAAGTCGGCGTGGCGTTTGTCTCCAACGCCATCAAGCGCGACCACCAGAATTATCTGCACTACGGCGGTCTCGGCTTTCTGCTGGGCGACGGGAATCTGACATATGGGCGCGAAGATATTGTGGAGTGGTATTACAACGCACATGTGTGGCACGGGCTCTACGGCATGTTTGGCGGGACAGAAATTGCCCATCCCGGCTACAACACGGTCCGCGGCCCGGTGTACGTGACAACGGTGCGCGCGCACATCGACTTTTGAATTCTGCGGAGGATCCGCTTCGGAGAAGCGGCCGAGAATAGCCCAGGGCGGAGTCCGCATCAGCGGACGTGAACCCTGGGAACACGGGCCAGCGGGATTCCCCGTCCCGGAGGGCCGGTCGAGCCCTGCACACGGTTCTCGTTAGAATTGCAATTCAAATGCTCCAGCAACGGTAATCCTGTTGAAGGTCAAGAGCCTCGAGCGCCGCTACTTGCCGGGCTGCGTCTGTTGCGGCGGCGCAGGCAAGTTGACGATCACCTCGCCGGGCTTGGCGTAGTGCAGTTTTTCCCGCGCCTCGCGCTCAATCTCTTCGGGATCCGATTGCAGGCGCTGCACCTGCTGGCGCATCCGCTCGTTTTCCTGTTGCAGGCTCTTGATTTCCTGCTGCAGGGCGCGGTCTTCGGCGCGTTTCTGCTGCCACACTGAGACGCCGTGCCTGCCGTAGATCACGTGCCATGTGACCAGCAGCGCCAGCCCCACGGCGACCACGGTCCCTGCCGGGCGCCACAGCCGTTGCGCCCAGCTCAGAGTGCGGTCGCGCAGCGGCACCGGCGTCGGGTCCGCCGCGGGTCTAGCTCCTTGCACGTTTTCTTGTTGCAGTGTCTCTTCCGTCATCGAATCTCGATCCACTAATTACTGAGAACAAATTTTTCGGCCGCCGTGCGCAGGGCTTCCATCTCGTGCTGGTTGCGCGCCTCGGTATAGGCCCGCACCACCGGCTCGGTTCCCGAAAGCCGGTAGCAAACCCACGAGCCATCATCCAGAATCAGCTTCAGCCCGTCGGTCCGCACTACGCTCGTAACCTTGCGCCCGCCCAGCTCCGTGGGATCGGCCTTCAACTTCTCAGTGAACGCGGCTTTCTGCTCCGCGGTCAAGTGGAAGTTCTCTCGGGTCGGGTAATAGGAACCAACCTTGCCAAACAGAGCCTTGAGCTGCGCGCCCAGGCTCGTGCCGCGCGTGGCCACCATCTCCGCCATGAGCAGCCCGGCAATGACGCCATCCTTCTCCGGGACGTGGCCGCGGATGGTCAGCCCGGACGATTCTTCGCCGCCGATGACGATCTTGTCCGCGATGATCAGCTCGCCGATGTACTTGAACCCCACCGGCGTTTCATAGAGCGGCACCTTGTAAAAATCGGCCAGCGCGTTGATCAGATTGGTGGTGGCAACGCTTTTGGCCACGCCGTTCTTCCAGCCGCGCGTCTCCACCAGGTAGTCGAAGAGCAGGGCGATCACGTAGTTGGGCTGGATGAAAGTTCCGTCGGCGTCCACGATGCCGAAGCGGTCCGCATCGCCGTCGACGGCGATCACCAGCGATGCCCCGATCTCCTTCATTTTTCGTTTGGCTTCGCCGAGCAAGTGGTCGTCAGGCTCCGGCGCGTGCCCGCCAAAAAGCACGTCGCGATAGTCGTGCACACTCTCAACCGGCACACCGGATTCGCGCAGCAGATCGGATGCATACCCGCGCCCTGCGCCCCAAAAGGGGTCGTAGACCACCTTGATTCCCGATTTGGCGATAGCCTTCAGATCGACCAACTCGGCCAGCCGCTCGAGGAACGAAGGCTTCACGTCGACGGTTTCAAATTTGTCTTGGGAGGGGCTGGGAATGCTGCCACCCCCGCCCTTGGCGATCTTCTCCGCAGCCGCTTCAATCTGCCTGGTGGCTTCAGGCAGAGCCGGCGCGCCGTCGGGCGTGGAGTACTTGATGCCGTTGTACTCCGGCGGATTGTGCGAGGCGGTGAAGTTGATGGAGCCGCAGGTCTTGAGCGTGCGCACGGCGTGCGCAATGGCGGGCGTGGGCGCGGCCTCGGGAATCACAATCGGCGTGACGCCCGCCGCAGCCAAAACCTTGGCCGCTTCCGCCACAAAGCTCTCGCCCAGGAAGCGCGAATCGCGCCCCACCAAGACGCGGCGCGGCGCGGGCATGGTTTTGACGTACTCGGCAATGCCGCCCACCGCTAGCCGGATATTGGCCATCGTAAATTCGTCGGCAACAATCGCCCGCCAGCCTGAAGTACCAAACTTGACTGCTGTGCTCATGCTTTTCTCCACGTGCGGCAGTCTCGCGTGCCGCAAGGACCATACTGCAACACTCGACCCCGGTCGGCCAAGCGCGCCGATGACTCCGGGCTGCATACCAAAGAGGAAATTGCCATTCCGGTAAAGGGCAACTTCTTTTTTCGCCTTGGCGTGCACGACAAGGTGGGCGACCAGGTAGGCGCACTGGAGATCCCGGTCGATCAGATCAGACTGGGCGTTCCCGCCGCCGGCGCTCCAACGCAGTGATGCGGATGGGCTGAAATGTCGCGAGCCCCGCGCTGCCAGGCCTGACAATCCATCGATATTTGTTGAGCGGATTTTCTCTCCCGGCGTCTAGTTGGGCAGAGGATGACCGATACCCAATCGAAACATGCGCCGTGCTGTTCTCCTGAACAGCCGGAAAGGGGAGACATGCGACTCAGCAAAAAAATGAACGGGAGAAACCTGGCGAGGTTTGCGGCCTTGGCCGCGGCATGCACGCTGGTCCTGATGATGCTTGCACCCCACGCGGGTGCGCAAACCAATCCCGCGGCATCGCAGCCCTGCGAAGCGCGGCCTGCGCCGCCGCCACCGGCTCCGGAGACGGTGCAGACGTTCTTTCTGAGCAACGCCTTCGAACAGAACGAGCTGAACGACATTTCGACCGATCTGCGCAATGTGATGCCCAGGGCGAAGATATTTCCCGTTCAATCACAGAACGCCATTACCCTGCGCGCTACCGAGGAGGATCTTGCGACTGCGCAAAAGCTGGTCGCTGAGCTTGACCTGCCACGCAAAATCTATCGCCTCACGTACACCATCACCGACTTTGAAGATGGCAAGCGCATGGCATCGCAGCATTATGCTTTTCTGATCGTCTCGGGAGAGAAGGCGATCTTCAAGCAGGGCAGCCGGGTACCCATCGTGACCGGCACAGTGGAAAAGCAAACGACAAACCAGAGCTCCGAGATTCAATACCAGGACATCGGAGTGAGCATTGAGGCCACGGTGAGCGGGTCGCCGGAGCATCTTATGTTGCGCTCGAAGATTGAGCAGTCGAGTGTTGGCGACGATAAGAGCGCTGTGGTTGCGCCAGATCCGGTCGTCCGGCAGACCGTTCTTGAGGGATTCTCGGAATTGACTGAGAAGAAGCCTCTCGATGTCGGGTCGCTCGATGTTCCCGGCACCACGCGCCATCAGGAGATTGAAGTGGTTGCGGAACCGGTTCCCTGACTCCGGCAACCAGAACGTACCGCATCGGGTGGAGCAGCCCACACTTGGCGCTCCACCCGTTTCGGTTCTGTGAGGATGGGGTTTCCCGGGCCGTCCCTCTCGAGAAAACGACTTGCGCCAGCGAACCCGATTTGGGCTTACAGTGTTTGCAGCATCGTTTTCATACGGGAGGGGCCTTATGCTCGAATCCACTTCGTCCGCTCGCATTGTGATGACCACCGTCGTCAGCCCCGAAGAAGCGGCGCGTCTTGGCCGCGCGCTGGTGGAGGAGCGGCTGGCCGCGTGCGCCACGCTGCTGCCCGCCGTGCATTCCATCTACCACTGGAAGGATCAGATCGAGTCCTCGTCTGAATGCCTGCTGCTGCTGAAAACCGCCCGCGATCGGCTGCCCGCCCTGGAAGCGCGTCTGCACGAGCTGCACAGCTACCAAACGCCTGAGTTTCTGGTGCTTGCGGTGGATGCCGGCAGCCAGCCCTATCTCGCGTGGCTCCATGCGAGCTTGCACGAGCCCGAGGGAAAGGTCGCGTAAGCCAAGCGGTCCCTCGCCCCACGCGCCAAAGTGAAACGCGGGCCCAGGACCCCAGGGCATCCGCGCACGCGCTCTCTGGTATCCTTGCAGAAGTCTGTCCCATGCGCTGGCTTTTCATTGTTCTACTCGTCTCGCTCGCGGCGCTGCTATCTGCGGCCGCAGGAGTGGCGCTTCACGTCTGGCGACAGCGTTCCCGGCAGCGCAGTGAGCCGGCTGCGGCCTTTGAACCGGCCGAGGAGCCGGACCTGGAAGTAAAACGCTGACGGGCCAGCCCGGCAAGGCCTTGAAAGACGGGGCCATGAAAATGAAGCGGAAACCGCCGATCGATCAAGGCCGTAGCCGCATCCAACCCAGTTACTGAAGTCTTTGTCGCCGAAAGGATCCTCCCCGCTGTGAGTACTCAGACGCCTGAAAATGCCGGCCCACCCGCCACTCCCGCCATCAAGGAAATCTCCATTGCGCACAGTCCCGATTCCGACGACGCGTTCATGTTTTACGGCCTGGCGACAAATAAAATTCGCGTGCCCGGCTATCGCTTCACGCATTCCCTTTGCGATATCGAGACCCTGAACCGTCGCGCCCGCGAAGAGGCCTTTTTCGACGTCAGCGCCATCAGCTTTCATGCCTATCCCTACGTGCAGCAGAACTACACGCTCATGGGTTGCGGCGGCAGCGTGGGCGAGGGTTACGGCCCCATGGTGGTCACCAGCCGCAAAATGGAAATCGCCGACCTCGGCCGCATCCGCGTCGCTGTTCCCGGCGTGCTGACCACCGCTTATCTCGCGCTCAAAATCTTCAACCCGGCCATCGAAACCGAAGTGGTTCCCTTCGATGAGATCATTCCCCAGATTCAGGCTGGGAAGTTCGACGCGGGGCTCATCATCCACGAGGGACAGCTCACATATTCGACGAGCGGGCTCTATAAGGTCCTCGACCTCGGCGTCTGGTGGCGCGAGACCACGGGCCTTGTGCTGCCGCTGGGCGGCAACGCGATCCGCCGCTCGCTCGGCGCTGAAGCGCACAAAATTATTTCCAAAGCCCTGCGCGACTCCATCAACCACGCCCTCGATCACCGCGAACAGGCGCTGGAATACGCCATGCAGTTTGCGCGCGACCTCGACGTGAGGCTGGCCAGCCGTTTCGTGAGCATGTATGTGAACGAGCGCACCCTCGACTACGGCCCCGACGGCCGCGAGGCCGTTCGCAAGCTGCTGGATCTGGGCCACGAGCGCGGCGTGATCCCGATAGCTCCGCAAGTGGACTTCGTGGATTAGTTCGGGTACCTAACCTCCGTGCCCCATCCTTTCGCGTTTTCTGCGAAAGGGTGGGACAGCACAGACCTTAACAAAGCTCGGTCATCCTGAGCGAGTTCGCGAAGCGAGCGAGTCGAAGGACCTGCATTTGCGCACCTCAGGACACTTTCGATGTCCCTGCGTGGACACAGTACCTTTGGCCACGCAAACCCGCGCAAAGGTCATTCAGACGCCCAAACAATCTTTCTGCCGGCCTCTAAGTTTTTTCTAATCTGCGTCGATACATCCAGCAGGAGATACTTCTGGATGTCCGCTCACGCTCAACCCACTTTTCTCCTCGCATCGCAGGACACGGGCCTGCTGGCTGCCATTGAGCCCACGCTTTTGGCTGCCGGCGCGCGCGTCGATATCGTGCTTTCCGCGCACGCCGCGCTCGCTTCCATCTCCGGTCCGCACCCGCCCAATCTGGTCTTGCTCGACGCGCAATTGCCCGGCATGCCCATGGGCCAACTGCTGGCCGCTGTCCGCGCCGAAGCCGAAAGTGCGCACCTGCCCATCGTGCTCATCGCCGATACGGTGACGGCGGAGGGTATCGATCGCCTCGCCGAGGGCGCTGTCGACGACGTGGTACTGCGCTCCGCCGAGTCCGCCTACTGGCAGTTGCGCCTTGACCTGGTGCTGCGCAATCAGCGCATGGCGCATGAGCTTGAAACCCTGCGCGACGCCGCCCTGCGCAACGCGCAACTCGACCACCTGACCGGCGTCTACAATCGCGAAACCCTGCTCGCCATGCTGTTTCGCGAAACCGACCGCGTGCAGCGCAGTCACAGCGCCATGTGCCTGGTGCTCTTCGATATCGACGACTTTGGCCATTGGAACTCGCGGCTCGGTGTGGATGCCTGCGACGAGCTGCTATGCCAGGTGGCCAGCCGCACCGCCGCCCTGCTGCGCAGCTACGACGTGCTCGGCCGGCCGGGCATGGATGAATTTCTTGTCGCCTTGCCCTCGTGCGCCCCGGCCAACGCCATGACTCTGACGGAGCGCCTGCGCACCGATGTGTTTTCCGCGCCCTTCCACTTCGGCGGCGAAGCCATTCGCCTCTCCGCGTGCTTCGGCATTGCCGTCAGCCAGGGCCGCTCGCCGGTGGTGGTGCTGCGCGAAGCCGAGAAAGCGCTCGAGTGGGCCAAATCCGCCGGCCCTGAGTCCATCCAGTGCTTCGGCAACCCGCCGCAACCGCAGCCGTCGCCGGTTACATTTCTCTCCGCGACATCGGGAGATGAGTTGCTCGCCTGGTAAACCGAAAGGGATGGGGACTAAGGGGCTCAGGGCTGGGAGCAAAGCGATGGATCACTGACATCTGATCTCTGTTCACTGTTCCCAGTCGTCAAGAACTCCTGGAAGACTTCGTTCGAGATCAGGCGTCCTCTCGCAGTGAGCCGCGCACGCTCGCCGTCGAAGATCAGCAGCCCATCCGCGGCGAGGCGCCTCACGGTTTCGAGCGCAGGCTCAACCAGATCTTCGCCAAACTCCACACGCAGCGCAGCCAGGTCCACGCCGGCGTTGGTGCGCAAACCCAGAAACCACGCCTCTTCGTGTTGCTGCGCCTGCGAAAGCCACGCCGTCTCCACGATCTCCGAACCATCGAGATACGCCTGCAAATCGTCGGTCGTCGTCGCGCGCAGCACATCCGGCGGTTTTACTTGACCGCCGGCTTCGTTCCAAGAGGCTGCTGCATGCAATGCCATGGACGATGCATCCAGTCCCACGCCCAGATACGGCCGCCTTTCCCAATAGCGAAGATTATGCCGGGACTCGAATCCGGGACGACTGAAATTTGAGATCTCGTACTGCCGCAGCCCCGCTGCTGCAAGCCGCTCGATGGCCCGCTCGTACATGCGCGCAATGGCATCGTCGCTCGGCACCAGCCCGGCGCGATAGCGCGCACCGCCCTTCAGCATCTCGCGGCCCAGGCGCGAGTCCTCGTCCACCTCCAGCATGTACACACTGGCGTGTGGGACCTCGGACGCGATGAGAGCCTCAAGCGATTCTTCCCAGGAATTGAAGGTTTGCCCGGCCAGGCCTGCGATCAAATCCAGACTCAAATTAGCGATGCCGGCTGCGCGCAGCCGCTTCAGGTCCGCCTCGACCACGGCGCGGCTGTGCAGCCGTCCGCTCGCGTGCGCCTCGCTGTCGACAAACGATTGCACGCCCAGGCTCACGCGGTTCACGCCCGCGGCCACCATCGCGTCAAGGGTCGCATCCGCCAACTGCCCCGGCGCGCACTCCATGGTGATTTCGGCATCCGCGTCGAAATCGAACTCCGCACGCATCGCAGCGAACAGTTGCTCGAGCAGTTCCGGAGCCAGCAACGACGGCGTTCCTCCGCCCAGATACACCGTATCCACGCGCCGCGGGAACTCCGTTCCTTTCCTTTCGGACCAGGTTCTTGCTCCTACGATGTCCGCGATCAACCGTTCCACATAACGCGCGTGATCCGAGGCCGGAAACACGCCCGACGCGAAGTTGCAATAGGTGCACTTCGACCGGCAGAAAGGAATGGAAACGTAGATTCCCAGCGCGCTGCCGGCGGAGTGCCTCATGAGTCGATTGTTGCACGAACCTCGATTCCTCATTCTCACCCCCCCACAAACGCTGGGTGCCCCGGGTCCGGGGTCCCCGGCGACAGGTCTTCGTCGCTGGGGTGGGGATCCCTCGCATTTGGGGACCCGGGAACGCACGAACCTCAACCCCGTTCTCACCCCAGCACATACGTCGGAATCACACCGCACCAACAACCCCGGCTTCCGCTCATGAAATGATGGTTAGAAGGAGATCCGCTTGAAAGCCTGGCCAGCTCTGGCAATCTGTGTCATTCAGGTCATACTCTTTGCCGCGCACTGGTTGGTTTTTTCCACCTGGATCGCCTTCTGGCCCGGCCTCGCTCCACTTGCCGTGGCCCAATTGCATGCGGCCATGCTGGTGCTGGCCTTCAGCTTTGTGGCGGCGTCGCTGCTGGCGTTTCGTTTTTCGAATGTTGCCGTCCGGTTTGTTTACTGGCTGGCTGCTGTCTGGCTCGGCTTTCTCAACTTCTTTTTCTGGGCGTCGTTGCTGGCCTGGATGGTTTGGTTTGCACTGCGGTTCTCGCTCTCTCCGGCGCATGCCGCTTCTGCACGCCCGCTCGTCGCCGCCATACTCTACGCGATCGCGGCCCTGATTGGCATCTACGGCCTCTTCAACGCGCGCGTGGTTCGCATCCGCCGCATCGCAGTGCAGTTGCCGAACCTTCCCGCGTCCTGGCGCGGACGGCGTGCGGTGCTGCTCAGCGACCTCCATCTCGGGCCCATCAATGGCGTGCAATTCTGCCGCCGTCTCGTAGCCACGGCCGCGGGCTTCTCGCCCGACATCGTGTTTCTTCCCGGCGATCTCTTCGACGGCACCAAAGGCAACCTCGACAAGCTGGTGGCGCCGTTCAAGCAGCTAACGCCCCCTCTCGGCATCTACTTTTCCACGGGCAACCACGAGGAATTTACCGATCCCACGCATTACATTCAGGCAATCGCCCGTGCCGGGATTCACGTTCTCGGCAACGAACTCGTCACCGTTGACGGTGTGCAAGTGGCCGGCGTGTTCTATCACAGCTCGTCGTCACCGCTGCGCATGAAAGCCGCGCTCGACAGCATGCGCCTCGATCGCGAGCGGCCTTCGATCCTGCTCAACCACGCGCCCACGCGCCTGCCCACGGTGGAGCAGGCCGGCTTCAACTTGCAGCTTTCCGGCCACACGCACGGCGGGCAGTTTCTGCCTTATACGTGGATCACGAACAGCGTCTACGGCCGCTTTACCAGCGGCCTGCACCGTTTCGGCGCGCTCCAGGTCTACACTTCCACCGGCGCCGGAACCTGGGGCCCTCCCTTGCGCGCAGGCACACGCCCGGAAGTGGTTTTTATCACGTTTGTATAATGGCCGCGTATCTTATTTCTCAGGCTGTCAAAGGAGAAGTGCTGTCTTGAGTTCCGCAACCCCTTCGCCCGGCCGCGCCGGCCAATCCGTGGTTCGCACCAACCTCACCGGACTCGATCTGCTCATGAATCCGCGCCTCAACAAGGGGACGGCATTCACGGAAGCGGAGCGCGACACGTTTGCATTGCACGGCCTGTTGCCGCCGCACATCGGGACTCTGGAAGATCAACGCGAGCGGCGCAAGCGCGTGCTCGACAGCCGTCCCACCGCCTTCGGCAAATACAGCAACATGCGCGATCTCCAGGACAGCAACGAGACGCTGTTTTATTCACTCATCGCGCATAACATCGAGGAACTCCTGCCGATTGTCTACACGCCGGCGGTGGGCGAGGGCTGTCAGCGCTTTTCCGAAATCTGGCGCAAGCCGCGCGGTCTGTTTCTGAGCTATCCCGACAGAGCCCGCATCGCGCAGATCCTTGCCAACCCCCGCTATGATGCGGTGCGCTGCATTGTGGTCAGCGATGGTGAACGCATCCTCGGGCTGGGCGATCAAGGTGCGGGCGGCATGGGCATTCCCATCGGCAAAATGGCGCTCTACACGGCGCTGGGCGGCATCCCGCCCGAACATTGTTTGCCCATCCTGCTCGACGTGGGCACGGACAACGAAGTGCTGCTTGATAATCCCATCTATGTCGGCTGGCGGCACCAGCGCGTCCGCGGACAGGACTACGACGATTTTGTCGAGACCTTCGTGAGCGCCGTCGAGCGCCGCTGGCCGCACATCCTTTTGCAATGGGAGGATTTTGCCGGCGCCAACGCGTCGCGGCTGCTGGAGCGCTATCGCGATCGCCTGTGCACGTTCAACGACGACATTCAAGGGACCGCGGCAGTGACCACCGCAACCCTGCTTGCGGGCGTCAACGCCACGGGAATCCCGCTGCGGGAACACATCATCGCCATGTTCGGCGCCGGTTCGGCGGGCATTGGCATCGTCAATCTTCTCCTCGCCGCCATGCAGGAACAAGGCCTGAGCGAGGAGCAGGCGCGCAAGCGCATCTACGCCTTCAACCGCTACGGCCTGATTGTGGAGGGCGGCAAGGGGATTCGCCCCGAGCAGCAACCGCTGGCACGCAAGCGCGAGGACATCGCGGGATGGAAGCTCTCGCCGTCAAGCTACGAGACCGGAGACATTTCCCTGCTCGACGTGGCGCGCAATGCCGGCATCACGGTACTGGCCGGCGTCAGCGCTCAACCGGGAGCATTTACCGAAGAGATCGTGCGCGAAATGGCCCGCCACGCTCCGCACCCGGTGATCTTTCCACTGTCGAACCCCACTTCGCAATCGGAAGCTGCGCCCGCCGATCTGCTGCGCTGGACCGGCGGTCGTGCGCTGGTCGGCACCGGCAGCCCCTTCGCTCCGGTCGAAGTCAACGGCAAATCCATTCGCATCGCCCAGGTCAACAACTCCTATATCTTTCCCGGCCTTGCCCTCGGCATTCTCGTTTCCCGCGCCAGGCGCGTGACCGACGGCATGATTATGGCCGCTGCCAAAGCGTTAGCCGCATTGTCGCCGGCACGCACCGACAAGAGCGCGCCGCTGCTGCCGCCCATCGCCGAAGCGCGCAAAACCAGCCTCGCGGTAGCTGAAGCAGTCGGCATGCAGGCCATCGCTGACGGAGTGGCCGAGGCCGCTATGGGGGCGAGTCTCGCGGACGAACTGCGCGCGTATGTGTGGGACCCGGTCTACCGTGACTACGAACGCATCGGTGGTTTCTAGCCGGCTCCGCCTTATTTTTCCGCCGGAACTTCCTCGAGCAATCGCTTCCACGTCTTCTGGTTCTTGCGAAAGCTCTTCTTCAGGTCTTCGAGAATGCGCTCAAAGTCGGCGTTGGTGCGCAGATTGTTCCACGCGGGATTTTTCTGGAACCAGGGATAGTTTTCGTTGCCCAGATAGATGGCGCGGCGCAGCCAGTGCAACGCTTCGCTGGAGTCGCCCTCCACGGCAAAATAGGTTGCGAGCCGGTACGCCATCTCGCTGTCGGCCTCGGCCGCGGCCAGGGTGTCGTCTTTGAGCAGCGTCGCGGCGCGCTCCCGCTCGCCCGCCTGCACATAGCAGATAGCCAGCGTGGGCACGGCAATGCGCAGCGAGGGATCGTCGGCAATCACGCTCTCCAGAATCTCGATGGCGGCGCTCAGGTTGCCCAGCCGCATTTGCTGATAACCGGCAGAAGTGCGCAGCAGCGGATGGCGCGGCTCCAGCGCCAGGCCTTTTTCCAACTCGTCGCCGGCCAGCTCGATCTGGTTCTGGTAGTGATAGACGCGGGCGCGATGGTTGTAGAGAATCGCGGCATTGGCCGGGTTCAGCTTGAGCGCGCGGCCGAACTCGTCGAGCGCTTCGTCGTACATGCCGTCGCCGCGCAGCGCAATTCCGGCCACCATGTGGACGTTCCAGTCGTTGGCCGCGCCGGCCAGCAGCCCGGCAATGCCGTGCCGCGCCGACTCCTTTTCGCCGCGCGACAGCAGCATATAAATGCGGTAGAGATTGGCCTCGGTCGACGCCGGATCGAGCTTGAGCGCTTCGTCGAAGGCGCGCCGCGCGCGCATCACGTGAATCTGCCCGCCAAAGCCGTGCCGCGCGTACTGCAGCTCGGCGATGCCCAGTCCGGCCCATCCCGCGGCAAATGCGGCATCGGTCGTGGTCACGCTGGAAAACAGCGCGTGCGCGCGGTCCAGGTCGGCGCGCGCGCCGGTGCGCACCATAAACGAGCTCAGCAGCGCCCGCGCCTGCAAGTATTTTTCGCTCACCGGCCCCGGCAGCGAGCCGTCGCGCGGAGCGCCCCGCGCCGCGCCGCTTGCCGGGCCGCCCTGCACGGATTCAATGCCTTCCGCGGCGCCCATGCCCTGCAGCGTGGCGAAGACCTCGTTCGAAATCTCCGTCTGCACCGCGATTAAATCGAGCGAAGAAACGCGGATCGACCCGCCCGAGCGCACACTCTGCGAGGCCACGTCGAGCAATTGCCAGCTCAGGTCGAAGCCGCTTTCCGAGCGCACAAAGCTCCCGGCGAGCACGAACTTGACCAGCAGCTTTTGTCCCACAGCCAACGGATCGAGCTGCGCGATCGGCAGTTGCATGAGCGCGCTCGAGGGGCGCACCACGAGCGTGGGAATGCGCGCCAGGCGTGCCGCAATGGCATCGGCCAGCGCATAGCCATAGAGCGGAGCCGCTTCCGCGGCGCCGAGATTGGCAAAGGGCAGCACCACCAGCGAATTCTGCGCCGCGCGCTCGCCCGCCGACTCGCGAAATCGCTCCGCGAGCATCGAAAGCAATCCCGTGGTGCGCTTTTCCGCCTCCGCGGCCGTGGCCGGCAAGTTGGCGGCCGCGTCGCCGGGAATGATGCCGGTCTCGAAGCTCAGCGCCTTCATGATGGTCTTGAGCCCTTCGCGCACCTCCGCCGCCGACGCCGTGCGTGCCCCGGGATTTTTTTCCAGGCACGCCATGATCACGCTTTTCAACTCCGGCGAAATTCCCGGGACGATCTCACTCAAATCCGGCGGATCCAGGAACTGGATGGCGCGAATGGCCTGGAAATCCTCGGCATCGGGGCGAGCAAACGGATGCCTGCCGCTGGCCAGTTCATAAAGAATGATCCCCAGCGCCCACACGTCCGACTGCACGCTGGAGTGCCCGGTGACAAACTGCTCCGGCGCCATGTATCGGATGGTGCCGCCGCGCGCGGTGTAAGTGGCCGCCACGGAGGGATCCTTGGCCAGGGCCGGCCGCTCCGGATCGAAGCGCGCATCCTCGGGAGGAAGTCTTCGCGCCAGCCCGAAATCGAGAATCTTCACCAGGCCGCCGTCCGTCAGCATCACGTTCTGCGGCTTCAGGTCGCGGTGAAAGATGCCCAGCGTATGCGCCGCCTGCAGCCCGTCCGCAATCTGGATGCCCACCGAGAGCACCAGTTGCACGCTCGCCGGCCCGCGCTCGATCAGTTTGTCCAGCGGCTGGCCGGGCACATACTGCATGGCGATGTAGGCCTCGTCGCCGCTCTCGCCCACCTCGTAGATGCCGCACACATTGGGGTGCTCGATGGCCGACGCCAGCCGCGCCTCCCGCAGCACCGTGGTGCGCATCTGTTCGGCAGTCAGCGTGCCGGTGCGCAGCATCTTCAGCACCACCGGCCGCTGCAACAGCGTGTCGTTGGCCGCGTACACCACGCCGCTGCCGCCGGCGCCCAGCCGCCGCAGAATCTCGTAATGTGCAATCGTCTTGCGCTTCATCGCTCATCTCAAGTTTACCGGTCATCGCGTAAAGACGGTCTTAAATGATCGCGAATAGCATTCTCCCTTCGTGCCCCATCCTTTTCGCGTTTTGTGCGAATAGGGTGGGAGACCACAATCGCTCGCCTTCCGCGCTCGCCGGTGGATTCTGTTAACGTCGAAATGAACATGATCCATGCCCATGGACACTCAGTACCATATGACCTGCGCGTGACAGGCTTGGCCTTCGCGTTTGTCCTGTTCGTGTCCTCGACTGCCGCGCAGCAGGACGCCCCCAAAAACGCGACAGAGCCGACGCCGCAAACCGCGCCGCAGGCAACCCCGCAGTCGGCGCCGGAATCGCCCGCTCCAGCCGCGCAGCCGTCCTCCCCTGAGCCGCAGCAGCCCGGCGCGGGAACGCAGTTGCAGACCGGAACTTCGAGCGGCCTCACTCTCGACGCGCGCATCGTGAATCTCCTCGCCGATCACCAGTACTCGCGCGTAGCCGCGCAGCTCGATCAGCTTCCTCCCCAGGAGGCGCAGTTGTATCGCGGTGTGCTGGCCAACCGCGCCAACGATCTCAAGCAGTCGGTGCAACTGCTGGAGCCGCTGGTCGACGAGGTGACGGCCAGCGGCGATACGGTTCACGAGAAACTGCTGCGCACGGCGCTGGCCGAGGACTATCTGCGCCTGGGCGACTGGGCGAAGGCCGCGAAGGCCTACCAATCGCTCGACACCCGCCTGCATGCCAAGCTTTCGCCCGACGAGCAGGACGAGATCGAGATGCCGCTCAAAATGCTGCCGCTGGCCAGGGACAATCCGCCCACGACCGTCGACCCCTGCGACCCTTTCACGCTTCAGGTCAGCATCGATCCTCTGGGGCTTGTCGATATCCCCGTCTTTGTCGACGCCAATCCGCACAGTTGGATGCTGGACCCCACGTTGCCCTTCAATCTGATTGCGCGCTCCACGGCAAGAGAGGTGGGCCTCAAAATCTCTGAAGAATCGGCGACGATTCACACCCTCACAGGGCGGCCCATAGAAGTCCACGTCACCGTCATCCCACGCTTCACCATCGGCGGACGCCTCACGCTCCGCAACATGACCGCCTTTGTCTATGACGATGCGGACTACGCTTTCCCGCACTCCGGCTACAGGGTCGAGGGCGTGCTCGGCTATCCGGCGCTCGCCGCCATCGGCAGTCTCACCATCACAGCCGACGAAACCATCCAGGTGCGTCCGGCCAAGCAGATCGGAACTCCTGAGAAGGACGATCTACTGACTGACGGCGCGCCGTTTTATTTGGATGGCGACCAGGTGATTGTGGCGCTCAGGCGCGTGCAGCCGGGCGTCAATCCCGCCGTGACGGACGCTGCCGGCTCCGGTTCCCCATCCAGCCCCCCCGCCGGTCCTAATGACGAGCGCATGTACGCCATCGATGCCGGTGGACAGCAGACTTACCTCACCTCGCGCTACTTCGACGAACATGCCGCCGAGTTCAACAGCATGAAGGTGGATCTCTACGCGCCTCCCGGCCAAGCGTCCGGGTCTCAACCGTCTTATGTCGCTGAGACGGTCCCGTTCCGCGTGGGCAACGCCACCTTTGTGCTGCACTATATGCGCGTGCTCACGCAACCGCTTGGCTCCAGCGCTCTCGACGATGTGTACGGCATTCTCGGCGTCGACGCTCTCGGCCAGCTCAAGAGCTACACCTTCGACTACCGCACGATGCGGTTTAAGGCTGTAGGCGAATGAGGCTGGGAGCAGGGAATAGGGAGCAGGACGACAGAAAACAGCGAAGCCGGGATCCGCGCCGACAAATCAGATGACAGATCGGCGAACCCTGGCCGACATTACAGGACTGAACCGAATTTGGGGTAACTTCCGGTTTGACGACAATACATCCACAACCTCACCATAGAGGATCCTGAGCGGCGTAGACAGAACAGGAAACTTTCACTCATTTACTGATCTTCACGCTACAGTCGCTCAGCGTGTATCGCCACACCTCATGGTGACTTTCTCTAACTACTGCTACGTGCTCGGGCAACTCCACACCATCAACGGTCTGGTAGGTGTAGGTGTAAATCAGACGGTTGCCCCGCTTGAAACTCCCGTCTTCACCCTTGGTCAATGAGGTCAAAAGGTACCCCTGCGGGCCAGGCCCGAATGATGTTTCGAAGTGGTTGGACTGAGGCCCCGCATTCAAGCTTGAACTCTGCAGGCGCATATCAGAAGCAAAATTCATCTCGATTTCAACGTACCCTAGCTTGACTGTAAGTTTGTAGCCGGACTTGGACTGCTTGAAGGAGGCCGTCGTATCGGGGGGCGGAAGTATAGCGTTATTACTTGAAGGCAACCAACTGGAGAGTCCATTCTGCACGGCATGCTCCAGCAGAAGTTCGGCCATGCCACCGTGGGGAAGTTTGCTTATTGCGTCGTCAGTGAGTTCTGAGGAAACGGTAACATTCTGTCGCGTCACTATGACGCGGTTCCGAATTGGCTGAAAGATCGTTTCCAGCTCCTGGTCTGTCCCTTCATCTCCTACGCGCGTTGTCTCAGTGAAGTGCTCCTTCCAGCTGAAATCGACAGCGCAATTGAAGGACTGCAAGTTCCTGTTGAACGGAGCATCGTATTTCTCACGAGCTTGACGGAGCAGGTCCTGCTCAGTCGTTGTGGGCTGAGCGTGGCAAAGCATGGCGCAAAAGAAGAACACGATCAACGCACAATAAATCCGCTTCACACAATCTCCATTGAGTCGAATGAGAGCTGAGAATGTGCGGCCAGCATACATCAGGGCGAAGAAATCAGCAAACTTCGGGAAGCGGATCGCGCGAGTATTGGCGTTCTGGGCGAATGACCGCCTGCCCGGAAGTTACGCCAGTTTTTACATCAGCCCCGGTAAACGCCGATGTAGCCGAGAGGAATTCTGGCTACTCCCTGCTGCCTGTTTTCTCCATCTTCATCTGCCCGCGACGGCCGACGGCCAGCATCGTAATTCCGAAGACGAGCAGCGGCAATCCCCACCACAGGTTGGCATCGATGCCCAGGCTCCTGACGTACACATCCACGCGGCCGCGCGTGGAGAAGCCGAAGGCCGCGAGAATCGTTCCTGTCAGCGTGAAGAACATGCCCACGGCAATGCGCGCATCAACATTGATTGTCGGATTGACCGCCGGGCGATCCGCCGATTTAACCGCAAGTTCCGTCTTCGCTTTCTTCACCATGGTTCGCCCTCTCATAGAAACACTAAATTCACCGCAATGGCCGCCAGCAGAATCACCGCAGCGGCGATGGTTTCCGGTCGCTTCCACCACGTGACCTTTTCCGGTTCGGGCGCGCGCACCAGACCGTCAAGCGCAGCCGACTCGCGGGGCTTGGTGCACAGGCTCACCGCCGCCGTTACCAACAGGCTGACGACGAAGGCAAAAACCGCGGTTCCCAATCCCAGGGCCATGTCGCTCGAGGGATGATGCAGCACTCTAATCCAACTAATCCATCCGCCGTGAATGCCCGGCTGCTCGCCACGGGGCAACACGTGGCCGTGGTGCAGGAGCGCCGCCGCCATGCCCGCAATCAGCCCTGCAAACGCGCCGTGCCCGGTGGCGCGCTTCCACAGTGCGCCCAGCAGCAGCGTGGCGAACAGCGGCGCGTTCACCACCGCAAAGACCAGAACCACGGCGTCCAGTAAATCATTCACGCGCACGGCTGCGCAGGCCGCGGCCAGGGCCAGTACCATGCCGCCTAATGCCGCCCACCGTCCAGCCTTCAGGATTTGTTTGTCGCTCGCGTCTTTTTTCAGAAATGCCTGGTAGATGTCGCACGCGAAGACCGTGTTCGACGCCGTCAGGCTCGCCGCGACGCCGCTCATCAGGCAGGCAAGCAGCGCGGCCAAGCCGAGCCCCAAAAGCCCCGTGGGCAAAAACTCGAGCAGCATGTTGGGCACCGCCATTGCGTAGTCCAGCACCGGCTTGCCGTCCGCGCCTTTCACGGGCTGGCCGGCTGCATCGGCTCTGGCGGGAACCATTCCCTGACCGGCTTCGACCGCCGGCGGCACCACGGTAATCTCGTGATAAATCGCGCCGTTTTCGTTGTGAATCAAGATGGTGGTGTGCGGCGTGGGCAGCCCCAGAGCGAGCAATCCCGGCAGGACGAGCAGCAGCGGCACAAAGATGCGCAGGGCCGCGGCCACCAGCGGGGCTCTCCGCGCCGCAGCCGCATTTTTCGCCGCCATGGCCGTCTGCAACAACCTGAAATCCGTACACCAGGTGGCGCCGCCCAGCACCAGGCCCACGCCCAGCAACAGTCCCACCACGCCAATAGAATGCGCGCCGGTGTGCGCCGCGCCGGTCAAATGACCAGCCGGCACCGCGGCCTTCAAACCGCTCCATCCACCGGCCCGCTTCAATCCCAGCAGCACCACGGGCAACAGTCCTGCCACGAGCACGCAAAACTGCAGCAGTTGGTTGTACATGGCCGCCGCTAGGCCCCCCAGCAGCACATACGCCAGCACCAGCACGGCCGGCAGCGCCATCGAAAGCAGCAGGGCTCCCGCGGGCGGCAGACTCAACCGGCCGGCGACGCTATCGAAAACGTGCAGCGCCGCGATGATGCGCGCCATGGCGTACAGCGAAATCCCCGCGCTGAACAACGCCATCGCGAGAAATAAAACGGCATTCAGCGCCCGCGTTTTCTGGTCGAAGCGCAATCCCAGATACTCGGGAATGGATCGCACTGGCACGCCCGGCGTCGATGCCGCGCCGTAGAACACGGGCACCAGGACCAGGGCCGCGAAAAGCATGGCAGGAATGGATCCCAGCGCGAACAAGCCCATGCTCGCCATGCCGTATTTGGCTCCCGCGGCGCCCATGCCCAGCACCTCCAGCGAGCCCATGCTGGCGCTCGTGAGAGCCAGCCCGCACAACCACCCCGGCAGCTTGCGCCCAGCCTGCAAGTATTCCCGGCTGCCCGTCATGGCCGGCGCGAGCGACACGCCCGCCGAAAGCACAAAGAAGCAGGTTATCAACAGGATCAGCCAGTCAGCGGAGGCAAGAATGGGCACGAGAATGTTCCTTCCTTCCTGATGTTACCGAACCGGATCGCGGATAGAGCCCAGGGCTTCTCCACAAAAAGAAAGGGCGGCAGGAGAATCTCCCCTGCCGCCGCCAATCTGCCAAGTGTGCTTGTTTTCTGCCGAACTCCGTTCCTCTGCGCCTCGCAGTTACACACAAAGGCGGCTCAAATGTGTCGAGCCGCCCTTGCCTGGGGAGGGCGCAGCGCGATTATTGCACGTCTCCCGAACCCGGAGCCGGTGCCGGAGCAGGCGCCGGAGCCGATTGCGGCGCGTTGGCCGGCGGCTGTCCGCCCGGCATTGGCCGGTGGAACTGTCCACCCGGACCGCCCCGGCCGCGGAACTGGTTGCCCTGCCCGCCCATGCCAGGACCCTGGCCGTCATGTCCCCATGCGCCGCGACCGTCGTGGCCGTCGCCGCCCATGCCCTCATGCTGCATCCGGTTCATGCGCAGGGTCTGCAACTGCTTCCACTGCTCCGGCTTTAATTGCATGCGAATATCCAGCAGAAAACGCGCATTGGCCTTTTCCAGTTCCCCGCGCGCCATCACGACCTTGTCGATCTGCGCTTCAATCGCCTTCTGGTCGGGCGTATCTGCCTTCATCATCGGACCCATCGTGACCTCGGCCTTCTCGAGATTGGCCTGAAGATCAATCAGCTTCATCTTGTGATCCTGCAGAATGCCGTCCATCGCCTTGCGCTGGTCGTCGGTCAGGTTCAACTTTTGCACCATGTTCGGATTGTTCCAAAACTGTCCGTTCGCGAACCCGAACGCTTGTTCGACGGGAGGGCGATGCTGTGCCATGCCCGGTCCCATCCCTGGCCCCGCTCCCGGTCCCGGTCCCATGCCCGGTTCCATGCCCGGTCCCATCCCCTGTTCGCCCGGCCCTTGCGCGCTGGCCAGACCTCCAGCCATCAGAACTCCCGCTACCGCCAAAACCAATCGTGCAGTTTTCCACCCGCTCATCGTTTTCTCCTCCCCTTGCATCGCAAGGGATTTCCCTCTCTCGCCTTCTCTTTCGCGTGCTCTGTCTTTTTACTGTGTTCCGTTCTCGTCCATCAACTGCGCCAGTGGCTCCATCGCCGCCGGAACTCCGCGCGATACATCGCTGTCCACGGTCGCCAGCAGATCCTCGTCCTGGGACTGCGCGCTATCCTGGGCGGCGCTCACCTTTCGAACTGTGGCGGCCGGTGTCTTCTTGTCCGATTGTGCGCTGGCCGGCTGCGCGGTTACCGTCGCGCCTGCCGCACGCTGCTGCGCCGCTTTTTGCGCCGCCAGCCTGGCCAGTTCCTGCCGGTGATAAACTTCATGCCCTGCGCCGGCCAGGCTGCCCGCCACCAGCAAACATCCCAGCGCCCAGCCCGCCACCATCCGCAAGCTGTGCCGCACGGCCAACTTTGCCGCCGTCCGCGGCTGCCGATAGGCCGCGTCGCTCCAGGCATCCACGCTGGCCTTGAAGTGCTTCAGCGCCTGCTCAAGCTCCGCACTTTCTCCCGCCAAATCCTGTTCCCAGTTCATCGGGTTCCTCTCAACTCCGCGCGCACTCGGCCCAGGGCTCGTGAAAGGTGCGCTTTCACCGTGCCCTCGCTCAGTCCGGTGGCGGCTGCAATCTCGCTCAACTCCCGCTCTTCCACGTAGCGCAGCAAAAACACCGTCCGCTGCCGCTCGCTCAGGCCTTTTACTGACCGCCAAACCTGCGCCACCTGCTCCCGCGCCAGCATCTGCTGCTCCGCATTGCGTTCCCCGTTGGGCAGCCAATCGCCCGCCTCGTCAATGTCTACCGCGTTGGTCCGAGTCTGCCGCCAGAATTGAATCCGGCGGTTGCGCCAGTAGTCCTTCTGCAGGTTGATGGCGATCCGCATCAGCCAGGTCATCGCGCTCGAGTCCCCGCGGAAACGGCTCCAGTTCCGATGCGCTTTCAGGAAGCACTCCTGGGTAAGCGTCTCCGCCAGATCCATGTCGCGCAACGACGCCAGCAGAAACCGGAAAATTTGCGGCCGGTGACTCTCCGCGATCCTGGCAAATTCCTGCGCAGCAATACCCTCTGCCGCTTCCACGGTCATCGGCTTCATTGCTGTGCCGGCTGCCATCACTTTGGTAGACGCCCCCCTGCGGCGCAAGTTTACAACCCTCCCTATTCATTTTCTAGGCCGCTACAGCGCCAAGTATAGGCGCGAAGCGGCCGTTTGGTCGCATGCAATACGCTGCTTTTCCGCGTTGCATCGACGCCCCCCGTGCCCCATCCTTTGCGCGTTTTGCGCGAAAAGGATGGGAAACCGCAAGTCTCCAATTCCCGCCCCGGCACTCTCCCCGTTCCCAACGATATAATTTGGGCGACAAGTAAAGCACTTAGATAGAGAAACGGAGATAGCGATGATTTCGCGCCGACGCTTCATCAACGGCTTGGCCGCGGGCGTGGCGGGCTCGGCATTTGCCTCTACCGCCAAAAGCTACGCGCAGATTCTCGGCGCCAACGACCGCCTGAACTTCGCCATCCACGGCAACGGCATCAAAGGCCGCGCCGGCGCGCACCTTGCGTCGCTCAAGGCCAACAGCAAAACCGCCCGCGTGGCCTTCGTCTGCGATGTCGACAGCGATATTCTGGCAAAATTCGCCGCCAAGGCGGAGCAGACACTGGGCTACGCGCCCCAAGCCGAAGGCGATTTCCGCCGCATCCTCGAATCCAAACAGGTGGACGCCATCACCGTGGCCACGCCCGACCACTGGCACACGCCCATGGCCGTGCTCGGCCTCAAGGCGGGCAAGCACGTGTACGTGGAGAAGCCCTCCAGCCAGAATTGCCGCGAAGGCGAATTGCTGGTGGCCGCGCAGAAGAAATACGGCAAGATGGTCCAGGTCGGCGATCAACAGCGCTCTTCCGACTACACCATCAAGATGATCCAGAAGATTCACGATGGTTACATCGGCGAAGCCTACATGGCCAAGGCCTGGTATGCCAACACGCGCGGCGCAACGTTCTACGGCAAGCCCGGCCCCGCTCCCGCCACGCTCAATTGGGATCTGTGGCAGGGACCTGCGCCGCGTAGCGCGTACCGGGAAAACATCCATCCCTATAACTGGCACTGGCTGCGCCGCTACGGCACCGGCGAAACCCTCAACAACGGAACCCATGAAGTGGACGTCTGCCGCTGGGCGCTCCAGGCCGAGTTCCCTCATGCCGTCACAGCTTCCGGCGGCAACTACAACTTCAAAGACGATTGGGAGTTCTACGACACCCTGATCACCAACTTCGAATATCCAGGCAAAACCATTTCCTGGGAGGGCCGCAGCCGCCAGGGCATGCGCCTCTACGACCGCGACCGCGGCTCGGTGATCATGGGGACCAAGGGATCGGTCGTTATCGACCGCGGCGGCTACGATGTCTTCGACTGGAAGGGCAAGCAGATCGACCAGTACCGCACCGGCAGCCATACTGCAACCACGGACACCGTCGGCGCCGATAACATGACCGACGCCCATTTCGCCAACTTCATTGCGGCCATTCGCGGCCAGGAGAAGCTCAATTCGCCCATCCCGGTCGCCAATGTCACCGTCACCATGCTTCTGCTCTCGAACATCGCCTGGTTCGTCAATCGCAAACTGCGCATCGCTCCTGAGACCGCGCACATCCTCGACGATCCCGAGGCCATGAAGTACTGGGGCCGGACCTATGAAAAAGGCTGGGAAGTGACGGTGTAAGACTCGGCGGCTCGATGAAACCGGCTCGGCCGTCTTTTATCGCAGACGTGCAAAGCGGTTGTGTTGTGTACACATTTGTGGATAGAATGGGATTAGGCAATGCCCGCAAGAGAACTCGAGTTCGAGTGGGACGAAGCCAAGGCCAGAAGCAATTTGCAAAAGCACAGGGTCTCGTTTCTCACCGGTGCGGCGATCTTCGCGAATGAAAGACTGGAGCGAATCGATGATCGCAGGGACTATGGTGAAACTCGGTGGATCGCGCTCGGCAGAGTGGAGACCGAGGTTTACCGCATCGTTTATTCGTGGCGCTCTGACTTCCGTGTTCGCATCATCAGCGCCCAGAAAGCGAGCAGAGATGAAAAGAAAATCTACTATCGTGAAGTATTCTCTGAGCGAAGTCCAGGATCTGCGGAAACGCGGTAAGGATCCGGTCCGCTCCAGCGTGCCGGAAGCTGCATCGTTGGGCGAGGAGTTCTGGAAGTCGGCCCGCGTGGTCATGCCAAGGGGCAAGACCTCCGTGCATTTGCGCCTCGACAGCGATGTTGTCGATTGGTTCAAAGCAGGCGGTAAGGGACACCTCACGCGAATGAACGCCGTTCTCCGGGCATACGTCAATGCACAGGAGCGTTGCGCGTAAGCGGCCCACTGTATTCCTGCCCCGTCCGTTCGCCCGATTCTTAGGCGAATGGAGGGGATAGCACGAGCGCTCCTGGAGCAAATTCGTGCCGTCGTAGAATCTGAAAGCTCAGGAGAACAATCTTGCAAGCCGCAACCAACCAACTACCCGCCGCGCAAGCCGGAACCGTCACCCTGGGCGGCGACCTGACGGTGAACCGCATGGGTTTCGGCGCCATGCGCATCACCGGCAATGGAATCTGGGGCCCTCCTGACGACGTTCCCGGCGCTCTTGCCACGCTGCGCCGCGCCGTGGAGTTGGGCGTCAACTTCATTGACACCGCCGACTCTTACGGCCCCGATGTCTCTGAGGAATTGATCGCCGAAGCTCTCTGGCCTTATCCGGCAGGCTTAGTCATCACGACCAAGGTCGGCTGGACGCGCCACGGCCCCGGCGTCTGGCAGCACAACGCGTCCCCCGGGCACATCGAGGAGGCCATCGAAGGCAGCCTGAAGCGCCTGCGCCTCGAACGCATCGACGTGTACCAGCTCCACGTCCCCGATCCGGCCGTTTCCTTCGACGCGTCCATGGAAGCTCTGGCGCGGCTCCAGGAGCAGGGCAAGATCCGCCACGTAGCGCTCTCGAACGTCACGCTGGAGCACATCCAACGCGCACAAAAAATCGTTCCCATCGTGAGCGTGCAAAACCGCTACAGCTTCTCCGATCGCGAGTGGGATTTCGTGCTCGATCACTGCACGGCCAATGGCATCGCCTTCCTGCCGTGGGGGCCCATGGCGCAAGGGCGTAAAGCCAATGAAGCAGTGGAAAAAATCGCCGCCGCGCGCCAGGTCTCGACGGCGGTGGTTTCACTGGCCTGGCTCTTGCGCCGTTCCCCGGTAGTTCTCCCCATCCCCGGCACCAGCAACGTGAAGCATCTCGAAGAGAACGTGAGCGCCGCGGCTTTCCGCCTGAGCGATGCAGAGTTTGCCGAACTGGCCGCAGTGGCGCCGAAGCCTTACTGGCTGCGCGCATAGGCCCATTCGCACGCGCTCGTGCCTGAAGCCAAACGGGCTGGGTCAGGGATGCGCTTCGAGATATTTCCGCACCGCAATTGAGAGCGGCGCAAGATCGAGAACAATCGTGTCCCAGGCGATCTGAAGATCGATTTGAAAATAGTCGTGGATGGCGCGATCGCGGAAGCCCGCAATCTCTTTCCACGGTACCGCGATCAATGCTTTCACCGGCGCGGAAATTCTTTTAGCCAGTTCGCCGATCAGTGCGAACTGCATGATCACTGCACTCTGCGTTTTTCGATCGCTTAGGAATGCGGCGTTGTCCATTCCGGACACAAAGTCACGTATCAAGTTCGTAGCATCGACAATCTGAGCCAGATAAACGCGATCATCCTTCATAAATGGTAGCGAGATCACACGCTACATAAGGCTGTACGTGCGGGTTCAAGCTCTGCTCCGTGACGACATCGACTTTCCGCTCGAGCGACGTCTCGAGATTCTCAATCAGTCGCATGAAGCCGACCATGCCCGTGGGACGGCCGAAACGTACCAGGATGTCGACGTCGCTCTCTGGCCGATCTTCACCGCGAGCGACGCTGCCGAATACCGCGGCATAGCTCACGCCAAACTCTCGGAATACCGGGCCTGTTCTCAGTTTGACTTCTTCGATGGTCACATCTTATTTATACCCCTACGCCAGGGGAAATCAATGAAACCCAACTCTTGAGGGTTTACTCTGGAAGGGACACGCCATGCTCCTAGAATCCCTTCGCGAACAAGTGCTCCACGCCAACCAGGAAATCGCCCGCCGCGGCCTCGCGCCCCACACCTTCGGCAACGCCAGCGGCGTCGACCGTTCCGGCGACAAGCCCCTGGTTGTCATCAAGCCCAGCGGCGTGGATTACGCCAGCCTCAAACCCGCCGACCTCGTGGTCACCGATCTCGACGGCAACATCGTCGAAGGCTCGCTGCGGCCATCGAGCGATCTCGACACGCACACTCTGCTTTACCGCGAGTTTCCGCAGATCGGCGGCATCGTGCACACCCACTCCGAGTTCGCTACCTCGTGGGCACAGGCCGGCCGCGCTATCCCCTGTCTCGGCACCACGCACGCCGACTACTTCTACGGCCCCGTTCCCGTCACCCCACCTCTTACCGCCGAAGAAGTGTCTGAAGCCTACGTGCAGAACACCGGTGCAGTCATCGTCCGGCTCTTTCATGCTGAAAACCTCGACCCCGTCGCGGTTCCCGGCGTTCTGGTTGCCGGCCACGCCCCCTTTGCGTGGGGCAAAACTCCCGCCGAAGCCGTGGAACACGCCGACGTCCTGGAGTACATCGCCCGGCTGGCTTTCCGCAGCGTGTTGCTCGGAGCTCCCGAGTCCGGCATTCCGCACTACGTGAAAGAACACCACTACCTGCGCAAGCACGGCCCCAAGGCCACCTACGGCCAAGGCTGAGCGCGCAGAAAAACCCCAATCCGCGCCCAAAACTCGCCTTCTCGACCCCATCGGCGGCGCGCTGCAGGTGCAGAATTCCGCCGCAATTCAAAGAAAAACCCTCCCCGGACCGCTCATTTTGATCTGGAAACGCGCAGTAACCTGCTGCGGATGAATGATCTACCAATTTTCATAGATATATACTCTTCTTTGGATGCAGGTTCCCGATTTCTCAACCCGATGCGGTGATGCAGTTCACATTTCGTGTGACCTTTCCCGGAACTTTGCGTCGATATCGTGCGTATTTTCAAACGATTGGCCAGCGGTAACCGGGTTGTCGGCGCACCTCCCCTGCGTGGCAACTCACGTGCAAGTAGCAACATTGGTGTAGGAAACCTCCCTCCTATGGACAAGAGCCTCCTCAACCGCGTGCAGGCTACGTTGCTGGCCCTGGCGACTGCGGCTTTGTTCGTGCTCGCGGTCTTCAACCTCCAGCAGGAGCGCGAGTTTCCGCAGCCCACGGACGGCGTGTGGTGGCACGAGGCGCAGGGGGGGCTGATCGCCGATCGTGTGCTGCCCGATTCTCCCGGCCAGCGCGCTCACATCCAGGCCGGCGACCTGCTGACGGGAGTGAGCGAATCGGCGAACGAGGACGTCACCGGCGTGACGCGGGTGGCCGATCTGGATCGCGCTCTCTACGCTGCCGGACCTTACGTCCAGGTTCGCTACAGCATCACCCGCGACGGCATTCCCCTCGACACCCCGGTGCAGGTGATTCTTGTGCCTGCGGACCACAGCCTGCAACTCGGCCTGCGCATCATCGGGCTCATCTATCTCGTCATCGGCTTCTACGTGCTCTTCCGGCGCTGGGGCGCGCCACGCTCCACGCACTTTTATCTCTTCTGCCTGGTCTCGTTCGCGCTCTACGCTCTCAAGTACACCTCGGCATTCGATCTGCTCGACTGGACCGTTTTCTGGACCAATATCGTTGCCGAAGCTTTGCAGCCGGCGCTGTTTCTCCACTTCGCGCTCAGCTTCCCCGAGGAGCGCTTCAGGAACCTTCGCCGCCGCTGGCTCTTGCCTGTGGTTTACGCGCCCGGCGCGGGGCTGCTGGCTTTGTGGCTGTGGTCGATTGGCACGCGCGAAGCGACCAAGCTGCTGCTCGACCGCCTGAACCAGATCGCCACCGGCTACGACGCTGTGTTCTACATCCTGGCCGCGCTGCTCTTCATGCGCAGCTATAGCCGGGCTACCACGCCGCTGCTGCGCCAGCAGTTGAAATGGGTCACGCGCGGAACCCTGCTCGCAGTACTGCCGTTCACGCTTTTTTACGCGATTCCGTACCTGCTGCAGTTGAATCCGCCGCAACTGCTCACCAATCTCGCCGGCCTCTCGCTGGTGTTTTTGCCGCTCACATTCGCCTGGGCCATCGTGCGCTACCGGCTGATGGACACCGACCTGATCTTCAAGCGCGGCGTGGCCTACACGCTGTCGGTGGCGCTCATTGGCGGCGGCTATTTCGGCATCATCGCCCTCATCGCCCTCGTGGTTCACCAGCGCCTGCCTGAGACCATGCGCGAGTCGGCGCTGGTCATCGCGATTCTGGTCACGGCCGCGGTCTTTGATCCCCTCAAGCGCCGCGTTCAGGGCTGGGTCGATCGCGCCTTCGACCGCCATCGCTACGACTACCGCAAGGCCCTCGTCGAATTCGGCCGCGGTTTGAGTTCGGAAACTGATCTGGGTGCGCTGCTCAATGCCATTGTGGAGCAGTTGCCGCGCACGCTGCTTGTGGCGCGCGTGGCCATCTTCCTGTCCGGTGAATCGGGCGGCCTGCACCTGGCAGCGAGCCATGGTCTAACCGAGGATCTCGTCCAAAACCAGAGCGGCACGAAGTGCCTCGATCTCGGTTTCCTCCACTTCGACGGCGTCACCGATCACTCGCACATCTTCTTTGAGAACGCCCAGCAGGCTGTGCATCTGCCCGCGGAACAGCAGCGCACCGCGGCGCTTCTCGACCTGAACTACTATCTGCCCTGCCGCGTGGCCGAGGCGTCCTCCGGCGAAGGCAACGGCGCGCTCCGCGCCTCTGGCCTCCGGATGAAGGCCCAGCCCAACGGCGCCGCCGGCCGCACCATCGCGGTCATCGGCCTTGGCCGCACCCTGGGCGGCGACTTCCTGTCCAGCGAAGACGTGGAACTGCTGGAATCCCTGGCCAGCTACATCGGCATCGCGCTGCAAAACGCCAGCCTCTACGCGCGTCTCGAGGAAAAAATCGTCGAGTTCGAGCGCCTCAAGGAGTTCAACGAGAACATCGTCGAGTCCATCAACGTCGGCATCTTCGCCATCGACCTGGGCGACCGCATCGAAAGCTGGAATGCGCAGATGGAGGCCATGTACGCGCTCAGCCGCGGCGAGGCCATCGGCCAGGCGCTTCGCGCGGTTTTCCCTTTGGAGTTCATTGAGGCAATAGAAGAGTTCCGCAACGATCCGGGCGTGCATCACCTCTACAAGTTCCGCCTGACCACGCGCGCCGGCGAGTTGCGCACGGCCAACATCGCCATTGCGCCGCTGCTCTCCCGCGACTTTGTGCCCGTGGGCCGCATCGTGCTCGTCGACGACATCACGGAGCGCGTGGCTCTGGAAACCCAGCTCACGCAAGCCGACAAACTCAGCTCCATCGGCCTGCTCGCCGCCGGCGTGGCGCATGAGATCAACACTCCGCTCGCCGTCATCTCTTCCTATGCACAGATGCTGGCCAAGCAACTGCGCGGCGACCCGCGCGCCGACGATCGGCTGGGCCCCGTGCTCGACAAGATCACGCAGCAGAGCTTCCGCGCCGCGGAGATCGCCAACGGCCTGCTGAACTTTTCGCGCACCTCCACCACCGAGTTCCGCGCCACCGACCTCAATCAGGTCATTCGCGACACGCTCTCGCTGCTCGAACATCAGTTCAAGACCGCGCAGATTCTGGTCGATCTCGATCTTGCCGGAGAGCTTCCGCCCATCAACGGCAATCCCGGTAAATTGCAGCAGGTCTTCCTGAACCTGCTGCTCAACGCCAAAGAAGCCATGCCCGGCGGCGGCCGCCTGCGCGTGGCCACGCTCGTCAACGGCCACGTCGAGGCCACCGTGGCCGACTCCGGCTCCGGCATTGCGCCCGAGCACCTCAAGCGCATCTACGATCCCTTCTTCACCACCAAGAACATACCCGGCGACAAGCGCGGCACCGGGCTGGGTCTCGCGGTCAGCTACGGCATTATCCAGGAGCACGCCGGAAAAATTCACGTGGAGAGCTCGGTCGGCGCCGGCACCACCTTTCATCTTGAGTTTCCCCTGTTGAGGAATTCTGTTCATGCGTGAACACAGCTCCGAGGAAGAACTGACTTTGAACGCACCCGATTCCGCAGCGGCCATCAACGGAAATGTTCCCGCGGCCTCGATCCTGGTGGTCGACGATGAGGCCAGCATCCGTGAGTCGCTGGAGGTGCTCCTCGGTTTCGAGAACTATGTTGTGAAAACCGCCGGCAACGGCGAGGAGGGACTGAGCCTCCTCGATCGCGAGAGCTTCGATCTCGTGCTTCTCGATCTGGCGTTGCCCGGCCAGAGCGGTATCGAGCTGCTGCCGCAATTCAAGGAGCGCCAGCCCGATCTGCCCATCATCATGATCACGGCCTACGGCACCGTCGACAACGTCGTCGAGGCCATTCGCGCGGGCGCGGAAAACTTCATCCAGAAGCCCTGGGACAACGAGAAACTGCTGGCCGACATTCGCTCGGCCGTCGCCCGCCACCGCGCCGAAGAGGAAAACCTTCAGCTCAAGCGCACGCTCAAGCAGCGCTACAGCTTCTCGAACATCGTGGGCAAAAGCGAGTGCATGCTGCGCGTCTTCGACCTGGTGGCGCAGGTGGCGCCCAGCCGGTCCACAATTCTGATTCAGGGCGAGAGCGGCACGGGCAAGGAGGTCATCGCCAAGGCCATTCACGCCAACTCGCCGCGCCGCGACCGGCCCTTCGTGCCCATCAACACCGGCGCCATGCCGTCGGAGCTGCTCGAGTCCACGCTCTTTGGCCACGTAAAAGGCGCGTTTACCTCGGCCGTTGCGTCCAAGAAGGGCCTGTTTGAAGTGGCTAACGGGGGCACGCTCTTCCTCGACGAAATCGCCACCATGGGCATGGACACGCAGGCCAAGATCTTGCGCGTGCTGCAAGACCGCCGCTTCATGCACCTCGGCGGCATCCAGGAGATCCAGGTGGACGTGCGTATTCTTGCCGCCACCAACATCGATCTGCGCCAGGCGGTGCGCGATGGCCATTTCCGCGAAGATCTTTTTTATCGCCTCAACGTCATCACCGTCGACCTGCCGCCGTTGCGTGCGCGCCGCGAAGACATTCCCCTGCTCGCTCAGCACTTCCTCGACCTCTACTCCACAGAAAACAGTTTCGCGCCCCGCAAGCTCTCCACGGACGCCATGCGCGCGCTCATCGATTACGACTGGCCGGGCAACGTCCGCGAACTCGAGAACGCCATCGAGCGCGGTGTCGTGCTTTCATCCGGCCCGGTCATCGGCGCCGATCTTCTCCCCGGCCACATCACGGGCCGCAGCTTTCAGGATGCGCTCCTCGAGCACAACCCCAACTCCTCGCTCTTCGACATTCTCGAAGTCATCGAGCGCCGCATCATCATTGAGAAGCTGGAGCGCTGCAACTGGAACCAGACCGACGCCGCCGAGCAGTTCCGCGTCCCGCTCTCCACGCTCAACCAGAAGATCAAGCGCCTGAATATCGGGATCCGCAAAAAGGGCAGGGAGTAGGGAACAGGTGTCAGGGCTCAGGCGCCAGGGTTCAGCTTCCTGGTACTGTCCTAACACTGCGTTGCTGGCACAAAGGGGCTGCTATGAATATTAAGAGGGGTATGCGGCGGATAGCGTTGCTCTGTGGGATAGCCGGGGCGGCCGTGGGCGGATTTGTTTCCTACGCGCAATTGCAGGATGTTTTGTTTCAAAGGGCGATGCACAATAGGTTTGAGCGGTTGGTAAATTCGGGTGGCATCAAAAATCAGGCCGGATTGTGTCAGCATTCAAATGGGCCATTTACTGCGCTCGGGACCATCGAAGCGGACGGGCTAAGCATTACGTCGTTTACCTGTGTAGACAATCTAAGGGTTGATTCAATCGACACAAATATTGGGCACTTTGATTTTACGCCAGCGCCGTCCGTATGGGCGTATCTTTCGATTGCGCTCTATCCCATCCTTGGGTTCTTTGTCCCGTGGGGCGCGAATCGCCTCCTAGAGTGGGTCTGCGCCGGTTTCGTTGAACATCGAAAGTAGGTTTTAAGGCGGCAACGCACTAATAGGACATCACCCAGCTTGCCGGCCGAAGGGGAAGGCGGCAGTAAACTGACACCTGAAACCTGACCCCTGACACCTGTCATGTCCTGCTATCTCTTCAAATCCGAACCCGGCGTCTATTCCTTTGACGATCTGTTGCGCGATGGCGAAACCGTGTGGGACGGCGTGACCAATCCCACCGCGGTAAAAAATCTGCGCGAGATGAAGCCGGGAGCGAAGTGGATTTTCTACCACACCGGCGACGAGCGCACCGCAGTGGGCACGGGAACCGTGGTGAGCGTGGACGCAGCCGATCCCAAAGTCCCCATCGTGCGCGTCAAGGCGGGCAAGCGCTTAAAACACCCCAAATCGCTCGAAGAGATAAAGGCCGAGAAGGCCTTCAAGACATCGGCGCTGCTGACCATCGGCCGCCTCTCCGTAGTCCCGCTCACCAAACAGCAGTGGGGCTGGTTTGTAAAGTAAGGAAACAATGTGGTAAGATCTCCTTGTTTCCTTACTTCCTTGCTTGCGAGGACTCCATGCTGGCCAAATTAACCGTCAAAAACCAACTTACCCTGCCCAAGGCGGTGGCTAAGAACTTCGCTGGAGTGGAGTACTTTGATGTCAGCACGGATGGCTCTTCGATCTCGCTCAAGCCACTTCGGCTGAATCGCCTGGACGAAGTGCGCGACAAGCTGGCCCGGCTTGGCATCACGGAGCAGGATATTACCGACGCGATTGCCTGGGCACGCAAGACCGAGTGAGAGCGCTCCCACCGCTTCGCACCGTTTTCGATACGAATGTAGTTCTCTCCGCACTCGTGTTTACCCATGGGAGATTGAGTTGGCTGGTCGGCCATTGGCAAGCTGGAGATTGCATTCCGCTCATCTCGCGAGCAACGGCGCAGGAGCTAAAGAGAATCCTTGCGTACCCTAAGTTCCAACTTTCCGTCGACGAACAATTGGAAGCCTTGTACAACTACATCCCTTTTTGTGAGGTCATTGAGATCGCGAAATCGTGCCATGTGCTTTGCCGTGATGCAAAGGATCAACGTTTCCTCGATCTCGCCCACTGCGGCAAGGCTGGCGTGCTGGTTACCGGCGATGATGACCTGCTGGCGCTAGCCGGGCAGACCTGGTTCATCATCGAAACGCCGGAGGCATATCGCCACAGAGTCTATGGTGAGGGGATTTGAGCGGCCGCCTCTCCGTCGTCCCGCTCACCAAAGAGCAGTGGGACTGGTTTGTGGCCTGAGCGCGATCATCAGCTCCCAAGCGGATCAAACGGGTCAGAGATGCTGAGCGAGAGATAAGGCGATCGGAATCACAATCAGCGCGCTGATGACGATTACGGTGATTCGCGCGCGCCGGAAATCGCTGTCATCGGCCCGAATTCTGCCAAATTTTACCCACCAGCGCATCGCCAGAAACGGCACTGCCACCAGCAGGAAATAATATCCGGCGATTCCCAGCAGGCCGAAAAATGGAATAAACATGATTCCGATAAAGGCCAGAACCGAAATCGCTGCCGTTCTCAAGAAGCTGGCATCGCTGCAAGCCTGGTTGATTTTAGACATTTTCTCTGCCGCGGCCTCTGCGGCCACGGGATCAATCGTCGCGGAACAATACCGGCATGTCCCCGCCGAGGCGTCAATCGTTTGCTTGCACGCCGGGCATTCGAAGATGCCAAGGTTTCCGCTTGATGCGGTGAGGCTAAGGTTGTTCGCCATTCGTGAACCTTTCTGCGAAAACTCGGCCGGTTGACCCCTGTTCCCTACTCCCTACCTTTCAGCCATGCCTTGGTATTCAGCATCTGCCGATTATCCAGACTCCACACTTTGCCCGTCAGCTCATCGGGCGCTCTGCCTTCGCGCGCCGACTTCTCGTATTCGCTGGCCACGGCCTGCATCTTGGCGTCCAGATCGTCGAGGAAGTTGAGCACCAGCGCCTCGGGAATCATGGGCAGTTTGGGCGAACCGAATTCAAGCTTGCCGTGATGTGACAGGATCATGTGCAGCACCAGGGTGCGCAGCCGATCGGGAAAGCCGGGAAGTCCTTCGATCGTCTTCTCCACCAGGTTCACGCCCATCTGGATGTGCCCCAGCAGGATGCCCTCGACGGTGTAGTCGAAGCCGGTCTCCCACTCCAGTTCGCGGATCTTTCCAATGTCGTGCAGAATCACGCCGGTCACGAGCAAGTCACGATCAAGCAGCGGATAGTGCGCGGCCACGCGTTCGGCCAGTCCCAGCAGGCTCACCACATGTTCCAGCAGCCCGCCCAGCCACGCATGGTGCAACTGCCTTGCCGCCGGCGCCTCGCGATAGGCCTGCGCAAGAGCCGCGTCGGCAAGCACCGCCTCGAGCAGTCGTTTCAGGTCTGGATTTGCCATGCTCTCGACCGTCGCTTCGAGTTGAGCCCACAACTCGCCCACGTCGCGTGTTGTCGCGGGCAGCATATCCATCTTGTCGGCTTCGCCAACCTGCGCCTTGCGCAGTTGATCCACCTTCATTTGCGCGCGATCGTCGTAGCGCGAGATGCTGCCGCGCACCTTGACGATATCGCCGCGGTCAAATTCCTTCGCGATGCGTGGATCGCTCAGCTCCCATACGCGCGCCTCAATCGGGCCGCTCTTGTCGCCGAGCGTCAGGCTCAGGTACGGTTTGCCTTGCTTCGTAGTGCGTTGCTGCCGGGCCAAAACCAGAAAAAAACCCTCGAAGAGTTTTCCCTCGTCGAAGCCCATGAGATCGGAAACATAGATGTCTTTCATTCTGCCGAGAAGATTAACGCAATTGGCTCAACTCGCCAAACAATCCGCCGTGCCCCATCTTTCCGGCGCTTTTTGCCTGAGGGGTGGGAAGCCACGAACCCCAACCCACCTCTTTCAGCACAGCGGGCCCAAAACACCGCGGGCCTGGGAGCACTTCCCACGCCCGCGCCGTCGAACTAGCGATTCTCGAAAGCTATTGTTGCGGCGGCTGCGGCGTTGGCGCATCCTGCGCGGGCGCGGGCGCTCCCGGCACCGGCGGAATCGGCGTAGGCTGAACGACCGGCTTCGGCCCATTATCGTTCTGATTTTTCTTCTGCTGCGACAGGCGCGTCTTCTCAGCATTCGTCTCAGCGGCCTTTTTCTTCTTCTTGTCGGCCGCGTTCGGCTCCAAAGGGGCCGACTGCGTTTGCCGGTCGGCTACTTCAGCCGCATCCGGCGGCGCCGGCGCCATTGGGTCGCTCCGCGCGCCGGGCGTCTTGGCGCTCTTGGGTACGCGCGCACGTGCGCTGTATCGCGTCTTCTTCGTGGGCGCCGTGGGCTCCAGCGGATTCACCGGCTGCTCTGTATTCGCAGCCGTCTCCGGCAGCGCACCGGCGTTTTCCGTGGACGAATTCGTCGAGGCCGTGGGCAGCGTTTCGCGCGGCGCCATGCCGTAACGGATCTTTTCTTTCTTGCCGGGCTTTTCCGTGCCTTGTTTGCCCGTCTTGCCCTTTTGTGAGGAGGCCGTCGTTGCCGGCTGGGTTGAGGGCTCCGCACTTTCATCCGCGGCCGGCGCCGGCTCGCCCGCTCCCGATTTTTGCCGGAAGCTGCGCGTGCTCTCGCGGTACCGCGTCCGCTCTACCTTGGCCTTCTTCTTGGGTGCGGGAGGCACATAGGCGCTGAAGCTGATGCTCGGATGCAATTCCAGGTAGGTCGCTGCGCTGTCGGTATATCCCTGCTTGATGTAAATGAAGGCCTCGTCGCGCATCTTGTTCAGATAATCGCGAATCGCCGGTTCCATCCGGCTCATGTAGTAGGCCTCTTCCACGTCCTGCATCACATCCTTGAAGGGCTGCGGTCCGCCGGCTATGTGCTGTACGACTTTCAGGATGATGTAGCCCTGCCGCGTCAGGATGGGATCGGTGTATTGGCCGGACTGCAGGTCAAAGGTCTTATCCTCAAGCAATTTGGGAAGTTGGCCGCGCTTGTACTGGCCCAGGTCGCCGCCTTCGGCCGCGGTAGGTCCGTCGCTGAAGCTGCGCGCCAGTTGCGCAAAGTCGCCCCCGGCATGCAGCCGGGCTTCAATATCGTCGGCCTTGGCCTTGGCCGCAGCCACTTTCGCAGGGTCGTCAGCGTCCGTTCCGGTGGAAATCAGAATTTCGCTCAGCCGCTCGCTCTCCTGCTGCGCATAGTCCTGCTTGTGCGCCTCGTAGTAGCGCTCCACCTCGCCCGGCGTCATCTGGATGTGTTCCCCAACCTCCTGCCGCATCACTTCCTGCGTGATGATCTGGTTGCGGATGTTGGCCTTGAAGTCTTCGAACGAAACACCCTGCTCCCGAGCGGCCTTCTCCAGGTCATCGATCGAGTCCAGGTTGTATTGCTTGCGAATCTCGTCCAACCGCTTCACCAGCTCGGTTTCGCCGGTTACGTTCAGCTCCTTGCCTTTGGAGAGCCACAGTTGCTGGTCGATCAGGTTGCGCAGCAGGTCCTTGTGCGCCGCGGAAATCTCCTGCATCGTTTCTTGATGCTGCCGGCCCTCCTGGTCCAGATCCGCCAGGGCGCGGTCGTAGTCCGACTTGGTGATGATCTGATCGTTTACGCGGGCAATGATGTCTTCGGCCACCGTGCCGCCGTAAGGGCTGGCCGGTTCGTTGGCCTGGGCGCGCGCCAGGTTGTTACCCGCGAGCAGCCCCGCGAACCCTATCGTGCCGAGCGCGAAAGCTGCGAATATGCGAAGAAGTCTTGAAGTCATAGTTTGGGCAACCGGCTGGGCGGCTGATTTATGGTTTCTTGCCACCTGATGCATAGACGCCATTGTAAATGCCAGGGCAGCAGAAACGCGATTTTCCCAGCCCGCCGGGTCGCCGAGGTCTCCCTGCGGGTGCCCCTGGTCCCGCGCTTTTGTGGACCAGGGAAATTCGCTGGCTCCCCTCTCCCCGCTACCCGACCCACGCCCAACGCGTCCAACAACACGGTGCTATACTTTAGCCCAAGACGGCTCTGCGGGCGTTCCGCAAGCGGGTCTTGCATCTCCCTGGCCTTGCCGGAAACGGGCAAGGTCAATTTTTATCGAGCGGCAATCCTGTAACTTGCAGGATTCGCTCCCGATAGATGCAAGCTCCCTTCCGCGCCTGCTGCACAAGCCGCCTGGAGGTTTGGTTTGTCAATGACCCCCCGCGCCCGCCGCGCGCTCTTCGCTCTCGCCGTGTTTTTCACCGTCTGTGCCGTTGCCGGCGCCATCCTGGAACGCCGCGTGGGCGCGCAGTCCTCGCAGGACGAGAGCCAGCTTCGTGACAGCCTCAAGACCTTTACCGACGTCTATGCGCTCGTAGAACAGAACTACGCCGAGCCCATCACCGGCGACAAGGCCGATGACGCCATCTACGACGGCGCCATCCCCGGCATGTTGCAGGTGCTCGATCCGCACTCGCACTTCTACGATCCCAAGTCCTACGCCCGCCTCCGCGAAGATCAGCGCGGCCACTACTACGGCGTCGGCATGGTCATCCAGCAGCAGAATGACGCCGGCAAGACCAAAGTCTTCGTGGTTACGCCCTATGAGGACACGCCCTCCTACCGCGCCGGCATTCATCCCGGCGACCAGATTGTCGCGGTCGACGGCAAATCCACCGACGGCTGGACCTCCGACCAGGTGGCAAAGGCGCTCAAGGGCCCCAAGGGAACGCAGGTTGAAGTCACCACCCTGCGCTACGGCCAGCCCAAGCCGCTGGTCTTCGATCTCATTCGCGACGAGATTCCCCATCCTTCCATCGATCTGAAGTATGAAATCCGTCCCGGCATCGGCTACATCCATCTCACGCAGTTCCAGGAAACCACCGGCGAAGAGATGGAGGATGCCATCAACGGCTTCGGCAATCTCAAGGGCCTGGTGCTGGATTTGCGCGAGAATCCGGGCGGCCTGCTGAACCAGGCCGTCGACGTCTGCGACCACCTGCTCACCAAGGGCCAGACCATCGTCACGCAGCGCGGACGCGCCTACTCCGACGTGAACTACACCGCGACCCACGGCAACGGCGGCAAGACCTTCCCCATCGTGGTGCTGGTCAATCGCGACACCGCATCGGCCGCGGAGATCGTCTCCGGCGCGTTGCAGGATCACGACCGCGCCCTCATCGTGGGCGAAACCACCTTTGGCAAGGGCCTGGTGCAGACCGTCTACAACCTCAGCGAGAACACCGGCCTGGCGCTGACCACGTATCACTACTACACGCCCTCCGGCCGCCTCATTCAGCGCAACTACGAAGGCGTTTCGCTCTACGACTACTACAACCACGCCGGCGCTCTGGCGCCCGACTCCTCGAACCGCGAGGTCAAGCTGACCGACTCGGGGCGCACCGTCTATGGCGGCGGCGGCATCACACCCGACGAGAAAATCGAGTCGCCGAAAACCAATCGCTTCCAGGACGAGCTGAGCTACAAGGACGTCTTCTTCAAATTCGCGCCCGTCTACGTGGCCACCCACACCGTCGACAAAAACTTCCAGGTCGACGACGCGGTGATGGCCGAGTTCAAGAAATTCCTCACCAGTCAGAGCGTTGACTGGACCGAGGCCGACATCAACGGCGCCTCCGACTGGATCAAGGCGCGCATCAAGAAGGACATCGTCACCATTCAGTTCGGCCAGCTCCAGGGCCTGCGCGTCGTTGCCGACTGGGATCCCGAGATCCAGAAGGCCCTCACCTATATGCCCGAGGCCCAAGCTCTTGAAGAAAACGCCCACAAGGTTCTGGAGGAAAAAGCCCAGGCGCGCAACGCGGCGCCCGGCAGCGTTCCCGTGCAGCCCTGATGCGCAGCTCCTGCCCGCGCGAAAGCGAAATGCAGACTCCAGAAATCACAAAGGCCATCCCGCGGGATGGCCTTTGTGTTGTGCAATCGCCTCAAGCTCACCGAAGAATGGTCATCCTCAGCGAAAACGATTGAATTGTCATCCTGAGCGGGTGATAGAACTTTTGCATCACATTGTTTTCATTGCACATAACATGCCAATTTTCTGCTGTGTAGGAACTGTGCAGACAAAGTGTGTGAATTTCAGCCAATTTTGCCTGCTACAGGTCCCTTGGGCACGAGGAGCCGGGGTGCGTCGCCCCTTCTTCCGAAGGTGAATCTGGGCCAATACGCGATGTCGGTTCCTGCTGTTCATACTGCTAACGATAAATGATCGCAGCGATGGCCGCATCTCCGCCGCATGTTCAGTGAACAGAAACGATGAAACCGAATGTTGATGCCGCAATCAGTCGAAGTCTCAGCCATGGGCTTCAGGCAACGGATAATCGCATCCGTCGTAGGAGCCTTCAGAGGCTCAGCCCTATATCCATACCCTGACTCTTTTCCTGCTTGGGAGTCTCGGCTATCTCATGTTGCGGCGGTTTCAAGTCGGGCGTGTGGGCGCTTTGGTGCGAAACATCATGGCCCAAAGCCTGCGACAGCTTTTCTCGGTCGTTCGTGAATATCTGAGCGTCCCATTGCCCGCGCGAAACTGACACGTAGGCCATGCGGTTGTTGAGCAGGTCTTTCGCGCCGAGTTCCGTATCCACGTTGATGAGCACACGGTCTGCGGTCTGCCCCTGACTGGAGTAGCTGGTCACGGCGTAGCCGTGATCCAGATGCGGGTGCCGCTGCGGATCGAAGCTCATGCTGCGCTCGTTGTCCAGCTTCAACCGCATCGTGCCATCCGGCGCGATGCCTTCCACGGTTCCAAGTTCCCGGTTCGCAATCTTCAATTCCTGGCTGGGCGCGGTGAACTGGATGCGGTCGCCAACGGAGAATGCCTTCTCCTGCTCGCGGTATACAGAGACCCCCATCTGGCGGCGCGGATCGTAGGTCGTCTGTTCCCCATTCGTCCGCAACACCGTCAGTGTGTTTGCCTGCGCATTTACCGCCACAACGCGGGTGTACTCGCCCTTCTTGATGCCCGTCTCCTGCGAGTTGCGCGAGTAGCGCAGGATGTCATTGACTTGGTATTGCTGCGCCCAACTGCGATCCGCGCCGGTCATCTCCTGACGCGGCACAAGCGTGTTGATGGAGTGCTCCTGCTGGCTTACAACGCCGCGCGATTGCAGCTCATCATGTATCCGTTGATTGATCTCGGTGCGCGAACGGTTGTCCGGCGAAACCACGAGCGTGTTTTCAGGAGCCTTGGCATACTCGCGCGCGATAGCAGAGATGCGTTCCTCGTGGCCCTTTACCTCATGGACTCGACCCTGCCTATCAAGACTTTCGACAGCGGCTCCAACCTGACCGTGCGCCAACTGCTCGACGGCTTTCTTCAGCTCCGGGTCGCGCTGCCGCACGATCTCCTCCAGCCTCACCGTGCGCATTCCCGCTTCCTGAAGCTGCGCGAAGGGGCGGCCTGCCTCGACGGCTTCATGTTGGCGCGTATCACCTACCAGCAGGACGCGGTCATTCGGATGGAGTCGGGTCACGAACTCGTGCATCTGGCGCGTTGAGGCAAGCGATGATTCATCGAGCACATACAATCGCTTCTCGCCGGTATCCGGCTGCTCGCCCCTGGCAAGATGATGCTGGAGCGTTGAAGTCTCTATACCGGCCTCGGCGAGCTTATGCGCCGCGCGGGAAGTCGGCGCGAATCCTTCGACCGTATACCCCTGCGCCTCCGCACCTTCACGAACCACCGCCAGCGTGGTTGTCTTGCCGGCGCCGGCGACTCCATCCAATCCAACAATCTTCTCGCGGCTCACAAATATCTCATCGACCGCGCTGCGTTGCGCGGGACTCAACTCAGGGTGCCGGTCTTCTGTCCAAATTCGCAACTGCGGTGAAACCAGCATCGGATCGCCATAGCCACGCTCATTGCCTCTCTGCATCTGGCCGACGATCTCCTTCTCCATACGGATCATCTCGGCAGTCGTATACTGTGGCGCGGCGCGGCCATCCGTCTGTTCAATCGCGCGGAACTCGCCTCGCATCACCCGTTGCTCGAACTCATGTCGCACTTGGCCGTAGGTCGCCTGCCCCATGCTGCGGTCCATCGCTGCTTGCAGGATGGCTCTCTCATCATGCACCGCCGAACGCTCGAAGACATGGTTGCGTGAGTAGGTCACGGACTGCTGCGCCGTCTTTTCCGGTTGTTGTGCGTGATGGTGTGCCTGTTCGCGCGCTTGCGCGACGACGCGATCCGCTTGATGGCCGAACTGCGCGGCTAGTTCACGATGCCGCTGTAACACTTCTTCCGGCGAAAGCAGTTCCTTGCTGTCGCGTGTACGGTGGGCGGCAACCTGCGCCGCGCCCGCACCATCCCTACCTATCTCCTGTAAATGTTCTTTGATTTGCTCCCGGCGTGGACTCGATGCGTCAAGATATTCCTGCGTGTAGCCCTTGATCTCTGGCTGACCATGCTTGCCGCGCTCGATCTCGTAACCCAAGCCATGCAACCGCATGGCGAGTTCTGAGCGGTACACGCTGGTGGCATACTGCTGGGACTGAAACAAGCTGCGCTCCTGGAGCGCGCGGGTCTGGCCGTTCTCGCGTTCGGTCACATTGAAGATGACGGCATGGGTGTGAAGCTGCGGCGCAGCATAACCGTCCACCGGGCGGGCAGTGTCATGCTCGAAGGTGGCCGCGATGAACTTGCCAGTCGTCTCCGGTGCATGGACGTTGCCGATACGCGCCTGCGTGTAACGCTCCAGTTCTCCAAGAGCGACGCGGACACTTTCACGGTGCGCCTCCCGGACACGGTCATCGCGTCCTACAAGGGCGGTAAGCGAAACGGACTTCGGTGCGGAGAATGTGGCATCCCATCCCGCGCGGTGCTCCACGCTGGTGATTTCCTTGCCGTACTCGTTTTCGTAGGTGCGCGCTGGCTGATGCTTGACGAGCTGCACGCCGCTCTCAGGATGCTGGCCTTCACTCAGGCGGGCGAAGTGCTCGGAGCCGACTTCGCCATGCAGACCCCACTCCTGCGCGAGCTTTCCCTGCCACTCGTTATGCGCCTGTTGGTCGCGGCTCCAGTAGTTCTGCTTTTCGGAAGTAAACTCGCGGGAGTGATACATCCGTGCCTGTCCCGCTGACAAGGATTTGGAGATGGTCAACATGCGCATGTACTCCACAATGTGCGCGGCAGCATCTCGCTTCTGCCTACTGAAATTCTATATCTACCTCAAAAACATGCAGAGCCGCGCTAATAGTTCGCCCGCATGAGACTATTTCACGCCCAGCTCTTAGAGAACACAAATTCGCTTTAAGACTCATCCAGTCCGTTTTGCGCAAAGAGGGTCGATGAGTGCATTGGGCTGTTTTCTTCATTTGGCATTTTGGATCCGCCTCGACGCCCCGCTCGGCAGTTTCAGGCTCTTTGGCCGTTCAGCGTTTTGTCGAGTGTTCACATCGGCGAAAGCCCCCGAAAAAGACCGAAACTCGCGTAAGCAGGCAGGGGGCTTTTCAACTCTCGACAAAATAATCTCTTGTGTCGATAGATGCCGTGCGCGGCACGCCGGGTTGGCATCGCCGCAAATAAGGACTGTACGGTCCTGTTCTTCCGATGCAAGAACTGATCGCGACAGGCTCCGTGTTACGGGGACAATGGACCACCCAGCAATGTCGTGCATGTGCCCGAGGCGTTTTCCCCAAGAGCCTGACCGAAGCTCCAATAGAGCCTGTGTTATGCTTCCGATGAATCCCATTTGGAGGCCTCTTCGTGTCAGCAACTGATCGGCTGGTAGCGGCAGCAGAGCGGGGGGACAGTTCGGCGGTACGAGCGTTGCTAGGCATTGGAGCCGACGCCAATGCCAAGATTGACGGCGGTTGGACTGCACTAATGCCGGCCTCTGGATACGGGCATCTCGAAGTGGTGAAAATACTACTTGCTGCTGGGGCCGACGCCAATGCCAAGAAGGACGACGGCTGGACAGCACTAATGTCAGCGTCTGGATACGGGCATCTCGAAGTGGTGAAAGTACTTCTTGCAGCAGGGGCTGATGTCAACGCCAAGAGGGACGACGGCTGGACAGCACTAATGGCGGCCTCTGCGGGCGGGCATCCCGACGTGGTGAAAACGCTGCTCGCCGCAGGGGCCGACCTCAAGGCCAAGCATAAGGGCGGCAAAACCGCCCGCACAGTTGTATGCCTAGATGCGAACCTAAGACCTGACCCTAATTTGGTCGCTTTATTACGGCATGCAACCCCGATCCATCGGCGGTTTTCCCTCGCACGTCTTTACCAAACGGTGAGGTTTTGGTCGCATAAGGCGGGGAGCGGTGACGTGGCTGCGCTGGAGGCGCTTGCTCGTGAGTATCACAGCCGAGGGATTGCTTACGATAATGAGGGAAACTCCGAGCTGGCAATTGAATACTTCACAAAAGCTCTAAAAGTCAATCCTAAGTGGGCAGACGCCTACAATGATCGAGGTATGGTATACGCTGCCCAAGGGAATTTTGCCTCAGCAATAGCGGACTATACTGCTGCAATTCAGATCAACCCGTTGAGCGCAAAGCCGTATAACAATCGTGGATCCGCCTACCGAAATAAGGGGGAACCTGGCTTGGCAATCCCCGATTATGACTCGGCCATCCGAATCGACCCGCAGTGGGCGCAGGCTTATTGTAATCGTGGGATCGCTCACGACCTTGTAGGCAATCCTGAATTGGCTATGGCAGATTTCAATATAGCCTTGAAGCTGGCCCCGCAAGACTCCAAAGCTTACTTCGAACGTGGAGTCGCACATTGGGGAAGGAAGGACTATATATCCGCCCAAGAGGACTGGAAGAAGACTGTGGAACTAGACCCCAACGGCGACAACGGCCGGAAGGCTAAACACAATCTCCGAGCCTCACATTTCTAGTGTAGGTCATGAATAATGACTGACCACATTAGCTGTCTTCCCCCCGACAGAATGACCCATTTTATCGAGAGTAGGCCAGGGCGGACACTGAATTGTGGGGTCGGAAATGCGCTTGGTTGTGTCAGCTTCGAAAGGAAGCCGCCCGATTGATCTATATGATCGCCGATTTCGCCTGATCGTTCTGGCTTAACGCCAAGTCGTTAATGCGCTCATCGAGGAACCGATGAGTACGGTCGGGTTATGGGAAGCCATGAACTGCTCCTGAGCCATCCATCGAGGCCTCATTCAATCCACTCCGATTCAACCCAGTCATGCGGCTTTTCATTCCCAGCCTTTTGTCGCGCGAACCCAGGGAATACCGATTGCCTCTGGACCGGCTTCTTTGGCGGCTCAACCGGGGCTGTACGTGCCTGTTGAGAGTTGACCGCTGCCTGCTGCACTGCAACAGAACGCGGCGATATCGACACGGCTCGCTCGATGAATCGCGGCTGCTTCTCTACCGGCGCAACATACGGAAAGCGCACCCGGACGACGTAGTTCTCCTGCTTGATGTAGCCGTGCAATGGCTCCAGTCCGGCAATCTCCGAGGCCATGACGAGCGGCTGGGTCGTGATCTCAAGGGTGTACTGCTTTTTCCCTCCAATCAAGCCCGCACTGCGCGACTCTTTCAAACGCTCAAGTTCCACCTCGCCGATCGCATCGGAAACCCACTTTGCCGAGTGCGGCTCGGAGGTCTTGAGGAATATCTTTGTGGCGGGTTGCGAGAGGATGACTTCGGCGTCCTTGCCGTAACGCTTTTCGAGCTGGCTCCGGCCCTGGAATCCGAGCACAACCGGGTTGCCGGATTTGCGGCTCTCCGTGACGACAGTATGGAGCTGCGGCAGCTTGTTCAAACTGGCCAGTTCGTCCAGCACAAACCACACCGGCTTCGCCGGATTCACGCAGGGCGCCAACATGCGGAGAATCAGCATATCAAGCCATACGCTATGCAGCGGCAATAGCTTCTCACGGAAGGTCGGCCTGGAGGTAAGAAACACCCATTTGTTGCGCTCGAATTCCCAGCGCGAAGTGGAGAACCGTTGCCGAGTGTCATCCTGGCTGGGCAACAGCTCGAAGCTGTCCGCAATCATGTTGAAGCTGGAGATGATTCCGGCGCTCTGGGCAGGCGCGCTGGAATCGAGAAAAGCGGCATACGGGGTTCCTTGCACCATGCGTGCGATCTCCGCCGGATCGCTCATCCATTGCACAAGCTGCTGCGGGGTAGGCCGCCGGCACATCAGACGGGCGAAGATGCGCCGTGGCGCGTCGGTAAAGAATTCCTTTTCGTGGTCCTTTTCAGGAAACAATGCCGCCGCCATCGCCGTCGCCACTTCCGCGGTCGATACCTCATCGGCGATGTCCCAATAAGGGCACCGCGTATCGAGTGGGTTGAGAATCAGATCGCCGCGCTCGGGCGAGTAGAACTCTGGCGTGAACTCCAGCGCCGGGTCGTAGACGATGGCCGTCTCTCCCCGCTGGGCAATCTGGCGGAGGATTTGCCGGATGGCCGAAGACTTGCCGCTTCCCGAGTCGCCCATTAATAGGATGTGGTTAGCTTCGAGATTGCGCCGCATACGAAAAGTTGGGGTGGCCCAACTGGGCAACTGCTTGCTGCACCAGTCGAGCAGGAAGTTCTGCCAGCGCAATTGCCAGCGAATGCCATCGGGCTTCAGCTTCCAATTCCATCGCCAGGAGGACAGCAGTTCCGGCCCTCGGGTGCGGCGTCCGTGCCGCTGTTCGTGTCGCGATCCGGTGCCCCACCACTCTTTCAATTTAAGCCCGCCCGCAATCAGAAACATCATCAATGCGAAGCCAATGAGAATCGGCTCCAGCATCAATGTCCAATAGCCACGGCCGTTGTAAATGTCTTCCTGTAAGAATTGCTCAAGCTGGGCTGAATTGACCTGAACGGGAGCGTGTTTCTCAATCCCCGTCCAGCCATCCGCGATGGCGGCTTCGGAAAGCCGGACAGGCGGATCGGCGCTGTTTTCCGAGACTACATCGGGATTCGTTGCCAGGATGCTTTTCCGCCCGGAAGCTGTCTTGTACACCCATTGAACTTCGGTCGTTGTACCGGGCTGTTTTGCCCGCTCCGTGCTGTCAAGGTAATTGAGCAAATAATACCGTTGCAGCGGTGGCATCTCCCATGCCAACCACGCCGCCAATGGGAATAGCGGAAAGCCGAAGATCACCGCCAGTACAGCCACGATCCACCACCGGAAACGACCTGGGAAACGCAGCGGCCTCATGGCGTCTCCTTCGGCGGTTTAGCCCCGCCACCGGCCCTCAGTTTGACCAGAAACTCGTCAGCCTTTTGCTGTTTGACGGAGTCGGCGTATGCCTGCATCTTGCGGATGGATTCGTCGGTCAACGGCCCTTTGGAAGCTGCCGCGAACAGGTTGAGGATAAGGGCACGAATCGCCATCAGTTCCGCCAGCAGAATTGGGTCGGTATTCACTCTCTGATCGGCGCTCAATTCGGCGAGTATTGCCTCGCGTATCCAGGCGGAAACGCTCATGCCCTCGTGGGCGGCAGCGGCCTCAACTTCGGCAAACTCGGCCTCGGTCAGCCGGGTGCCGGTTTGTTTGACGCGGTAATTCTCGGATTCCCGCGCGGCGGAAATGGCTGGCGGAATCAGCGAAGTCGGCTTTGGGTCAGCAGTAGCCACAGCAAAATTGACCCCGGCAAGCACTTGGGCTTGCATCTCGTTTGATGCCCGGCTTCCGCGATCGGTTCTCGTAAAGGCTGCTGAATCATCATGTTTACACGCGCTAACTTTTTCGTTTACGAATGCAAACATCGATGTTTTCGCGCGCAAACTCAAAACTGCAAATGGTTGAAACCGCACACGTTAACACACGCAAACAGGCGTTTACGAATCAGTACCCCGTTGGGGATGACGTGTCGCAGCGTACAGCCGCTGCCGAAGGCAGCGTGGTTCGGGGGCACGGCAGCGATACACAGACGACGCCACTTCTTGAGGACTGAGCGAGCCAGCGGGCACGAGCCAACAGCGCCTGACGTATCATTGAACCAAAGCCAATCCGTGAGAACTTCGCTTAGAGTGGAACAAAGAAATGCCCCTGCTCTCGTTAGCGGCTTTGCCCGACTGGTTGACCAAAGAAGGGTACCTAACCCTCGCTACCTGGGGACTCGTTGCAGCGACCCTTGTGCTGTCTGTTATCACCCTCGTCCTTTACTTCGATAGTCGCGCCAAGGGGAAAGAACAAAGAGCGCGATGGGAGCGGGAGGACGAGTCAAGAGCCAAGGAACAAGAAGCAAGATGGGCGCGAGAAGATCGACTTCGAGAGGAGGATGCAAAGCCCAAGGTGGTGGTGGAACTCGCCAAGCGCGAGGGATCGCCGGAAATCGTGATCAGGTGTTTCAATTTAGGAAACACGATATTCTTTGTCGATCAAATGATCATCACGGCCACGTCCCCAAAACGCTCTGTCAGAACGAGCGACCTCGTGGGTCCCCCTGTTCTTCTCCCCGGCGGATACTTCTCGACAACGTATGACTGCGAGGGTTTGATTACGGACGGGTTTCAGGAAGCGAATGCGGCGTTCACAGTTCGGGGTTCGCGTGGGATGGAACAAACTACTCCGGTTTGGTTCTACGTCAATCCTGATCCGGCGCATGGCTACGACTGGACGGTGGGGAGGCTCGCTGATCGCTTACCGGGAGCCATCGTACCGCAACCGAGATCGCTTCCAGAAGGGCAGTAAACAATCGGGAAGATGAAAAATATGCGGTCGGAGGGGCTGGTCGGATAGCCAGCATGAAGGATTCGCAATGATCTACCGAACAGCAATTCAGCGTACCGTCTTTTTGGCGGTCACAGTGCTTAGCATCCGAGCTTATGCCGACAACAGAAGCTTCGAGGTTAACGGAAAATGTCTCTCCGGCAGCCATGCTGCGTACCAAGCACCCGGCATCAGCTTGACCGACCGGCCGCTCTCCTGCAATTTAGCCACTTTTAATTTTTTCGACACCCCTACGCCTAGCACGGTGATCAACTTTTCGCAAAAAGGATCTGCATATTTTCCGCTTATCGCCTTTGATGGCCCGGTGGTGAATCACCGCCCCGGGAATACTGCGACAACAATGCCAGTAACGTTCGTCGATTTCCGCTTTTTCCCGCCTGGAGCAGTGCTGCACGGGGTCGGAAGATGCGAACTCTCTTTTAAAAACGAGAGCTTGTCGGAAATCGATTGCAGCGCAGATATGAACTACGGGGGCATGGAAATTGCCACAAAAGTGTCCTTCAGCGTGGCTCCCCGTGAAGACTTCCCGATTGTCCTTCCCCCTCCTCCTAAGACAACTCAGGAACTGGAGAGCGAAGTTGGACACGAATGGATGAAATCCGCCCCCGCATTTTTCCGGTCAGAGTCCTACAGTAATTTGACACCGGAACAAATAGCAACCTGCGACGAATTTGCTTTCCGTTCAACCTCGAAGAATTGGCAGAACGTCACAGCATCGAATGGACAAGTTTACGAAGTGGCCCTGGATACCATCCATCACAATCTTTCCGGTCCGCGCACGAATCTCCTTGCGGCATCCGTGCAGGTGTATGAGAACCAGGGCGAACCATTCAACCCAAACAACGTGATTACTTTTTATTTTGACTGCCATGGCCACTACCAGGTCTTTCAGGAAGATCGGTCTCCAGTCTCCTATGCGCCCCCTCTCTGTAGCTGGCCGGATCGCTTCTATCGCCTGCAATAAACCGGGGCCCGGAACAGCGAAGTAACTCACAAGGAAAGGGAAGCCTCGATGGAGCAAGGAACAGTTACGGTCTTCGTTGCGGGTCTTGGCAGCGTCACAACTCTTGGCGCTCTTTTTCTCGGGCACTTCCTGTCGCGGTCGTCGCAGAGGGAACGGTGGATGCGTGATCGCAGACAAGAAGAATTTCAAGAGCTATTAGGATCTCTTGCGGCGTCCATGTATGCAGAGGTCGAAGCGATGTATCAGAGCGAATTGACCCCAGAGGAGCGAGAAGAGAAAAGACGCAAAACAGCAGATTTCTTCCGGGTCGTCCAAACACGAATCTTCACCTTCGCCGATGTCAAACGTTTGGACCTTCGACGCGAATGGCTTGCGGCGGTGAATGCCCATCTAACGGGCAGACCACATGATCTCGAAACTTTCGAGAAAACTTACCAGACTCTAACGCAAAGGCTAGTTGACGCCGCAACCGCGCAAAGGGCCAAAAGGAAATTGTGATTTCTTCGCCTGAGGGCCGAATAAGCATTCCGGCCACTGCTCAGAGGTGCGCATGGCCGTAGATCGTTGGAGCGATATACATCGCAACGACTGGCAGAGTACATTCTTATACAGAAGCAGCGCAGTTAGAGCAAGCTGCGATTGGAGCCAGCTCTGAAGCCATTGTCAGGATCAGCGCGTCACTTGGGTGCCTCTAGCTTTGGCTGACCTACGGTGACAAACAAGAAAACGAGCGTCGTAAGCAAGTTCACCAGCCGGAGAGCGTCCGATAATGTCCAGTCAACCGGCGCTCTGCCGCCGATGACCGCTTCGAACGTAAGAGGAACTTTTCGTGGCCTAATGCCGGGACAATCGTTGCCTATCCCCGAACGCATCATCCGCATCTTTACGGAGCCTAGCTACCATGAAGCAGAGAAGCACACCAGGTTATATCAATGGACTATTGAAGTTTGGACATGAGCGATGATTGAATCGGTCCAGCCCTGCGTGCGCGTCGCAATCTCATAAAGCTCCTCTCAATTGGCTGGATGTCCCGAAATCCACTCCCGCGCTTGTTCCTGGGCGCGGGAAAGAGCCTCCGGTGTCAAATGCGTGGCGATGATGTCTTGAATCTTTTTCAGTTGTTCTGGTGTCACCGCAATTGCCTGACCAGCAGACGCAACTCTGTACCAAAAGTAGCTCTCGCTGTAGTCCACAGGAACTCCCGTGCCGAACTGATACGCCGCTGCAAGATTGAACTGGGCAGATGTATCTCCTTGTTCAGCCGCTCGACGAAACCATTTCGCCGCCTCAGCGTCGTCTTTCGGAACACCGTTGCCTTCGCTTAGAAGCGTACCCAGAGCATTTTGTGCGAATGGAAATCCTTGCTCTGCCGCTTTTGTGAACCAAGCTGCGGCTTGAGCATAGTCCTGAGTGACCCCTTTGCCCAGTTCATACATCGCTCCGAGCGTTGCCTGGGCTTCTGCGTGTCCTTTGTCGGCCGCTTGGCGAAGCAATCTCGCCGCCTCAGAGTAGTCTTGCGTTACTCCCTGCCCCCTGTAGTAAAGGAGGGCGCGGCTAAATTCCGCATCTCCATCTTGTGGAAATTTGAGAGTCCCTGTCACCACTCGCGCTCTCTTGAGTGCTGTAGCTAGAGTAGAAGCAGGAACGGCGAAATTGAGGTTTTCGGATGCCGTCAATAGATAAGCGTTGATGCCTACCAATTCACCTCGGGAGGAGATAAGCGCTCCGCCACTGCTTCCTGGAGATATTGGGGCTGAATGCTGCACCCAAGACGTGCCATCAAACTCTCGGTTGCCGGAGACAATGCCTTCGGAGATCGATTGTTCGAGTCCTCTTGGATTTCCAATGGCGTACACACGTTCACCAATCTGTGCAGGATGCGCAGGCAATCCAAAGAAGTCAAAACCGTGGCCTGCTATTTTGATGACTGCCACGTCGTCTTGCTCGTTGTAATACTTGAGCACAGGCACGTAGGACTGCCGTGATTTGCCGCGTATGAGGGTTGCTGTCATGTTTCGACATCCCTCTATGACATGAGCATTTGTAACGATGAAGCCATCCGCAGAGACCAGAACCCCGCTCGCCAGCGATGACTCGTCCGCCGACTCATCGCAGGTCAGAAACAGTATCCTACTGGCGAAACGGCTAAAGATTGTTTCCGCAGACATCTCAGCCGTTGCACCGGCTCTCTGCTGCTGTGGCGCTGGAGCGCTCTGACCTTCAAAGGGACATGACGCGAGCAGCAAGACCAGAAGCCACACCAACTGCGTCCAATACCGCAAACGAACTGGAGGATTCAAGATGCGGAGTCTCATAGGAGTTCGATATCCACAGACTAACGGTTAGGGATTTCTGATTTGCAGCGTTGTTGAAATGCGGTTAGACAACCCTAAAAGAGGTGAAATCGGAAAATGTGTATTGCGCCGTTCCCGGCTTTTCCGAACATCCAAGCGGCACTTTTCCGAAAGGTATGCGAGTGAGTGTCCCGGCATCCTTCCAGTACGGCGTTATTTCCTCTGGGACTTCATGCTTCTTGCCACAGCGCTTGCAGACAAAAGACCATCCGTCAGGGCATTCCATGACACGAATTATAGCGTTACTCTGTTTCACTCCCGGCGAACGCGCCTTTTTGCGGATGCCGACCGACGCCCCGGTGTGCCTCCGAAAGGCTTCTTTGCACTTCGAGCTTGATCGCTATCCGAAGAACTGAATTACATCGTCTCGCTGAGTAGCGAGTTTCTTAGCCAGAGAGTCTTGCAGTTCGAGCTGGATGTACCCGGCATTGAAGGGCGCATAGACGAAACGGTCTGCTTGTCGAACAAGAAACCTATTCAGCGTTTCGACTTGATCACTTTCCAACTCTAGCCGTGTCGGACCGGGGGAGTATGTGCCAGCTAGGCAGTATTCGCGGCTGAGCGGGAATCGCATTTCTAACGACTGAAAGCCTTGAGGCAGGAGAGGCATCGTTGCCGGGTCGTGCACTGCTACCGGGCAGTCAGAGGTTACGAAAAACGCATCATTGGCATGCATCAGCAGAAGACGCATTCCCATAAACCGCTGTTGGAAAAATGTCAGCATTTTGCCCATCATTCCTAGCGACCAGCCGCGATTTGTCTGCACGGCGCGAACTTTCCCGCCGGTCAGCGCACGAATGGAATCTTCCGGGTCCATTCGCTTCCCCGTCTCTCGCTCCCTTGCAGCGCAAAACTCGGCGTGCCGTACCGGATCATTTATCAGATCGCGTATTTGCTGCACTCTGTGGTCTATGGTGGCTTGGTCGATGAGCCTCTTGCCTTTTGAAGTTCTGACCAGTGACATGGCTACGTAGCCCGTGAGTGTGTAGCGATCACGCAGTGTTGTCGGCAGGTTGCCGTTTCGAGCAGCCTTGACGACATCATCGGAAGCACACTCCAGATCGGAAAGGCATTTTTCGACGAGGAAACTGCGTTGTCCGCCTTCCTCATGGCAATAGAAATAGTTTTCGACCGCGCATTCCTTGGGGATTTGTCGCCGGACCTTTTGATTAGCAGCGTGAATCCACAGGAACGGTGAGCCAGTTTTGTCGTGGGGCATCGGGTCGCAAAAGGCTTCTAGGTAGGCCCGTTGGACGAAATGCTGCGACTTTGGTTGATCACCCGGCACAAAACCAGCTTATCGCTCGCGCTCTCTTCTGAAACTTCGCTGGGGCGCGAGATGAACACCTGCAAGAGATGCCCTAATCTTCAGCAATTCTTATCGCCCGTCGTCTCACAAGGATGGGTTTCCGCTTTACGTGCCCCGTTGTTTAGTTGCCACCGGAAAGCATTTGCGCCACGGCAGGCAGAAGAAACCCAAAGACGGTGATGTGGTTGGATGCGGCCGCCATGAACGACTGATAGGCTGCCAAAAAACCGCCTGTCCCTTGTGTGCTTTCGAGAGCATCTATCCGGGACAGAATGTCGGCCTGTGCCGCTTCATCGGCTATGGACTGTGCTTGTTCGCGCAGCTCGACAAATACGCGATCCTTTGACATGGAGACGGTGTTAGTGGAATTGTCGATGCTGTCCACGCTTAGCCGCGCGTTGGGGCCGTAGAAATGGATATTCTCTGCCAGCTTAGCGGCCCTAGGCGTTGGTACACCGACAGGTGGCGGGATCAATTCGAGGATGCTCCCCGGCTCCCTGCGTTCTCCAAGTTTCGTTTGCACTGTGTGCATGTATTGAGACATGAAGGTTCTTTCTTCATCAACTTGGGTAACAATGCCGTCGATGCCGGGCAACCTCACTCGGACAGGCGTTCCTACAGCGAAACGCTTGGGCGGCTTCATCGCTTTCGCCTTGGGCGCTTTCATGCCTCTACTATAAACCGCCGCCGTCTCACAAAGTATCCTTTTCGCCCAACGATACGGCCACTTTGCCGCGCCGGAAAGACTGTGACATGCTGATGGAATGGACAGTCTACCCACGCTGGATGATGTTTACCGGAAGTTCGGAGAGGCTTCGGAAGCAGCGCAGCTTTTGGAGACGGAACTCGGCACGTTGCTCTTTGGGGAACAGGCTATCGCGGAAGACTTGCTCGGTGGGGACGGCAAACGCGCCACCGAGATTATGATGGCAATAAACCGCCAGACGCTCGGGACGCTCATCAAGAACGCTAAGGGGAACAGCCAGTCGGTTGAACAAATCGCAACACTTTTGGACCTTGCGCTCCGAGAGCGCAACCGACTTTCGCATTCGTTTTACCGGCAACACAATTTCCGCAGAAATTCAGGCGAGGGCCGGGCGTTGATGATGCAGGACCTTGAGGCTATCCACGATGTCATTCTTGAGGCGTATAAGCAGTTGATGTTACTCCACGGTACCGACCTTGACGCGCTGGCCCAGGAGCCGTTCACGCTGCCCACGGCCCATGTGCGGATCATCTGACAGCACGGAGTAGGCCAGCGCGTCCTTGCCCCGCCCTGTTTCACAAAGGGTACTCTCGAAGCAGCAAAAAAGCGGCGTATCCTCATAGCAATAACCGGAGCGGACTATGACGGGAAGAATCACCGGGATGGTTCAATACGGCAAGTCGATGGCGATTCTTACGGAATCGAGCATCGTTGTTACGCACGACAACGGCAAAGAGCCAAACGAATGGCCGAAAGAAGTGTTCTCCGATGTCGGGACCAATGATGAATTTGTACAACAATTTGCTGACGAATTCATGGAATTGATGGGGGCGACTTCCATTTTTGACCCGGAACGACAAGATGTCAAAGATGCGCTCATGGTGTTGTTGATTGAGGGCTTGCTGCCTGCTTACGTGCGGTTAAGAGAGATAAGGTGCTCGACCGGGCAACAGATTCCAGTACTCAATCGGCGGCAGCAATTCGAGGGTTTCGCAGGAGAGTTGTGGCGAGCCTACAAAGCGCTTATGCCAAAGGCAACGAACTTACTCGGCTATGACCTCGGTTTCCTGTTTAAGAAGCCGCCTGAGTTCAAGAAGGGCGTAATAGCATTTCGCGCGGCCCATCCATCTCAAACCAACGTCCTCGATCTTTTGCTTTCGCAAAAGGTGAATTGGCAGGACGGGCTGGCAGCCTTCCGCAACTTCGTTGAACACCGAGGGGCTGCCCCGGAGAAATTCACGGAGTACTACAAACCTGAAACGGCAGAGTTCTTATTTGAGACGGTATGGAGAACAATGGCGGACATACTTCCGGTCTTCATCGCGTCTCACTTCAGCGGATCATTCACCATTGAGGAAATCCCACTTGCGGAACGTGACCCCAATCATCGGCGTCGATTCAGATGGACTCCAAAGGGAAGATGACGCTCACCCTTTTAACAGTTTGACCGCCGTCTCGCTGGCAATATCGACAATCGTCTTCCTGATTGTCTCGGCCACATCCGGGGCCAGCTTTCGTAGAATCCTCTTGAACCGACTGGCGGCAATCTCTGTCTTCAGAGAATCGACCGTCAAGTCAGGGAACGTTGCTTTCAGAATCGTCTTGTCCTCAGTACTCAATTCCTCAAGTTCGTCCGTGTATTCTCTTGCGGTCATAAGCGCCGTCTCTGTCCACGGAAACGGCTTGCCGCAACCTGCGCAATAGCGAGGGACGTCTCCAGGAAGCCGATGGTTGATAGGTGTCTGGCACCCTCCGCAGGCGATGATGTTTCTAGCGCCACACTTTGTACAAAACGCTTGAGTCTTTCTGTCTTCTCTTTCCGGGTTTTCCATCATAACCCGCAGTCGCCCCCATGACACACGTCCGCCCGTCCCCGGATTCACGAGTCCAACATAATGGCCGTTCAAGCAATAGATTGCGTTCGCCATGCCCCAATACTATTTCATTGGCAGACGCATCCCACGTCCGCGATCATTGCGAGTTGACGCTGGATGAATTGGGCGAATATGCGGCCGGCCGCAACCCGAAGGGCTACACCGAGGCCGATGTGCCGCGACTCACTAGAGAAGTGAGTGCCGAGAGGCCGTGCCGCCGCAAGGTACGGTCTAACGGGTGATCGTCATCAAGGTATGCCGCGATCCCCACGACGATATGCTTCTGGAGTGCGCCGCCCTTCCGAAAGCGGATTTGCTGGTTGCAGGTGACAAGGATTTATTGACTCTCGGCGCGTACAAGGGAACGCGCACTGTCACGCCCTCGGAATACCTGAGAGCAAGATAAGGGTTTCGGCCACTACTCAGAGATGAGCATGGCCGTAAACCGCTGGAGCAATTGTCATCGCAACGGCTGCGGGGATACGTGATCGATCCGAGAGAAATTTGGTCTGGCTGCCGCCAGCTGTGTCCCATGTCACCCTGGCCGTTACGCTCTCCATCTGGCGGAGGGCCGGGGACCGTCCAATAGCGCCGGCCCTGGCCGCGTCTCTCTCAGCGGCGAAGCTCACTGGCGACTGCCTGATGAGCATCTCGTCTTATCGATTAGGCCGCTTCGATGCAACCACATTGGCCGGGGGCTTCGCCGCGTGCGCGTCGGGCGGGCCAGTGTGGTCGCCCGCGTTCGCGGGCATCGAGTGAGGGCGGGCAAACGCGCACCGGGCACGAAAAATGCGGAGCCGATCTTGCTGGCTCCGCGAATTGCTCCGATTGATTGGCGTTTATGCAGCCGCTTTCTTGCCGGATTTCGGCTGCGGTTTGGGTGCTGCCTTTTTCGCTGACTTCCCTTTGTCCTTCGCCGCGAACTCCTGCTTTACTGCGGCGGAGATGGCGTCCACGTCCACCTTGTAGACCTGGGCGGCATCGCGGAGAATCTTTGCCGCGTCGGTCTGGTTGTGTGTGGACAGCAGGATCGCCGTCTCTACCACGATGCGGCCCAGCTTGCTTTCCTCGGCCTTGGGAAGAAATGCGGCCAGCAGTTTCGCCGGGACCGCATCGTCCTTGGGTTTGCCGATGCCGTGCTGCCGGATGAGAACGGACAGGCGCCGCTCGTCCAGCATCACCGTGAGCCGTTCGGCCAGAAACAGCACGTCGCGTTTCATCAACCGGACGGGAACCGCGTCGCCGATGGCTTTCAAGACGCGCATTCCGGTGGTCTGTGCGATGGCCTCCTCACGGCGGCGTTTCTCCTGCTCGGCCTTGATTTCAGCATCGGCGCGGTTGCGCTGCTGCTGCCGCTGCGGGTGATGGACCGGGCAATCGGGATTGGCGCAAACTTTCTTCGTTTCGCCTTTCTCGGTGCCTTCGGTGACGATGGCCTCAGCAGTGTACTTGCACGATTTGTACTCCGGCCAGTCGCGCTCATTCTTGTTCTTGGGCTTCTCCTGCCGGATTTCGACGTACTTGTTGCGCGGAATGACCGGGCTATTTTCCGCTGGTTTACCGTAGGCGATGCTTATCTGTACCAGTTTCGGCTTGGCAGCGACGGTCTGCTTTACGTGCGCGTCGATCTTCGCGGCGTAACATTTGGGATCGCTGCACGAATCGGGCCGGTTGGTCCCGATTTCGGCAAAGAGCAATGTGTTATGGCCGGTACGCTTGGGGCAATCGACGCAGGAACCCGCCTCGGGCACAAGCTGCGCGTCGTCTTTGGAGAACGGCGCGGCGGCAAGCTCCAGCAGAATATTATGCTCAATCCACTGCTGGAGATGGCGAACGGGGAGCAGGATGCGCTTGGGCTTGGAACCATTGGTGTACGTGTCCTGATAGCAAGCCGCGAGCGCCTGTTCCTGTTCGACAGACTGCAATTTCGCCAAGAGCAGCGCGTGGCCTACGCCGATTTCGTCTTTCGCGAAGGCTTCGGTGACGGCGGGCGCAAGCTGTGCGAGGCGGGCGCGAGCGACCACATAGGCGGTTGCCTTGCCCACTTTCGCGGAAATTTGCTCCGGCGTGTAATCAAGGTGCAATAAGGCGACAAACCCGTTCGCCTCGTCGAGTGGGTGAACGTCGCGCCGTTGCAGGTTCTCCACGATGCTGGTTTCGAGGGCTTGTGCATCGGTCAGTTCCACGATGCGCACGGGAACGGAATCGAGTCCGGCAAGTTGCGCCGCGCGATAGCGCCGCGCCCCTGCTACGATTTCGTAGCTATGGCCTTTTTGCCGAACGAGTAGGGGCGAGAGCACACCTTGGGCTTTGATCGATTCTGCTAACTCGTTCAGGCAAGACTCATCAAACGAGCGCCGGGGATTTGCCGGCGACTCGGCGAGGCTCAAGAGGGGCAGGTTGCGATATTCGGATTGTGCTGCGATTGCGGTTGTCATGGGGAATTCTCCTATTCAGGTTGTCGAGCGTGATGGGGAGAGCGGGCGCGTTCCGAGCGCACCCGCTCAAAACTTGGGCCTTAGCTGGCTGCTGCGAACTGTTCCGCTGCTGCCGCTTCCTCCGGGCGGATGGCCCGGAGGATGGTGGAGGCGGTGCGCTGGATAACTTCAAGGCTTTCGGCCAGAAGCGTTGCGTTGCCCGCGTACATCTGGATGTAGTCGCTCGAAGCGCTGCCCATCTCCAAGCCAACGGCCTGGCCCACGATGAAGGCCACGGCCTCGGCTTCCGTCTCGCGCACGGTCTGCGTGGTCATGGTGCGGCGCTCGGCCTTGTGTAGCAGCTCGTGCGCCGTCTCGTGAACCAGACTGACGAATTCCTCGGCCTTCGACTGGCCGGGGAGCAGGGCGATCTTTCCGCCGTAGCTGACGCCAAGGGCGGGGGCGATCTTCTCGTTGAATTCGAGCGCGATGTTCTGCTGTGCGAGGAAATCGATCAGCCGGTCGCGGTGCTCGCCCACTTCGCCGGTAATGCTGTGCTCGAACTCCGGCAGGCCCGAGCCTTCGGTCTGCGCCACATCGAACACGTATACGGCGCGAAAGCCGATCAGCACGGGCTGAGGCTTCGTTTCCGGTTCCTGCTCGGAGGCTGCATCTTTGCGGTTGCGACGGTAGCCGACCATCGGGGCGAGAATCTGGATTCCCTTTTCGCCCCGCTTCACAAACCGGCCCATCTCGTTCCATCTGCGGATGCCCGCCACGCGCGTGGCCGTCGGGCGCTGTCTGGCGATCTGCAAGATGTTCCCGAACGAATAGGAATGGAATCGGGCCATTGCATTCAGGTAGGCGGTCAGGGTTTCGCTCTTGCCCGCTTCAAGCTGCTGGATCAGGTAGTCCACGGCCTGCTTGATGAGCAGTTGCGTGGGGTTGTCGCGCTGTGTGGTCCGCTGCTGATAGGGCGAGTCGCTGCGGGTCCGCTGCGCCGCATTTTTCCTGTGCGGCGCGGCGTTCCGGCTGCGGGTTGCGCCATTGCTGGTGACGTTGGCTGCTGTAGTTGCTGCGATGGGATATGGCATATCGATGCTCCTCAGTTGCCCGCTGTGGGGCGAATTGGCGTCCGAAACGGAAGAGCACCCAAAACCAATTTTTTTCGTTGAGTGCTCCCGCTTCATGGCTTTTCGCAACGGGCGGAGGCGGGAAGGTTCAGTCCAGGGCGGGCGTTCGGTGCCCGTTCATCGGAGCGCAGCGGAGACCCTTGACGGGTTCTTCCCGCCTCGGCTAGACCGTTGCCTGAAGCGGGGGCGCTTGACGAAGGAAGAAATTCGGTGAAACTTCCTTATTGCGGTGCGCTTGTACGCACGTAGGTTCGGCGTGGGGGGGCAGGAACAGATGGGATGAGAAGGCGGGTCTCAGGTTGGATGCGCTAAGCTTCCGAGTTAATCATTGCGATTCGTCAGCTTTGGATGCCGTAGTTTAGCGGTCATGAATGGGCGCGTGATCCAGTGCGCCATGGTTTCAGCCCGATCGCATGTCGCCGGGGTGGGGTGTCACCCTCCACTCGATGCCGTAGGCAGCGCAGTTCTCCAGGGAGAAGCGCCGGAAAGCAGCAATCTATTCGCGCGGCAGCGTAAGATGACGACAACCAGAGATTCTGTCAATTGACTGGTACCGATAGTCCCAGGAAAATCCTGGCGTGGCCGATAAGACAGAGCCCCTCGAAACCGTACGCTCCTCCGCGATGAACAGTGTCACTCACTGTCCGATCATGATGTCAAGTGGACATGAACATTGTGGGCGCTCAATTTACCACCCGGCTCCAGGGCATGACGAGGAACCGGTCTGCCTCATGCACTCGCGCGATCCGCAAAAAAGCGACTCCGAATTTCAGCAGGAATTCGAAAGAACACTGACGGAAGCAACAGACCGCAAAGAAGTCGCCGATTTCACGCGGTTCTTCTTCCCGTCCGCTAAATACGCACGTAGAGAATTCAAGACGCGATGCAGGTTCGACCATGCCGCGTTCACGCAAAGAGCCGATTTCTCCGAGGCCACGTTTACCCAGAGCGTCATCTTCTCCGATGCCACGTTCGAGCAGAGCGCCACGTTCCATTGCGCCTCTTTCATGCAGACTGGCTACTTCTACCAAGTGATGTTCAAGCAAGAGGCCAACTTCAGCCGTGCCATGTTCTTGCAGGACGCTGTCTTCTCACACGCCACGTTCAAACAGGACGCCTTCTTTCTGGGCGCCGGGTTCACACTGGAGGCCAACTTCGAGGAAGTTACATTCGCCAAGGTGGTTCTCTTCAACCAAGCGAAATTCTTAGTATCAGCCGCTTTCCGCGAGACCGTTTTCCGCGGAGATAAGAAACTGGAACCCGAGACGGACGATACCCTCCCTGGGCCGGTATTTTCCTTGGCGCAGTTTTCCCATCCGGAGGCTATCGTCTTCTACAAGACGTATCTTGGCCAAGCCCTTTTCCTTAACTGTGATGTCTCGGGAGTCAACTTCTCTTCCGTCACTTGGCGTAAGCGCAAGCGCGGCGGCAAACGCACGGTTCTGGAGGAAAAGGTCAGCCTCGACCGTCCGGTGGCATCGGCCCTGCGGCCGCATCCGGATAGCCACGACGAACGTAATTATGTCCTGATTGCCGAACTCTACCAGCAACTGAAAAGGAACTACGACGACCGCAAAGACTACTGGACCGCTGGCGACTTCCACTACGGCGAGATGGAGATGAAGAGGCTGCACAGCCGCTGGCGTTGGAGGCCGCTCCGATGGCTGGATCAGCACTTCAGCTTAGTTGCGCTCTACAAGTACGCTAGCGCCTACGGGGAGAGCTACACAATGCCGCTTCTCTGGCTGGTTTTTTTCCTGGCCGCATTTGCGTTTCTCTATCCCGTTCCCGGCATCGAGTTCAACCCTCCGCCCGGCAACATTCCCGGATGGCTCGGATATGTGGACTGGAGGACATTCTTCTATACCCATCCAGCCGAGCATCCATCCGGTTTTTGGGGCATGATCCTCCACAGCCTGATGACCTCGATCTCTGTTGCGGGCTTCCAGCGCGAACTGCGTTATGTTCCAAGTTACCCGTGGGGCCGTATGTTTGCTCTTTTCGAACTGCTGCTGACCACTACGCTTGGCGGCCTTTTCCTGCTCGCGATCCGCCGCCAGTTCAAGCGCTGACGCCGCACGGCCCTGCGCTTACTTCCTGCGTCTATTCGCCCCCATACTGTCTTAAGCTTTATTTCGTCGCCCACGCCGTGCGCTTGAGCGCTGCCGTAGGCAGCGCCGCGTCTGACCGCGCCCGTCATAATCGCCGCCCGAGAAGCCAACCGAGGACGCTGTCTCCGGCAATAGGCGCTTAACTCCAGACCTGAGCAGTAGGATATTCAATGGGAACAATTATGAACCGTGAACGAATCTTGGAAGTAGCCCTGACAATGCTTGGCGCGGTGCTGCTGCTCATTGCAGCGACCGGCAAGCACCCTTACGGCTTTTACATGGTGCTCCGGCTTGTCATCACGGTTGGCGCAGTTTATTGGGCGTGGAGAGTGTACAAGGCAGGACAGCAAGTTTGGACGTGGATTTTTGTCGCGGTTGCGCTTCTTTTGAACCCGTTCTTGCCGATACGTATGCAGCGGACACAGTGGCAACCGATTGATCTGTGTCTGGACATTCTCTTTATCGGATGGTCAGGATATTGGCTCTTCCGCAAGAGAATTTGAAGTAAAGATGCTTGCGGAAGAGAAGGCGAAAAGCCATTCGCCACTAACGACAAGGACGGCTCCGATTTTGCCGTCCGGAGGGCGTAGCTCTATGGCGTGGAACCAAGGATTTAGCGACCAAGAGAACTTGCAATGGTCTATGTTGCGAGCGATTGAGTGGGGAATATGGCCAGCTTTTTTGAGCCAGTCTATTGTACCAGTGCTCCTAATAGTTTTTGAATGGTGGGAGGTCATCGGCGTATTTATTATTTTGACTATACTGTGGTCTTTCGTCCGATACAGATATGTCAATGTAGCTATGGCAAGATTCGGGGTTTTCTTCGTCCTCCTGAAATGGATCACTGTCCCGGCAGGAGTAATTTATTTATTGGTTCAACGAAATTACATTTCGGCTATAGTTGCCTTGCTTTGGCCTATATTCCTCGCGCCATATTTCGGAATCTTTATCGGTGGAACTAAGATTGGCAAGATACAAGAAATGTTCATGGCGCAGTTGGGATATAGCGAGAAACAACCGCCCGAATCCGACGTGAATGACGATGCGCGTCAGGGCGTTCCCCAGGATTACACGCAAGCCGCAGCGTTGTATCGCAAGAATGCTGAACAAGACAATGCCGACGCGCAATTCAATCTCGGATATTTGTACGACAAGGGACAAGGTGTGCCCCAGGACTACGCACAGGCGGCGTTTTGGTATCGCAAGGCTGCCGAGCGGGGCGTCGCCAGGGCGCAATTCAACCTCGGGGTTTTGTACCACGACGGCCATGGTGTGCCCCAAGACTACGTACAAGTGGCAACCTGGTTTCGCAAGGCGGCTGAGCAGGGCGATGCTTTGGCGCAAGGCCGCTTGGGGCTAATGTACGACAATGGCCAAGGTGTGCCCCAGGACCATGCACAAGCTGCTTTTTGGTGGCATAAGGCTGCTGATCGGGGCGATGCTTGGGCGCAATACAGCCTCGGGTATTTGTACGACAACGGCCAGGGCGTGTCCCAAGACTACACGCAAGCGGCGGCGTGGTATCGTAAGGCCGGCGAGCAGGGTTTTGCGTCGGCGCAATTCAAGCTTGGCGTGCTGTACTGCGACGGCCAAGGTGTGCCACAGAATTACATACAAGCTGCTTTTTGGTGGCGCAAGGCTGCTGAGCAGGGCGACACCCAGGCGCAATACAACCTCGGGCTTTCCTGCGCCAAGGGCCGGGGTGTGCCCCGGGACTACACGCAAGCTGCTTTTTGGTGGCGCAAATCCACCGAGCAGGGCTATGCCATGGCGCAATATAACCTCGGAATTTTGTACCACAATGGCCAAGGCGTGCCTCGGGATTACGCAGAAGCCTATTTCTGGTCTGATATAGCGGCTGCTGGCAAGCTGGACGCCTCGCTGGCGAAAGTCGCTGCGAAATCCCGAGATGAATCCGCGTCACACCTGACGCCCGCCGATCAATATCGAGTTCAGCAGAAGGTGCGGAAGTGGTTTGAGGCGAATCAAGCGAAGCCGCAATGACGCGGATTGTGAAGGCATGACCGTCAAGGTGACCAGGATCGTATAACATTAAGGCCAAATGCCGCTTGACCACTACATCCCGCAGGTGCATCTCAAGCACTTCTATTCGCCGGTCTTAGGTAACCGAATGTATGCAACACAGAAGAGCGACTTGAGACAGTTCACGCCAAAATCAGAAAATGTCTGCGGAATCAATGACGGCAGCACGAATGCCTATCTAAAGGAGGACCGGGCGATCGAGGTATTTCTGAAAACGATCGAGCCGGAATATAACAAGGCATTGGCGAAGCTCATTGAAGACAAGATCGACGAGCAGTGCATCTACACAATCGCCGGGTTTGCCGCCTACGTCGTATCCTGTTCTCCGGCAGGTATGCGCATTCAGTCTGGGCCGTTGAAGAGCACTGTCGAAACCGTGGCCGCCATGATGGACGCACGGGGGCTGATGCCGCCGCCGCTCAAGGAGCTAAAGTCGCTAGGGCTACGCGGCGGGAACCTTGTCGAACTTCTAGGTAACGGGGAGGTAGAAATCGAGGTTGATCCGAAGTTTCCGCAGGCCATCGGCATCAATTCGATCCGTCGGTCCCTCGCCATCTTCGGAAATTGCAGGTGGGACATCTTGCTCAATGACTTCAACGACAGCCCGTTCTTCACGAGTGATTTTCCAGCGGCAATCGAGGAGACGAGGGACCGGCTTATTATCAACCGCATTGTACCTCTCGCACCAAATCTAGCAATTCGGATCAGGCCAGACTTGACCATTGACAAGGATCTCGCCGACTTCTCTTTCGCAAATTTTAGCTGCCGTAGAAGGAGTATCAGCCACCAAGAGGCAGAGGAGATCAACCGCTTGATTGTGAGGTGTGCCGAAGATACTGTCTTTTACCGCGATGACTCGGCATGGGTGCAAAGGTTCATCGCGAAAAACCGACACTACCGCGTCGAGCCAAGCACATCCAAGCAGCCCACGAGGAACGGCTCTTGTCTGATTTGGAGGTGAAGATTGTGTCGGTCACTGCTCCACCTGAATCACCGACGGGTTCCGACCGGCTCTGCCATAAAGCCGCATGAAGCGGGGGCACTTGATGAAAGAAGAAACTTTGGTCTACTCCTGCATGGTTTTCAGTGGCGGACGTTGCAGGGCAGGACACAGGCCCCGCATGGATGGGGAGCGGAAAACGCCGGGACGATCGGCGGTTGCAGCGTGGAAAGGGCATCCTTCCCGGCACAATGAGATTGGAACTGCACGAAGTACAGCCGCCAGCGGCGGCACGTGCAGAGAGATTTGCCGCTAAGAACGCCCCAGCGGGGCAGCGGCAAATCAGAACAATCTCAGTGAGGAGCGTCCGGGCCGGACATTGGGACGATTACCTCCCTGCGCCAGCCTCCGCCAGCGGCTCCGGCAAAAGACGGCTTCGGGAGGTTTATTGTCAGCGCGCCTTGCTGCGTTGACCTCCTTTAGACCTATCGTGAACCTCTGCCGCCTTCACCGCCTTGGCCTTGCTATAGTCCGGTTGCGGCAGTTCCCACCCCGCCATCCCCTGCAACACGCGGTCGGCGTGCTTGATGGTGTTCACGTGTCCATAGTGGGTTTCAATCATGTGGACGGAAGTTCCCATCTGCTCGGCAAGGAAATACACGTCCACGCCTTCCTGCAATCGGAGCGTGGCGTAGGTGTGCCGGAAGCAATAGGTCGAGCGCGGCACGCCCTGCGTGCCTTCGCGCAGTTTCGCTTCGTTCAGAAGGTCGGCAATCAGCGAGCTGTAAAGAGTTTTTGCGGGCTTGCCCGTGGTGTTGGTAAAGACTCTGTCGTCCGGTTCCGTGGCTTTGGAGATCACGCGGATACGTTCCAGATACTCTCCGACGCTTTTAGGAGCCACCAGCTTGCGCGACTTGCCTTTGCCTTGGACAAACAGCACAACGATCTCACGCCCCTCGCGGTCTTTTGCAGGCATAATGTCGCGCCAGCGGAGATTCTTCATCTCCGCCGGCCTCATGCCTGTATTGCAGGCAATCAGGATCATGTTGTAAGTGACGGTGCGATACCAGATGCTTGAAGGTTTATCTGTCTCGGCAATCCACTTCCTTCCCACAGTGTGGAGTTTGCGGTATTCCTCCAGCGTAAACTCATCGCGCCTCATCGTCTTGAGCTTGGGGCGCTCGTCGAAACGCTGGCTGGCCGCAACGTAGCGTTTCTTGATGGCGTAATTCATCACCGCACCGAAGATGGACATCTCCAGGCGGATGGTGGAATCGCTAATAAAAGGAACTGTCCGTTCTTCCGAAGGTTTGACTTCAATCGGCTTCAAAACCC
>CAZMWL010000018.1:0-81020 GCA_964569985.1 uncultured Occallatibacter sp.
AGATGCGGGAGATGAGCGTGGACTTGCCGGCGTTGGGATAGCCGACGAGGCCGACATCGGCGAGCAGCTTGAGTTCGAGGCGATACGTGCGCTCCTCGCCGGCGCGGCCCAGCTCGTGCTCGCGCGGGGCCTGGTGGGTGCTGGTGGCGAAGTGCTGGTTGCCGCGTCCGCCGCGGCCGCCCTTGGCGATAGTGATGCTCTCGTCGGGCTCGCGAAAGTCGTGGACCAGCTCGCCGGTTTCAGCGTCGAAGAGCGAGGTGCCGACGGGAACCTGGAGGGTGATGGAGCGGCCGTCGAGGCCGGTGCAGTTGGAGCCCATGCCGTGCTCGCCGCGCTGCGCCTTGTGCTCGGGGTTGTAGCGGAAGTGGATGAGCGTGTTGTGGCGCTGGCTGGACTTCATGAGGACGTCGCCGCCGCGGCCGCCGTCGCCGCCCGAGGGCCCGCCGCGGGGCACGAACTTCTCGCGGCGGAAGGCCATGCAGCCATTGCCGCCGTCGCCGGCTTTTACGCGAATTTTGGCTTCGTCGATGAACATTTACAGAGATCAGGGGTCAGATATCAGAGATCAGGAGGCCGAGGCCTCATGGGCGGGCGCCGATACGTTGCGCCATCTATTCAGTGTATCGGACGGCCAGGGTTGGGCTCGGGAGGTTGGACCGGGATCGCGCCGGACAGGGAAAACATGGAAGTGTGATGCCGGCTACTTTTCAGCGGCGCGCGCGAGGCATAGAATCGCTGCCAACTTCATTTGAGCCCTTCCAGGGATGGCGAAAGGTGTGACTTCGCGCGTCCTGAGAGCGGTTCCGCAGTTCTTGTAGCCGGACCTGCCGCGAGAGCGGGCCGGTGGGGCATTTGCTGCTTTCTCCCTGGCTTTTTTCCTTGATCTGCCGCGGCAGAGTTGGCAATGGCCGAGGCTAGGCGGAACTGGAGGACGTGGTGTGCGGTTGGGGCGCTGAGCCTTGGCGCCTGCGGGGTGGTGCGCGCGCAAACCGTGGCCGCCGATCCCGCTCCCTTGCAGGGCATTCAGATCCAGACTCCCGCGTCGGGCTCGCTCGCGGGGCGGCTTACCGATCTGCATTCGGCTCCGCTGGCCGGGGTTGAGGTGGTGTTGCACAACCAGGCCACGGGCGCCGAGGTGCGCGCGGTGACGGCGAAAAACGGCGGCTTTCGGTTTGGCGAGTTGGAGGCAGGCGAGTACACGCTGGAGGCCGACGAGCCGCAGTTGGGCCACGGGGAGCTTGACGGGATTCTGGTGACCGGAGGCATGGAGGCGAGGGTACAAGCCGCCATGCACTTTGAGGCTCCCGCGCCGGAACCTGTGGAAGCGGCAGTACCGGGCGAGATTGCGACGCCTGCGCGCACGACCGCGACGATGCCGCTGGAGGCTTTGGCGACGCTGACTGCACTGAGGCCGGCAGCCGCGGCGATACCAAGGCCGGCAGCGGTGACGCCTGTTTTACCACCGGCGTCGGTTTGGCATGCGACGCCCGCTTTGCTGCCGGCCGAGGTATCGCGCGCGGCGCTCAGTACGTCGACGCCACAGATGGCTGCGATGATTCCCGCCGAGCCGGTGCGAACGATGACAACCACTCCGCGTGCAGCAGAGGCGATTCGGCCGCCGGTTGAGCCTGTAACGCCGCAACCTCAAGAACGGCAGACTATCGCGCCGAAGATTGTGACGCCGCGGCCGGCGGCGGTTCGCGCCGAGGGGTTGATTGCGCCGGCCAATTTGCGTTCGCCGCAACTGTGGGCCGCGCTGGAAACGCAATCCATTGGCGCGGAGCCCGCACTTGCGGTCATGCTACCGCGCACGCTCCCGCTGACGCGCAGCATGACGCCGGCATCGCCCTTGAACATGGCGATTTTGAGCGGCATGAAGGCGGTTCTCGTGCTTGGGCAAATGGCTTTCGCGCCGGCTCGAGCCGCCGCGCAAAAAGCCGATCCGGCCGCCGCGGTGGTGGCGACCACGGTGACCGCGACGCAGTTGCAATCGCTGCCCGCAGGCGGACGCCGCTGGCAGGAGTTTCTGCTGGATACGCCGGCAGCGAGCGCCAGCCCCGACGCGACGCAGGCGTCGTATCGCGGATCGCAGGAGTCGGCGGAAATTACGATCGACGGCGCGAGCACGCTGCTCAAGTTTGGCACGGCTGGGGGCTTGGGATCGACGGCCCGCGATGCGGGCGGCCAGGGCGCAGACCAGCCGAGCGCGATGAATGAGGCGATGAGCGGATTTGGGACGGGTGGGCGCGGATTCGGCGTGAGCGAGGCCGCGATCCGTGAGGTGACGGCGGTCTCAGGAAACGTGGAGGCCGAGGGCATGCGCTCTGCCGGCGGGCGCACCAGCATCGAGACAGAGCGCGGCGGCAATGCGCTGCACGGCCAGGGATTTTTCTACGACCGCCAAAACAACTGGGGCGCGCGGAACCCGTTCACGCAGTGGGTCACGGAGACTGCGCCGGCCACGCTTACCTATAATTCATCCGGACCGCCACTCTCCGTCCCGATCTTCGACAATGGCCCGACTGGACTGCCGGAGTCGTATACGCCGCCCGATCATGAGATCGTGTGGGGAGTCGGCGTGGGCAGCCCTATCCGCCGCGACAAGCTCTTCTGGTTTGCGGCCCTCGACAGCTACCACCGAAACGATCCGGGGCTGGCGATGGTGAAACATCCCTACATTGAGCAGACGCCGACGGGGTGCGGAACCGCAACGGGATGTACCCCCACAACTACCGGTTTTTTTGCCACGCCCTCCGATGCCCAGTTGACTTTATTGAGCGCGCAGCTTGACTTGAGCGGCACCAATCCGGAGGTCGAGGGGCTGACGGCGTATTCGCAGATGCTGGAAACGCTGGCCGGCCTGCTCGGCCCTGCGGCCCGCAGCGCCGCGCAGTGGACCGGCTTCGCCCGCATCGACTGGCAAGCCGCCGAGCGGCACCGCTTCACCTTCGAAGGCATTGGCGCCGATTGGAGCGCGCCGGGCGGGGGACTGACGCGCGTCTCAGAAACTTACGGGAACCATAGTTTCGGCTCCAGCCAGGCCAGCGAGGAGTGGCTGCTGGCTCGCTGGGAGGCGTACCTTACACCGAATCTGCTGGCCGTGACGCAGGGCTCCGCGGGCCGAACGATCCTGAGCGAGCGGCCCGACACGCCCTCCGCCTTCGAACAGACATTTCTAAACGGAAACTTCCAGGGTCAGCTGCCGCAGATCGTTGTCGATTCGCGTTACGGCTTTACCATCGGCAATCCATCGCGGTTTGGCCAGGGCAGCTACCCCGACGAAAGGCTCTACCACGCGCAGGAATCGCTGGACTGGGTGCACAACAAAGTGCTCGTCAAGGCAGGATTTGAGCTCGATCATAACAATGACGCCACCAGCCTGCTGCGCAACCAAAGCGGCACCTATGTTTACTCCAAGGTGCAGAACTTCATCTCCGATGCGCTGGTTTTTGAGAAGTACGGATTTGCCGATGCGCTCGATGCGCGGAATCCGCACAATTGCGGCGCGTCGAATACGAGTTTCGGCAGCCAGCCTTGCTACTCGTCTTATTCGCAAATGATGGGCCCTACCAACTGGCGCCTGAGCACGAACGATTGGGCCGGCTACGCGACCGCGGAGTGGCAGGCGAACAAATTCGCAGTGTTCTCCGCCGGGGTGCGCTGGGAGCTTGAACAACTGCCGCCGCCCCTCGCCGCGCTTGCCAATAGCGAACTTCCGATGACCGAAAAACTGCCCTCGCTGGGCAACAACTGGGGCCCACGCGTGAGCCTGGCCATCGGAGACGGGAGAGGACATTGGCCGGTGCTGCGCCTGGGCTACGGCATGTATTACGGCCGCGTGGAAAACCTCACCATCGAAACCGCGCTCACGCAAACCGGCTCCCTCAAAGGCGATTTGAACTTCTTTATGCGGCCTTCCGACGAATGCCAGTCCTGCGCGGGCGGCGCGCCGGCGTTTCCTTATGTTTTTGTCGGCGAACCTTCGAGCGCGGTCAAGCCGGGAGTGGCCGGCTTCGCGCAGAATTTCCGCAATCCGGAAGTACACCAGGCACTGGCTGCCATCGAAGAGCCGCTGCCGGGGCATGTGGAGCTTACCGCGAGCGCCGTGCTCAGCCTGGGCCGCCGGCTGCCTGTCTTCCTCGATACCAACTTCGACCCCGCCGTCAATCCTGGAACCATCACAGCGGCCAATCCGGGCATCACGTACAGCGTGTGCGACGAAGCTCCTTCAGGCACGGGCAGTGGCGCGTGCGGCAACCTCGGCCTGGGTCCCATCAAGGCCTCGACCATTACGGTTCCCTTTTATGCGTCGTGGCCCTCAAATCCCGATCCCTCGCCGGAATGTCCGGGCGACTCGCCCATCAACAACCCGCTTGGCCCATATGGATGGTGCAATCCGAACTATCAGGAGATCGACCAGATCACGAGCAAAGCGAACTCTACGTATGAGGCAGCCATGGTGCGGCTCACGCGCTATGGACGGCGCGGCCTGAGCCTGCACGCCCACTACACCTACGCACATGCCATGGACTGGAATCCGAATGCGAGCCCGCTGGACCCGGTCAACTTCAACCTCGAGTACGGAACCAGCAACCAGGACGTGCGCCACTCGGCCGCCGCGATGCTGATTTATGAAGCGCCCTGGAAGCTGCACAATCTCGCCGGCCGCATGGCCAACGGCTGGATGCTTTCCGGCATTGGGCAATTCCACAGCGGCCTGCCTTACACCATGCGCATCAGCGGCTCGCTGCCAGAGGAGTCCATCTCCACCACAACCATCGCGGGTTTACGGCCGGGCTTGACCGGCGCCGGCGGCGACAGCCGCGTCTACGGTTATGAAAACGGCAGCCTCGCCTACAATCTCGGCCGCAACACGTTTCGCTATCCGAATACGTGGAAGGCCGATATGCGCGTGGGCAAGAGATTCGACGTGGGCGAGGAGCGGCAGTTGGAGATTCTGGCGGAGAGCTTCAATCTCTTTAATCACCAGAACGTGACCGAGATTGAGACCACTGGCTATACCATCGATTCCGGCAGTTCAACGTCGCCTCCCACGCTGAATTTTCTTACTGGACTCAAGACCAGTTCCACGACCGGCCTCATTCCGGGTTTTGGCCAGCCGCTCAATATTAATGCGACGAATTTCTACCGCGAGCGGCAGATTCAGCTTGGGCTGAGGATGCGGTTTTGAGGCTCTGACCTAGCGAATTCGCGCCAGTGGAGTTCGTGCTATCCCACCCTTTCGCCTCAAAAAGCAGGCGAAAGGATGGGGCACGGGCAGAGGTGAGGAGGTCCCGACTCTTACGCCCGCTGCGCGGGCAGGATTCGAGTTGATCCGCCTTTGCAAATGACCGACGCGGGTCCTGCATCCTACAATCTTTCGGGACTCAAGTTTCGATCATTCGGGAGAGCTTAATGCCAATCTGCAACCTCCGCGCGCGCCAGCCTCGTGCCCATTGCCGCACCACCGTGGCTTTTGCTGCGTTCTTTGCTCTGCTCGCCTGCTCCGCCGCCAGCGCGCAGCAGAAGAAAGCTCCGGTTGCGTCTCCCGGCGACATGCTGACTACCGCGGGGCCACTCGCGCAGAACCTTTCGCCCAAGCTCGACAAGCGCGACCTGGCCAAGGCCATGAAGCTCGTGGCCGACTGGCAACTGAGCCGCATGCCGGCTGAGGCACAGGTGGACTGGACGTGGGCCGCGCTTTACGCCGGCTTCATGGCGGTTCCCAGTAAGGTAGCCGGCGACAAATACCGGCAGGCGATGCTCCAAATCGCCGAGCAACTGCAATGGCAGCCTGGCCCGCGCTTGATGCACGCGGACGACCTGGCCGTGGGCCAGATGTACATGGAGCAGTATTTCCTGCACAAGGACGCGAAGCGGAGGGATGCCCTGCGCGCGCGGCTGGATGCGGAAATGGCCGCGCCGGCGACCCAATACGCCAGCACGCTGCCGGCGCATTGGGACCACGCCCGCTACCCCAATATGCCGCTGTGGTGGTGGTGCGACGCGCTCTTTATGGCGCCGCCGGTGTATGCCGATATGGCGGCCGCGACCGGCGACAAGAAGTATCTCGAATTCATGGATCGCTCGTGGGATGCCACGGCGGCACTGCTCTACGATCACACGAAGCATCTCTATTTCCGCGATGCAACCTTCCTCGACGAGCACGAGAAGAATGGCGAGCCGTTGTTCTGGGCGCGCGGCAATGGCTGGGTGATGGGCGGCATTGTGCGCGTTCTCAAGGAGCTGCCCGCGGACTCTGTGCTGCGGCCGAAGTATGTTGCTCTGCTGAAAGAGATGGCGGCGGAGATGCTCACCCTTCAGGGGAAAGATGGGTTGTGGCGACCGGGATTACTTGATGCCGATGCGTATCCGCTGCCGGAGATTTCGGGCAGCGCGTTCGTGACCTACGCGCTTGCATACGGCGTGAATGAAGGAATTCTGGATCGGGCGACATACTGGCCTGCGGTCGAAAAGGCGTGGGCGGGAATGCTGACGCATGTGTATGCCGATGGGCGGCTGGGTTCAATTCAGCCGGTAGGCGCAGCGCCGGGAGCTTACTCCGAAACGTCGAGCTACGTGTACGGGGTGGGCGCGTATCTGCTGGCTGGGTCGGAGATTTATCGCACGGCGAAGTGATGCCCTGAAAATGGCCGATTGAGGGGGGCCAGGTCTCATCCGCCGCAGCGGACGAGACCTGAGGCACCCCTTTTCGTGCTGAGTTGAATGCGCGAAAAGCAAATGCAGGTCCTTCGACTTGTTTGGCGTGCAATCGTGCCGATTGCACGCCAAACTGCGCTCAGGATGACGTCCGATTATTGACCGCGCAGGATGACAATTTCATTGTGATGCGAACTTCTGATTCAGCACACCAGTTCGCTCTAGCCACTGTTCACAAACCACTAATCACTTCGTCGGCACCACCGGCGACGCGCCATTCAGAAACGCCGGATCCATCTGCGCGATGTCGGCGCGATAGCTCACCGTGTTTGCGGTGGGAAAAGTTGCGGGCACCTTTTGCGTGACGCGGCCAGTAGCGGCCCACTCCGTGCCGCGCTGGAATGTTGTGATGAAGCCCACGCAACTGAGCGCAAAAACGTCGTGGCCGAGCGTGGTGTGAAAGATTCTGCCCTTGCCGTAGCGCAGAACCATGAGCATGGGTTCGTCGTGGCCGGTGCCCTGGTTGTTGGGGTCCGAATGCGCGGTGGCGAGCACGGTCATATTTTTGCCCGGCCCGCGCAGCCGGCCGTAGAGCTCGTCGTTGGCATGCATCCATATTGGAGGCAATCCCTTCAGAATCGGATGCTCCGGCTCTCGCGCCGTGATCTGAAACGGCAATCGCGCTCCGTGATGGCCTGCCGGTCCCGGCGACGAGTCGGACACCAGCTTGCCGTTCTGGAAATACCAGTACGGTCCCGCCTGCTCATTGCGATCTCGCCAGCCGCCGATTCCGGTCATTTGGTTGTAAGCGGGCCAGTCGGGAAAGGCATTGTCGGCGGCGTGCACAATGACCAGACCTCCGCCGCCGGCGACGTACTGTTCAAATTGAGAACGGAGTTCCGCGGGCCACGCGGGCCCGTCGTAATTCATCACCACGACGCGATAAGGGCTCAGCTCCGGCTTGAAGTTGCTGAAGTCGCCGTCGGACGGCGGCGCTGTGAGGACGGTAACCTCGAAGAGCCCGGTTTCTTCGAGCTCCTCTTTGAGCACCGGCGTGGTGAGCCGCCAATTGTGGTACGCGCCGCCGCTCTGCCCGTCGAGTATCGCGACGCGCATCGGAGTTGCCGCGCGCGTGGGTTGCCCTGCCGCTGGGAACACCGGAGCGCAGAGGAGGCCGACCGCCAGAAACGTCCATTTCATGATGCACCCTCACTTGCCGATAATAGGACCTGAAGTAGCAGAATACCGCTCCCACGAGCGGGGGAGCGGGCGATGGGCCCAATGCGCCGGAGAATGCCAGTAAATGCCATGTTCAGTGGGGGTTACCGACTCTGGTGCAGCCCCCCATACGTGGGATTCCGCTCGCCTCAGCCGGCAGCTAGTCTGGGGGTGAGCAGCACCGTGGACGTGTGGGCTTTCGCCTGGGGTTGCGGCCCGGGACGTGAGTGATCAGCGCATTCGAACCTCACCCGAGGCGGGAAATCAGCCCCGATGTGCAGGCGGCCGCGGCGCAGTGGGTGTGGCCCGGAGCAGAACATTTCACGGCGCGTCATTGGCATGGGAGCAGGGATGAAAGTCATCGGAATCAGCGGGCTTGAAAACGCTGTGCCCTTCAAGAAGGCGCACTGGGCGGGGCTGGACGAGCGCGAGTACCGCATCGTTCAGGGCATGGACGCCGCGGCCGCTCTGGTGATCGACGGCAAATTGGTTGCCGCGGCCGAGCAGGAGCGATTCAGCGGCAAGAAACACACGGGCGACTTTCCGATTGATGCGATTCGCTTCTGTCTCAACCAGGCCGGCGTCTCTATCGACGAGATCGACGAGATTGCGCACGGGTTCGACTACGCTCCCTACCGCGGACTTTATGCCGGCGACGAAACTTCGTCGGAGCTATACGAGAAGGTTTTCTCGCGCGAGGCGCTGCTCAACCAGGTGCGCCGCGATTTGCCGGGCTTTCCGCTGGATCGGGTTCACCAGGTCGGCCATCACCTGGCACACGCCGCCAGCGCTGCGTATACCTCCGGCTGGGACGAGTGCCTGATCGTGGTGAACGACGCCATGGGCGAGATGGAGAGCCTGAGCGTTTACGACTTTCACGACGGCGCATTCGAAAAGATTCGCACCATTGCTGCCAACGATTCCATCGGCATTCTCTACTCGCTGGTCACGCTGCACCTCGGTTTCGATTTCAATTCTGACGAGTACAAGATCATGGGGCTGGCGCCCTACGGCGATCCGGCGCGCTACCGCAAGTTTTTGGAGGAGGCGGTGGAACTTTGCCCCGACGGTTCCATCCGCATCCCCATGCTCAAGCTGAACCGTACCCGCGAAGAGCGCGAGAATTACACGGCGACGCGCGCGTATCTCGACGAGCACCTGATCGCACGCCGCGCTCCCGACCAATCAGTGAATTCGAATCATGAAGACGTGGCGGCGGCGCTGCAGGAGTGCCTGGAGCGCGTGGTGATGCACGTGTGCGAACACTTTGGCGAAGAGACCGGGCTGCGGCGGCTGGCGCTCGCCGGCGGCGTGGCGCTGAACTGCACCGCCAACGGCAAGCTCACGCGCTCGCACCTTTTCGACGAGGTGTACATTCAGCCCGTGGCCGGCGACGACGGTGTGGCGCTGGGTGCGGCGCTGTATCGCACTGCACTTGCTGAGAAGATTCCCAACCAGCGTTTTCCTGCCCCGCTCTTCGGCCCGCAATACAACGACGCCGATGTGCAGGCTGCGCTGGAGCGCTTCAATGGCAAAATCCAGTGGAAGTGTTATGCGACGGTGGATGAAACCTGCGCCGCGGCAGCCAAACTCATCGCCGACGGACGCGTGATCGCGTGGTCGCGAGGGCGCATGGAGTACGGCCCGCGCGCGCTCGGCAATCGCAGCATACTGGCCGATCCCGGGCATCCCGAGATGCGCGACCGCATTAATGCAATGGTAAAGAAGCGCGAGGCCTTCCGGCCCTTTGCTCCCGCGTGTTCGGCGGAGGAAGCGCATCGCTGGTTTGAAGTCGCGCCGGGGGAAGAATTTCCCTACATGATCAGCATCGTCAATGTCCGCCCCGAGTTGCGCGACAAGCTGCCTGCGATTACGCACGTGAACGGCTCCGCGCGCCTGCAAACCGTGAGCGCCACGGACAATCCCGATTTTCATGCGCTGCTCCTGGCCGTGGGCAAGACCACGGGCCGCCAGATGGTGCTGAATACCAGCTTCAATGTGAAAGGGCAGCCCATCGTCAACACGCCGGAAGAAGCCGTTGCGACCTTCCTCGGCACCGGCATCGAATATCTCTTTTTGGAGAATTTCCATGTTACCCGCGCAGTTGCTTGAGTGGAATCGGACCGAGGCCGACTACCCCCGCTCCAGCACCATTGCGGATCTATTTGCCGCGCAGGCCGCGCGCACGCCCGATGCCGTCGCGGTGATTGCGCAAGGGCGCACGCTTACTTATCGCCAACTGGACGAAAGCGCGAATCGCCTGGCGCGCCGCTTGCAGAATCTCGGCGTGAAGCCCGATACGCTGGTGGGCGTCGCCATGGGCCGCTCGGAAACTCTTGTCGTAAGTCTGCTTGGAATTCTGAAGGCCGGAGGCGCATATGTTCCTCTCGATCCCACGTATCCTGAGGATCGCCTTTCGCTGGTGATTGAAGATTCCCAGATGCCGGTGCTGCTCACCACCGCTGCGTCGCGCGTACATCTTCCACCGGCTGCGGCCGGTGTCACCATTCTCAATGCTGAAGACGCGGACCTCGCGCGCGAGAGCGCGGAAGGCGTCGTCTCCTCGGCGATGCCGGCGAACATTGCGTATGTGATTTACACTTCCGGCTCCACGGGCAAGCCGAAAGGCGTGATGGTCGAGAACCGCAACGTGGTGAATTTCTTTACCGGCATGGATCGCGCTATCGGCTGCGAACCGGGCGTGTGGCTGGCCGTCACCAGCGTTTCGTTTGACATTTCCGTGCTGGAGCTGCTCTGGACGCTGACGCGCGGCTTCACGGTTGTCGTCCATGGCGACGAGGGTTCGGCGAGCATCGCCGATGAAATCACGCGCTACCGCGTGACGCATCTGCAGATGACGCCGTCGCTCGCGCGTATGCTGACGCTCGATCCACGTGCCTACGCGGCGCTGGGCTCGCTCAAACAGATGCTGCTCGGCGGCGAGGCCGTTCCCGCTGCGCTCATCCATCATCTACGCCAGGTCTTCAAAGGTGAGATCCACAACATGTACGGGCCGACCGAGACCACGATCTGGTCCACGACTTGCCGCATCGAAGATGTGGAGACGAGCGTTTCCATTGGCAAGCCCATCGCCAATACGCAAATCTACATGCTCGATTCCGATCTCAATCCCGTTCCGGTGGGCGAGATCGGCGAGCTCTTCATCGGCGGCGACGGCGTGGCGCGCGGCTACTGGCGGCGGCCCGAGCTCACTGTCGAGCGCTTCGTTGAGATTCCAGGGCTCGGGCCGGGATGCATTTACCGGACCGGCGATCTGGCGCGTTTTTTGCCTGACGGCAACATCGACTTTCTCGGCCGCGCGGATTATCAGATCAAGCTGCGCGGGCATCGCATCGAGCCCGGCGAAATTGAGGCGCTGCTTGAGAAGTGCCCCGGCGTCCGCCAAGCCGTTGTTGTCCTGCGCGAAGACCGCGAAGGCGACAAGCGGCTTGTGGCGTATCTTGTGGCCGATGCGACGGACACCGCTGCCGCATTGCGCACGGCGGCCGGCGCCAAGCTGCCCGACTACATGGTTCCTTCCGCAGTTGTATTTCTCGATGAGCTGCCCCTGACCGGCAACGGCAAGATCGATCGCAAGGCGCTGCTCAAATTGCCTGCGCCGAATCTCGCTTCCGCAGCCGCACACACCGCCGAACCCTCGAGCGAGATGGAGCGCGTTGTAGCGCGCGCATGGCAACAGGCGCTGGGCATTCCGTCAGTCGGATTCACTGAGAATTTCTTCGATCTCGGCGCGCACTCGCTCACCGTGGCTGAAGCGCACGCCAAGCTCGAGGAAGTACTGGGCCGCGAGATTGCTCTGCTCGATCTTTTTCAGTTCACGACGGTCCGCGCATTGGCCGCACATCTCGACGCGCAATCGGTCGGCGCGCAGGCGGCCAGCCAGCTCTCGGAGCGCGCCGCACGCCGCAGAATGGCGCGCCAGCGGGAGATCACAACGCCATGAAGCCCTCAGCCATCGCGATCGTCGGCATGGCGGGCCGTTTTCCCGGGGCGCGCAACACGGCCGAGTTCTGGCGGAATCTGCGCGAGGGCGTGGAATCTATTCGCGACCTGACGGACGCCGAGCTGCTGGCCGCCGGCGCTACGGCTGAGGATCTTGCCAACCCCGACTACGTGCGCCGCGCCGCGGTTCTCGATGGCGTGCCGCTCTTCGACGCGCCGTTCTTCGGTTTCAGCCCGCGCGACGCCTCCATCATGGATCCGCAGCATCGGCATTTTTTGGAGTGCGCGTGGGAGGCTCTGGAAGACGCGGCGCATCCGCCGCAGCAATTTTCCGGCTCCATCGGCGTCTTCGCCGGATCCGGAATGAATTCCTACCTGATCCACAACCTGCTCGCCAACCGCCGCCTAGTTGCGTCCGCAGGGCTTTTTCAACTGAAGCAAACCGGCAACGATAAGGACGTGCTGGCCACGCGCGTCAGTTATCAGCTCGATCTACGCGGACCCAGCATCAATGTGCAGACCGCGTGCTCCACTTCGCTGGTCGCGACGCACATGGCCTGCCAGAGTTTGCTCAATTTCGAATGCGACATGGCTCTGGCGGGCGGCGTCACCATCGAGATTCCGCACGGGCTCGGCTACATTCACCGCGAGGGCGAGATTCTTTCGCGCGACGGCCACTGCCGGAGCTTCGACGCCAGCTCGAGCGGCACGGTTTTTGCGAGCGGCCTCGGCATCGTGGTTCTGCGGCGGCTTGAAGATGCGCTCGCCGATCACGATCACATTCGCGCCGTCATTCTCGGTTCGGCGATCAATAACGACGGCGCGCGCAAGGTGGGTTATCTTGCGCCCAGCGTGGAGGGCCAGGCCGAGGTGATTCGCGAAGCGCTGGATTATGCCGGCGTCCCCGCCTCAAGCATCTCCTATGTGGAAACGCATGGCACCGGCACGCGCGTGGGCGATCCCATTGAAGTGCGTGCACTGACGCAGGCCTTTGGAGACTCTGGCGGGCGCGGCACGACGGCTATCGGCTCGCTCAAGTCCAACGTGGGCCACCTGGACGCCGCGGCGGGCGTCTCCGGACTCATCAAGACGACGCTGGCGCTGGAACACGCGCAGATTCCCGCCAGCCTGCACTTTGAAAAGATCAATCCGCACATTGAGCTTGAGGGCAATGCGTTTTACGTAAACAGCAAGCTCGCCGATTGGACCTCCGCGTCCACGCCGCGCCGCGCCGGAGTTACTTCGCTCGGCATCGGCGGCACTAATGCGCACGTGATCGTGGAAGAGGCGCCCGCAGTCTCACTCACCCGCGAACAAAAGCCTTACGAAATTCTCGCCGTTTCCGCAAAAACCGAAACCGCCGCCGATCAGGCTTTCGCGAATCTGGCCGCGCATCTCGGAGACCATCCCGAACTGAGCCTCGCCGACGCTGCTTTCACCTGCCAACTCGGGCGTACAGCATTTCCGCATCGCCGCGCGGTCGTGGTCGAAGACAAGCGTGAATCCATTGCCGCTCTCGCAAGTCTCGACCGCAAGAAACTGATTGCCGGAAACGCGGGACGCACCGTGCCCGTGTTTCTCTTCTCCGGCCAGGGCTCGCAATACGTGAACATGGGCCGCGAGATCTACGAGCAGGAGCCGATTTTTCGCGAGGCACTCGACCTTTGTGCGAAGCATTTGCGCGAACCGCTGGGGATCGATCTGATTGCGGCGCTCTATCCGCTGGACGCCGAAAAAGATGCGTGCGCGGAACGATTGAATCAGACGTGGCTGACGCAACCCGCGCTCTTCGCGATCGAATACGCGCTTGCCCAATGGTGGAGGTCGCTTGGCGTTGAGCCCTCCGCCATGGCCGGCCACAGCATCGGCGAATACGTGGCCGCGTGCCTGGCCGGCGTCTTTTCGCTCGAAGATGCGCTCGCGATCGTCGCTGCGCGCGGACGGCTTATCTACGAACTGCCCGCGGGCGCGATGCTGGCCGTGCCGCTTGCTCCCTCAGAGATCCACGTCAACGGCGCGCTCTCAATGGCCGCCATCAACAATCCTGCGATGTGCGTCGTCTCCGGCCCGGCAGATGCGATCGAGAGCTACGAACACTCGCTCGCGAAACAGTCCATTGCCGGCCGCCGCCTGTTCACTTCGCACGCATTCCACTCGGCGATGATGGAGCCGATTCTGGGCGCATTCGAAGAGCGGTTGCGCGGCATTACGCTTCACGCTCCGCGCATTCCCTACCTCTCGAATGTCACCGGCACGTGGATCAAAGCGGAAGAGGCCACGGACCCGGCGTACTGGGCGCGCCACATCCGCTCGACGGTTCGCTTCAGCGACAATCTTGCCGAGCTTTTCAGTGCGCCCGAGCGTGTGCTCATTGAAGCCGGACCGGGCAACGTACTCACCACGCTCGCGCGCCAGCAGGACGGCCCTTCCACCAAGGCGTTTGCTTCGCTTCCGCATCCGCGCGAGAACGTTTCCGCATTGCGCTACGCGCTGGAAACTCTGGGCCGGGTTTGGACGCTCGGCGCCGAAGTGGATTGGTCGAAGCTGCACGCAACCGGATCCGTGCAGCGCGTTTCGCTGCCGACGTACCCTTTCGAACGCCAAAAGTTCTGGATCGAGCCGGACAGGATTGCGCAGGAAGCGTCCTCCACGCCCGCGCCCGCATCGCCATCCGAAACGGACGCCGGCGCAGACGAGACCGTGTCGCTCTACCGCCGCACGTGGAAGCCCGCGCCTCTGCCCACAGCCTCTATGGCGGAGCCGGGACTGTGGCTGCTTTTCCGTGACGCGTTCGGCGTTGCCGATGAGATTGCCCGCTATCTCAGAGCCGCGAAACGGGAATTCGCCGTAGTCGAACCCGGAGGCAGCTTCAAGCAACTCAGGCGCGGCCGCTATGCGCTACGCCCTGCCGTGCGCGCGGATTACGATGCGCTCGTTGCCGCTCTGCTCGAGTCCGGTGGAGCTCCACGCAAGATTGTGCATCTTTGGTCTCTTGCGGCGGAGGCGAGCGAGACGCCGCTCAAAGAAACTCTCGACCGCAGCTTTTTTAGTCCTCTTTATCTGGCGCAGGCGCTGGCGGCACAGGATCTCCAGGGCGTGGAGTTGGCGCTCGTCTCCAACCACATGCAGCGGGTGGCCGCGGAGCCTGTGCGCAATTCTGCTCGCGCCGTGCTTCTCGGTCCCGCGCGCGTGATGCACAAGGAGCTTCCGGGATTCTACTCGAAAGCCATCGATCTCGACTTTGACGCCGGCAAGACCGCGGAGAGCGCAGCGCAACTGGTTACCGAGATGAACGGAGCTCTCGAGAACTCCACCGTTGCATGGCGCGGCGGCGAGCGCTTTACCGAAACGCTTGAACCGTTGCAACTTTCCGAGGCACGCCCGCACCCGCGACTGGAAGTTGGCGGCGTTTACCTGATCACAGGCGGACTCGGCGGGCTCGGCCTCACCGTTGCCGAGCAATTGGCGCGCGAATTTAAGGCGCGCCTTGTGCTTGTGGGCCGCTCCGCGCTCCCACCTGAAGCGCAATGGGAATCCGCACTGCAGGATGGCGGGTGCTCCGAGGCCGAAAAGGAACGTCTCCGCGAGCTGGTTGCCATTCGCTCCCTGGCGGGAGGACTGCTCGTCTTGCAGGCGGACGTGACGAACCAGGACGAAATGAAAGCCGCAGTCGCACAGGCGCGCGGGCAATTTGGCAAAATCAGCGGCGTTTTCCACGCTGCCGGCGTGCTCGACGATGGCCCTCTGATGCTCAAGACGGCGGACAGCGCCGCGCGCGTTCTCAATCCCAAGGTGCGCGGAACGCTGGTGCTTGAAGAAGCTCTGCGCGACGAGCCACTCGCTTGCTTTGTGCTATTTTCCTCGATCAGTTCCATCCAGCCGCCCGCGGGACAAGTGGATTATGCCGCCGCCAACGCATTTCTCGACGCCTTCGCGCTCAGCCGCGAAGGTCCCGTCACCGTGATCAATTGGGGCGCATGGCGTGAAGTCGGCATGGCTGCGCGCGCCATTTCGCCGCATCCCTGGCTGGGAGAACGCCTGCTCGATTCGCTCAATCAAATTGTGTATGCAGACCGATTTTCGCAGCAGCGTCGCTGGGTTCTCTCCGAGCACCAATTCAAGAACGGCATCGCACTGATTCCCGGAACAGGCCACCTGGAAATGGTCGCGGGCGCATTCACGCACGGCTCGCTACAGGGCGCCATCGAATTCCGCAATGTCTTTTTTCTTGCGCCGTTGATGTTTTCTCCTGGCGAATCAAAAGAAGTGCGCGTGCAAATGCGGCGCGAGGAAGGCGCCGAAGCCGCGAAAGGCGCGTTCCGTTTTTCGGTGTTTGCGCGCAACGGTGAATGGGCCGAGCACTGCACGGGAATCATCGCGCCCTGCCGCTCCCATCCCGCGGCCCTGGTGGATCGCGCCGCCATCGCCGCGCGCTGCCGCGGACGCGAGATTCTGTTTGATGAGCAGAATCGCACCCAGCAAGAACACCAATTCGCGTTCGGCCCGCGCTGGCGCTCGCTGCGCCGGCTGCATCTCGGCAAAGGAGAGGGTCTAGCGGAAATCCAGCTCGATGACAAATTTCTGGCCGATGTCGCGACGCTGCGGCAGCATCCGGCGCTTCTTGACATGGCGACCGGCGCCGCGCTCTATCTGACGGAGGATTACGATCACTGCGACGACCTTTTCCTGCCCATTTCTTACCGCAGGATGAATGTCTATCGCACCTTTCCCGCGCGGCTGTATAGCCACGTCCGCAGCCGTAAGGAAAATCAGCAACGCAGCGAAATAGAGACCTTCGATGTCACGATCTTCGATGAGCAGGGACAGGTTCTGGCCGAGATTGAAGGATTCTCCGTACGCCGCATCGCTGATCCGGAGCGCGCCATGGAGGGATCGGGCCCGGCACATGAAGCTGCCCGTTCCGGCGGCGAGCGGCCCATTGAAATCGTTCACCGGCCCGGCATTGCGCCGCTTGAAGGAGCGCGCATCCTCACGCGCATCCTGCTTGCGGATGCGCTCACCGCAGTGGTTGCCATACCGCAGCCGCTCGAGGCAACCGGGAGCGCTGCTATAGCGCCGCCGCATAAGCCGGCGGCCACGCCTGCTTCCGCGACGGGTACCGGAAATATTGAGTCCACACTCGCCGGCTGGTGGCAGGAACTGCTCGGCGTCGATCAGGTCAACGCCGACGACGACTTTTTTGCGCTCGGCGGCCACTCGCTGATCGGCGTGCGCCTTTTTGCGAAGATCAAGAAGACTTTTAACGTGGATCTCGAGCTAGCCGTGCTCTTCGAAGCCCGTACACTGGGCCAACTCGCTGAGGTCATTCGCAAAGCAAGCGCGCCTGCCGGCAGCGAGCAGAGGACATGGTCCGCGCTTGTGCCCATCCAGCCCAACGGCGCGCGCATTCCGCTTTTCTGCGTCCACGCCGTCGGCGGCGACGTTCTCTTCTACGAGCAACTGGCCAAGGCGCTCGGCCCGAGCCAGCCATTCTATGCTTTTCAGTCTCCGTTGGTTGCCGACCCGGATCGGCGCGACCTCACTGTCGAAGACATGGCCGCGCTCTACATCAAGGAGATGCGCGCCTTCTTTCCGCAGGGCCCCTATCTGCTCGGCGCAGCCTCCTATGGCGGCTTCGTGTTATACGAGATGGCGCGGCAGCTCCAGGAACAGGGCGTAACTCCCGCCGCGGTCATCATGTTCGACGTGCGGGTTCCAGGCGGCGGCCGGTATTTTGGCACACGCGCCAAGCTCGCCAAATTCTGGCGCAACATTCGCGAGGGTGGGGCGCGTTATCTCGGCAAGAAAATTCGGGAGAAGAGCGAATACTACTGGACTAAGTTCATGGAACGCGCCGTGCTTCCTGCGGGCGTGAATGCCTACCGGATGTTGGGCCGGCCGCTCCCGGCGCCTCTGCGTTTCCATTGGGTTTCGCAGGGCCATTGGCGGGCACTTTCACGTTACACTTTCAAACCCTTCCCCGGGAAAATCACGCTGGTGCGCGCCACGGATCAAGGACCGGAGGTGCTCGGCCGCAGCGAAGACCTCACGCTTGGATGGGGCAGTCTCGTCCAGGGAGGCATCGAGATTATCGACGTGCCGACCAAGCACATGTTCATGCTCTTCGAGCCTTATGTGGCAACCTTCGCGGAGATGCTCAAGACCATTTTGCATTCGTAGCGCGTGGTCGCAGCGCAATCTTTGCTTCCGAGAACTCGCTCAGGATGGAAATCGTGCGCGCACCAGTTGCAATGCTTCTTCCGCCGTCGCGACGGTACCCTCCAACTGTGCATCTTCGGCCGCGCGCAGCATTTCGCGGAATCGCGCGCCCGGCGGGTATCCCGCGGCGATCAGTTCCCTGCCGGTGATCAGCGGCTGCGGCCGCACTGCTTCCTCGGGCATGGAGGAAAACCGTTCGCGCACAAACTCCCAGTTATCCAGATTGCCGCTCGCGGCAAGGCAATCCATGCGGTGCAGAGCCAGATGCTCGTCGAACCGATCCAGCCGGAAGAAGCGCTTGAGTGTCGAAGTCTTCATGCGCCGCGCATCCATGAATCGCATGTGATTTTCGACGAGCGCCAGCACTTGCCGCGTCTCTTCATTGGAAAAACGGAAGCGGCGGCAGATTTCCGCAGCCATGGCGACGCCAATCTCCACATGCCCGTCGAAGCGGATGCGGTCCGACGCGCGGCGGAAGGTCGGCGGCTTGCCCACATCGTGAAGCAGCGCGCCCCATGCCAGCGTCATCGAGCATTCGGGCGGCAATAGCTCGAGCAGCATCAGGGTGTGAATCCACACATCGCCCTCGGGATGGTACTGCGGCGGCTGCTCCACGCCCTTCATGGACGCAATCTCCGGCAGCACTTCAGGGAGCAGGCCGGTCTCGTCGAGCAACTCAATGGCGCGGCGCGCATGGCCCTCGGTGAGCATTTTTGTGAGTTCGTCGCGCACGCGCTCGCGGCTCACGGCCTGAATGCGCGGAGCCAGCAAGCGGATGGCGCGAAGTGTCTCCGCCTCAAGCTCGAATCGGAACCGCGCCGTGAACCGCACCCCGCGCAACATGCGCAGGTGGTCCTCTGCAAAGCGCAGTTCCGGACGCCCGATGGCGCGCACCACGCCCGCATCGAGGTCGGCGAGGCCGCCGACGCAGTCGATCACTGCGGAGCGGAGAAATTTCGGATCACGAATACACTCGTCCAAAAGGCCGCTGCCACGCAGCAGGCGCAGCGGGTCCAAGAGGAGGCCGTTGATGGTGAAATCGCGGCGCTGCACGTCCTCGTGGGCGCTTGCGGTGTAACGCACCGCATCGGGATGGCGGCCATCGGAATAAGCCAGGTCCGAACGGAAGGTCGCAACTTCGGTCGTGAAGCCGGCATCTTCGGCTTCCGGCGCGACCAGAACGACTCCGAAGTGCGCACCCACGGCAAAGGTTCGCGGAAACAAGTCCAGCACGATGTCGGGCGTCGCGCTGGTGGCCACGTCGTAGTCGGACGGTTCGCGGCCCAGCAGCAGATCGCGCACGCAACCGCCGGCGAGATACGCCTCGTACTTGTGGGCGCGCAGAATCTCCACAATCCGCAATGCTGCTTCGAACTGGCTTTTCACTGGCAGCATATCCACCTCGAGCTTAATCTCTTTTATTTCAAGGATTCAATAATAATTTGTATAATAATCTGAATTGTAATATAACGGACGTGGGAGGGCAGGTTAGATGGCAAGCGAAAAAGTTCAGCAGTTAACGAGAAAGGACATCATCTTCGCGGCGAAGAGATTCCGGTCAACCAGGGCCAACGCAAAATGGACGGTTATTATCGACGGCCAGGAATTTCCTGCCCGTCCCCTGTTGCTCTTTGCTGCCGGTGTAGCGCCAAATGACCCCACGAACTCGCACATGGCAATTAAGAAACTGCAGATAGAGGGGTTTGACACTCGGTATGAGGGAAAGCATGTTTAGGGCATCTCTTCTCTTGATCGGAGGGGGTGCCGCAATGAATTAGCGTCAACATCCTACCAACCTGGGAATGAATGCAAAAGTAGGAATGAGCAGGAAGATCAGGAGGATAGCAGTGATAGCCTCTCTGGTTTATCTTCGGAATTTATCAATTGCATCAGGGCGCAATGAGCTTTGATTGATCTCCCTGAAAGTCTTGTTTTCTCTATGGGCTTCAATCTGCGAGAAGCGGGCGGGACCAAACTCCTGGCTACGCTTTGTTTGTGGATCTGCAGGAACAGGTCCGGAGGTATGACCGCTCCCATGACGCCAAGAGCAACTGTTATTCCGCCCTCCGCATGCACCGGGCCTTTCCAAAGCCTGCTCCTTGGAGCCAGAATCCAGGCACGATCACGGCGTTGTCTGGGGCTTTAAGTTTTGGTCGGCGCTCAAAACGGGCCTTGCGCCGAGACGATAAGGTAATCATATATGCCTCGCGGCTTGATTCTCGGTATTGAAAGCTCCTGCGACGAAACTGCCGCGGCGATCGTGGAGCGGGGCGCGCGCACCGTTTCATCCGTGGTGGCTTCGCAAATCGCGACGCACGCGCGTTACGGCGGCGTGGTGCCGGAGTTGGCCAGCCGGGAGCATCTCCGCGCCATTGTCCCCGTGGTTCGGGCCGCGCTGGCCGAGGCGCACGTTGCGCTCGCCGATCTCGATGCCATCGCTGTGACCTCCGGCCCGGGCCTTGCCGGAGCGCTGCTTGTCGGCATCACGTACGCCAAGGCGCTCGCCTTTGCGAATCATCTTCCGTTGATCGCCGTGAATCATCTTGAGGGTCACATTCACGCGGTGCTGCTGAACGAGCGCGAGATCGCTTCTGGCGGCGTGGACGCCGCCAGTACAGCCGGTCCGGAGACCGGCGATACTTCGGCGCTGGCGCTGGTCGTATCCGGCGGTCACACGCACCTTTATCTGGCTCGCCGTGCGCAAGAAACGTGGAATTACACGCTCGTGGGCCGCACCGTGGACGACGCGGCCGGCGAGGCCTTTGACAAGGTCGCGAAACTGCTTGGCCTCGGCTATCCCGGCGGTCCATGGATCGACGCGCTGGCCAGATTCGGCAATTCCCACGCCGTGCCTTTCGCCTTTGCGCAGATCAAAACCAAGGCGCATCTGGCCGGTAAGCCTGCGCGCACCAAGGCGGCCACGACCGCGCCCATCGCGCGCCTCGACTCGCATTTTCTGTTCTCGTTTTCAGGAATCAAGACTGCTGTGCTGCGCTATGTGGAGTTGCACGGATTGCGCGCCGAGGCGAGGGCGCGGGTGAGCCGTGTGCTCGCGGATTTTCGCCCGCCGCAGACACGCGAAGAAGCTCTGGCTCTCTGCCCGCAGCCGACATTGGACCTGATTGCCAGTTTTCAGCACGCGGTGATCGGCGATTTGATGAAGAAGACCTTCGCCGCTGCGGAGTCGCTCGGCACGCGGCGCATCCTGGTCACCGGCGGCGTGGCTGCCAACCGCGAATTGCGCGAGCGCTTCACGCGAGAGGCCGCGGCTCGCGGCGTGCGGATTGCCTTTCCAACTCTCGCGCTCTCCACCGACAACGCGGCCATGATCGCAGCCGCCGCGTGGCCGCGATTGCTGGCCGAGGAATTTGCGCCGCCGGAACTCAGCGCCGACCCTTCGCTGGCGCTGCGCTGATGGCATTCCGTCGAGCCGGCTTTGCAATTACCGCCCGATCAGGCGAGGCATCCCTCAGGGGTTAAACAGGGTGCGGAAAAAGGCCGAATTTGCGACCGACCATGAGGGAGCAGCCCGCAGGGGCTAAAAGCCCCACATTCATTTTGCGCAATTTTCGGCGCGAGTAAACTCGTGCCCTGATACACAACTCCTTGCCAAGCGAGTTTTTCCGCAGCCTGTAAAACCCCCTGCACTTGCAGTTTCATTCGGCACGACTAAAGTCGTGCCCTGATACAAAGCCCCGTCTATGCAACCAGCTCTCGCTGGATTTTGAGTCGTTACAGAATCACGCGCAGCCGGCGCCGGGGTGTGTCCGAGGCAACATGAATACGCATTGTCAGCATGGTAAACTCGTTGGGTTTGGAGGGATGTGCATGAGGAATCTGTTGCGCATTTTGGGGCTGGTTGCTTTCCTGGCAGTGCTGCCGGCGGCGAACGCGGCGGATGCAAGTGGAACCTGGAAGGGAGCCTTCGATTTTCAGGGCTCGAACGTGCCGTTGACGTTTCATTTTACGATTGCGAACGGTGCGGTGACGGGAACGGTGGAAGGATTGCCGACCACGCCCGCCGAATTGCACGACGGCAAAGTGGATGGCAGCACGGTCACGTTCTGGGTGAACACCGACTACCAGGGACAGACTTACAAGCTGGTGTTCAAGGGGACAGTTTCCGCGGCCGGAGATCAGATTGCATTCACCTTCGGGACGGAGGATGGAAGCTGGGGCACGCAGCTGACAGCGGCGAGGAGCGCGGGAACGGCGCCCGCGCCTGCGGAGCTGGATATCACCGGAACCTGGAAAGGGAGCTTCGATTTTCAGGGCACAAGCATGCCGCTGACCTTCCATTTGACGAGCGCGGCCGGCGTGGTGACGGGAACGGTGGAAGGGCTGCCGACGACGCCCGCGGAAATTCACGAAGGCAAGCTGGACGGCGACACGGTGAGCTTCTGGTTGAATACCGATTACCAGGGACAGACATACAAGCTGGCCTACAAGGGCAAGGTCACGGCCGGACAGATCGGGTTCACCTTCGGGACCGACGATGGAAGCTGGGGCGCGGAAATGACGGCGACGAAGGCTCCGTAAGGCAGCAAATGAGAACCCCAAAAATCTCCAGCGCGTTCCGCAACTCGACTGCGAGTTTCAGTGTCTAATTGAACAAGAACTTCTTGCATGGATGAAGAGAAGCGGCGCGGCCGCGGCTTGCGGCAGGTGTGCGTCACCACGAGCCGCGGGTTTAACTTGGGTTGTGCCTGGTTTCAGACATGAACGCGCAATGGACGCGAACGGAGAGCATCAATGAACAGGCAAAGTGCGTGGTTATGGCGGTGTGTGGGCATCGGGGCATTGGGATTCGCGGCTCTGGGAATGACAGGATGCACCGCGATCAGGGTGAAGTTAGGAACGAGAGTGCATCTCGACAAGCTTTCTGTGACGACGATCGAGGCAAGCATGCCGAATGGACCGGCAATCGCGCCGGGAGAATCGTCGCCCCTGGTGGTGACGTTCACCGACGCGACCGGAAAGGTCTGGGTTACCGAAGGAAAGGGCAAGGGCAAGATTCTGTGGGCCGACTTGACGGTGACACCGAGCGTGGTAACGGTAAACAAGAAAGGCGTGCTGAGTTTGGCGCACGACCCGCGGAAGAGCGACGGTAAGACTGGGCAGGTGGAGATTTCCGTCCCTAGCCACCCGGAACTGCACGCATCGCTGACTGTTCCGGTGACCTACGACTATGCTTTTGCGGCCAATTTCAACGGAGCCAATGGGTCGGATGGATCGAATGGAATGAGCGGGAGCGATGGCCTCTCAGGATCAAGTGGCTCGATGGGATCGTGCGATCCGGACAATAGTTCCGCGGGAGGAGACGGGGGCAACGGCAGTAACGGCTCCGACGGCGGCAATGGCGGCGATGGCGGCGATGGCGGCAACGCGCCCGACGTAAAAGTCATGATCGCATTGCGGCCTGGTGCAGAACCCTTGTTGCAGGCTGTTGTGAGCGCACAAGGCCGAAAGGATCGGCATTTTCTGGTTGACCCGCAAGGCGGATCGCTAACCATCGCGGCCAATGGAGGTGCAGGAGGCAGCGGCGGCAGCGGCGGAAAAGGCGGCAGGGGCGGCGCCGGCGGATCGGGCGGATTCGGCTGTCCAAACGGCTCGGACGGGAGCAGTGGAATGGATGGGCATGACGGCATGTCGGGAAGCGACGGACGCCCTGGAAGCGCCGGCCATATCACAATTGTTTACGATCCCGCCGCGAAACCTTTCCTGGCAGCCATCAAAACATCCAATAAGGGCGCGCCGGCTCCGGTGTATCAAGAGTCTCCGGTTGCGCCTCTCTGGTAGAGTTTTGGATTCACGCGGTCTGGCGGTGGAAGTTTAAATTGCCGCGGCTGCGGGCAGAATGTCTTCCACGTCGACCCATTGGGTGGGATAGTTGCCGGTGTAGCACGCGGTGCAGTAACCGACTTTTTTCTCGTCCTGGACTGACCGCAACAACCCGTCGAGTGACAGATATGCCAGCGAGTCCGCCTCGATGTAGTGGCGAATCTCCTCGACGGTATTGTTGGCCGCGATGAGTTCTTTTTTGCTCGGCGTGTCGACCCCGTAAAAACATGGCGAAATGGTGGGCGGGCAGCTGATGCGGAGATGCACTTCAGCAGCGCCGGCGCCGCGCACCATGCGGACGATTTTGCGGCTCGTGGTTCCGCGAATGATGGAGTCGTCAATGAGGATGACGCGCTTACCTTCAAGCAGGTTGTGCACGGGGTTGAGCTTGAGGCGGACGCCGAAGTCGCGGACGCGCTGCTCAGGTTCGATAAACGTACGGCCGACGTAGTGGTTGCGGATGAGGCCGAAGCGGAAAGGGATTCCGGCTTCTTCAGCGTAGCCGAGTGCGGCGGTGACGCCGGAGTCGGGCACGGGCACGACGACATCCGCGGGCACGCCGGATTCGCGCGCGAGTTGGCGGCCCATCTGGTCGCGCGACTCCTGCACCCAACGGCCGAAGATGCGCGAGTCGGGACGCGCGAAGTAGACATGCTCGAAGATGCAGCTCGATTGCGTATTGCCGCTCGCGTACTGGCGACTGGTGACGCCGTCTTCAGAGACCATGACCAGTTCGCCGGGAAGAATGTCGCGGACGAACTCGGCGCGGAGCAGATCGAAGGCGCAGGATTCCGACGCGAAGACGACGGTGTCGGGGCCGCCGGGATGTTTCATGCGGCCCATGGAGAGCGGCCGGAAGCCGTGCGGATCGCGCGCGGCAAAGATGCGGTCGCGTGTCATCATGACAATCGAGAATGCGCCTTCAACCTGCGAGAGCGAGTCGGCAATGGCGTCGACCAGCGAGCCGGCGCTTGAGTGCGCGATGAGTTGCACGATGATCTCGGAGTCCGAGGTGGTCTGGAAATATGCGCCGTCGCGCTCCAGTCGGGAGCGCACGTTGCCCAGATTTACCAGGTTGCCGTTGTGCGCGATGGCGATGAGGCCCTTGGTGGAATCGACGCGAATGGGCTGGGCGTTGAGCAGCGCCGAATCGCCGGTGGTGGAATAACGCGTATGGCCGATGGCCATGTGGCCGGGAAGCTTGGCCAGCACATCGTCCGTGAAGATCTCCGAAACCAGGCCCATGCCTTTGATGTTGGCAAGGCGATGGCCGTCGGCGGTGGCAATGCCGGCTGATTCCTGCCCGCGATGTTGCAATGCGTAGAGGCTGAGGTAGGCTTCGCGCGCGGCGTGGGGATGGCCGTAGACGGCGACGACGCCGCATTCTTCGTGGAGAGTGTCAGAAGCAGGGAACAGGGGACAGGGATCAGGGATCAGGGACGACGTCGCAGAGCCGATGCGGAGTAGGTTTGATTCGTCGGCGACGCCGGAGACCCCCTGAAACAGCAACCGGCTCATGCGGGGACCTCGTCATGGAGATTGGCTTCAAGTGCGGACGCCCAGAGCGTGCGAAGTTCGGTGAGTGGCGCAGAGATGAAGGTCTCACCGTCAACCAGAATGTCGAGCCGATTGCCACCCGTGGTTCCAATGCGTGCGGAGAGGAAATTGTTCTGGTTCGCCATGGCATCGATCTCGGAAAGATTCTTGGCATCCGTGGTCACGATCACGGTGGAAGCGGGCTCGGCAAAAAGACCGAAGAGCGGGTGGGCAAGAAGCGACGGGTCCTGCTGGACGGTGGCGCCGATGCCTTTGGTAAATGCGGCTTGCGCCAGCGCAACGGCGATACCGCCGTCGGAGATATCGCGCGCGGAGCGGATGAGCTTGCGCCAGGCGAGCACGGCCAGCAAGTTGTGCAGGCCGGCCTCGGCATCGAGATCGAGTGCGGGCGGAGTGCCCCAAAGGCCACAGAGGACGGCCTTGGCGAATTCGGAGGAGCCGAATGCAGTGAGATTGGCGGCGGCTTCGGCGTCGCTCGCGTCCGCCTCTTCACGTGCTCTCGGTTCACGTTCCAGCACTGGAAGCGGGTATTGGCTGATGGGCGGAGGATTGAGGGGAACCTTGAGCTTGGGGTTCGGCTCCTGGCCGCGCGGAATCGGCCAGAGCAGCACGATAGCATCCTTCTCTCGTTGGAAACTGGCGGGCACTGCCTTGGTTGCATCTTCCAGAATGCCGACGATGCCGAGGACCGGTGTAGGATAAATGCCTTCGCCGCGCGTCTCGTTATATAAGGATACGTTGCCGCCGGTAATCGGCGTGCCCAGCACGGTGCAGGCTTCGGCAATGCCGTCGATGGCGGCGGAAAGCTGTGCCATAATCTCGGGCTTCTCGGGATTGCCGAAGTTGAGGCAGTTGGTGGCGGCGACGGGCGTTGCGCCGGTACAGGCGACCTTGCGCGCGGCCTCGGCCACGGCGTGCAAGGCGCCGAGTTTGGGATCAAGATACGCCCAGCGGCCGTTGCCATCGAGAGCCATGGCGAGACCGCGTTCGTGGCCCGGAGTTCCAGTGCCTTTGATTCGCATCACGCCGGCTTCGCCGCCGGGTCCCTGCACGGTGTTGGTCTGCACCATCGAGTCGTACTGCTCATGAACCCAGCGCTTGGAGCAGACGTTGGAGGAGGCAAGAAGTTTCTTGAGGTCCGCCAGATAATTGCGGTCTTTGGCCAGTTCCGCGAGCGCATCTGCGGGAGGATCGAGCGGAACCGGCGACTTCCACGTGCCGACGGGCCGATGATAGAGCGGCGCATCGTCAGTGAGCGATTGATTGGGAATGTCGGCGACCAGCAGGCCGTGATGGCGGATGCGCAAGCGCGGCTCGGGCTGCACCGTGCCGACGATCACCGCGTCGAGGCCCCACTTTGCGAAGACGCGCAGCACTTCCTCTTCGCGACCATTTTCCGCCACCAGCAGCATGCGCTCCTGGCTCTCTGAAAGCATGATCTCGTACGCGCTCATGCCGGTTTCGCGCTGCGGAACCAGATCGAGCTCGACATCGAGGCCGACGCCGCCGCGCGCGCCCATCTCGCAGGTGGAACAGGTGAGGCCGGCCGCGCCCATATCCTGAATGCCCACGATGGCGCCGGTCTGCATGGCCTCAAGACACGCTTCGAGCAGCAGCTTCTCCATGAACGGGTCGCCGACCTGCACGTTGGGGCGCTTGGCCTCCGTTCCTTCGTGGAATTCTTCGCTCGCCATCGTCGCGCCGTGGATGCCGTCGCGGCCCGTTTTGGCTCCGACATAGATCACGGGATTGCCCGTGCCGCTGGCCTTGGCGTAGAAGATTTCGTCCTTGCGGACGAGGCCGAGCGCGAAGGCGTTCACCAGCGGATTGCCGCTGTAACAGGCCTCGAATTTGGTTTCGCCGCCGAGGTTGGGTACGCCAAAGCAGTTGCCATAGCCGGCGATGCCGCCTACCACGCCTTCGACGACGGCGTGATTTCTGTGGCGCTCGCGCGCTCTTGCGTCCTGGTTTGCATCCGTGGCCCTGCGAGAGTCATCGGAAATCGGCCCGAAGCGCAGCGAGTCCATCACAGCCAGCGGGCGCGCGCCCATGGTAAAGATGTCGCGCAGAATGCCGCCCACGCCGGTGGCCGCGCCCTGGAAGGGCTCAATGTAGCTCGGGTGATTGTGGCTTTCGATCTTGAAGGCGCAGGCCCATCCGTCGCCCACGTCGATAATGCCGGCATTTTCGCCCGGCCCCTGCACCACGCGCTCGCTCTTGGTGGGCAGACGCTTGAGGTGCACGCGGCTCGACTTATACGAGCAGTGCTCGCTCCACATCACGCTGTAAATGCCCAGTTCTGTGAGTGAAGGCGTGCGACCGAGGGCCGCGAGAATGCGTTCGTACTCCTCCGCGGTGATGCCGTGCTGGGCCAGCAACTGCGGGGTTACGGTGGTTGGCTCGGGAACGACGGCGGAGGGGGCGCTAGTCATCGTTGATGCCTCCATTGTCGCATGGGAGCCGCAGGCACGAACCGGAATGCGGATGTGGAAAGCTGGCCGCAATAGGGCAATTGCCTGCGGCCTGGCGAGCCCTTCTGTGGCAGATAAGGCAAGGCCTATGCGATACTTGGGGAGCAGAACCCCTCCCCGGCCGGGATGGCGGAACTGGCAGACGCAGCGGACTCAAAATCCGCCGACCCTTGCGGTCATGGGGGTTCGACCCCCCCTCCCGGCACCATTAAGTTGTTTATTATCAATAATTTACGCGATTTTGACAATATACAGATGTGGCGACCTAAATTATTTTAAATGAATCAGTTGCGATCCTGGTCACGGTATATGTTGCCTTAAGAGTAACTGACGAGTTGGCGACAATCCACCAGGAACCCGCAAGACGGGGCTGAATCGGGGCTGGAAATGCGCATTGGCCTGTTAGTAGCAGTTGAGGTAAGGGCCACTTTTCCGGAGGGCCGACTAGAACGAAGCCGCTGGCAAGGCGGACGCTGCGCGTACGATACTTCGACAATCATGTGCTGCCAGAGCATCCCCAGCCGTAAACCGGTCTCTTCTAATAACTCCATACCACCCAATCGATTACAGGTGATGGTCAATTCAATTCCCATAGCGTGACCGCGTCCCCCGCAAACGCCAGCGGCACACTTCAAACGACCCTATCGAAACTGCCCCGGCAAAAGATCCTGGGACAAGCCACCCTCATCGCGCCGGGGCAGTCCCGATTGGAGCCTAACGTTTATCGGGACCGATCCGGAAAGAAAACGGCCGGACAGTTGCGGCCGCTCCCGGTCGGGTCCGCAGGAGCTTTGGCTCTATCCGCAGAAGAGAGAGGATTCGGAGCAGCACGCTGATCCGAATCCTCTCTTGCTTGCGAATTGTCGCATCAGTGTGCTGCTCGACCTTGCGTCTTGTTCCATTGGCTTGCTAGTCAATCGTGATCGAAAGGTTCAATGGGACTGTTGTCGAGCCACTGGTTACAGTGATTGGTACGCTGTAGGTGCCGGCCGGTGTGGATGAACTGCTGCCGCCGCACCCGGCCGTCCCGAGCAGACCCGCGGCCGCAAGGCATGTTCCCGCCAGCAGCAACAATCCAAACCACTGACTTCCGGCCTTCCTGGTGCGAAGGACGCGCCGCATGAAGCCCAGAGGCAGCAGAATCAGGGCTGCCAACAGCGTGGGAAGAACGGTTCCTGCCGGCCGATTGCCGAGAGACGCCGTCGCGGTTCCGGTGGTCCCGATGGTGAGCGTGGTGGTCAGCGGCGTGGAGGAAGTGACCGTAAGGCTGGTCGGTAGGAAGTAACATGTGACGTCGGTCGGCAGCGTTCCGCAGGCAAAGTTGACCGTGCCAGTGAATCCGCCTGTCGGCGTCAGCGTGATAACCGTACTGGCCGACGAGCCGCTCTGGATGGTGAGGGACGACGGGTTCGCGACGAGCGTGTAACTGGGCGACGGCGCCGGACCAGTGGAGACGACCAGGTTGACCGCCGAGCCCGTGTTGACGCCAGTGCCCGCGCTGGGGCTCTCGCTGATCACGTTGCCGGATGCGACGGTGGCGCTGCTCGCTGTCGTGACCGTGCCCACCGCGAGTCCAGCTGCGATGATGGCGGACGTCGCGGCTGCCTGGGTGTCGCCAACCACGTTGGGCACGGTAACCTGCGCCGGGCCGGTGGAGACGACCAGATTGATCGCCGAGCCAACGTTGACGCTGGTGCCTGCAATTGGGCTCTCGCTAATCACGTTGCCGGATGCGACGGTGGAGCTGCTCGCTGTCGTGACCGTGCCCACTACGAGTCCAGCCCCGGTGATGGCTGTCGTTGCGGCAGCCTGGGGGTCGCCAACCACGTTGGGCACAGCGACCTGTGCCGGGCCGGTTGAGACGACCAGGTTGACTGCCGAGCCCGTGTTGACGCTGGTGCCCGCGCTTGGGCTCTCGCTGATCACGTTGCCGATTGCGACGGTGGAGCTGCTCGCGGTGGTGACCGTACCCAACACGAGTCCAGCTCCGGTGATGGCTGTCGTCGCGGCTGCCTGGGTGTCCCCGACCACGTTGGGTACGGCAACCTGCGCCGGGCCGGTGGAGATGACCAGGTTGACCGCTGAGCCCGTGTTGACGCTGGTGCCCGCGTTCGGACTTTCGCTGATCACGTTGCCATATGCGACGGTCGAGCTGCTCGCTGTCGCGACGGTGCCCACTACGAGTCCGGCGCCGGTGATGGCCGTCGTTGCGGCTCCCTGGGTATCGCCAACCACGTTCGGTACGGCAACCTGCGCCGGGCCGGTGGAGACGACCAGGTTAACCGCAGAGCCGGAGTTCACGCCGGTGCCCGCATTCGGGCTCTCGCTGATCACGTTGCCGATTGCGACAGTGGAGCTGCTCGCGGTGGTGACCGTACCCAACTCGAGTCCTGCTCCGATGATGGCGGACGTCGCGGCTGCCTGAGTTTCGCCAACCACGTTGGGCACGCTGATTTGAATCGTGTAGGCAGCCGTCGCTACAGTGCTGCTGGCATAGCCGCTGACGATCGCAATGGCCTCAAGTGTTTCTGTTGAACCGACAAGAATCGGACTGCTGTAGACCGTTGAGCTGCTCGTCGGTGTGGTCCCGTTCGTGGTGTAGTAGATAACTGCGCCGGCCGTCGCATCGCTGATGATCACCGTCTGCGTGGAGGAATAGGTTCCTCCCGGCACGCTGAAGGAGGGTGTGGCGGCTGTTGAAAGCAGAGTGATGGTGTAGGCTGCTATCGCCACGTTGCTGGTGGAGTAGCCGCTGGCTGTCGCAATGGCCCGAATCGTCTCCGTCGATGAAACGGTTATCGGCGTGCCGCTATAGACCGTCGAGCTGGTCGTTGGCGTTCCGTTATTGGTTGTGTAGTAGATCGTTGCCCCGGCAATTGCATCGGAGATGGTCACAGTCTGCGCGGAACTATACGTCCCGCCCGGTACGCTGAACGTGGGTGTGATAGCTACGGGATTGGCAACTCCCTGAGGCTGGAATCTCCAAAAGTCGTTGAGGCCAAAGCTAAAGTCGCCAATTGCATCGAAGCCGATGCCACCCAGGAGCCAGAAGTTCCCGTTGGAGTCTACCCAGCCTATTGAGGAATAGCGACTTCCTGGAACATTTCCTTCGGTCGCAATTCCCATGGTTCCGTAGACTCCGAGTTCACCGCAACTACCAATCCCGCCGCCACCACTTGGACTGCATTCACCCTCTTCCTTGCTGCTGCCACCGGCCCAGGTCCATTGCCCTGACCCGGGATTGAACTCCCATAGATCGTTGAGCGGGGCGACGTTTCCGTTGGCATCGTTTCCAGAGCCGCCAAAGAGCCAGAAGTTGCCACTGCTGTCGGTCCAGGTTGTAGCATTGCTGCGTCCGCCCGGAACGTTGGTTGCGGCAGGCAGGCCCAGCGTGCCGTACACTCCGGGCAGTGTGCCGTTGCTGCCAATCGTGCTGCTGCCGCCCATCCAGGTCCATTGGCTGGTTGCAGGGTTGAAGCGCCACAAGTCATTTAGATAGCCTGTCTGGCCTGTGCTATCTGAGCCAAGGCCACCAAAAAGCCAGAAGTTGCCGCTGCTGTCAACCCAGCTTGCTGCGGCATTGCGGCCTCCGGGGACGTTTCCGGCGGCGGGTACGCCCAGCGTGCCATAGACTCCTGGTTGGCCCTCATTAAGTCCGGGCACTCCTGCGCTCGATCCGCCCATCCAGGCCCATTGCCTGGTGGAAGGATTGAACTCCCATAGGTCATTGAAGTAGCCGGACTTCAGGTTCGCATCAAATCCCTCGCCCCCAAAAAGCCAGAGATTACCGCTGCTATCGGTCCATGTCGAGGCGCTGTCACGGTCTCCGGGGGTGTTGCCTGCCGCGGGCGTGCCCAATGTCCCGTAGACGCCAGTGGGGCCGGCCGTATAGGTGCCATTCATCCCCGTTTCGCTGCCACTGATCCAGGTCCACTCGCCGGAGGAGGGACTGAACTCCCAAAGATCGTTGAGTTCGACTTCGCAGGCCTTGGAATCGTAGCCACCGCCGCCAAAGAGCCAGAGGTTCCCATGGCTATCGGTCCAGTTCGCTGAATACTGGCGGCCTCCCGGCAAGTTTGTGGGTTCGGCTATCCCCAGGGTGCCGTAGACTCCGAGGTTGCCCGGTGTCTGAAGTGATGCGCAGCCTATGCCACCGATAACCTTTGGGCCGCCCATCCAGGTCCATTCGTCCGAATAGATGTTGTACTCCCAAAGATCGTTGGCATACCCATAATGACCAGCGGAATCGACGCCTTCGCCCCCAAAGAGCCAGAGATTTCCGTTGCTGTCCGCCCAGCTCGAAGGGCCGGCGCGACCTCCGGGAGCGTTGCCCAACGCAGGTGTGCCCAGCGTGCCGTAGACCCCGTCCGGCCCGTAACTAAGATCCTTGACGCTGCTGCTGCCCCCCATCCAGGCCCAATCGCCAAGAGCTCCGGGTGAGGTGATGGTGTATGCAACGGTGGCCACAGCGCTGGTGTTGCCGCCGGCCACTGCAATCGCCTGAAGTGTCTCCGTGACCGACACGACAACTGCGCCGCTGTACTGCGTTGAACTCGTCGTCGGCTTGGTGCCGTCAATGGTGTAGTAAATCGTCGCGCCTGCCGTCGCGTCGGAGATCGTCACCGTCTGCGTGGCGCCATACGTGCCGCCCGTTACGCTGAACGTCGGTGTTGCGGCCGGTTGAGAACTCCCGCCGGAGATGGTGTAGGTGGCTGTTGCCGCGGCGCTGGTGGAGTAGCCGCTCGCCGTCGCAATGGCCTCAAGCGTTTCTGTCGATGAGACGGTGATCGGACCGCTGTAGACCGTTGAGCTGGTCGTCGGCGTGGTGCCGCTGGTGGTGTAGTAGATGGTCGAGCCAGGCGTTGTGTCGGAGAGGGTCACCGTCTGGGTGGAAGAATACGTTCCTCCCGGCACACTGAAGGTTGGTGTCGCGGCGGGAGGCGTAATCGTGTAGGCAGCGGTTGCCACGGAACTCGTCGTGAAGCCGGTGGCCGTCGCGATGGCCTCGATGGTTTCATTCGACGTGACAGTGATCGCAGCGTTGTAGACAGCCGATCCTGTCGTCGGGGGAGTGCCATTGGTTGTGTAGTAGATCGTCGCGCCGGCCGTGGCGTCGGAGATCGTTACGGTCTGTGTCGTCGAGTAGGTTCCTCCCGGCACACTGAAGGCCGGCGTTGCGGCTGCGGTCGGCGTAGTTGTGGTGGAACCGGCAGGCTGAAAGCTCCAGAGATCGTTGAGCTCGCCAAGGCTGTCCGATGCATCCACGCCGGTTCCACCGAAGAGCCAGAAATGGCCGCTGCTGTCAGTCCATGCGGATGCGTTTTCGCGGCCTCCGGGGAAGTTTCCGGCGGTAGCCGTTCCCGGGGTGCCGTATGTGCCAGCCGGGGGCACGCATCCAACTAGACCACCAAGGGAACCGCTGGCGCAGGTCAATTCGCTGGCGCCGCCCATCCAGATCCACCTGCTGAGGGAGGGACTGACGCTGGAGGGAATGAACTCCCAAAGATCCTGAAGATCCCCGTAGCCCCCTCCTGAATCTTCGCCATTGCCCCCAAAGAGCCAGAGGTTTCCGCTGGGGTCGGTCCAGCCTGACGCCGCGCTGCGAGCGCCGGGGACATTTGCTGCCGCGGGCGTTCCTAACGTGCCGTAGACTCCAGTACCGTCTTTGGCGGTACCTCCGCTCATCCATGTCCATTGGTTTTGGGTGGGATTGAACTCCCAAAGATCATTGAGCGCGCCCGTCGCGTCGTTGCCATCGATTCCGGTACCGCCAAAGAGCCAGAAATTGCCACTGCCGTCGGTCCACGAGACAGCGCTGAACCGGCCTCCGGGGATGTTTCCGGCAGCGGGCGTTCCCTGTGTGCCGTAGACTCCGATTCCGCAGCCGGGGCCGGAGCCGTAACAATAATCTATGGTGCCGCCGCCCATCCATGTCCATTGGCTCGTGGATGGATTGAACTCCCAAAGATCGCTGAGATTGCCGGCGGCTCCGTTTACATCCAGACCGGCGCCTCCAAAGAGCCACAGATTGCCCTTGCTGTCTGTCCAACTGGCGCCGTACTGCCTGCCCCCAGGGATATTTCCCGCGGCGGGCGTCCCCAGCGTGCCGTAAACTCCGGGCTGGCCGCCACTAACGCCGATCGTGCTGCTCCCGCTCATCCACGCCCAGTAACCCGTGGCTGGGTTGAACTCCCACAGATCGTTGAAAAAGCCAGAATTCCCACCGGCGTCGGTCCCCTCGCCGCCGAAGAGCCAGAAGTGTCCACTGCTGTCAGTCCATGTCGTGGCGCCATACCTGCCTCCGGGGACGTTCCCGGCCGCGGGTACTCCCAGCGTGCCGTAGACTCCCGGCTGGCCCTCGTAATATCCCAATACTCCCATCGATCCGCCCATCCAGGCCCATTCGTTGGTGGAAGGATTGAACTCCCAAAGGTCATTGAAGAAGCCATAGTTGTTGTTAGAGTCGGTCCCAACGCCTCCAAAAAGCCAGAGATGACCGCTGCTGTCAGTCCATGTTGACGCGCTATCGCGGCTTCCGGGGGTGTTGCCCGATGCGAGCGTGCTCAGTGTGCCATACGTGCCAGTGCTGCCAACCGCATTGCTCCCGCTCATCCAGGTCCATTCTTCTGAGCCAGGCAGGTCTATTGTGTAAAGAGCCGCAGCCGGGGCGCTCTCGGAGAAGCCGTTTGCGATGGCTATGGCCTGAAGCGTTTCGGTCACTGAGACCGTAATTGCGCCGCTGTAACTCGTTGAGCTTGCGGTCGGCGTACTTCCATCTGTTGTGTAGTGAATGACCGCCCCGGCTGTTGCATCGGTGATGGTGACCGTCTGCACGGCCGTGTATGTTCCGCCGGGCACGCTCAGAATTGGAGTGGCCGCCGGCGATCCAATGGTGTAGGTGTCACTCGCCACTGCGCTGGTGAAGTAGCCCGTGGCCACCGCAATCGCCTGCAGAGTCTCTGAGGACGAGACGGTAATCGGACCGCTGTAAACAGCCGAGTTGATGGTCGGCGTAAGGCCGTCGGTGGTGTAGTAGATGACGGCGTGAGGCGTGGAATCCGTGATGGTGACCGTCTGCGTGGAAGGGTACAACCCTGCGCCCAAACTGAAGTTCGGAACAGCGGTTGGCAAAAGATAAGGCGGTTGAAACTGCCAAAGATCGTTGGTATCAACGATGGAGTTACCGAGCTGGCCCACTCCACCGAAAAGCCAGAGAGTGTTGCCGGTGCCGGTGAAGTCTGACGCATTGAAGCGCGCCGAGGGGATATTTTGAGGGGCGGGCGTCCCCTGCGTGCCGAAGATTCCGGGCTGGCCGCAGTAGACCGATATGACGCTTGTTTGGCATGAGGCCGGTAGGGTGCTGCTTCCGCCCTCCCACACCCATTCCTTCGATGTTGGATTGAACCCCCAGACGTCATTGAGTGCGCCTACAGTTCCGTTGGCGTCGTAGCCCTCGCCGCCAAAGAGCCAGAAGTTGCCGTTGCTGTCGGTCCAGGTTACGGCCCAGGCGCGTGGTCCAGGGAAGTTGGTCGGAGAGGGCACCCCCAACGTTCCATACACGCCGGGCTGTTGAGCCCCAGTGCCTTGTGTGCCCTCAACCCATTCCCATTCTTTTGTGGAAGGGAAGTATTCCCATAAGATGTTCGCGTAAACGCATGAACCTGATGTATTGCAGCCACTGCCGAGGAGCCAGAAATTGCCGCTGCTGTCGGTCCAGCCTGCAGGGTACGGCACGGCTCCGGGGACGTTTCCGGCGGAAGGCGTTCCCTGCGTGCCAAAGACGGCAGTGCTGCCTACCGTCTTGCTTCCGCCCATCCATGCCCATTCGTTCGTGAGAGGGCTAAACTCCCACAGATCACCGAGATTGCCGGAATTTCCGTTGGCATCGGCGCCATAGCCTCCATAGAGCCATAAATTGCCGCTGCTATCGGTCCACGTTGCCGAATCCGAGCGGCTGCCCGGCATGTTTCCAGGAGCGGGCACTCCCAGGGTGCCGTAGACTCCGGCTATTCCGGGAAGAACGGTGCCCACCGGGACGACGATGACCGTGTTGCTTCCGCCCATCCAGGCCCATTCGTTGATGGCAGGATTGAATTCCCAAAGGTCGTCGAGGTTGCCTTGGTTTCCGTTCACATCGTACCCTCCGCCCCCAAAGAGCCAAAGGTTGCCGTTGCGGTCAGTCCAGGTGGTTGCTGAAGAGCGGTTTCCGGGTAGATTTGCGGCGGCGAATACTCCCTTCGAGCCATACACTCCGGGCAGACCGCCCACATTGTAGTTGTATGGGAGATTGGATCCGCCCATCCACGTCCAGTAGCCCGTCGCAGGGCTATATTCCCAAAGGTCGTTCTGATTGCTCCCGGAGCCCCCAAAAAGCCAGAGATTGCCGTTGTTATCGGTCCATGTGGCAGCACTTGTGCGACTCCCGGGCACGTTTGAGGACGCAGGCAATCCTAAAGTTCCGTAGTTTCCCCCCAAGGTTAAATCGCTACCGTTGACCCAGGTCCATTCGTTGCTCTGAGCGTGGACCCGCTGCGTGCCGCAGACCATGATCAGCAGGGCTGCAGCCAGGATGATGAGGTTGGGGATCGTGACTCTTGCAGATCTCGCGAAGTTGAGGCGAACTGAAGCGAACCGGGGAAGTGGAGCCTTCATGGTGAATCTCCTGTGATGCAATTGCCGTACGAGTTCAACAAATTGCTCCAGGCCTGCTTTTTACAAGCGGACCATTGAACGGCCGCGAACCCGGGACTCATGTTCCGGCTGGCCGGGAAACACGGCGCACGATGCTCAGCAGATTCAGGGGTAGCGCCTGAATAACCATGGTTTTGGGGCCGGGGCGAGGATTGCCGCGGGGACCGGCAGATGCGATAATCGGCGCATGCGCGTCCTTGCGCAAGTGCTAGAACGGGACTCTTCGGGACATATCGTGACCTGCAGCCAAACCATAAGGACAGTGAATGCCAACGCCCCAGAGAGCCCGGTCAAGCGCTGAAAATGCAGACCTTGGGGCGCGTCTGGACGGCTGGAAAGACATTGCCGCCTACCTAGGCAAAGTTGAGCGAACGGTAAAGCGCTGGGACGTGGGCAGAGGGCTGCCAACACATCGCGTTCCGGGCGGAGGCCGCGCGTCGGTATACGCTTACACGCGCGAGCTGGACGAATGGTTGAAGTCCGGGAAGGCTCTCGATGCTGATGCAGCCGCTGACACGACCACAGAAACCGCAGCAGATGAAGAACAGGAAGTCGAGCTGGAATGGGTTGTACCGAGGGTCGGGGGACCGGCGACCGGAGAGTCTGTGCCGCCCACCCTTCATGTTCTACATGCAACCGCACCGCATCGTGGGCTGACTCGGAACTGGTTGCTGACAATTTGCGGCCTGCTTATTGCCGGCATCGCTGGAGCAGCCGCGAATTCCCCATCAGTGCGAGCTGCCACCGAGAGAATTGCTCGTCTGTTTCATGGCGATCTGGCCGGCCACCCTGCGGAGCTTCGACATGGAGAATCCCACGCAGCCTCCGAATCTGAACGCAAGCAGGCACACGATCTCTACCTCAAAGGCCGGTTTGAATGGAGCCAGAGGACTCCTGATAGCTTGAATCGCGCCTTGGATGACTTCACCCAGGCAATTGTGCATGATCCCGGCTATGCGCAAGCCTATGTGGGCATGGCGGACACTTACGATCTGCTTCGAGAATACTCGACCATGCCGGACAGCGAGGCCTACGCGCGCGCGATTGCCGCGGCAAGAAAGGCCGTCGAACTGGACGATTCGCTTGCCGAAGCGCATCGCGCCCTGGCCTTTGCCGAATGGTGGGGCAATTGGGATTTTGTAGACGGCGAAAAGGAGTTTCGCCGCGCCATCGAGTTGAATCCAAAAGACCCTGTAGCTCGCAAATGGTATGCAAATGTGCTTGCGGTCCAGGGGCGGTTTCCCGAGAGCCTGGAGGAGAACGACAAGGCTCAGGAACTCGATCCCACTTCGCATTCGATCCTTGCCGACCGGGGTTTGATGTTGTTCGATGCGGGGAGAAAGTACGAGGGAATCGCACTTATCAAGGAAGTGGAGCGCTCCGCCCCGGAGTTTCTCTCGCCCCACTACTACCTCATGACCATCAGCCTCGAGCTTAGAGACTATCCATCCTACCTGGAGGAAGGCAAGAAGACAGCGGAGGCTGAGAATGATCCGGTACTGAAGGACACCATCGCAGCGGCGCGGGCGGGATACGAGCGGGATGGCGAGCGTGGACTGTTGAACGATCTGTACGCCAGGCAAAGAGAGTATTACGAGGCGGGGAAACTATCGGGAACAATGGTGGCGGAAACCTGCATCCTGATGGGAAAGAAACAGGAAGCATTGCAACTGCTGGAAGAGGCCTATAACCGCCATGAATCGCATGTCCTCGCGTGCTTGTCGGAACCGGACCTGCTCACGCTGAGGGATGAGCCAAAGTACAAAGCATTGGTGAAGAAGATCAATTTCCCCCGGGAGCCGCAGATGGCGCAGCCGAGCACTTTCCCGGCAGAGGATCAGCTGTCTTTCCGGGATGCGCCCGATCCGCACTGATCCGCGGCCCGAAGCACAAGGACGCACGCATCGCCGCGGTTGCGAAAGCAGTGTAAAGCTTTGATCAAGTGCGCGAAATCAGCGTGATCTCCGCGCTCCACAACACCGCGCTGGAGCCGTTCTTGCATAAACACCCACCCAAGAGAAGCCGGAGCGACCCTCGTTACTCGATGCCTTAAAGCCAAAAAGGCGGGGTGTGGGGATTGCAAGTTAGCCGCTGCTGGCGGAAGCGAAGTGTCAATCTCATGGAATGCCCCTCCGAGAGGCAGAAGTATCCTGGCTCAGTCTTAGGATTGGTAACGGGAAGCATTAGAACCCTATCGAAACTGCCCAGGCGCAACGAGGGTGGATTAGTACCGATATGTCGGTCAGTGTTTACGAATCAAATCCACCTGGCCGTAAAACCGGCTTGTCGGAGAGGTGGCATCAGATCTAACCAGATCTCAGTCTGGGATCGGGCTAAATCGCTGAGGCGCGAATCCGCCATCTATGAAGTGAATCTTGGGTTTCTGGTTGACCGCGAATCCGGAAGTAACCTTCAATTAACGGTTAGAGGCCATAGCGCTCAGTAAGCCCGTCCGCCGGTTTTCGCAGTTCCAAGAGCGACCGAGCGCAACTCCCGTTTCCTCTAAAATCCCGTGTACTTGTGGTGTACTCAGGAACCGCGTATGCTGCGTTTTGGCCGATTTGAGCGCCTAGTAATTTCAATAACTTATTTAGAATCAATACCAACAGGCAATCCGACCCTCCTCCCGGCACAAATAAGTTGTTTATTATCAATCATTTACGCCATTTCGTCTATTATGCACGAGGAGCGGCTTAAATTGATTTAAATGAATCAGTTGCGATCGGACACGATCAGAATTCCGAGCGCGCGATGCCGATTCGCGGCGCCTTCGGAGTGCAGGTCGAGTAGATACAGTGGAACTCATTGCCCATTTGTGCACTCCTATTTCGCCTGCTCCCTTTGCAAATCACGTTCACGCAGCCACGTGAAGATGACTGGGGTCACGATCAGAACGTGAAGCAGAGAGCTGAGCATGCCTCCCAGCACGGGGGCGGCAAGCGGCCTCATGAATTCTGCGCCTGTGCGTGTGGACCAGAGAAGTGGCAGCAATCCGGCTACCACGGTAGCCACAGTCATTACCTTGGGACGAAGACGCAGTAGGGCGCCTTCAATTACGGCTTGATGCAGGCCGGCGCGGGTCAGTTGGCCATCTGTTGTTTTGCGCCGCGCGACGGCTTCCTCAAGATAGATGACCATTACCACAGCCGTTTGCACCGCGGTTCCAAACAAAGCAATGAAGCCTACCCAGACCGCAACGGAGAAGTTGAGCCCAAGAATCTTAACCAGGAATATGCCGCCGCTGAGCGCAAAGGGCACTGCCAGCAGAACGTGTGCTGCCTCCCGGGCCGAGTGATAGGTGCGATAGAGCAGGACAAAAATCACAAGCAGTACGATGGGAATCACCAGTTCAAGGCGCTTCCGCGCGCTGATCTGGTTTTCATATTGGCCGCTCCACTCGATGTAGTATCCCGGCGGCATCTTCACCTGTTCGGCCACTGCGCGCTGCGCCTGATCAACAAAGCCTCCCACGTCGCGCCCGCGCACATTCAACAGCACTGCTCCGCGCAACAGGCCGTTCTCGCTCGTAATCATTGACGGCCCCATGGTCGTTTTCATCGTGATCACTTTGCTGAGCGGCACCTGAGCGCCGCCGCTTCCCATCACAAGAACCTCGTCCAGTTGCTGCGGGTTCTCGCGGAAATCGCGCGCATAGCGAACACGGACCGGGAAGCGTTGCCGCCCTTCAATGGTTGTGGTGAGATTCTTGCCACCGATCGCAGTTTCGATCGCATCTTCGACATCGGCGACATTCAATCCGTAGCGGTCCGCGGCGGCACGATCCACGGTCATCTCCAGGTACGGCGAACCAGTGGTCCGCTCGGCATAGAGATCGACGGCGCCTGGAATCTGCGCCACGACTTCTTTGATCTCTTCTGACTTTGCCTCGATCACACCAAGGTCCGGACCGAATACCTTGATGCCAACCTGGGTGCGAATGCCGGTTGAGAGCATGTCGATGCGGTTGCGAATCGGCTGCGTCCAAATGTTGGTGACGCCGGGAATCTGCAGCTTTTCATCGAGCCGGGCGAAGATCGCGTCTTTGGTGAGTCCCCTGGGCCACAGGTCTTTTGGCTTAAAGGTAATGGTCGTCTCACTCATGTTTACGGGCGCGGGATCGGTGGATGTTTCTGCACGGCCGACTTTGCCGACCACCATGGCGACGGCTGGATCCGCGGAAATGATGAGGTCCTGCTGGCGAAGGATGCGAGTTGCCTCGGTGAGAGAGATGCGCGGGTCGGTGATGGGCATGAAAAGCGCCGTTTCTTCATCGAGCGGCGGCATGAACTCGGAGCCAATGGTTGTGGCCGTATAGAGAGCGCCGATGAGCAGTGCCATGGCCGCGCTCAGCGTGATGATTCTGTGGCGCAGCGCCCAACGCAGCACGGGCTGGTAGAGAGCCCTCAGTATGCGCATGATCGGGTTCTCACTTTCGCTGTGCAGCTTGCCACGAATCAGGAATGTGCACAAGACCGGAACCAGTGTGATGGCAAGAATAGTGGAGCAGACCATGGCAAAGGTCTTGGTGAACGCAAGAGGGTGAAACATCTTGCCCTCCATGCCAGTGAGTGCGAAGACCGGAACGAAAGCGAGAATGATGATGACCATGGCAAAAGAGATTGGCCTGCCTACGAGGCGCGCGGCCTTGAGCGTGATCTCGCCGATGTAATCGCGATAGTTGCCGTGCTCCGCTTCGTATTGCTCGGCCTGGCGAATTACGTTTTCTGTCATCACAATGCCCGCATCGACAAGCACGCCAATGGCGATGGCGACTCCGCCCAGGGACATGATGTTCGAGGAGATGCCCGCGCCTTTCATGAATAGGAATGCGCCCAGAACGGCGAGAGGCAGGGGAATGGTGACCACCAGGATGCTGCGGAAGTGCCAGAGGAAAAGCACGTGCGCCAGCGTGACCAAGATCAGTTCTTCAATGAGCGCGTGGCGCAGCGTGTCTACTGCGTGGTCAATGAGGATGCTGCGGTCGTAGAAAGGAACGATGCTTACACCCGCAGGCAGGCCCGGCTGAATTTCGGCGATCTTCTGCTTGATGGCGTCGATGACCTCGCGCGCATTTGCGCCGTAACGGATGACGACCACGCCGCCCACGGCTTCTTTTCCATCCTTATCGAGGACACCGCGGCGGAACTCGGGACCGAGTTGAACGCTGCCCACGTTGCCCACGGTCACGGGTGTGCCGTTGTAGGCGCCAAGGGAGATGTTCTCAATGTCCTTCAGGCCGTTGATGAGGCCGATGCCGCGGATCATCTCCTCGGTGTCGCCTGTTTCAACCACTTTCGCGCCTACGTTGTTGTTGCTGCGCTCGACTGCGGACACCACATCCTTGAGCGCGACGTTGTACGCACGCAGCTTGATGGGATCGAGATCAATCTGGTACTGCTTCACAAATCCGCCGACGCTCGCGACTTCGGCTACGCCCGGAACGGAGTTCAACTGGTATTTCACGTACCAGTCCTGAATGGAATGCAGGGTACCGCTGTCGTAGGGCCCTTCGACTGTGTACCAATAAACCTGACCCACTCCGGTTGCATCGGGGCCCATCATGGGAGTTACGCCCGCGGGCAGAAAGCTACCTGCCAAACTTAACCGCTCCAGCACGCGCGTCCGGGCAAAATAAATGTCGACGGAATCTTCAAAAATGACGTTAACCATGGAGAAGCCAAATGCCGAAGCGGAACGAACTGTGCGCACATGAGGCAGCCCTTGCAGGTTTACAGTGAGCGGGTAGGTGATCTGGTCTTCCACTTCCTGCGGACTGCGGCCCTGCCACTCGGTGAAGACGATGACCTGGTTCTCGCTTAGATCGGGAATGGCGTCGATGGGCGTGTGCAGCAGCGCCCAGTAGCCCCAGACAGCCAGCGCGGCATAGACTGCCAAAATCAGCCAGCGATTTTTCATGGAGAATTCGATGATGCGATTGATCATTGCCGGCTCCTACTTCGCGCTGAGGTGAGTGTGGGTTGAGGCGATGATGCTGCCGTTCTTGCGCGCTTCGACAAAGACAGTCCAGGTTCCCGACATCCCGGGTTGCCCCTTGCCCACGTACATCTGGCGCGCCGCCACCCACGGCAAATCAAAGGAGCTCTTCATCTCCGGCATGCCCATCGAGGGCATTGCGGGCATGATGAGCGTGACCGTGACCTTGGCATCGGCGATGGGCTTACCGCTGGAATCGGTCAGCGTGACGTGGAACGGATTGTCCTCGCCTGCCTTCAGCGGGTCGGCGTCGGCGTGAAATTCAATCTGCGCGGAGCTGGTTGCGGCGCCATTCCCCGGTGCTGTTGCGGCAGGGTTCTGCTTTTGCGATCCGGCGTCAAACTCTTTCGAACCGCCGTAGAGTCCCGACATGCCTGAGCTCAGGTGCGCCTGCGAGTCGATGAGGAAGTTGCCGTTGAGCACCACCTTGTCGCCGAGCGCCAGTCCGCTGGAAACCGGGAACAGATCGTCAGAGGGCGCACCCACCTCGACCTCGCGCGCCTCAAAGACGCCGTTGGATCTCGCGAGATAAACGATCTTTCGCGTTCCTGTATCGAGCACCGCAGAGCGCGGGATCACGATGGACGGCTGTGCCGCGCGGCTCACAAACGTTGCGCTGACAAACATGCCCGGCAAAAGACGCATTCCAGGGTTGGCCACGTGCACATGCACCGGAACTGTGCGCGTCTGCGGGTTGGCGGCGGGCTCAATAAAGTCCACACGACCGTGGATGGTTGCGTTGGGCATCGACTCCGCGGTGATCTCAACTTCCTGTCCCTGCTGAATCTGAGGCAACTGCTCCTCATAGACATCGACCTTGATCCAGACCTGGCTGAGATCGGCTACGGTAAAGAGCGTGTCGCCCGCGTTGACATATTGCCCTTGCGTCACCTTGCGATCGACAACCGTTCCCGAGGCATAGGCGTAGATGGTCACATGCGGGATGCCATCTTTTCCGGGCGCGTCGATTTGTTTCTCTGTAATGCCCCAAAGCTCCAGCTTGTGCTGGCTGGCCGTGACCAGCGCATCGGCCTGCGCGCGCGCAAAGGCGTCGTCCGATTGGCGCAGACCATTGCGGTTTTGCTCGGCCAGGCGATATTCCTCCACAGCCGTTGCAACATCAGGGCTGTAGATTTCGGCTACGGCCTGGCCGCTGCGCACACGCTCACCCATGTATTGCACATAGAGTTTGTCCACGCGGCCTCCGATGCGCGCACTTACGGCCGCGAGTTGCGCCTCCGGCTGCTCCACACGGCCAAAGGCGTCGATTTCCGTCTTGAGCGATGCCGTGCGCACCTCGGCAATCTGCACGCCGGCAGCGGTAATCTCTGCCGGGCTCAGTTCAACTGTTGTGCCGGGTTGCGTGCCCTGTGCAGAGGTTGGAGCGGCAACAGGTTGCGTGGATGAAGCGGGCTGTGGAGCGGCAGCTGCGGAAGCGGTCGCGAAGAAATGTGTTCCGTACGCGCTAAGCAGCACCAGCGCCAACACGGCGATCAGTGTGCCGGCCCCCGCGCCGAGCGCGATCAACTTCTTTTCTCTGCTTGTCATTTGCTGCTCCAATCTGTGCTGGGTCGGTTTGGGCTCAAAGTACCTGTATAGGAAAAGTCTGTATTCGATTGGGCAGGCACAGCGCCCGCTATCTCGGGTATCTGCGCGCCGATGGCGCGTTCCAGCTCCGCAACGTTTGCATCCGTAGCCGACGATGCCTTGTAGTAGGAAACTTGAATGTCGAGAAGAAGGTTCTGGCAGTCGATCAGCGTCAGAAACTCAGCGCGATTGTTCTGATACGCGGCCGTGGAAGCTTTGAAGGCCGCCTCGGCCTGCGGCAGCAGGGTGTCGCGATAAAGCTTCACGCGTTTCTCGGCAGCAAGCGTGGCAATCTGCGCCTGCCGCACTTCAAGAAACACGGCAGAGGTTCGCGCTTCAAGATCGGCTTGCGCTACTTCTGTTGCCGCATCGGCTTGTTTTGTCTCGCCGTCATGGCGATCGCGATTCAGCCAGGGCAGATTCATGGTCATCTCGGCCATGTATGCGTTGCGCGATGCGGAGCCGGCCGGCATCACCATATAACCGAGAGCCGCAGTGAAGTCGGGCTTCATGGCCAAACGCGCGGCCTGACCTTCGCTTTTCGATTTCGCAATCTGCGTGCGCAGTCCTGCAAGCTCGGGGCGGTTCAGAATCGCCAGCCGCTCCAGTTCCTCAATCGGTGGCAAATTTCCAGCGAACGCGTAGTTGCCGGCAATTTCCAATTCTTCATCGGGATGCCGGCCCAGCAACACGTTCAAACCTGCGCGCGCCGTGTCCCGCTCCTCGTCCAGTTCAATCAGTTGCTCATCGAGGCGAGTGATCGCCATTTGCGCCCGCAGCACATCGGCCTGCGGAACCTTGCCCGTCGTATATTGAACGAGCGTTACAGAGAGCGCTTCTTTGAGCAGCGACGACTGGCGATCCAGCAACTTCCTTTCGTCCGCGTTCCGCATCAAGTCGGCGCAGGCCTTGCGAACCTCGGCCGCTACCTCTTGCCGCGTCGATTCAAGATCGCTGGCCGCTGCATCCGCATCTTCGACGGCGACCTTCGAGCGGACATCCCGCTTCTCTTTGCTCAGGAATGTCTGCTGAATGCTGAACATCAACTGCGCCTGGTTCAGATCCCATGGCTTTTGGAGCGGCGTATCCCAGTCGCGCACCATGAACATGGGATCGTCGAGGCTGCGTGCGGTTGTTGTCTTGAGCTGAGCAAGGGACAAGCGCCGCACCGACGCGCGAATCTCGGGATTGGACTGGAGGGCTTCCGCCACGGCTTCGTCCACCGACAACGGCGCGGCGGTTGGATTCGGAGACAAACTTGCGGTCGGCGCAGAGGGCGGTTCGGCCTGCCCGAAACAGACAAGGGACACCGCCAGCAAAAGCGGGGGAACAACAAAATTGGATTTCACTCTTCAACTCCGTGGAAACAGGCAAGAGAGATGATTCAGGGCGCAGAGATGCACACCCCGAAAAGCCACGGTGATTAGGAAGAGCTAGATGCGAAGGATGGACGCGCCTGTGGGCGGAGACTGCGGAGGAATGACTGCCGAGACAGTAAGTTCACGCGGCGAAGAGAATTCTTTCGACGAGACAAACTCTTGCGCAGCAGACAAGGTGGGGGAACCGGAAAGAGCAGGCGCAACCACAACGGCCGGCAGAGTTGGCCGCACAGCGCAGCAGTCGCCCTGGGCGATCGAGTTGCACCTGGACATGCGAGCGCAACACACGTGCCCGGCCTTGTGCGTCTGTTGCATGCAGATCTCGGCGGGTGCAGCCAGAGTGCCTATCAATAGGATGGCCACTGCCGCGCGCTGGAAGACACCTTGCAACATGCTCTCAGCTTACTACGATGGGTGGATTTCGCGGTGATAAGGATCACCTGCGAACCGTGATGGATCTGAACGGCGGGATACACAGCCCACGCCTCAAATTCCGTGTACTTGTGGTGTACTCAGGAACCGCGTATGCTGCGTTTTGACCGATTTGAGCGTCTAGTATTTTCAATAACTTATTTAGAATCAATACCAACAGGCAATCCGACCCCCCTCCCGGCACCAGACATCAACAACTTTCAAATCACTGGGCCAGTGGCCCGCCGGTTTCTCAAGCCGTGCGGGATGTACTTTTGAGTGGCACTGCGTTGCTTATCGTTGTTCGCGTCTGGAGCAAAGCCGCGGGCAGACGAAAGATTGCGGGATCGAGATGCAGGCAGCCAAGCGCAGTGGCTCCCACGATACGGGCGTCTGAGACTGGGGTGGCCTGGCACATGTAGCACGCGTCCAACCGCGCTTTCACGGGTTTGATCTCGCGCGCATAAAAGCGGTCCAATTCGCTTGCCGCCACGTTGCGCAGGATATCCTCTTCGCAGTGGAAGGCGAGCGTGGCGGGGCCTGTGATGCCAGGACGGTAGGGCATATTGAAAAGCGCCGCATATTGCGGGAGTTTGGGCCGAGGACCCACAAGGCTCATATCGCCGCGCAGCACGTTGAAAAACTGAGGTAATTCGTCGAGCTTCAACTTGCGCATGAACCGGCCTACGGAGGTGATCCGTTCGTCGCCGAGTTTGGTCAGGCTCGGACCGGTCTTATCGCTGGCGGTGTGCGCCATGCTGCGAAGCTTGTACACCTTGAAGAGGCGGCCTCCTGCGCCTACGCGATCCTGGGAAAAAAATGCGTTTCCTTTTGATGTAAGCCGAATGCAAATGGCGAGAAGAAGCATGGGTACCGCCGCCAACAAAAGGACGATGAGCGAGACAGCAATGTCGAGCAGCCGCCGTGGTCGCGAAAGCGCCCACTGGCTTGCCGGCGGTCTTGCGATGCACGCCGCGAAGGATGGGGAGGCGTTGGCGCAGTCGCTTGAAGGACATGAACCAGAGAGAGAACTGAGCTCGCAAAAACCGGTGGCGTGGAGGTCGTGTCCCAACGTGTGTCCAGCCCTTCCCGTGCATGTGCGCGGTGTCGACGTGCGGTTCCAAAAGTCGCGGCCTTGGCGGCTAATGAGCGAGAGCATTCGTCTCAATCGCGCTCATCGAAGACTGAGACAGTGCCTGTGTCCACAACAAGGCCAGGTTCATTGGGGAGAGCTTGAGGTTTTTCTCAGGGACCAGAATGCTGTCGCCCGGATGGAGGGTCAGGCTGTCAAACCCACGTGCCAGGAGCGAAGGATTCGAATCGCGGCTGATGACCGTGCCATCCGCTCGCAATACAAGGATTCGTTTGCGATCCGCATCCCGGTTCGTACCTCCGGCCAAGCGTAAATACTTGCCGACCGTGGCATCGCTCTCGAATAGAAATGCATGCGGGTTGTAAACCGCGCCCTCCACTCCTATGGTTTCGGGGGTGAAGGAAACAACAATTTCATCTCCGTCCTCGAGGTGCATGTCCGGAAGCTCGTAATTACCGGCACGATCGCTCTTCATATTGAGCACGATTCGGCCTGTGGCGCGTGCGCTGCGAAGACGGGCGATCAGCTCCCGATTGAGCTCCGCGATCTGCTGACCGGGGGCGCTGCCCCCACCGACCCCCGGCGCAGCTGAATGGCGCAGCAACTGGTGCTCCAACTGGTCAGCAAAGTCATCGAGTTGCTTTTGTTCCAGGGCCTGTGTGCTGCGGCGCGTAAACGAGGCCGCGTACAGATAGGCCTGCGGCGTCACTCCCCCAGCCCGGGCCACCACCGAGCGCAATGTCTCTCCAGGCCCAGCGCTGTACACACCCGGATGCACGAATTCGCCTTGCAATGTCACATATTTGGTCTGCTCGCGGATGGGTATCTGGATGTCTGCCTGGGAAAAGATGGTGACCACATCGCCGGGCATCAAAGTCAGATCCTGAGAGGCATCGTGCTCCAGCACCAGCCTGCCCAAGCCAAATGAGAGAAGTTTGGTGGTCATGGTGGCCGGGTCGAGACGCTCGACGACGGCACTGTTCCAGTTGGTTTCGGCGGACGCATCGCCGACTGAAATCGGAGTGGTTTGGGAGCTTGCAGAGGTTGAAGCCGCGACCACCGACGTGGCCTGCGGGATCCCGGAGCCTGAAGCGGCAAGCGAGGTGAACTCGGGAGCGGGAAGGCCAAGCTGGGCGCGATGCCACCAGTAATTGCGTTTCACCAGAGCGTCCCGTTCGGGCATCAACTCGCTCAGGCGCATGCCTTCGTGCCAGCGAAAACGGCCGGGATTGGCTACCGCTCCGCGCAGGGTGACGGTCTGACGATCGTCGGGGAGAATCGGGTCGATGCGCACGATGTCGCCGTCAACCAGCAACGTGGCCAGGCCTTCGGAGTCGGCCGCTAACTCAAATGCGGTGCGGTGACGGTTCTGGATGCGCTCCAGCGAGAGATGAGCATCCGTGGCAAGGGCGGTCATGCCCCCGGCCGTGTCGACCAGATTGCCCACGGACTCAGCCCCGCGCAATTCGAAGATGGCCGATTGCCGCACACTACCCAGGAGAGCCACCTGCGGGCCGGCGGGAGGAATGAAGAGCACGTCCCCGGCCGCGAGCTGCATATCGCCGGTTTTGTCGCCGGAGACAAGCAGCGCATAGAGATCGAAGTCCGCGACCACCTTGCCCGCGCGCTTGAGCAGGATATGGCGCATAGAGCCCGCAGGCGAGGGTCCGCCGCTCGAGAAGACGGCATCGACGAGAGTGCTGAGCGCGCTGACCGTGTACTCGCCGGGCCGCCGAGCGCGGCCGGCGATGTAGATCTGAATGGAATGAATCTCGCCCATATCGACGCTCAGCTCATAGTTGCGATAGACGCGGTCCACGGCTTCGCGCAGATGGGCGGAAACCTCAGAAAAAGGCAGACCGGCAAGATGCACCGCGCCGATTTTCGGGATGTAAATCTCACCTTCACGGCTGACGCGAAGATCGGCGCTGAAGTTGACCTGGCCCCATATGCGGATGCGCAATTCGTCGTCTGCGCCGACGATCATCTCGGCAGGCGCCGGTCCGTGATCCAGGGGACCAAAAGAAACCGGCATCGCGTTAAAGAGGTCGGCGCCGAAAATGACGAGGGTCTGCCCTGTGGTGGCGGAGACAAAGCGTTGAAACTCGTTGAGGGGCTGCGGCGGCAACGCAGGAGGGGCGCCGGTTTGGGAATTTCGCGGTCTGTCCAAGCCTGGCTCGGCGTGGCTGGCCCCCGCTGAAAGACTGTCCACCGCCGAGGCCGGGGTGGAGTTGTCCGGATTGGGCGATGCCAGACCCGAGGGCTGCTGAATCGTGACCGCGGCGGGCGATCCCAGCAAGTCGGATGACTTGACGGGAGGGACCGCACAGCCAAGGGCATCGGGATCGGCGCCCCCTGGACATTGCGCACCAAGCTGGGACGGAAGGAGAACGCCGCCAAGAGCAACCGCGAGCCACAGGAATCTCGCGCGCCCGCCAGTCTGGCGAACATTGCCGATCCATTCGATCGGACCAGGAAACGGACGATGGAGTCGCTTCGGCGGCGAGAGAGGTACCAGGATCACGGTGATTCTCCGAAGTTTGCCTGCAAACAATCCATTGCTTTTGCGTCGCTGCGCCGGCCGCGGTTCATGGCAGCCGGCGCCCCGGCAGAGGCGTGCGCACTTTTTGACATGCACTCTCCGGCGCACTGTGCAGCTCCGTTTCTCAGAAAAAGCTCATCATTTGCGCCAGGGGCCAGGACACCGAAATGCTCCACCTCGTCTGTCCGCAGAGCCCCTCCATCAACGCAACGACCGTGGGCAACCGCGGCATCAGCTCGAATTCGATCGCAAGAGAGCAAGATGGCAACACAAACATGCACACCCGCGGATGTGGAATCCGCTCGCGCCCGTTGCTCCCATTTGCAGTGGCTGCGCGTGGCGGCGCGACAAAAGAAGGTGGTCCTTATCGTCGCGGGCGCCATGGTCACGCTGGCCTTGGCGTTTGCGCTTCTGATGCCGAATCGATACACCGCGACCGCGGTCCTGTTGCCGCCGCAGCAGAGCGCATCCGCGGGGGCCGCGATGATGGCGCAGTTGAGCAGCATCGCGGCGGCCGGAGCCAGCGCACTGAGCATCAAGAACCCCAACGACCAGCAGGTGGCTTTGCTGAAGAGCCGCATTGTGGAAGACGCCATCGTGGCACGATTCAACCTGCAGGCGCTCTACGGGAAGCGGCACGTTTCCAGCGCGCGCAGGCGTTGGGAGAGAGAAACCCGGGTCGACAGCGGGCTCAAGGATGGGCTGATCCGCCTGGAGGTAACCGACCATGACCCGCGGCGCGCCGCCGAGATGGCCAACGCGTGGGTGGAGGAGTACCGGCGTTTTACGGCAACCCTGGCCATTACCGAAGCCGCGCAGCGCAGGCTGTTCTACGAACAGCAACTGGCCGGAGCCCGCGACGAACTGGCTCATGCCGAAGCGGCGATGAAGCAGACCGAGGAGCGCACCGGCGTCATCGATATTGAAGGTCAGGACCGGGGCCTGATTGCCTCGGCGGGCGAGTTACGAGGCGAGTTGGCAGCCAAGCAGATCGAGATCAAATCCATGCGCCAGTTTGCAGCCGATGGCAATCCCGATCTGAAGCGAGCCCAGGAAGAAGCCTCGGGCATGGAAGCCCAGTTGGCGGCGATGGACGCGGATGCCGACCGCAAGACGGGAGACCTGATTGCGCCCAAAGGCAAGATGACCGAGGCCGCGGCGGAGTACGAGAACGCGCTGCGCGAGGTGAAGTACCGGGAAACGATTCTGGATCTGCTCATGCGGCAATACGAGGGCGCGCGCGTGGACGAAGCGCGCCAGGGGGCCCTGATTCAGGTGGTGGAGCCGGCCGTGCCGCCGGATAAGCCTTCCCTTTACCGGTTCTGGGTTCTGCTGGGCGGGTTGCTGGCAATGCTTCCACTGTCGGTAGGCGCCGCACAACTTGCAGACCTGATCGCCAGAATGCGCAGCTCTCGCGATCGCTCCAGCTCTTGGATCGACGCGCTGGAACAGATCCTCGGCGGAGTGCGGTCGTGACCCTGCGTTCATGGCTCGAGCGGTGGCTTGGCCTCGACGGCGCGGTGGTTTACACGCTGGCGGCGCGCCTGCTCAATATCCTGAGCAGCACGGGGACTGTGCTGCTGATTCTGCATTTCTTCAGCCCTCTCGAGCAGGGCTACTATTACACGCTGCTCAGCCTGGTCGCGCTGCAGATGATCTTCGAGCTGGGCTTCTCATTCGTGATCCTGCAACTGGCCGCGCATGAGTCGGCGCATCTCAGGCTCTATCCCAGCGGGCAAATCGAGGGCGATGCGGCTGCGCACGCACGCCTGGCCTCGGTGCTGCAACTGACGGCGCGCTGGTATGTGGCCGCGGCCGCCGGGCTGGCCGCGATTCTGCTGCCGCTGGGCATTGCGTTCTTCAGGCAGCAGGAGGCGCCGGGCGCCGCGCACGTTGCCTGGCATGGACCCTGGGCGGCGGCGGTGGCTGCCGTAGCCATGAGCTTTCTGCTCACGCCGCTCTATTCATTCATGGAAGGCGCGAACCATGTGCGCCAGGTGGCCAAGGCGCGCATGGTTCAGGCGCTGGCCTCGCTGGCGATGTCGTGGGGGACAATCGCCAGCGGGCATAGCCTGTACGCGCCGGCGGCCGTCAACTTCGGCGTCGTTGCCGTGGGTGGCGCGCTGATGTTTTCCGAGCGCAGGCTGCTCATGGGCCTGATGCGCCATCCCGCAGGCGACAATGCCGTCTCGTGGCAAATGGAGGTGTGGCCATTCCAATGGAAAATTGCCGTGAGCTGGCTGACCTCTTATTTCACGCTGCAAGTATTCACCCTGGTTCTCTTCGCCTTTCGCGGCCCGCTTGAGGCAGGCCGCATGGGGCTTTCGTTGAGCATCGTCACGTATATTCCGTTTCTGGCTCTCTGCTGGATCACTCCCAAGGCCGGGCCGTTTGGCCGTCTCGTCACGCTGGGCCGGATTGGCGAACTCGATGCGATGTTCTTCCGCGCTCTGAAGCAGTCGCTCGCGCTGGCCACGGCAGTTGCCGCCGCCTGCCTGATCGGCGTGGCCGCAATCGAAAGCCTCCTGCCCGGAATTGCCGTACGCATGGAGCCGGCCGGCATCTTTGTGCTGCTGGCGGCCGCATCGGTGAGCAGCTTTGTGGCTCAGGGCCTGGCAGTCTATTTGCGCTCGTTCAAGCGCGAGCCCTACCTGGCGCAATCCCTCGGCACGGCGGCGCTCACCACTGCACTGGCCCTTCTCGCGGTGCGTCGCTGGGGTTCGCTGGCCATTGCAGCCGACTACTTCGTAGTCACCGGAGTGATCGGGTTGGCATGGGCCGCCGCCATCTTTCATCGTTTTCGCATCGACAGCTGCAGGGTCCGCGGTGCCAGAACTCCCTTGACCGGGCCGGCATCGGTTGAAGAGATCGGACAGATCGGCTCCTATGGACTTTGAGATCCAGGCACACGCCCTTCTGCCCCATCTGGCGTTCTCTGCCGGCTATCTGGGCATCCTGCTTTTTGCCAGAGCCCGGCGCGATTGGCTGGCCCTCGTCCTGCTCGTGGTTTTCTGCGTAGTGCTTGGCCTCCGCGATATCCAGACCATGTCTCGGGCGGCCGATCCGATCCTGTACGCCTTCATCCTTTCTTACTCTTCCGACGTCTCCTCGCTGATCGGTGGAGGCATCGACTATGTTCTGTTCTCGCTGCTGCATCCCATCACCGGTTCCATTTTCGACTTGCGCAGCTGCTTCATGTTCCTGCACCTGCTCTACATTCCGGCCCTCTATCTGCTCTTCAGGCGGCTCCGGGAATACCCGGGAGTTTTCTACCTGATGGCGGGATGGATGATCTTTGTCAACTCGGGCCTTCTGCTGCTGGCCAATTTTTTCAGGCAGGGGTTATGCGTGCTGATCTTTCTTGCCATGTTGGTCGGCATCTCGGTTGCCAGGGAGGGCAAGTCCCGCCACCGGCTGAGCATCTTCTCCCTTCCTTTGCTCCACGCCTCCGCCATCGCGCTGCTGCCTAACCTTCTCGCACTCGGCCGGCGCAGGTATCTCCTCATCTCGTCGGCCTCATTCCTTGCCTTCTGCACCGCCGCCCACTTTGCGCCCTATCTCCTCGGTTCGTCTTCAGATTACTTCTCGAGCGATGGAGCGGACCTGATGCGCGTCCAGCTGGAGATCAAGATACCGACCGTCTACGCAATGCTGCTGATTGGATACCTGATTGGCGGGCGGACAGCCGGCGCCGCGGACGGCGCAGCAAGAATTCAGCGTTCGGCTGTCGGATTACTTTTGCCCACCGCGGGCCTGCTTCTGCTGATCGATGCGCCGGTCATCGGCCTGAGGTTTCTTTATTTTTCCTACGCGGTCGCATTTCTCTATGTGGCCATGGCGGTGAGCCTCCACAAGAGGGAAACGCTTTTTAAACTCAGCGCGCTCGCCATCTGCATTTTCGGATTCGTCACCTGGACCTACCCAACCGTAGCCGTGCTGCTGATCTGGTAGCCGGTGCAACCGGAGATGAAAACCTTGCTCACAAGCATTCGGAATCGAATCAATCAGGCGGTCAAGACGCGCGGCAAATACGCATTCATCGCGCGCCTCATGCCTCAAGCCCGAGTTCTCGACGTGGGCTGCGGCAACAACTCACCAGCACGCTTCAAGCTGCTGCGTCCGGACTGCGGTTATATCGGCCTGGACATCGGCCATTACAGGCAGAATGAGCCCGCCTCCGACTACGCGGACGAATTTCTGCTGGTCGAGCCCGCCGGATTCGCGGCCGCCATCGAGCGCTATCAAGGTCAGCTGGACGCCGTCATCTCCTCGCACAACCTGGAACATTGCTTTGCTCCCGATCGCGTGATGGAGGCGATGCTAGCCGCAATCCGGCCGGGAGGGCGGATCTACCTCTCCTTCCCCTGTGAACAGAGCGTGCGCTTTCCGCATCGCAAGGGGAACCTGAACTTCTTCGACGATCCCACGCACCGTGCGACGCCCGATTGGGAATCTACTCTGAGGACGCTCCGCCGGGCCGGCATGCGCATCGATTTCAGCGCCGCCCGATACCGGCCGCTGCTGCTCGCCGTGCTGGGGCTGCTCTTCGAACCCGTCTCCGCCGCGATGCGCAGAAACGGATTCGCTGGATGCACCTGGAGTCTCTACGGCTTTGAGTCTGTGATCTGGGCCTCGAAGCCCTGCCGCGCATCCGCAACAGGAGGAGAAGAACATGCATGAACCTGGCCGCCGGCTTTCCACGGGAGCAACGAAGAGGATTGCGGTTGTCTCCCTGCATTTTTCACCGGGCCATGTCTCGCATCTGATGGCCTACGGCAAACTGCTCGCCTCAATGGAATTAGCGGTCTGCTATCTCCTCGACCGGAAGTATCTGGACTTTGCCGATTTCTCCTCGATCGCTCCAACGGTCTCCGCGGCCGCGTACCGTGCCGATCCCGATGGCATGGAGTTTGACACCGCCATCTTCTATAACGCCGCAATGGCCAACGCCGGGGTTGCGAGGCAGATGCGCGCGCGGGGCATTACGGTGCTGTATGTTTTTCACGAGCCGGTGCCCGTTTCGATGCGCCTCAAGGAGGGATGGCAGGAGATTCTCAAGCTCATTGCGGCCAGGTTCTGCTCGATTGCCATGTTGCGCGAGTGCTCGGCGGTGCTGGTGCCCTCGGGTTACGCGCGCGCACTCTACGAACACCACTTCGCGCGCTATAACTCCAACGTGCATACCTTTCCCCTGCTGTTTGAAGACGAATACAACAACGGGGAATCGGATCTGAAACCGAGAGGAAGACCGTACTTCTCATTTCTGGGGCTGGCCTTGAAGGCCCACGATTTCGAGGGCTTCTGTGCCTTCGCGAAATACGCCATCCGGACCGGGAGCAGTATCCAGTTCGCGATTGCCACCCGGTCCGACATGAGCGCGATTCTGGCTCGCGATCCTGAACTCGCTCGCTACGCGGCCCAAGGCCGAATCCTGATTCAGCACGGGAAGATGCTGTCAAACGAGGAAATGAATTCCTTTTGCGCGCGAAGCTTCTGCGTTTGGAATATCTACACCTGTTCGACGCAGAGCGGAGCTCTTGTCCGCGCCTTCATGACGGGTACGCCGGTGATGGCCGCGAGGATGGGCAGTTTTCCCGAGTTCGTTGAACCGGGCATGAACGGGGAGCTTGTCGAATGCCGCTGCCGCCTGCAAACTGCGCTGCAAACCGCGGAGAAGATCCGGGCCAACCTGCCTGTTTATGTCGCGGGCGCGCGCGCGACTTTCAGGAAGACGTTTCTCTACAGCGCCAATCGCGGCAGGCTGGCTGAAATCTTCGCCGAAACCAGAGAGGACAGGTTGCCATGCGTGTAGCGTTCGTCAATCCCCCGTTCAAGATGGAGCACGGAAGGTTTTCCCGCGCTTCGCGGAGTCCTGCAATCACAAAGAGCGGAACCCTCTACTTCCCCATATGGCTGGCTTATGCCTGCGGCTATCTGGAAAAGCACGGGCACGAGGTTTTGCTGGTGGACAGCTGCGCCGAGCGGCTGGACATCGAGGCGACGGTGGCGCGCATTGAGACCTTCAATCCCCAACTCGTCGTGGTCGATACCAGCACCCCGAGCATCCTGGAAGATGTGCGCTCCGCGGTGCGCTTCAAGTTGACGAAGTGCTCTCCGCTGTTGTGCCTGGTGGGCACGCATCCGTCCGCACTGCCCGAAGAAGTGATGGCGATCGATGAGCGCATCGATTGCATTGCCCTGCGGGAATACGACCAGACAGTGCTGGAACTGGCGGATGCGATCGAAGCGGGCCGGGATGTGCGCGGCGTTGCAGGTATTTGCTGCCGCAGAAACGGCGCCGTGGTCTCGACGCACGAACGCCATTTTATCGAGGACCTCGACGCGTTTCCGTTTGTAGCCCAGGTCTATAAGAAGCACCTTCGCATCGAGAACTACTTTTTCTCCGCCGGCGAGTATCCCATGGCGATGATCATGACCGGCCGCGGCTGCCCGTCGCATTGCTTTTTCTGTGTCTATCCTCAGACCTTTCACGGTCACAAGTACCGCCTGCGGAGCGCGCAGAATGTGGTGGACGAATTCGAGTACATTGCGCGCGAACTGCCGCAGGTAAAGTCAGTGGGGATTGAGGACGATACGTTTACGGCCAACCCGGCGCGCGTGCGCGAGATCTGCCGGCTGCTGATTGAGCGCGGGCTGAACAAGCAGCTGCACTGGTGGGCCAATACCCGCGTCAACCTGGATGGCGAGACGATGAAGATGATGAAGCAGGCCGGATGCCGGCTGACGATTCCCGGCTTTGAATCGGGAGACCAACAGATTTTGAACGGCATCAGGAAAGGCATCACGCTGGAGCAGTCGCGCCGCTATGTAACAGAGGCCCGGCAGGCAGGCTTGCTGGTGCATGGCTGCTTTATGGTGGGCAACAAGGGCGAGACCCGGGCCACGCTGAAGAAGACCGTCGATTTTGCGATCCTCAACAACCCCGACACGGCGCAGTTTTTCCCGCTGATCCCATATCCGGGGACAGAGGCCTTTGCATGGGCGCAGGGAAATGGCTACCTGCGCACGCTCGACTACTCGAAGTGGCTGACGCAGGAGGGACTCCACGAATGCGTCCTTAATCTCCCCGGGCTATCTGCCGATAACATTGTCGAGTTCTGCGACAACGCGCGGAGGCAGTTTTACCTTCGGCCCGGCTATTTGCTCCGCAAGTTCTGGCAGAGCGTGGCGCACGGCGAAGAGCGGAAGCGAACGCTGAAATCGTTGCGGCAGTTCCGCAAGTTTCTGTTTGCCCGGCGGCGCTCCAGGGCGGTACCCGCGCAGCCTGGCGAGAGTTTGGCAGAAGCGCAGCATTAACCCTGAATCGCACACGCATGGCGCTGGTTTCCGTCATCACGCCGGTTTATAACGCCGCTCAATGGCTTCCGGAGATGCTCGCCTCTGTGCGCGCACAAACCCTGGAGGACTGGGAACATCTGCTGGTCGACGATGGCTCGACCGACAACTCTCCCGCCCTGATACGAGCCGCGGCCATGAAGGATGCGCGCATTCGCCTGCTCCGCACACCCTCCAATGGAGGGCCCTCCCTTGCCCGCAATGTTGCCATGGCATCCGCGACAGGCCGCTTCCTCGCCTTCCTCGACGCCGACGATCTGTGGCTGCCGGAAAAACTTGCCCGCTCGGTGGCTTGGATGAGGGCGAACAGTTACAGCTTCATCTATCACGATTACCGGCATCTATCGAGCGACGGAGCGCTGATCGGCCCCCTGATCACGGCACCCGAGGTGCTTGACCTTGAAAAACTGCATACGCGGCGAGGCCTGGGCTGCCTCACCATCGTCCTGGATCGCGAAGGAATCGGGGATTTCCGTTTTCCCGTCGAGTGTCCATATCTTCACGAAGATTTTTGCGCATGGCTAAGCCTCGTCAACGGTGGCCACATTGGGCATCGTCTTGCGGCAGACTTGGGGCGCTATCGGTTGTCGCCGCGAAGCCGGTCGGGGAACAAGCTGAAGGCAGCGATGGAGACATGGAGAATCTACCGCGAGGCCTCAAAGCTTCCGCGGCTACGCGCCACGCGATGGTGGGTACAATATGCCTGGAATGGGTTCTGGCTTCACCGCTTTGCGCGCCCTCGCTAGATCGATGTCGATTCATGTATTGCCGAGCTGAATTCCCGCATTTTGCGTTTTCTTACAGCATGTTTCATAAATGGTCTGACTGGCCAGCCCGAATCCCTCAGGGGCTAAAGCCCCTCAATTCTCCTGCCCTTTTCGGCGCGACTGAAGTCGTGCCCATTCACGAGACCATTTATGAAACAAGCTCTAGGGAAAAAGCCGCTCGGCAGCATCAACAACGTAGGGATTTGAAGCGAATGCGCGGCAATTCTCATGTTCCTGGAGCGGGCGGCTCACTGACTGGCGCATCAAACGATCTGTCTGCATCCGGCGGACGTACCTTCAGGAGACAATGCAAGCTCTGGCACGTTCCATTCGCTGTTTCATCAAGTACCAGATACCACCGCCCTCAATCCAAGAATGATCGCGCGCATGCCGGCGAAAAGGGAGAACGCGTCGGCAAGAAAAACGAACAAGAGCGCATGCACAATGTACATGCGCCCCTCGCACCGTCGCAACTTTTGTTCGAAGAAATCGGTGACGGGCCGCATCCTGGTAAACAGATAGACGGATAAGATTCCCAGCAGGAGTCCGCCCGCAACGTCACTTGGATAGTGCCAGCCCACTCCCACGCGGGCCACGCCGACGGTAATCGCAGACCACAAGAAAGCGATGCTCCCAGCCATTCGGCTCTCAAGAAAAATGATGGCAGCCAAGGCAAAATACAACGTGGCGGTATCACTCGGAAACGAGTAAATGACCTTCCCGGTGGCTGAAGGTATGGCATCGATAGGGAGCTCATCCACGGCCTTCAGATGGAGTGATGGATTCACGCATGGGCGGATATGCGTGGGAAAGTGATGCTGTAACCAGACCGACAGCACCACTGCAACACATGCCACAAAGAGCCCGGCCAGTATTCGGGCACGCCGCTTCCTGCACTCGGTGGAGAACCACAACGCAACGAGCAAAAAGAAGGCAGGAAATCCGCGCAAGATCGTATTGTCTGCCATTCTCAAAAATGCGATGGCGACTGCCGGGCTGCTGGCAACAATACGATTGAGGAAAAGAAGCAGACGCACATCCAAACTGGCGAGCATCGCGGAGACTCCTTATGGCCTGCCTGTCTCATGGTTGTTGAAATCCAAAGAGCGTTCCATTTCTTCGGGTTCCGCGTGACTCCGATGGGTGCGATACTCGGCCTACTGAATGAAGAAACCCGCCGGTAAGCAAGCCCGCTCTCGATAAAAGGAGAAGGCAGTTGGAGTGGATTCACCGAAAATTGGAATCGCAAATCCATACTAGTGATCCTTCATTGCAATGAGGACGGATTTGAGAGATGCGGCCGGCCTGGCATTCGTTATTGGGAAGGTGATTTCGATTTGGTAATTGGAGGCCACCGCCATTAGGTTCGCTAAGAGCCCTGAAGCGGTTGGGTCAAACTCAGCGGATTGGCGATCACGTGAGGTCTTCAAACCCGAGGTTTGGGCATCCCTTCATCCGATTGTGTCTTCGCCGATAGAGGTGACTTCCGAATGGCTTCACCCAAGCGAAGGCCAACGAAGCCTGACCACCTGCAATCCGCATCTTATCGGGCATTGAGCTGCGCAAACTCCTGCTTTGCCTGCTTCAGGATTGGCAGGTCAGCATCTGCATCCTTCCAGCGATTAAAGAACGCCTCATACTCATGGCGGCTCTCAACCTTCTTATTCTCCATGGCATAGGCGCGAGCCGCGCCCAAATAAGCCAAGGGATAAAGGACCGAGGTGCAATCGATCCCCGGATTGTCAAGAATCTTCCTGAACTCGTTCACTGCCAGTTCCGGCTGCCGTGCCTGAAGATAGGCTTCGCCCCTCAGGGCGGGAACCATGTAATTCCGCATCTCATAGGGCAGGCTGATTTCAAGCGCGGCAATCGCCTCCAGAGGCTTTTGGTGCTGGAGGGCGAGAGTTGCTTGAATTCGCGGGACGAACTCATAGGTCAGCAAAGTGTCAGGAGACGGTCCTTTGTGCGCAGAGAGAAAGCGTTGAGCGGGCCCCGTATCGCCGAGTTCGGCCCACGCCGCAGCCACCCCGGCCTCGTCGACATTGGAGGTGCTCACCCGGCGAAGAGTGGCGCGAGCTTGCGCAGGGAAGCCGAGAACTCGCTCGGCCAAAGCCTGATCGATACGAATTCTGTCCGCGGTCTCCGGGAGGTTTGCCTGTTGCGCCGCTTCAATGGCCTTCTGGAAGAGTTTCTCTGCATCACGGTACTTTCCCAGGGCCGCGGCTGCCGACCCGCGAAATGAAGGATAGTACCAAACATTCTCGCTGTCTTCTGCGGCGTCGAACCATTGGCTTTCGCGAGCCAGAGAAGCCGGGTCCTGCCGGGCAAAGGCAATCTCAAAAAGAGCGAGATGAAGGACTGCATCGCCGCCATTCACTTGCGCAGCCATGCGCGCGGCTCTCAGCGAATCATCGAACCGATTGGTCGCCTTGTAGGCCTCCGACAGGTTCGAATAGATCTCAGGTTCAGTCGGGAAGCGTTTCACGGCCTGCTCCCCGATTGCGATGGAAGCGGCGTACTGACCCAGGTGGGTGTATTCGTCCATGATATTGATTGGGGCCATCGCTTCCTGCGGATAGACCGATTGCATGAGCTGAAATTCCTTGATTCCCTGTGCCAGGTCCCGCCGGCCGTAGCCATAATAGTTCGCACGAATAATAAACTGCTCCAACGTGCTGAGATGGTCGCTGAGGTCGAAGGCTTTTTTGTAGTACAGCGACGCCAGAGCGAATTGATTGACGTTATTGTTCTCCATTCCAAGTTCACGGTATGCCATGGCAAACTGCGGGTCCAACTCAATAGCCCTCTGGTAAGCGGCAATTCTCTCCGACAGCCCCTTGTGCTGCGATTGTAGATATTTTCCATAGGAGTACGCCTTTAGAGCCTCGAGCGAGGACGTGGTGACGACGCGGAGAGGGATTTCGTGATCCTTCAGCGATTGCGCGGATTCGTTCAATTGCTTGCGAACCTGTTCCGCAAGCGAATCCAGAGCCTCCAGAATGCCCTCCCTGCTTTTGGCCTCGGCCTTGGCAACTGCCAGGCGCTTTCCGGAATTGCAATCGGACCCGGTGAGAGTCAACAAGTACCGGCTTCCCAGCGTGGAAATGGCGCCCGTCAGTAACACCTCGCGATTGGTGCGCTCGCAAATCTCGGTCGCGACATCAGCGCTGATCGGCGTGTCACTCGGACGCCCCATCAGCAGCAACGTATTCACTTCATCCCGCTCGCTCAGCACATCCATATAGGGTGACTGGTCCAGATCAATCTCCAGCGCTCGCTTGAGAGTCTGGTCGAAGGTGGTGTCGCCGGTGGTATTGGTAAAGTCGGCAAGGACAATCTGGCGATATTCTCTTGGCGTCGACCGCACATGAAATCGCCATGCGGCCCACCCTGCCAGCGCCACAACTGCCAGCAACGCCGCAATCGCGGCCGCACCGCGTCGGCCGACCCGGCCTGCTGCTCGCGCTGGAGCGGCCACCGGTTTCGGAGCCATCTCTTCCACAATCACGTGGGTGCGTTCCCGCCACCGCTCCACCGCAATTCCGTTCGCCGCCGCCGCGGCTACGGTCGCGCGCGAGAACTCCGCGTCCGTTTCATAGGCAGATGCAGTGGGTGCGATTTCGCGACTGACCTCGGCGGTGAACAGATAGCCCCGTCCGGGAAGCGTCCGGATCAGGTTGCCAGTCCCCGGCTCGGACTCAAGGATCTTCCTCAGGCGAAAAATATGCTGCGCCAGGTTGGCTTCTTCAACGAAGGAGTCAGGCCAGACGGCCTTGAATACCTCCTCCTTGGTCACCGGACGCCCTGAGTTCCTGGCCAGAAAGAGCAGCACCTCAAAGGACTTTGGGGCCAGCGGAACCTCGCTATTGGCGAGATAAAGAGCGTATTTTGAGGGGTTTAAGAGGAATCTCCCGAAGCGATACACCTCGAGGCCAGTGTCATTCATAGAGAAAATCCCCTTTGGCATTCATACAAATTAATACCGATTAGGGCGAATAAAAGACGCGGGAAACTGCTCTGGGCTAACACTGGTCCTGGCGGACTTGCCCAGAGTTTACACGATGCCGAAGAAGTCTCGCAACGAATCCGAAGATGGTGTTCCCGGGAAAGAGACCCATGCCGGTGACGTGGCGCGGCGCTACGAGATCACCGTGGAAAGGGAGTTCCTCTCGGTCAAGAGCCATGCCGGGCAAGGCTCGCGCGCGCATTGTCCCCATTGCGGCCGGGAGGTCCAGATGCTTCCTGCAGACCTGGCAGCGGAAGCCGCGGGAATCACGGCTCGGATGATTTACCGCTGGGTTGAGGAGAAGCGCGTCCACTACATCGAGCCGGCACCGGGCGTTCTTCTGATCTGTTCTGAGTCCTTGCGAGGCCCGTCCTCTTTACCCCAGATCGGCCCAGGAGAATCCAAATGATTTCAGCGCATATTCTTCCCCGATCGCAGCGGCCTGGCCGCGCATCACGGTTTTCAAGAATGAAGAAGTCTATCTCTGCATTTCGCGCCGCGCTATTCGGTTTTTCGAGAATCGCCAATTTCCCCTCAGGAGACGATCGCATGCCGCCGACAAGGTTTCAAAGTGTCTTGGGAAGTTCAGCCGGAACAAACGCGGTGCATTCGCTGTTCTCGCTCGCAGCCGCTTTCCATTCGCATCGCCGTGTTGGGCGGAGGCCGCTAGCCGCGCTGCTGGTGCTTCTCGGTCTCGGCGCGGCGCTCGCCGTTCACGCGCAGTCGGCCCTTTTCATGGGCGCGCTGCAGCCGATCGGAACTTCAGCCGACACGGAACCTATTGCAATCGATGCTCAGGGAGATGTCTGGATCCCCAATCCGACAAGCCAGGAGCTTCTCGAGTACACCGCGGTCAATGGAGTCGTCCCGCCCAACAGCAAGCCGGTGGCAGTTGCCCAAGGCAAGTTCGTAGAGCCGAGCGGCATCGCCTTTGACTCCGCCGGCGACCTCTTCGTAACCGACAGGAGCCAGAACACCATCTACGAGCTGGTTGCCGTCAGCGGATCCATTCCGCCAAGCCCCACGATCAAGACAATCAGTACAAGTTCGACCCTAAGCAATCCGTGCGGGCTGGCTTTTGACGGCAAGGGCAATCTCTGGGTTGCCAATTTCATCGGGAGTTCAGTGCTGGAGTTGCAGGCGGTGAGCGGAACGGTCCCCGTGAACCCCGCCATCATCAGCTACAGCGGCGTCTCCTCCAGCGGCACCGGCGGCGGCGGGTTTCAGTACCCGCAAGGCGTATGGGTGGACGCGAGCGGCGACGTGTTTGTGGCGGACACGAGCAACAATGCCATCAAGGAAATGGTCGCCGTCAGCGGGTCCGTTCCCGCTCCCACGGCAAGCACTCCCACCATCAATCAGCTCGGCAGCGGGTTCAGCGGCCCCACCGGGGTGGCGGTAGACTCCTCAGGAAATGTATGGGTCGCCGACTACGGCAACGCGCAATTCAAGGAGATGCTCGCGGTGGGGGGCAGCATTCCCGCCAGCCCAACGATTCTCACGCTGACGGGCACCACCGGCACGGGTATGAACACATTCGGTGTGGCCGTGGACGCGCACAACAACATCTACACAGAGCAGATTGGATCGCTCCCCGCGAATAGCCTTCTGGTGGAAATCGAACCGGCAAACTTCGGCCAGGTGTACATGGGGAAGGGCCCCACTTCCGGATCGACCACCAGCCAAACGCTGATCCTCGAATTCGGCTTTCTGAAGTATCTAGAGACGAACGCGCCAGCCGTCTATACGCAGGGATTCGCCAACAAGGACTACACGGATGCCGGCACGGGCACCTGTGACACCAACGGCGCTCACCCCGCCTACAACGCCGGCAACACTTGCACCTTAAACGTCGCCTTCACTCCGCTCTATCCGGGCACACGCCTCGGCGCTGCGCAGCTTTATGACGACGATGGCGACCTCATCGCCAGCGGGCCTCTGGCCGGCGATGGTGTCGCGCCCATGATCAACTTCGGCACCATCCAGAGCGGCGTCTACCGCCCAACAGCTCGGCCCCAGGTTGCCGTATCTACCACCTTCCAGAATCCGGAGAACATTGCCGTCGATCCCAACCACAACATCTACATTGCCGACCGCAACGGCTGCTGCATCTATTTTGCGACCGCGGCCAACAATTATCAGACGGTCACCGAGGCTATAACGACAGTCAACTCTCCTGAGACCCTCAACATCGATGGCGCCGGCGATCTGATCTGGGATGATCGCGGTTCAGGCCGGATTCTCGAAGCCGTTGCCACAAATGGCGTCATTGGCGGTTCGCCGACGATTGTCACCTTGCTCGGCGGGATAACCGCTCCAGACGCGACCGTCATCGACGGTAACGGCGATGTGTTTTTCGCCGACGAGGGATACAGGGGCGTCCGGGAGTTGGTTGCTGTCAATGGCCAAATCCCCTCCAACCCCACCATCCGCGACATTGAAAACACGGTTCTTACTGAAGTGTTGGCCATCGATCAGTATGGCAATCTCTTTTTGACCTCGAGCAACCCCGGCTGCCTCTTTGAAATTTCGCCGGTTGGCGGTCAAATTCCCACCAACGCGACTCCGCAGCAACTCGTGTGCGGCCTTGGCATTCCGCAGGGACTGGCCGTTGATACAGCAGGGAATGTCTGGGTGTCCGACTTCTATAACGGCCTCTATGAAATACAGGCCGTCAATGGAGCCGTTACCGCCTCATCCACTACCCTCTCCTGGTCCGGTGGAAGCGGATTTGGGCTGGGTCTGGACGAAAATGGCTCGGTCTTCGTCTCGCTCTATCCCGACGTCCTCCAGTTCGACTTCGCCGATCCGCCGGCCTTTACCTGGTCCGGTACGATCAACACCGGCCAGACCAGCCCCACCACGTACACGGCCTTTGCTACCAATGCGGGCAACGCTCCGCTCACGCTGGAAGTTCCCGCGAGCGGAACCAACCCATCGATTAACAGCAACTGGACCTGGGCGACCGGCGCCAGCGGCGCCTGCCCCTCCGTCTCCGCAGGTGCTTCCAGCGCAGCTACCATGGGCCTGAATGACCTATGCAATCTGACCATCAGTTTCTCTCCCATCACGGGAGGACCGCTCACCGGCCAGCTCACGTTCACCGACGATGAGTTCTACGTGGTCAATAACTCTTCCGCCGCGTCAGCGAACGACGCCACGCAAAGCATCACGCTCAATGGCACGGCCTTCGGGCTCTCCGCGCCTACCATCAGTTGGACCCCCGCTTCTCCGATCACGTATGGGACGGCGCTGGGCTCGGCGCAGTTGAATGCTACGGCCTTTGCCAGCAGCACAAATGTGAGCAGCGACGGCACTTTTGCCTATTACGTCAGCACGGTGGGCGGCACACCGGCCACCAGCAGCACCATCTTGCCCGGCGGCAGCAATCAACTCTGCGTGCAGTGGACGCCGTCGTCGAGCTACTCCTCGACCTACAACTCTTCGTCACTGTGCGTTCCCATCACAGTCAACGTGGCAACCCCCACCATCAGTTGGACGCCTTCTTCGACCACGATCATCCAAGCCACCGGACCCACGTCCGGCCAGTTCGATGCGACAGCGATGCTCAGCTCAAACAACGTCACGGCCAATGGCACGTTGACCTACTACCTCGCCAACGTCGGCGGAACGGTGGTGAGCGTCGGAACCACCACGCTGCCGCTCGGGAACGATTCCATCTGCGTGCAGTGGACGCCGTCGTCGACTTACACGAGCGACTACAACAGCGTCTCCACGTGCCAGAGCTTCACGGTGATGAACACGCCGACGCCCACCATCAACTGGACGCCGACGACGCCGATCACCTACGGCGCTGCGCTGGGCTCCGGCGACTTTTCCGCCACTGTCACCTACAGCAGCAATAACGTCAGCGCCGACGGAACCTTCGCCTATACCATCGGCACGGTGGGCGGGACGGCGGCCACCAGCAGCACCATCCTGCCCGGCGGCAGCAATCAGCTCTGCGTGCAATGGACGCCGTCGTCGAGTTACGCGTCGCAGTACACCTCAACGTCTGAATGCCTGCCCATCACGGTGAACGCTGCATCCACTTCCATCAGTTGGACGCCGTCATCGACCAGCATCATTGCTTCCACCGGGCCCACGTCTGCGCAACTCGATGCCGCGGCCATGGCGGGCACGAGCAACATCACCACCAACGGCATGTTGACCTATTACCTCTCGATGGTTGGCGGCACGCCCATCACCGTCGGCTCCACGCTCGCTTTGGGCCCGGCGACGATCTGCGTGCAGTGGACTCCGTCGTCGACCTACTCGGCGGACTACAACAGTACTTCCACCTGCCTGAGTAGTTTCACCGTCATCAACACGCAGCCCACAACGACAGCGGTGACATCGAACACCAACCCGGTCTTCTACACCGACTCCGTAACCTTCACAGCCACCATCACGCCGACCTCGGGCTCGATCGTGCCCACCGGTACGGTGACCTTCTATGACAACGGGACGCAGATCGGCACGGGAACGCTAAGCGCGTCGGGCACAGGCGCCTCGGCCATGGCCAAGCTCACCACGAGCAGCCTGGCCATCGGCTCACAGTCGATCACCGCCAGTTATCCCGGGGATACCAACAACCAGAGTTCCTCCACGGCCACGGCATTGCCTGAATTGGTGGAAGACTTCTCGGTCACCGCGACGGGTTCGGCATCCAGCACCATCGAGCCCGGCACCACTGCCACCTTCACCTTCACGGTGAGCCCGGTTTCGCCGGCCACAACCTTCCCGGCGGCGATCACGCTCTCGGCAGCCAACCTGCCCACGGGAGCAACGGCCAGCTTCTCGTCAACCACCATTGCTTCGGGCGCCGGCTCAACGACCGTCACCATGACCGTCACCACCCCCATCACCACGCTGGCGCGCAACGTGCCGCCGGGGCGCGCACCCGCGCCTCAATGGCCGGTGCTGGCCCTGGCGCTGCTGCTGCTGCCGCTTGCCAGCCGACTGCGCCGCGCCGGCCGCGGATTGAGTCGCATGCTCTCGCTCCTGCTGCTCGTCGCTGCCGGACTCACGGCCGCGGCGGCCCTGAACGGCTGCGGCGGCGTCCCCTCCGGCTACTTCGGCCAGGCGCCCGTCACATCTTCCATCACAGTCACCGGAGCCTCCGGCGCGTTGAGCCACAACGCCAGCGTTTCACTCACGGTCGAGTAACGAGAGATCAAGGAGAAGATCGAGATGAAAAACATTCTTCCTGTTTGCGCAACGTTGGCGACGATCCTCGGCGCCGTGTCGGTGTCCGCCGCCGGACAATCCTCCGGGGGCAGCGCATCGGCGCCCGTGGCGGACAAATTCGATGTCGCCGTCAACTTCACCTACGAGGTGGCCAAGATCGCCTCCACCACAAATCGCTTCGTTCTCCCCGGCGGATCGGTAGATGCGGCTTACAACTTCGGCGGCAAGGCGGGCGGCCTGAGCCTGGTGCTAGACGTGAACGGTGCGTCGAAGTCCAACGTCGAGCCGGGTGTAAACCTGACGCAATTCTCCGCGATGGGAGGAGCGCGCTACAGCTTCCACTTCGCGGCAAAGAGCGCTCATGGCGTCGACCTTTACGGCGAGTTCCTCGGCGGAGGCATCTTCGCCTCCAACGGTCTCTTTCCCGGCGCGTCGAGCGCCACCAACAGCGCCAGCAGCGGTGCGATACAGGCGGGAGGCGGCGCCAATATCCGCCTGACATACTCGCTCGCGTTGCGTCTACTTGAAGCCGATTTCATTACCTCGAGTCTGCCCAACTCTACCAACAACCGGCAATACGATCTCCGCCTCTCGAACGGCCTGGTCTTCCGCTTCTGAGATCGTCATGAGTGAAGCGCGGGCCGCCGCGGCCGCCAACCTTGGCGGAGGTCTCGACCTGGGCGCGGGCCGCCGCTTCTCCATTCGTCTTGTCGAAGCCGATTACCCCGTGACGATCTTCGACAACGCCGTCAACAATCGGCGGAACAACCTGTGTGGAAATCGCGATTCCTGCGTTTTGGTCGTTTCAAGCGTCTAGTGTTTTCAATGATTTATTTAGAATCAATGGGCGACGGCAATCCGGCCCCCTCTTGCGGCACCAAGTAATTCGTTGGCGATCAATCGTTTTTGAGACCTCTCGACTCAATGCCGTTGTGGCATGCGGATCAATCGGATCTGTAATCAAGAACTCCAAGAGCTCATTCGGCTTGGGCATCGCCGCAGAAAACAAATGTCCGAGCCTGATTACGCCTCACGATCAACGGCCCATGCGATAGTCGATGTACAGGATGTGAGACTTGATCTGGTCGCCGGCTCTGTATTGCGGAAGTTGAGCCATTTTCAACATGTGGAGGATGGCTCCGGGGTTTCCATCGCTCCACTCCACAAGCGACGGCAGGATTGCTTCAAGATTGGAAGCCCACGGTGCATTTTTTTCGGCTTCACGCCGCGCAAATTCCAAAGCAATCTGCGAAGGAAAGTTGTTCAGCTCCAGACGCTCCGATTTGCTCGCGCAGAACGGACGCAATGCGCCGATATCTTCCATGTGCGGCGAGCGCGATGCAAAGATCACGGGAGTGCGCCCGTAATAATTCAGGTCCTTGATCATTCTGGCGACAACACGGGAGGGCGCGTCGAGATGGTCCAGAACCATCAGAAAAGGATGAGCATCAAGCGCCTTGTGGACGATGCCTTTCAAAGAGGTTGTGGAGAGCGCAGCGAGGTTGTCTGGAATCTTTATATTGCGGTTTGCGGAATGTAACGCCTGGAGCAAAGTGAGGACAAATTGGCGCGGCGATCGCATCTGTTCGACATAAAGCGCGAGCGATTGCTTTGCAACAAAGGCGCGCAACAGACGCGACTTGCCCACGCCCTCGGGTCCAAAAACCAGCAACGACTTGCGCATTCTGGCCTGATCTCGAAGTTGGCCTAGTTCATCCTCGCGCTCAACGCACTTCACGTACTCAGGGGCCGGCTCGCGTTGGGCGAAAGATGGAGGCATCGCGAGTGAACCTCTTTCCCGGAGAAAACCCGGCCGAAATCAGACGAGTGCCGAAACTTCGCGTTCGAATCGGTCGAGCCGTTCAACTGCCGACTGCACGGCGGGAGTTCCTTCTTCTTTGACTTTGCGTGCCCGGTCGAGAGCCTGCTCTGCAATGCGGCTGACTTCGTGCAGCAGCTTGCGAATCTCTACCTCCAGGCGGTCCCGGCTTTCCTGAATACGATTGAGAACATCGTTTTGCACGCGCGAGCTGTTCACCTCCAAAAGATGCTGTAGAGATTCCCGAGCCTCGTTCGTGATGAGTTTCCGTGCACCTACAAGCGGCAAAAAGGCATCCGCGAGCCAGCGCAGCGGCGATGGAGGTTGCGCAGTTCCGATGAAGTCTTCGAAAGTGAATCGGGAACGCACGCGAAAGCCTCTCTCGGGATCGAGCGCATGGGGCATCCGCGCCAGTTCGCCGAGGCCCGCTTCGGCGAGCTTCATTAGAAAGTTGTTTCCCGTCTCCACAAACCGAAGGGCCACGGCGCGATATTGGCGCTCGCCCTCTTCCTGCTCAGGTTTCAGCCAGGGTGTGACTTTGCGGCGCGAAATTTCCTGGGCGAGATGCATCACTCTGCGCCGATAGCGCGGGCCGAAGCCGAGGGATACGGACGGGAGATCATGATTGAACTCCGCCGCTGATTCGGTCCATGCGGAACTGAAGAACCGCTTGTGCCTTTCGACGAAGAGGTCCGAAATCCGCTGCTGCTCCGCCATGAACAGGAAACTCAGCTCGCGGATGGAGCGCTCAGCTTCGTTGATGGTTGCCTTCATGAACGCGATGCGCCGTTCGGATTCTTCGATGGGCCGCTCGAGCGCGTCACGGTCCTCACTGATCACAGCCAGCAATCGCTCGCTTAAGCGCTGCAAGCCCCGGTCGCAAGCGGCGCGAACAAGATTTGTGCCCGAGTCGTCCACGAGGCATTGCAGGCTTGCCAGCAGTTTTTCCCAATCCCGCAACGGACCGCGGTTTTCCATCCGCTCAGTGGCGCAGACCTCGAGGACTTCGCCCATCGGGCGATGCAGCCGACTACCCAGAATCTCGCGCGTGAATTTGGCGGCCGCTGCGCGTTCCGGATCGGTGGTGCGGTCGGCCTTGTTGATCACCAGGATCAAATCCTGAACTTGCCTGCCAACGGCTTCCACCAGCGCCAACTCCTCGCCCGCGATTGGCGGATCGGCTCCGACCACGACCAATGCGGCGTCAATGTGCGGAATGAACGCCCGCGTGGTTGCCGAATTTCCCGTGAAAACCGAACCCAGGCCCGGCGTATCCACAAAACACATGCCGGAGGACAACAAGAGGCTGGGCACGAAAACTTCCGCGCCATCCACGGCCTTCTTGTTTTCGGGGTTAAACTCCTCGGTCACGTATTTCTTCAAGTCGGGCAGTGCAACGTCTTGCCATGATCCGTCGCGCATGCGAACGCGCGCGTGAAGTTCATCGCCAAAGCGAATCACAGTAGGCACTGCAGTGACCGGAATAAACCCGGTCGGAACAACTTCGCGGCCGACCAGAGCATTGAGCAGGGTGGATTTGCCTCGCTTGAATTGGCCGACACAAGCTACATAGAAACGCCCTTCGGAAACCCGCGCTACAAGCTCATGTGCTTCCTCGGCAACAGGCTGAGCCCCAAGCTCATCGGCCAGATGGGCGAGCCGCAAAAGGCGGGATGCGCCGTCGACACACACGGCCGGAAGGCTGCCGAAATCCTGCACCGTTGATAGATCGGAGATCATTCAGCTTTTCCTGCGGGCTTCTCCTCAAGCTTTTTCGGGACTGCGCGAATAGCGGATCACTTCGACATGGGACATGGCGATCAGGCCTTCTTCCACCATTGCGTCCAGATGGGGAATCAGCTTCTCGATTTGTTCTTCACTGTCGATGATGGTCAACATGATCGGCGCGTCTTTTGAAAACGTCCAATGACTGGCATGGTGAATTCTGGTGCTGGCGCCGTAACCTTCGATTCCCCGATACACGGTCGCGCCCGCCATCCCAAGTTCCATACACTTGGCGACAATCGCTTCGTGCAGGGGCTTGCCCTGCCATTTGTCGCCCTCGCCGAAGTGAATGCGTAACATGCGCGCTTGAAATTGGTCTTTCATCATTGAACCTCCGCTCAAACTGCAGCGCTTCCCGACTGCGGCTCCGACTGATCAACGCCAAGAGCGCGGTAGGAGTACTTGATGATGTCCACGTCTGAGAACACGACCAAGCCCTCTTCCACCATCTGATCGACAAGCGGCAGAAAGGATCGGAGTTTGTCCTCGGTATCAACGGCCGAGAGCATGATGGAGCAATCGTGCGACAGGTGCAGGGCCTTGTCCTTGTGCATGCGACGGTGTGCGCCATAGCCGAGAATGCCGCGATAGACAGTGACGCCGGCGATATCGTTGGCCCGCATGGCTTCAACGAGGGCATTGTAAAGGGGCTTGTCCTTCCAGCGGTCTGCTTCGCCAATGTAGATGCGCATCATCTTTGCTTTGCCCTCCATCTTCACGTGCGCGGGTGGAGTGGCCGTCTTTGGCTTCGAGATTTGCGCCGGCTTCGCCAGTGTGGTTTCCTGAACCTCGATCATTCCGGTTCCGGCCAACTCTTCCAGCTTTCCAAGCAGCTCGCTGACTTTCTCCCGGGATTCGATGAATTCGATTTTGAGCGGAAGATGGTCCGAGATCTCAACAATGCTGGCGGAGTGCATGTGATGATCCGCGCCGAATCCGGCGATTCCCTTCAGCACTGTCGCGCCGGAGACGCCCCGGTAAAAGAGGAAGTCGAGGATGCTGGAATACGTCGGGACCCCATGGTGCTTCGATCCCTCGCTCAAATAGATGGAAACTTTCAATGCCTTTCCGGCACTCAACATATGTCCTCCCCCTGGGAATGATGAAGCACCTGCAGAATCGACGGATCAACGACGAGCTGTTGATGGGTTCTCATGGGATGAGCTCCGCAAGTGCTGAACCGCCCCACACTGCGGCAAGCCCAAGGATAAGGCTGCTGACTGCGTAGAGGGCGGCAAGAAAGAAAGCGCCGCTTCGAATTGTGGAAAGAGTCTCCCACTCGTAGGTCGAGAAGGTGCTGTAGGCGCCAATGAAGCCAACCGGTATGAGGAACCGCCAGGCCGGGTTCAAGTCAACCCGCCTGGCCAGGAAAGTGAGCGAGAAACCGATGATGACGCAGGCCGTGATATTGATGACAAAAGTGCCATAGGGAAACCTGGTTCCCATGCGATTGGCAACCGTGGAACCGACCCAGTACCTCGCGATGGAACCGAGTGCGCCTCCGAGTGCAATGAGAAAGTACTTCTGCAACCTTATTCCTCCTCGCCCGCCTCTTCATCTTCGCTGACGTGTGAATTCCGATTCAAGCCTAATTCCCCCTGGCGACCGTGCCCACCACAATTTCGGAAAGAGCCGTGGCGACCTTGAACCAGATCGCCAGCAGCGTCGCGGCCAAGGCCAAACCCACCCAGAGCGCAGACAAAGCCCACGTGTTCATCATGAGGACGAACTCCTAAATTGTCATTCAGGGATCATGCCGGGACATGACTCCGCAACAGGGATCCCTGTCAGGAGTCATCATCTGTCCGGCCTATGGGAATGGACAGCGGTTAAGGGTGAACTCCTTCACCACAACCAACGCTTCAGTAGATATCAGCTCGCGATCCTTGTCAAGACTCGCAAAGCTTCGCGGGGGAGATCGGCCTGCCCGATCTTTTGTAGCAGCGCGATGGCTTTTGAAACGCAAAACTGTTCCGCGCTCGGAACGTGTTGTGCCTTCGGCAACAGGCTGGCATTTCGGATGCGTGCGAACGCCTGCGAAAGCCGCGATCCATGCGTTTTTGTGATATTGAGCGCCTATAAAATTCGATAACCTATTTATAATCAGAACCTAGCGGGAACCCTGCCCCCGGCCGGGCGACGCCTCATTTTCCCAGCCCGCCGTCGATTTATACTCGTTATACTCGAATACCAGCGCAACACGCAGCCAACGTTCACAGCACACCGGAGGACGATGCCGGATCAGGACGATTTTTGGGATGAGTTGCTGACCTATGTCGAGGCGCATAGCGTCATACCGGTCATCGGTCCGGAACTGGCTATCGTCGATCACCAGGGACGGCGCGAACCCTACTATCGATTGCTGGCGCGTGAGCTGGCGACGCGATTGAAGCTCGACGATCCCGGCGAAGCCGCAACCCTCGACCAGGTGGTGGGAGCTTATCTCTCCAAGCCCGGCAGCAGGCGGCAGTCGGTCTATCGTGAACTGGGCGACATCGCCGGCAAACTCTCGGTCGACATTCCAGAGCCGTTGCTGCAACTCGCGAGCATACGCGACCTGAATCTTTACGCAAGCTTTTGCACGGATAATCTTCTCGCTCAGGCAATCAACGCGACGCGTTTTGGCGGGCGCGCGGAGACTCGCGAATTGTCGTTCAATCCCAATGAAGCCGGCGACCTGCCCGACGGCTCGCGCGATGTGCCGTTGGTGTATGGACTGTTTGGTCGGATTTCTGTGCTGCCCAAGTACGTGGTTGCGGAAGAGGACGAACTGGAGTGGGTCACCGCTTTGCAAATTCCCGAAAAACGTCCGGAGCGGCTGTTCGATGAACTGGGACGCAATCACATTCTATTTCTGGGCTGCCGGTTTCCCGACTGGCTCGCGCGTTTCATCCTGCGCACGGCCAAGAACAGCAAACTGTCCGCGGAGCGCGGATTTTCGGAATATTTAGTTGACGCCGACGCGAAATCCGATTCACCCCTGGTCGCTTTCCTTACCAGGTTCAGCCGCGAAACCCAGGTGCTGGCGCTGGACCCGATCGCGTTTGTGGCCGAACTCGCCCAGCGCTGGCAGCAACGCGCAGGCAACGACGGCGGGGCCAAAGCGCCGGAGCCGGCTCCGATGCCGGAAACCATGCCACCCGGCAGCTTATTCATCAGCTACGCCAGTGAGGACCGGCCGGCCGCGCTGCGGCTGGCAGCGGACCTGCAAGCTGCCGGACTGCCGGTTTGGCTCGACCGCCAGCAACTCGATTGGGGCAGCGACTACACGGCCCGCATTCGGCTCGCGATCCAGCAGTGCGCCCTGTTTGTGCCCCTGCTGTCGCGGACCGCAGAACAACGCACCGGATTCTTTCGCAAGGAATGGGCCTGGGCCAGCGAGCGCAACCTGGATTTTACCGGCAGCAGCCTCGCCTTTTTGTGCCCGTTGGCGATCGACGATACTCCGGTGGCGACCAGCAACGAAATTCCCCCGTCCTTCAAGTCGGTGCACATCGAACAAGCTCCCGACGGCAACCTGCAGGCGCACCAGGCCGAAGTGATCGTCAAAGCCTTCAACGCCATGCACGCCCGCCTCCAAGGGTTGCCATGACCGAGCTTCCCATGATCGACGCCGAACGCCCGTGGCCGGGATTGCTGCCGTTCACCGAAGACGCGCGCATGTTCTTCCACGGCCGCGAAGCCGAAACGGATGAATTGTTTCGCTTGATCGAACGCGAACCTCTTACCGTGCTGTTCGGTCAATCCGGGTTGGGAAAATCCTCGCTGCTGAATGCCGGCGTATTCCCTTGCCTGCGCCGCGCCGGTTACCTGCCGGTGTACCTGCGTCTGAGTCTCGACGCTACGGCACCCGAGCTCATCGAGCAAGTGTGGCATGCCCTCATCTGCGAATGCGTCGAACACGAAGTGAGCGCGACCCGGCCCCAACCGCACGACAGCTTCTGGCAATATCTGCATCGCCCCGGCACGCAGTTTCTCAACCCCCATGGGCGTCCCGTCGTACCCGTGCTGGCCTTCGATCAGTTCGAGGAGATTTTTACGCTGGGCAGGCAAACACCGGAGCAATCCGCGCGCACGCGCGTTCTGCTGCGGCAGTTGGGCGAACTCATCGAAAACCGGCTGCCGCCCGCGCTTGAGCGCGAGCTCACTGAGCACCCGGAGCGCATGGATCAATTCGATCTTCTGCGACAGAACGTCAAAATCGTATTCACCTTTCGCGAGGATTACCTGGCCGATTTCGAGGGCCTGAAGACCCTGATTCGCCCCATCATGCAAAACCGCATGCGCCTGGCGCCCATGCGGGGCGACCGAGCTGCTGAGGCGATTCAGCAAGCGGGGGCCGGCCGCTTGAGCGCAACGGTCGCGGCGCGGATCGTGAGGTTTGTGGGAGGTGCGGCGAGGGACGACGCCGGACAACTCGAGGAGATTTCCGTCGAACCCGCACTGCTTTCGCTTGTCTGTCGCGAGCTCAACGAGCAACGCATTGCCCGCGGGCAAACCGAGATCAGCGCCGACCTCATCCAGGGCGAAAACACGCAGCAGATCATCGCCCAGTTCTACAGTCATGGTTTTGCCGGGTTGGACGTCAGGGTGCGCTATTTCGTCGAGGACCGGCTCCTGACCGCCGCAGGGTACCGCGACAGTTGCGCTTTGGAGAATGCCCTGGCGGAGCCCGGCGTCAGCGAAGCCGCGATTCAGACTCTGGTGGATCGACGCATCCTGCGCCGCGAGGAGCGCGGCGGATTGGTTCGGTTGGAGCTGATCCACGATGTTCTCGCCATCGTAGCCAAGGCCAGCCGCGATGCGCGGCGTGAGGCTGAGGCGCTGGAGGCCGCACAGTTGTTGGTGGCCAGGCATCGGCGGCGCCAGAGAATCGTCGTCGCGTGGGCCGCGGTTCTGGTGGCGGCGCTGGTGGGAGTTTCGTGGCTGGCGGTGCTCGCGAGCCGGGGAAAAAAAGAGGCCGTTTCTGCCGAATTCAAAGCTGTTTCTGCCCAGCAACGAGCGGATCAACAGGCCCAGTGGGCCATCCAGCAGCAAAAGCTCGCGCAGACCGAAAGCGCCCGAGCCGTCAGCGCGGAGCAACAAGCCAAGTCAAATCTGACGAAGGCAGAAGTGGCGACCGGTGAGGCCGAGAGTGAGGCCACTGCCAAAGAAAAGCAGCGATGGGAAGCTGTCGTTTGGGCAGCGGCCGCCGACGAGCAATTGGATGCGCACGGCACCGGCGAACAAGTGCGCGCGTGCGTCGATTCCACCAATCGCCTGACCGGCGATCCGCCGCCAACCGCATCGCTCGATTACATGGTGGGAGTCTGGCATGTGGACCAAGGGTTCGCATCGACGGATATGGATTGGCGCAGCGACGGCACTTGCGTGAGCAGGCACTTGTACCAAAACGGCAAAGAGCTCGACGCCAGGAATGACGTTTGCACCTGGAAATACAAACTGATCGACGAGCATGACTTCGAGGTCGATTCCCAATCCAAAATATTGGGAAATGCGCAACTGATCTTCAAGATCGTAAGTCCAACGCGAATGCGCAACACCAATCTCGGCTATGACGCGTTTCGCATCATCTGCCCGGCGCAGGAGGCCACGATCCGCCGCGCCGAGCTCGCGACCCTTCAGAAATTGGCCAACGACAATCCCGGCAAGCTGCCGCAGCTAGTGGACCTCGCTGATGGATACGGCAAACTGGCAACGGCGCTGTCTGCCAATGGCGATTCTGCGAATGGTCTCTTGGAGCTCAACAACGAACTCAACATTTACCAATATCTCGAAACCCGCGAGTCCGGCAATCTGAAATGGCAGCAGAAAGCCGCGCAGTTGTACGAGCAGATCGGCGACCTCCAATTCGCGCAGGCGAAGACCTCCGATCAGGCCGGCAACGAACCACAAAGTATCCAACAAGTCACGGCGGCACTCGGATCTTATCAAAAGAGCCTGGCGCTTCGCGAGCAGTTGCTGCACGCCGCTCCCGAAGACGTTGATGCGCAGTTGAATGCGGCGCACGTACTCAACCAGCTCGGGTTTGCTTTCTATTGGAGCCGCCACTCGGCCGACGCGGCCAATGCGATCCGGAAGTCGGTGCTGCTGCTCGAAAACATCGTTGATACGCATCGGGATACTCCCAAGATTCGTTTGCAACTGATCACGGGCCTCTATGATCTGAGCTTTATGTCGGATAATGCGACCGAGGCCAGGGACGCTCTGCATAAATCACTCGCCATCGCGACGGAAATGGATAGCAAGCACGAGGATCCTGAAGAAATGGTCGGTGTGGTCGCATCGCTGCAGGAGGCGCTTGCCAAGCTGCTCAAGCAGCCCACGCCGCCCAACCCGCCCAAACCAATCACGCCACCCAAACCAAATTGATCGGCTGCACTGGTCCCCTGGAGCTGCCTTGCGCTCGGCGTTTTCTCGTCTAAGCTGCCCCTGCACGTAGGTCCCGCTTGTCTTCGCGAAGGGTGACGCGCCCTCTGCAGAATCCGCCATCGGCAATCCGCAGCCTGGGTGTCTCTACATCGCCGGTGATGGATCCGCTCTGATAAATCTCCACACGATGCGAGGCAGACACGCTGCCAATCACTTTGCCCATGATCACAATCTCGCGAGCGGTAATTCCGAATTGCCCATCCTTGCGGGCGTGGGCAACGAAAACACCATGCTCGCCGATGGTGACCCGTTCATTGGGAATATCGATATCGCCCTCGACGCGACCGTCGATAAACAGCGGACCGGAGCCGCTGATCCTTCCTTTGACAAACTGCCCCTGCCCGATCTTCACCTCTTCCGATGAGGTTGTGCGCAGATCGCCGTAAACATTCGCCGACAACTCGGGTTCCGGGGTCGAAGCCGATGATGACTCCTGCGTAGGAGGAGACGAATGAGAATGTGTTTCCCCGGCTCTCCACATAAGACCCCCAAGCTTCCATCGGCGCAATCCGCAAGGAGCGCAACCTCGCCTCTGCCGGCGGTTTCGCTTCCCCGCTTTTCTAAGAGTGCGCCCGATGCGGGCATTTGCTGCCGGTGACGTGCAGGCCAGCAATCGAGAAAATGCGGGCTCGGGAACTGCGATGGAAGTGCGTACCGCTTTGGAACGGCGCCGGTCTAAGCAATCCTGGCGTCGCCAACTGTTGGCCGCCCCGTTTCAGAAATCGTGGTGATCCACTTGCGTAGAAATTGCCCCGGAAATGTTTCCCGATGGATTTCCACGATCGGAAGACGGCGGGTTGGCCGCGTCAGTCCTGGCTCGCACTTTGGCCACGGTGAGCCAGTTGTCCTTAACGGCATGATCGGCGAGCCACGGCGGCAGAGGCATGTGAAGGAGTCGGCTCAACGCTTCGGCGTAGCCCTCGTACAGGGCGCGCATTTCGCAGAGCCTCTCGATGGAATGACCGTCGCGGCAGACCTTGACACCGCTTTCGGAGAGCAGTTGGTAAAGTTTTTCGTAGCGCTCGTCCGGAAGCCGGTCGGGGCTGTCGTTGAGCGGCCGCAGCGAGAGAATCTGCGACAGATCCACCATGGCATGCCGCGCCATGGCGAACGTGAGCTGTGCCTGGCGCGCCTCGTAACCCTGAATCCCCGCGACCATGAGCGCCGACATGTCCAGAATGGCCGTGAGGGCCGCAAGCCAGCTCTGATTGCTGTGTTGCGAGCGGAAATAGCAGAGTTGCGGATAGGAAATATGGCTCTCCAGCAACTCCGCCGACCAGCGCTCCCACTCCGTGAGCAGCACCGACAGCGCCAGTTCGGCACCCTGATAGGAGTGGCGGCGCAAAAGTTCCGCAGCCGTCGGCGGAGATCCGGCACGCGCGTCCAGCAGCGAGATGCTGACCTCGCGCCGCGAAAAGGCGGCGTAGAGGACGGGGAAATACCCCATCACGACAGCCAGAAAACCCAGCCCGGTGCCCGCCTCCAAAATCACCAGCGCGCGCGCCCAGGAATCTTGCGGCGTCACGTCCCCGAGACCCAGCGTGAAGATGGTGGTTCCGCTCACGTAGAGATCCGATTGAAAACCCGCCTTGTGCGCTGCGTCGACGAAGGGACTGCCGAGCGCATAATAGATCAATCCAAAACCGACAACCATTACGCCGGCCCACACCACCAGAAGCAGGATCAGCGAGAGCGGCCCGTAAAAACTGAACACCGTCTCCCGCTGGCGCGGGGTGCGCAGCCGTCTGGTGAAAAACGCCCAGGGCTTCCATGTGGCGATGTAAAACATGCGGGTGAGCCGGAGATGTCCGGTGGCGCGCCGCGGCAGAATGATGGTCTGGAAGGCGTCGAGCAGGACGATGAACAGACAAGCCACGCCTGCAACGAATGCCGGGATCTGCATGGTTTTCCTCCAGGGAAGTGTGCCCTCACGCGCGCGTTCACGCCATTACCGTATTTTAGCGACTCGCGGAGACGAACCATGGTTCGCCTGTTCCCCATTTGTGTGAACGCGGTTTGGGCGCTAGTCGCTTAAAATTCAGGTATGTGCGGAATCGTCGGATATGTCGGACCCAAGAAAGTGGTTCCCGTCATCATAGAGGGGCTAAGGCGCCTGGAATACAGAGGCTACGACTCGGCGGGCATTGCCGTGGGCAGGCCTGGGAGCGCGAAGCTCGAATTGCGGCGCGCACCAGGCAAGCTCGCGAATCTGGAAGAAGTGCTGCGCGAACATCCGCTGGACGGAACCTTCGGCATTGGGCACACGCGCTGGGCGACGCATGGGCGGCCCACGGAAGAGAACGCGCATCCGCACCGCGACTGCACGGGGCGCATCGTTGTGGTGCACAACGGCATCGTCGAAAACTATCTGGAGTTGAAGCGGGAGCTGACCGCGCAGGGCCACAAGTTTGTCACCGAGACCGACACCGAAATTATTGCCCACCTGATTGAGCAGGTACAGAAAGAGGCGGAGGCCGCAGGCAAGCCTCTGAATCTGGAAGCCGCGGTGCGGCGAGCAGTGAAGCGGTTGACGGGTGCCTTTGCGCTGGGCGTGCTGAGCGCCGCCGAGCCGGACAAGATTGTAGCGGCGCGGCTGGGCCCGCCGGTGGTGATCGGCGTGGGCGAGGGCGAGGCGTTTGTCGCGAGCGACGTGCCGGGAATTCTGCATCACACGCGGAACATCTATTTTCTCGCCGATGGCGACATGGCGATCCTGACGCTTGAGGGCGTGACCCTGACGGATTTTGACGGCCGGCCTGTAGAGCGCGAACTCACACACGTGCAGTGGGACCCGATCCAGGCGGAAAAGGGCGGCTACAAGCACTTCATGCTCAAGGAAATCTGGGAGCAGCCGCGGGCCATTACCGATACCACGCTGGGGCGCGTGTCGCTGGACTCGGGCAAGATCTTCCTCGGCGAGATGGAGATTCCGGACGAAGAGCTAGCCGAGGCCTCCAGCATCAACATCGCCGCCTGCGGCACCAGCTGGCACGCCGCACTCACGGGCAAATACATGATCGAGCGGCTGGCGCGTCTTCCGGTGGACGTGGATTACGCCAGCGAGTATCGCTACCGCAATCCCATCCCCGACCGCAATGCTCTCGGCCTGCTCATTACGCAGTCCGGCGAAACTGCCGACACGCTGGCCGCACAACGCGAGATGAAGACGCTCGGGTCGAAGACCGTGGCCATCTGCAACGTGGTGGGCGCTATGGTGGCGCGCGAGGCGCACGGCGCCATTTACACTCATGCGGGCCCGGAGATTGGCGTCGCATCCACCAAGGCGTTCACAGCGCAGTTAACCGCGCTGTTCCTGCTCGCCATGAAGCTCGGCCAGCTCCGCGGCCGTCTCGACAAGGAGCATTCCGTCGCCTACATCGAGGAACTCGGCCGCATACCAGCAAAGATCGAAGAAGTGCTGCGCGGCCGTTCGGCGCAGTGCGAGGCGCTGGCCAAGGATTTCTCGACGGCGAGGGATTTTCTTTACCTGGGCCGCGGCATTCATTTCCCGATTGCGCTCGAGGGCGCGTTGAAGCTGAAGGAGATCTCGTACATCCACGCCGAGGGCTATCCAGCGGGCGAAATGAAGCACGGGCCCAACGCGCTCATCGACGAAACGCTGCCGGTGGTGGTGCTGGCCACGCGCGACGCGGCCGATCCGGCATCGAAGCTGCGCTATGAGAAGACGCTCTCAAATATTCAGGAAGTAACGGCGCGCAGCGGCCGCGTGATCGCGGTGGCGACGGAGGGCGATGAGACCATCGGCGGACTGGTGGAGCAGGTCATTTATATTCCGCCGGCGCCGGAGTTGCTCTCCCCGCTGATCGAAATCGTGCCGCTGCAGTTGCTGGCGTATTACATCGCCGTGCGCCGCGGCTGCGATGTGGACCAGCCGCGCAACCTGGCGAAGAGCGTGACGGTGGAATAGAACGCGAGTCAATGGCGGGTGGAGTGAAAGACGCGTAAGACGCAAGGATAGAGGGGAAACAAAAAGCCCTGCCGCAAGGCAGGGCTTTTTGCTGATTTAATGCCGGCGATC
>CAZMWL010000019.1:0-75726 GCA_964569985.1 uncultured Occallatibacter sp.
CGATGATCTGCATCAGGTGCCGGTCGTCCCGGAACGAGGTGTTCACCTTCTGCAGAAGGCCGCCCTTTTCCACAAACACGTGGTCTTTGTCGTTCACCAGGATGTCGGAGATCTTGGGATCGCGAAGCAGCGGCTCCAGCGGACCGAGTCCGAATACTTCGTCCAGCAGGTCGGCATGGATCTTCTCCTGCTCGTCGAAGTTCAGCGGCACCCGCTGGTCCGACATGATCTCCTTGACCAGTCCCGAGACCGCCTGTCGCGCCTGGGTTGAGTTCACGCGCGACAGCTTCTCCAGATCCAGCTTGGAGATCAGTGTGCGGTGAATTTCCGCTTTGTACGTTTCCAGATTCAGCAGTTCCACGTGGTCCCTTCCCTGCGGCCTTGAAATCTCTTCATCCGCGCCGTCATCCGAACAAACGGAAGCCCTTCTTCTTCGCCTTCTCCGGGGCGGCGCCCTGCTGCCCCGTGACGGCTTTCGCCATCTTCTTGATTTGCCGCGTAATCGCGGAATCTTCCAGCACCAGCGGCGTGGCATGAATCTGCATCTTCCGCACCGACGCGTAGTCGTTGGGAATCTTCCACTGCGCGGGCCGGGTCAGCGCCCTGTTGATGTGCTCTTCCGAAACGCCCATGGTCCGCGATTCAAACCGGTTGATCACAACCTCGAGCTTCGGAACCGTCCCTGAGAAAAACTGCGCGATCAGACGGTTCGAGTTGCGCAGCTCCGGAATGCTGGCTTGCGTCACCAGGTAGACCGTGCTCGCGTCGCGGTATGCCGCGGTTTCCATCAGGTCCAGCTTCGATCCCAGGTCCAGCACCACGTTGTCGAACTCCTGCCGCGCCACCTGGATCAGCCGTTCGATCGACCGGCTGCTGGGCTGATACTGAACAAACCTTCCCGGCGCCGCCAGCAGCGAAAGACCGGTGCTGTGCTTCACCAGAAGCTGGGAAAGAAATCGCGCATCCAGCCGGTCCGCGGCTTCCAGTGCGTCGATCGTCGAGAATTCCGTCACCATGCCCAGATTCAGCGCCGCATCGCCCAGCGGCAAATCCAGATCGATCAGCAGCGTCTTCTGGCCCTTTTCCAGGGCCAGCGCCACAGCCAGATTGCAGGCCAGCATGGTCGTGCCCGCGCCGCCCTTGGCCCCCATCACCGCCAGCAGTTTTCCTGATGCCTTGTCCGTATCCACCACGACAGGCCGCCGCGCCGTGGCCCGCACCAGCGCCTCCGCGATCACTTCTTTGGAAAACGGATAGGCCAGAAACTCCCGCGCTCCCGCCTGCATGCAGCGCACCAGCAACTCTGCGTCGGTGCTGTCCGAATACACCATCACCGTCGCCCGGCCGTTGGTCCCGATGCTCTCCACCAGGTCCAGCGCATACTCCGGATCGCTGTCCAATTCCACGATCACCGCGTCGTAATTCTCCTCCAGCATCTTGGGCACATCGTCCAGCTGGGGCGGATAGCAGGAAAACTCGCAGACTTCGTTTCCTCCGCAGAGGTTCAGAACCACCACCGCCGCTGAGCGCTGTAACGCGTTGGGGCCGATCAGCGCGACGGACAGCGGCGTGCCGCTGATCATCTCGGAATTCGCATTCACCAGGTGCGGGGAAAAATTTGTAGCCATGTTACCCGTGCTCCTTGACGCGCCGGCCTCTTCCGGCGCTGCGCTCGTGCGCGCCTGAGACTCGTATCGGGTTTGTTGCAAGCTGGACATCGACTTTCTGCATCCCTCAGTGCGCGAAAAACGAAATAAACGTTCCGATCGCGATGGCTGGTGCGTACGGCATCTTGCGCCGCCGCGGGTTGGCTAACACCGCTTCTCCGCGATCTTGCTTCGAACCGAATGCCAGGTCGCCGGTGTGCTGGAAAAGTTCACCCAGGAACCCTCCCCACGCCGCCCAGGCCAATGCCATCACTCCACCCACCAAGCCGGTGAACACCAGGGCATACATCAATTGCATCGGGCCGATCCAGGCCCCGACCGCCGCGCACAGCTTCACATCGCCGGCGCCCATGCCGCCCATCAGGAAAAGCACTCCGTACAGCAACAGCCCCAGCCCCGCACCGCCCAGGCTGTGACCCAGGCCATGCCAGCCGTGAAGAAAGCACGAAACCAAAACCCCCGCGCCGAAGAAGGGAAGGACCAGCCAGTTCGGGATGCGCCGGCTGCGAAGATCCGTAAAGGTCGCCACGCACAGTACGGCCAATACGATCAATGTCGGCCATTGTGTCAGCACATGTACCATCCCGCGACTTCCTTCCTCCGGATGACCGGTTTCACTGCTCCATACAGCAATTCGCCCGCCAAACTTCTGAGCCCCAAATCCCCTTTGCATCCAGGCAGATACCTTGCTCCCCCACAAAGGGTGTACACGGCTGTATACGCCCGAAACCCCTCGTGGAGTACCACGTATACACTCTGACGCTTGCCTGGCTCCGCCTCTCTGGTCCCGCCGCCCCCCATCTAAACCATTGAAAAATAAAAAGATGATCGCGTATAACCCAGTTTTGGGCCCCCTAATTTCGGGGAATCGCGGGGCTCCATGAGCGGATTTGCACCCATTATGCTGCAACCTGCCTGCCTTCCATCGGCCTGTTTGTGTACAGTGGGTCGCTTCAATGCACAGGAGGACCACACTTAGGTAACCCCCCTTTCTCCGCCCGCAGGTAGCTCCAAACCATCCCCCGCAGCACTCAACCGGCCCCGAACGGATCTTGATTTCGCCCGCGAAAGGCCCTCTCAGTCTTGGGTTTTCTTCGGGTTCTTTCCGGGTTTCTTTGGGTTTTATAGCATTCCAGCCCTTGCGCCTCAAACCCCCGTTTCCCCCATCCCGCTCTCACGACGATCCAGCTCAATCCACAGGGGCTTATCCCGACGACCAAGGTCGCAATTCGCTAGCACGAAAGAGGAATAGGCGGGGTCCCTGCTAGTGCCGATCATAGATACATCGCCAATCCCCCCAGAGCGGCACTGTGAATCCTGTGAGTTTGGAAGACCGTACACACATGACGAGAATTGGACTTTACTCTGAAGACCGCACGCTGCAACCGCTTCTTTCTCCTGCCCTTGGTAAAGATTTCGAGGTGGTTCTCGAGTCCGACGGCGAGGGGATGGACGCACTGATTGCTGCCGGGAACCTGGATGTCCTGATCCTCGACCTGTACTCCCACGAGGACTCCCTGCAAACCCGCATCGACTGCGCGCGCCGTCTTGTCGCTTCCAATGTGCCGGCCATCCTGATGGCCGACGACAGTTTGCGTTCCACCGCATTCGAGCTGGTCCGTTCCGGAGCCTTCGGTTATACGCGTCGGCCGCCCTCCATTCGCGACCTGAAGACCATGCTCAGCCGCGCCTGCGAGACCTCCGCGCTCAAGCAGCAGTTGTACAGCGTGCAACACCGCATGGAAGAACCGGGCACGTGCGATCGCATCATCGGATCCAGCCCCGGCATGCAGCGCGTCTATCAGTTGGTGCGCAGCGTTACCAATCTCAACGCCGCGGTTCTTGTCACCGGCGAAAGCGGCACCGGCAAGGAGCTTATCGCCCGCGCCATTCACAATCTCGGCTCCCGCGCCAACAAGCCCTTTGTCGCCGTCTCCTGCGGCGCCATTCCTGAAACTCTGATTGAAGCCGAGCTTTTCGGCCACGAGAAAGGCGCCTTCACCGGAACCGTCGGCGCCCGCGAAGGCTACTTTGAGCAGGCTGGCGACGGCACGCTTTTCCTCGACGAAATCGGCGACCTCAGCCTTTTCACGCAGGTCAAACTGCTGCGCGTTCTGCAGCAGATGGAATTCAACCGCCTGGGTTCGAACAAGCTCGTCCCCCTGCGCGCGCGCCTCATCTTCGCTACCCATCAGGACCTGTCGAAGCTGGTGGCCGAAGGCAAGTTCCGCCAGGATCTCTACTACCGCATCAATGTCATGAGAATTGACTCGCCGCCGTTGCAGGAGCGGGCCGAAGACATCCCGCTCATCGCGCGCCATTTCCTGCGCCATTATGCGGGCGTCTTCCAAAAACCCATGGATTCCATTGAGCCTGACGCGCTCGAGATGCTCCAGACATATGCCTGGCCCGGCAATGTGCGCGAGCTCGAAAATGTCATGCAGCGCGCCATCATTCTCGCCCCCGGCCGCGCGGTCCGCGCCGAGGATCTGAACCTCAGCAACCAGGAGCAGGACGAAGACACAGGCGCATTCGACGAAGTGGTGAATATCGGCGACTACCAGCCGGCAGGCTCTTTCGAGCGCCAGCTCCGCGACTACAAGGTGCGCCTGGCCGTGAGCGCGGTGCGCGAAGCCAACGGAAACAAAACCGTGGCCGCCCGCAGTCTTTCCATCTCACGCGCCTATCTGCATCGTCTGCTGCGCCTGGCCGAAACCGAAACCGAGGCCGAGGCCGTCTACGCCGAGCAGCCCCTGCGCCACGCCGTCACCGCCTGACGCCTCAAGACTCTCGATCCAGCACCAACACCAATGCCCCCGTCCAGGCTCTGTCTGGGCGGGGTTGTTTCGCTGACGTGCTGACTGCCGACGTGCTGACTTGATGACTCGCTGACTCGCTGACTCGCCAGCTCCGCTCTACGCAAAATAATCCACGTTCCGTGACGGGAGCTCTTCGTGCGCATCGGCGCCGGGCTCCGATTCCGCTTCCCGCATCGGCTCGTCTTCGTCGTTCTCTTCCGCGCCCGAGGCTTTTCTGCCGCCGCGCTGCCCTTCGCCATCGCCCGGCCGCGCCGAACCTTCGATATCGAAGACCTCCGGCGGGCGAAAATTCCCCTGCGGCGCTTTCACCGCAGGCAGCGCGCGAATTCCGGGAATAGGGGCGATTTCCATCTTGATTTCTCGATGCCTTGTGCGATTTATCGGCATGGAGACGCAAATCTTTAATCTTTCCCGGCGATTTTTGTCCAGTTTTCGGACACACGCGCCCCGGCGGAATCCCCTTGCTACACTGTGTCCATGTCAGACGAGCAGGATTTCCGGCGCGCGGCTGAAGCGGCGCTCGGCAACCTCAAGCGACATCTCTTCGCCCGCGAGGAAAGCGAGCAGGCGGGTTTCGAAGTCGAGGAACAGGGCGGCGTGCTCAACGTCCTCTTCGAAGATCCCGCTGCCCGCTTTGTCATCACGCCCAACGCGCCGGTACGCCAGATCTGGATCTCCGCGCTCGCCACCAGCTTCAAACTCGACTGGGATTCCACGCTCGAAGAATTCATTCTGCCCCGCACCGGCGAAACCCTCCGCGCTCTCGTCGATCGCCTCGTCGGCGAGCATCACGCGCCAAGCTCCGGCCGCATGTAAATCCTTGCCGCCTGGTCCCTGGTCCCTGCGTCCCTGGTCCAGTCTTTCTGATACGATAATCTGCATCCTTTGGAGGAATCGCATCCATGAGCGACACGACCGCAACCCCGGAGCTTTCAGCCGAACAGGTTTCCACCATTACGCGCCAGACCAACTACGGCACCTGGCGCTTTCAGAAAAGCTGGAAGCCGCTCACCATCGCCGATGCCGAGGGCTGCTGGTTTACCGATGGCGCGGGAAAGCGCTACCTCGATTTCAGTTCACAGTTGATGTGCGTCAACCTCGGCCATAAAAATCCGCGCGTCATCGAGTCCATCGCCGAACAGGCGCGCGAACTTTGCTATGTCGCGCCCGGCTACGCCACCGACGCCCGCGCGCGCTTGAGTTCGAAGCTCCTCGAAGTTCTGCCCAAGGGCCTGGAAAAATTCTTCTTCACCACCAGCGGCACCGAGGCCAACGAAGCCGCCTTCAAAATTGCGCGTATGGTGACCGGCAAAAACAAGATCATCTCGCGCTATCGCTCCTATCACGGATCGACCGCGGGCTCCATCGCGGCCACCGGCGATCCCCGCCGCTGGGCCATGGAACCGGCCGGCAAAATCGCCAACGTCGTCTTCGCGCCTGAAACCAATTGTTACGACTGCCCCATCAAACACAGCTATCCCACCTGCAACATCGCCTGCATCGACTACATCGAGCACATGATCCGCAACGAGAGCGACGTGGCCGCCGTCATCCTCGAGCCCGTGGTCGGCACCAACGGCGTGCTCGTGCCGCCGCCCGAATACTTTCCGCGCCTGCGCGAAATCTGCGACCGTCACGGCGTGCTCATGATCGCCGACGAAGTGATGGCCGGATGGGGCCGCACCGGCAAGTGGTTCTCCGTCAATCACTGGAACGTGAAGCCCGACATTCTTGTCACCGCCAAGGGCATCACATCGGCCTACGTGCCGCTCGGCCTCTGCGCCACCACCGCTGCCATCGCCGACTATTTCGAAGACCACTACTTTTCGCATGGGCATACGTATGAAGCGCACCCGCTCACGCTCGGCCCCGCCGTCGCCACCATCGAAGAGATGCAGCGCCTCAAGCTCGTCGAGCGCGCCGCCGAGCTCGAACCATACGTCCGCGAAAAGCTCGAAGCCCTCAAAGTAAAACACGTCTCCGTCGGCGATGTGCGCGGCCTCGGCCTCTTCTTCGCCGTCGAGATCGTGAAGAACCGCAAGACGAAGCAGTACTTCAACACTTATCGCGACAAGGTCGAAGGCAAACCCTTAATTGTCGATCAGATCGCGGGGAAGATGATGGCCGGGGGCGTATCGATTCAGGCCTGGGTCAGCCACTTCGTCATCGCCCCGCCGCTCATCGTCACCAAGGAAGAGCTCGACTTAGGGCTAGCGGCCCTCGACGAACACCTCGCCATCGCCGACGCGCTCGTGGAGTAAGAACAGCTTTCAGCCGTCAGCTCTCCGTCACCGGTTGCCCCGTCCTTTCCGCAATTTTGCGGAAAGGGTGGGCGCGGGCTATTAGGTCCCGTGCAACCAGCCAAAATATTCGCTTTTCGGGAATCGCGGGCGCACCGCCCCCGCGCCACGCGCTTGAGTTGATATAGTGCGAGCATGCTCAACATTTTGATCCAGGGCGTTAAATCGCCTCGGGGACATAGCGTCACTGCGATGTTCGGCCACCTGGGGGCATTGGGACTCTTCCTTCTCGCAATTATCGATAGCTCTCCGCTGCCGACATTTGGCGGTCCCGACATTTTGACGGCAATTCTTGCTGCCCGGCAAACCAATCCCTGGTACGAGTTTGCGGCGGTTGCAACGGCGGGCTCGGTGGTCGGAGCCTACCTCACCTTCAGAATATCGAGAAAAGCCGGAGCGGCTTACTTGCACAGCGCGTTTGGAAATCAGAAGGTGGATGGCCTGCTGCGCTTTTTTCACAAGTGGGGCACCGGTGCGCTTGTGGCCTCGACAGCGATACCCTTCCCATTTCCAACCAGCTTGTTTTTTGCCGCGGCAGGCGCTTCGAACTACAAAACCGGAAAATTTCTGACGGTAGTGGCCCTTTGCCGGGGCGCGCGTTACACGCTCATCGCCATCATCGCCGATCACTACGGCCGCCATTTTATCCGTGTTCTGAGCCACCCAACCCAATACTGGGGCTGGCTGCTGGTCTTTGCAGCGGTCATCCTCGCCGTGATCCTGGCCGGAATTGTGCTGAATAAACGGCTCGCAGCCGCAACCACTGCCTGAAGCGGCCACGGTCTCATCGTGCCAGGGGTGCGATAGCACGTATCCAAATGCGTAGCGCGCCCCATCCAAGCGTCGCTTGGGTGGGAGTTGATCACTGATCGCTGGCCACGGTTTCTCTGACCCCTGACGCCTGATCCCTGATCCCTGTTTTCATCATCGCCACATACGTTGCGCCCGCCGTAAAGAAGCCGACGAACCACGCGTAGTCGTAGAGGAAATGCAGGCTGGGCGCGACCAGCCCCACCAGCGCCAACCCTACGCCCAGCCCCAGCGCGATGAGCGCCCGCGGATTGACGCCCTTGGTGTAGTGGTACGCGCCCTCGCGATGATAGAGCGAGTTGACGTCGAGTACCGTACCGCGAATGAAGAGGTAATCGCACACCATGATGCCGGCTACGGGGCCGAGCAGTCCCGAGTAGCCCACCAGCCAGCCGAAAATGTACGAGTCCGGCGTGGCCAGCAGCTTCCACGGGCACATGGCGAGACCGAGGAATCCCGTGATCAATCCTCCGGTGCGGAAGTTGATGAGGCGCGGATACAAATTCGAGAAATCGTTCGACGGCGACACCACGTTGGCGCCGATGTTTACGTTCAGCGTCGCAACTAGCACGGCGATCAGGGCTACGAACGCCACCAGCGGCTGATGAAACATTCCGATCAGCTCGACCGGGTCCCAAATGGGCCTGCCGAACAGCACCGACGAAGCTGAAGTAACCGCGATGCCGAGAAATGTGTAGAGCACCATGGCAACCGGCAAGCCGAACGCCTGGCCCCACGACTGCGCACTTTGAGACTTTGAGTAGCGCGTGAAGTCGGGAATGTTCAAAGCCAGTGTGGCCCAGTAGCCGACCATGGCGGTGAGCGATGGAAAGAATACGGCGAGAAATTCGTGCGTGGAGTGGAAGCGGCTGGGCGTCGACAGCATGACGCCGAAGCTGCCCGCCTTGACGCGCACCCACACCAGCAACGCCGCGGCCATGATAAACATGAACGGCGCGCCGAAGGCTTGCAGCCGGCGGATGGATTCGACGCCGCGCCAGACGACGACCATATTCAAAAGCCAGAAGCCCAGAAAGCACGCCCACAGGATGCCGCGATTGCCCGCCGCGCTGGGCCAGATCACGATGAGCATTGCGTCAATCGCGCTGCCCCCGATCCACGACTGGATTCCGAACCATCCGCACGCCACCACCGCGCGCAGCAGCGCCGCCAGATTCGCCCCGCGCACCCCAAACGATGCCCGCAGAAACACCGGGAACGGAATGCCGTATTTTGCGCCCGCGTGCGCATTCAAGAGCAGAGGAACCAGCACGATCAGATTGCCCAGCAGCACAGTGCCAATCGCCTGCTTCCAGTCCATGCCGTTGGCGATCAGTCCCGAGGCGAGGCGGTAGGTGGTGATTTCCATGCACATCGAAAACCACAGCGCCATGTAATTGTAGAAACCCCACGTACGTTGCCCCGGCCCGGTGGGCCGCAGGTCGCGATTCGATAGGGATGGATCGACAGTGCTCACGGGACCTCCTCCGTGGGGTGGCTGCTCTATTTCGAATGTAAATTCAGAATAATAAAGATGTCATCACGGGCGACGTGCGCCGCGGCAGCACAACTCTCGCCCTCGCACGAACAAGCTGACTCGCTAACTCGCTGACTTGCAGACTCGCTGACTTATTTCCACGCCCCTCCGCGCGCCTCGCGCCGCAAATAGGTTCCGCGGCCGGGCTTGCCGATGAAGTTCCCGCCGCTCACAATCAGCTCGCCGCGCGAATACACATCGCGCGCGTTGCCGCGCACACGGAAGCCTTCGAACATGGAGTAGTCCACCTTCATGTGGTGGGTCTTGGCGCTGATGGTGTAGTCCTCGTTCGGATCCCAGAGAACCAGATCGGCGTCGCTGCCCGCGGCCAGCACGCCTTTTTGCGGATACATCCCGAAGATCCGCGCCGGCGCCGTCGACACCAATTCGACAAAGCGATTGATGGAGAAATTTCCCTGGCCCACGCCGTGATGGTGCAGCAGTTGCAGCCGGTTTTCGATGCCCGGTCCGCCGTTGGGAATCTTCGTGAAGTCGTCCTTACCCAGACTCTTCTGATCCGCGAAGCAGAACGGACAATGATCGGTCGACACCACTTGGAGATTGTCTTTCTTCAGGCCCTCCCACAGCTTGGGCTGGTTCTTCTTTTCGCGCAGCGGCGGCGTAAACACGTACTTCGCGCCCTCCCAACCTTTGCCTTCCATGTTGTCTTCAATGGAGAGCAGCAGATATTGAGGACAAGTTTCGGCAAAGGCCGGCAATCCGCGGTCGCGCGCTTCGCGCACTTGATTGAGCGCGTCTTCACTGGAGAGGTGCACGATATAAATCGGCACGCCGGCAATCTCCGCCATGGCAATGGCGCGGTGCACCGCTTCAGCCTCGGCCTTGGTGGGCCGCGACAACGCGTGATAAATGGGCGCGGTTTTTCCTTCGGCCAGCGCCTGCTGCACGATCACGTCGATGACGGAACCGTTCTCCGCGTGCATGCAGATCAGCGCGCCGTTCTTCGCCGTCTGCCGCAGCGCTTTGAAGATGGTGGCATCGTCGACCATGAGCACGTTGGGATAGGCCATGAACAGCTTGAAGCTGGCCACGCCCTCGCGCACCATGTCGTCCATGTCTTCGAGGCCCGCATCGGGCAGGTCGGTCACAATCATGTGCAGCCCGTAGTCGATGCACGCCTTGCCCTCGGCCTTTTTCCACCACGTGTCGAGCGCCGTGCGCATCTTGGTGCCCTTGGCCTGGATGGCGAAATCCACAATTGTCGTCGTCCCGCCGATGGCCGCGGCCCTCGTGCCGGTCTCAAAATCGTCGTTCGAAAACGATCCGCCGAACGGCATGTCGAGATGCGTATGCGCGTCGATCCCGCCCGGAATCAGCAGGAGGCCGGTGGCATCGACAACTTTGTCCGCGGAGCTTGCCGGAATCCCTGCGCGCACTTCCTTGATTACTGCGCCGTCGATCAGCAGATCCGCTTTTGTGCTGGCGTCGGCGTTGACTACCGTTCCGTTCTGAATAAGCGTTTTCATGATGGCATCTTCCTCATTTCTCGCCGCGATTGAACCGCGAACGCCCCAGGCGCTAGTCTCCGCTGGCTGGCGCCTCTCACGCCGCGCCTTTGGTCCGCTGCTCCCACGTCTCGGGAGGCACATCCTTATCGACGCGCACCATCGTAATGCATCCCTCCACCGGGCACACGCAGGAACACAAATTGCATCCCACGCACTCCGTTTCATCCACACGCGGAATGCGCGCGAGCGGCGTGGGATACGGTCCCTGCGCAAAAGCCGCTTCGCGCTCCTTGCGCGTCACCGGAGTTTCGGCAATCGAGGCGAGGCTTGCAGTCTGCTCCTCTGCCGGCGTGCGGTGCAGCTCGACATGCCCGTCAATGGGGCCGGAAACGCGATCGAGATGAATGCACTGGTGCGCGCCGTCCCAGCAGGCGATGTGGCACAAATCGCAGCCGATACATTTTTGCTCGTCGATGTGCGCCACGATTTTGTAGTTCAAATTCAGGTGCTTCCATTCCGTCACGCGATTTACTGACAGGCCGCGGAAATCATCGATGGTCTTGAAGCCCTTCTCGCGCATCCAGTTGTCGAGTCCCTCGGCCATGTATTCGACAATGCGGTAGCCATAGTGCATGACCGCCGTGCACACCTGCACGGTGCCGCAGCCCAGCAGCATGAACTCGGCCGCGTCGCGCCACGAGCCGATGCCGCCGATGCCCGAAAGCGGCAATGCCGCTTCGGGATCGGCCATGATCTGCTGCACCATGTTCAACGCGATGGGTTTCACCGCCGGCCCGCAGTAGCCGCCGTGCGAGCTTTTCCCGTCCACGTTGGGCCGCGGCACAAACGTGTCCAGATCGATCCCAGTAATCGAATTGATAGTGTTGATGGCCGACAATCCATCGGCTCCGCCGCGCTTGGCCGCGCGCGCCACGGTGCGAATATCTGAGATATTCGGCGTGAGCTTGACCAGCACGGGTGTGCTCGCTTTTTCTTTCACCCATGCGGTGATCATCTCGGCGTATTCCGGCACCTGGCCTACCGCCGAGCCCATGCCGCGCTCGCTCATGCCGTGCGGGCAGCCGAAGTTCAGCTCCAGTCCGTCCGCTCCCGCGTCTTCGGCGCGCGCGACAATCTCGTGCCACGCCTCGCGATTCGACGCGACCATGAGCGAGGCGATGACCGCATTTCTCGGATAGCGCTTTTTCACTTCCGCCATTTCGGTCAAATTCTGCTCGACGGTGCGGTCGCTGATGAGCTCGATATTATTGAATCCCATGATGCGCTGACCGTTCCAGTCCGTGGCCGAGTAGCGCGAGCTCACATTCACCACCGGCTCGCCGATGGTCTTCCACACTGCGCCGCCCCAACCCGCGTCGAAGGCGCGCATGATCATTTCGCCCGTGTTGGTGGGCGGCGCCGAGGCCAGCCAGAACGGATTGGGGCAGTTGATCTTTCCCGCAAAATTTCGCACGCCAATGTCAGGCATGAGCAACCTCCGCAGTTTTCAACATCGCCATGGCGGCGCGCTTGCCGCCGGCTACCGCATCCACCACTTCGCGCCCGCCGTTCACGCAATCGCCTCCGGCAAAGTAGCGCGGGTTGCCGGTCTGCCCGGTCTCGCGATCGGCCACAATCCGCCCATCGCGCACCTCTACGCCGCGCAGCTCCTGCAACAGCTCAGTCAGCGGCGACTGGCCGATGGCCGGCACGACGAGGTCGCAATCGATGGTGGCAGCCGAATCTGGAACCACTTCAAGCTTGCCATCCGCCTGCCGCACTTGCACCGTCTCCAGCAGCAGGCGGCCATGTGCCTCCGGCCGGATGGCCAGCGGCAGCCTGCGCCACAGAAATTGCACGCCTTCCTGCTTCGCGTGCTCGTACTCGAATTCGAACGCCGACATCTCCTGCTCGCTGCGCCGGTAGAGCATATACACGATGGCCGCACCCAGGCGGCGCGCGGCGTTGGCGGCGTCGATAGCCGTGTTGCCGGCACCCACCACCACCACCGTTCCGTGCAACTCGCGCAGATGGCCGGTTTTGTACGCGGCAATCAGCTCCAGGGCGTTCATCACGCCTTTGGTGTCTTCGCCGGGAACATTGAGCCGCTGCATTGCGCCCAACCCCAGGCCGAGAAAGACGAAATCGAACTCCGCTTCAAGTTTCTCGATCGCCGCGGCCGAATCCACTTCCACGCCGCAGCGAAACTCCACGCCCAACTGCCGGATCATCTCCACTTCGCGCACGCTGTCGGCGGCGCGCAGCTTGTACTCCGCCACGCCATAGGTGTTCAATCCGCCGGGCAATTCGCGGCGCTCGATGATCGTGGCTTTTGCGCCCGCGCGGCACAATTCCGCCGCGCATGCCAGCGAGGCCGGTCCGCCGCCGATGCAGGCCACGCGCAGTTTTTTGGTTCCCGGCGCTTTCGCCGGCGGCGTCTCGCCCGTCGCCCAGAACGCATCGATGGCATGCCGCTGCAGCAGCGCGATCTGGATGGGCTTGTGATTCTGCCGCAGCAGCACGCAAGCGCCCTCGCACAACACGTCGACCGGGCACACCCGCGCGCAGCTCCCGCCCAGAATGTTGGCGTCGAGAATGCGCATCGCCGACCCGCGCAGATTGCCCGAGGCGATGCGCTTGATGAATCCAGGCACATCGATATGCGTGGGACACGCGGCCGTACACGGCGCGTCAAAACAGTTTAGGCAGCGGTCGGCTTCAATCACCGCTGCCTGCGCAGTCAGCGCCGGTTTCAATTCCCCAAACCGCGCCTTCAGATGTGGATCGTCAAGCAAGGTTGCTGTGCTCATGCCGTCCCCTTTGGCCTACGACGCCACCAGCGGCCCATACAATTCGGGCCGGCGGTCGCGATAAAACTGCCAGCTTCGCCGTACTTCGGCAATCTCGTCGAGATTCAGGTCTGCGGTCAACACTTCGTCCTTGTCGCGCGAGGCCTCGGCAATAATGTTTCCCCGCGGATTACAGAAGTAGCTCGTCCCGTAAAACTCGCCGATATTCCACGGCGCTTCAGTGCCCACGCGATTGATGGCGGCAATAAAGTATCCATTCGCCACCGCGTGCGCCGGCTGCTCCAGCTTCCACAGGTACTCGCTCTTCCCCGCCGTCGTCGCCGAAGGATTGAAGACGATCTCCGCGCCAGCCAGTCCCAGGCAACGTGCGCCTTCGGGGAAATGCCGGTCGTAACAGATATAGACGCCGATTTTGGCAAAACCGAGATCGAATACCGGGTAGCCCAGATTGCCGGGGCGAAAATAGAACTTCTCCCAGAAGCCCGGCGCCACGTGCGGGATGTGCGTCTTGCGATATTTGCCGAGATACGATCCGTCGCTCCCGATCACCGCGGCGCAGTTATAAAAGACGCCTTCCTGCTCCACTTCGTACACCGGCACAATCAGCGCCGTGTGCAGCTCCTTCGCCAGCTCGCGCATCAGCGTCACTGTGGGCCCATCGGGAACCGCTTCCGTCATCTCGTACCACTTGACCTCTTGCTCGGCGCAAAAGTAGGGCCCATTGAAAATCTCCTGCAGGCAGACGATCTGCGCTCCCTGCTTCGCCGCCTGGCGGATCAGACCCACATGTTTCTCCACCATCGCCTGCTTTTGTTTGGGCAGCGGTTCGGTCGCGGGCACTGCGTTGGAAGCCTGAATTATCGAACATCGAACCATCCGAGGCATTGCGTGACCCCTCCATCAAAAAGAACCGTGAGTCTAAGAAAGTAACCGAATTACGTCCATTGAGCAATAGGGCGCACAGGCCGCGGAAAGCCGGCCTGTTCACCGGTTGGGCAACCGGCTCCATACCGGCTCCGTCGTGCCTCGGTTTGACTTCGATTGCCGCGAATCCAATAATCGAGAGCAATGAATATATATGAGGAGATCGTGAAGTTGCAACGCGAGGGGCGCCGCGGCGCGGTGGCCACGATTGTGAACTCGCGCGGCTCGATCCCCTCCTTCCAAAGCGCCAAAATGCTCATCCGCGACGACGGCTCCATCGCCGGAACCATCGGCGGCGGCTGCGTGGAAGCTGAAGTGTGGCAGGCGGCGCGTGAGGTCATCGCGGAGGAAAAGCCGCGCACCATCAGCTTCGATCTCAACCAGGACCCGAAATACGACACCGGCCTGGTCTGCGGCGGCACACTGGAAATTTTCATCGAGCCCGTTTTGCCCTCATCGCTGCTTTACATCTTTGGCGCCGGCCACGTGGCCCTCGAACTCTTCAAGGCGGCGCGCAATGCGGGTTTCGAATGCATTGTCGCCGACGACCGCGAAACCTACGCCAATCCCGAGCGCTTTCCTGACGCGGTCCAGGTCGTCGCTCGCGAATTCGACGAGGCTTTCAAGGAACTGGCTCCCGCTGAGTCGTCTTATATCGTGATCGCCACGCGCGGCCATCGCGACGACATGCGCGTTCTGCGCTGGGCCGTGGAAACCCCGGCGCGCTACATCGGCATGCTCGGCTCCAAACGCAAAGCCATTACCGTCTTCCGCGAACTCACGCGCGAAGGTCTCAGCCCTGAGCTATTCGATCGCGTGCATTCGCCCATTGGCCTCGACATTGGCGCCGTCACGCCCGAAGAGATTGCCGTCTCCATCCTGGCCGAGCTCATTGCCGTTCGACGCCGCGCCGAACGCGCCCTGCCGCATATGAGCTGGTTCCAAAGCGCACGGCACACGGCTGCCAACGAGGCAGAGGCTCCGGGCGAAACCCTCCCAACCCCCGCCGAAAAATAGTTCAGCTAACAGGCGATGATTCGTTCAACCGATCGAGTTCGCGATATGAATCCATGAGCCGACGAAAAATATTTCTCAGAGGCTAAAGCCCGCGTCCGTTTTGCAGCGTTTGCGGCACGGCTAAAGCCGTGCCCTGATACAAAACTCGTTGCCCCTTGCTCCGTGCAGCGGTATCTTCTGTCTATGCACGAAGCCGTACAACTCGCAGGGCTTGTTCTCGCGGCGGGCGACTCCACGCGCATGGGAGCCGACAAGGCAACGCTTCCCTGGCCTCCGCCGCCGCCGGGCGCAACCGATCCGCCGCGCCACACGCTGCTTTCCGCCGCGCTGCTGGCGTTCGATCCCCTCACCCGCTTGAATGTTGTCGTTGCCGGCAGGAACGCTGATGCCCTCGCCACTATGGTCGGCGCGTGCGGCGCCCATCTCATCCGCAACCCGGCTCCGGACAACGGCCAGTTCAGTTCGCTGCAGATCGGTCTGCGCGATCTGCTCCGCCGCGGCTGCAACGCGGCGATCATCACGCCTGTCGATTGCCCGCCGCTCAGCGCTGCGTCGCTCGAGCGCCTTCACTACGCGTTTCTCGGCGCGCTCGCGGCCGGCTTCTGGGCTGTCGCTCCCGAGCACGACGGCAGGCACGGCCATCCTCTCCTCGCCAGTCGCGAACTCATCGACGCTTTTCTCAAAGCGCCCGTGACCGGCAATGCGCGCGAAGTTCTGCATGCCCACGCATCCCGCGTGGTCTACGTTCCGGTTCCTGAGTCGCTGGCCAAGGCCGGGCTCAACACGCCGCAGGATTACGCCGACGTCGCCGAGCAGGGTATTCCGGGAACCTAGATTTTCATTGAAAGCTGTTGCAGCACCGCATGCAGCGCATCCATGGCCAGGTGGCTGGCGTGCGACGACGCCGGCGGCAATCCGCCCACCGCGCGCAGCAGCTCTTCTCGCGTGAGCTTCCGTGCCTCACTGATACTTTCCCCGCGGACCAGCTCCGTCAGGGCCGAGGCGCAGGCCATTGCGGCCACGCATCCCTTGGCGCGGAATCGAATCTCCGCGATCCGGTCGCCATCGATTTTCAGAGTGAGTTCCAGAATGTCGCCGCACGCAGGATTCTCAATACGCGCCGACGCATCCGCGGCGGCAATGGCCCCCGCGTTGCGCGGATGCTCAAAATGATCGAGAACCTCTGCGGAATACATGTCGCCTTACCTGTCGCGCTCAGTGTGGGCCGATGGCTGCGTTCGCGGCCCCCGCCTTAGCTCTCGCCTGCTGCGCATCCAGAATCTCCGTCACCAGAAACAAATCCGCCAGCAGCGCGCGCAAATGGATCGACGCGTTCAGATTGTCGATCAGTTGCGAGCCGATCGCCGGCTGCGCCAGCACCAGTTCCATCGCCGCCAGGGCGCTCTCCGCGTCCCGCTTCAGCACGGCGAAGAACGCCTCGTATTTGCCGGCAGGCCCATGTTGCTGTGCGACGGTCTCCGCGCAGCTCCGCTCCAGGCCGCGCATTGCCGCCACGGCGCGCGTCAACTGCGCTCTCAGTTCGCTGCCCTCTTCGCTCGCCAACCCGCGCGCGGCATAGGAGAGCGTGAACTCGTAGCACTCCTCAATGGTCTCGCACTGCTTCTGAATTTCAGTCGCCATCGCTTGCGGCATAACCCTGCTTCTTCTCGGAATTCGCCTGCGCCTTCACGGCCCATCGTCCGGTGTCGTGCTCTTCGAGATAAAAGTCGCGGCTCATCCAACCGAAAATCATCGACTTTGTGATGGGGAGCTTTTCGGGCCGCACTCCCATGTACACGTGGACCATCACCAGCGCAATCAGTCCCACTCCGGCAAGCCCGTGCAACACATACATCAGGCCCCATGTCATGTCAGAGAAAAGATACGGATTGCGCGTAAAGATGCCGGTCTGCACGCGCTTCATCATGAAGAGGCCGGTCGCGATCACCGCCAGCCCGGCCAGCAAAATCACCCCGTGGTAGAGCTTGTTTTCGAGCGGATACTTGGCAAACTTTTCCGGCAACGGCGCATCCTTGCCGAAAAACCGCCGCGCGCGGTTGATGGCGTCGCGCAGGTCCGTCTTGTCAGGCCAGATCGACCAGAAATCCAGGAAGAACGTCGCGTGCACCACGTGAAACAGAATCGACGCCGTCAGCACCAGGCCGGCGATCCAGTGATAGATCACCCAGTTGAACTGGACGCCCACCTTGGGCAGAAACGCTGTGAACAGCAGCGTAAACATCGACGCTGCCATGATCCAGTGGAACAGTCGCGCGGCCAGCGAGTGCCGCGGCACGCGCTCCGGAATCGCCGCCACATTCGGCTCGGCCTTGCGTTCCGCAAATCGCTTGGGCGGCTTCACGATGATGAGGTAAAGCGCGTGCACGATCATGAAGCTCAGTCCCGCGATCACAGCGATCCAGATCAGTCCCCAGGCGATGTGAATTGGAACCGACTTGCCCCACGGACTCGTCGCCCACTGGATCAGCTGCGGCATGTCGCCTCCCCGGCAGCGGCGTTCGCGGCGAGCGCGCGATTCATCGGCGGCTGCGCCGCGCCGGCGATCGCGCGCTTCACCAGATTCCTCATCAGCGGAATCTTGTAGCCATTGAACTGCAGCGGAACCGCGCCTTCGACCGCAAGTTTGCCTGCCATTTCGCCCGTGGCGTCATTGGCCGACTTGCCGCGGACTGCGTCTTCGACGATGTTAAGCCGCATGGGCCGCGGCGATACAGCATTTACAGCAATCCTGATGTCGCCGATCGTTGTCCCGCTCAGCTTGATCGCCGACGCCACGTTCATCAGCGGAAAATCCCACACATTGCGGTCGCGCACCTTTTCGAAATAAAACTTTGCGCCCGTCCAGGTTGCGGGAATGCGGATCGCCGTGAGCAGATCGCCCGGGCGCAGCATATTGATCCGCGTAATATCGTCCTCCGGTCCGACAAAATAATCCTCTGCATCCACAACCTGCTCGCCCTTCGCCGTCTGCACCACGAATTTCGCATCCAGCACGATCAGCGCCGGGACTGAATCGGACGGGTGCACGGCCACGCAGCGGTTGGCGCCAAAGATCGCGTGCTCGCGATTGCGCCCCACCGGCGTATCGGCGTAGCAAATATTTCCGCCCGCGCGATAGCACGGCCAACCCCCGCGGTAGTACCAGCAGCGCACGTCCTGCGACACATTGCCGCCCAGCGTTCCCTGGTTGCGAATCTGCGGCGAGGCTACCAGCGCCACGGCCTGCGCCAGCACACCGAAATCTTTTTGGATCGCGGGGTGGTTCGCAATCTCGGTCAGCGTGGTCATGGCGCCAATCTCCACACCGTCGCTGGTCGTGCGAATTCCCTTCAGTTCCTCCACGCCACTCAAATCCACCAGCACCTTCGGCTTCTTGATGCGGTCCTTCAGCCAGTCGAAGCTGTCCAGGCCGCCGGCCATCACCCACGCCTCGTCATTCTGTTGCAGCAGCTTTTGCGCCTCTGCGGCAGAGTCCGGCTGCAGCAGGTCAAAAGCCGGCATTACGTCCCGTATGACCGCCATTCTCTACTCCAACGTCAGGTTTCAGGTGTCCGGTTTCAGGTTTCAGTTCGTGATTCGTGGCTCGTGGTTCGCAGTTCGCGGCTCGTAGTTCTCAGTTGTTAGCGCGTCTCCGTTCACTGTTCACTGTTCTCTGCTCCCTAGTCCCTCAGTCCCTTAGTCCCTGTCTTTCTCAAATGCTCCCCGTCAACGGATGCTGCATCGGGCGTCCCGCTTCGAACGACGCAAGAATCGTATCCGCATTCACCGGCGCACGCTCAAAGATTTCGTCGCCCAGGGCATCGCTCAGCGCGTTCAAAATCGACGCGCAGCCTCCGCCCACCGGCGGCTCGCCCACACCGCGCGCGCCCACCGGCGTTTCAGGATCGGGAATATTCAGCGCCGCCCATTGCATATCCACCGGCACATCCAGAATTGTCGGCGGCCTGTTCTGATAAAAACGCTTGGCCACTGCGACGCCGTACTCGGGGTCGTACACCCACTTCTGCCCGATGGCGTGCGCAATCCCCAGCGTCGACCGTCCCAGCATCTGCCCGCCCAGCGAGTGCGGATGCAGCACCGTGCCTACGTCGCCATACGCCAGGAAATCCGTGATGAAGTACTTGCCCGTCTCCACATCCACTTCGACCTCGGCAAAGCTGGCCACGTAGGAGAATGTGTCGCCGTCGCGGGGAGCTTTGTCGCGCGCCGCCACCACCAGCCCTTGACCGGCCAGCGCCGTTACCGCCGCCTTCGTCACCTTGTGCACGTCGTCCGGCGCCTGATGTCCGTCGTAGATGCCGCCGAGTTCGATGGCCTTGTGCGCCGCCTGCGCCAGACTCATCCCCGCGCCGCCGCCCTTGCGGGACACGCGCGCGTTGTCGACCTCGTAATCCTCCGGCTTTCCGCCGAGCGACTTTGCGGCAACTTCCTTGAGTTTTTGTTGGCACTCCGTGGCCACGGCAAACGCGGCCCGCGTCATGGCATGCGTAGTCTGGCTGCCGCCCGAGGCGCACGTGTACGGAAAGATCTTCGATGTGTCACCCCACACCACGTCGCAAAGCTCCCACGGCACGCCCAGCACCTCTGCGCCGGCGCGGTGTACGTCCATTACCGATTCGGTGCCCAGGTTGCCGATCCCCGAGTGGAAGCGCACCCGCCCCTCCGGCGTAATCACCACGAGGCCGTCGAATCCGATCGTCCCACCGTGGAATGTGCTCAGCGAAACACCCACGCCGCGCGCCTTCGATCCCATCCGCTTGGGCCGCGCCGCGCGCTCCTGCCATTTGAATTGCTCTGCGCCCAGATCCAGCGCCTGCTTTAAAAAGCAACTCGTGGCATGCGCCCGCCTGCCACGATTCGGCGGTCCGTACTCCGCTTTGCCCTCCGGGCAATTCACCCGCCGCAACGCCACCTGGTCCACGCCCAGCTTGCGCGCCGCCTTGGCAAGAATCGGTTCGATGATGGCGATGCCCTGCATCCCTCCCGGAGAGCTCTGTGCGCTGCGCGTGGGCGTATTCGTCATCACCGAGACGCCGCGCCAGCGCATCGCCGGCGGCTGGTACAGCAGCGAAACAATCCGGCTCGATGAGGCGCCATCGTCCTGGTTGTCATAGCCGCCGCTGTTGGTCACCGTGTAGAGATCGAGCGCCGTGATCCGCCCGTCCTTCGCGAACCCGATCTTTGCCCGTCCCAGAACGCTGGGCCGCGCACGGCCGATGAAGTGCTCCTCCTCGCGGCTGATGCGCATCATCACAGGTGCGTTTAATTTGCGCGACAGGATCGCGGGAATGATCAGAATCACGGAGCCGGTGACCTTGCTGCCAAACCCGCCGCCCGTATACTCGCTCACCAGCACCACCTGTTCGTCTTTCAGATTCATCCAGCGCGCGATGGCCGGGACGGTCTGGAATGTGCTTTGCGTGCCGGTATGCAAATAGAGCTTTCCGTTCTGCCAGTACGCCATCGCGGTGCGCGGCTCCAGGCATTGGTGGCTCACATCCGGCGTCACAAACGATTCATCCAGCACCAGTGCGGCGTCGCGGAATCCTGCATCGAGGTCGCCGTACGACCAGTCGGCCGTCGGTTTGCCCATCGGCAGCCGTCCCTGGCCGTACTCGGCAAAATCATCCTTCGTCCACTTCAGCTCCGTAATCTGCTCGCCGGATTTTCCCCGCACCCACACATTGCCATCCGCATGCGGATTCGGGCCGTCAGGCCGCAAGCTGTCGAGCGGATCGACGACAAACGGCAGCGGCTCCATGTCGATTTTGATTTTTTCGATGGCCTCGGCGCAGGTCAGCTCGTCCACCGCCGCGACGGCAAGGATCGGATCGCCCTGAAACATCGGCTCGTTGCTGAGCGCGCGCTCGCCCCACTTGTTGGCCTTGATGGTTTGCCCGTTGTCGGCGAGAAAATCCGCCTGCGCGGGAATATCGTCGGCGGTCAGCACCGCCCTGACGCCGGGCATGGCCAGCGCCTCGCTCGCATCGATGTGCTTGATCCGCCCGTGCGGCATGGGGCTCAGCACCAGCCGGCAAAACAGCATTCCCTCCGCGCGAAAATCCTCGGCATACTTCGACCGCCCCGTCACCTTCGCCACCAGGTCGGGCGTCTTGTAGTCCTTGCCGATCAGCTTGTAGCCCGTGCCGTACGGGCGCGGCTTTTCCTGCTCGGCCGCGATCGCGCTTTCTTGTGGAGTGTCCGCCATGGCTCAGGCCCTCGCTTTCCCGGCAGCAGGCACGCCGTTCCGCATGTTCTCCGCGCCCAGCATCATCGCGTCCAGAATCTTGTTGTAGTCCTGGCAGCGGCAAAGATTTCCGCTGATGCCGTGCGCCAGCTCCGTGCGCGTGGGAGCGGGGTGCGTCTTCAGATATCCCACCGTCGCCATGATGAAACCCGACATGCAGAACGCGCACTGGAAGCCCTGCGCATCCACCACCGCCTGCTGCATGGGGTGCAGCGTGCCGTCGTCCACGGCCAGGCCCTCGATCGTCGTCACCTTGCGCCCCCGCACGGTGTTGGTCAGTACGGAGCAGCTGTAGTGCGGCACGTCGTCGATCAGCACCGTGCAGGCTCCGCACTCCGCGCGGTCGCAGCCCAGCTTCGTCCCCGTCAGTCCCAGCTTGTATCGCAGCGTCCAGGCCAGCGTTTCCTGCCGCATCACTTCCACGCGGCGCGGCTGGCCGTTCACGTTCAGGGTGATCAGCCGTTCGCCGCCGAAGGTCCGACGCCCACCCGGAGTGAGAATGCGGTAGCTGGCCGCGCCCACCACAGCGCCTCCGGCAATCACGCCCAGAATGAATCTGCGCCGCGTGATCGATTTCGATGAGTCTTCGGATGGCTTTGAGCCCGCCTTGGGATCGTCCGCTTCCGGCATCGCAGTTTCTCCGGCTTCAGGGTTTGCCGACAGCGGTTCCAGAATTGCTGTGCCCCGGGGCCGCCACGGCTGAGTGGTATTTTCATCAAGAAAATGCCACCTTTCGCCGCCCTCAGAAGAGCACGTGAATTCTGGAACCGCTCTGGGATCGTCTCGCTGGCCTGCGGGATTCGCATCATGATTCTTGCGGGGATCGCACCGTCGCTTCTCGAAGGCTTCGCGCGGCGCTTTCCGCTATCTTATCGCCGCGGCTGCGGCCTTGCAAAACCGCCTATACGAGGGGGGTGGGAGTTTTAATGAAACGGAAATCTCCGGGTTGCCGGAGATAAGGGGCACCCCGGTGTGGTGGGCTGGAAAAGTGCATGGAGGTCTGTGCGCTCCTACCCTAGACGCAAAAGACGCGTTCAGGATGGGGCGCCCGGCGACTAGTCGGCCACCCGGCGAAGTTGCTATTCCCGGCCTTCACGTTCAGCGCTTGTACTGGCCGCGCCGCGCCGGCAGAATCTGGATGTCGTCGAGGCTTTCGGTGTCGTATTTTCCACGATTCCAGCGCGATTCCTTGCTCTTGCTGGCCGCTTCCACCGGCGGAGGCAGGAACTCTGGCTCCGCCATCACCCAGCGTGGCACGCCTTTACGTACAACTGTTTCTTCCGCTTTGACCTCTACGGGCTCAGGTTCCGGCCGGGGAACGAAACTCTCCATAACAATGGTTTGCTCGGAATCAACCAGGGTCGCATCCGCGTGCCCGCCGTTTCCATTGCCGTTGCCGTTTTGTTCGGAATCCTTTTTCGGAGTCAGATCCTTGATTCCCAGCGAGAAAAGGATGCCTCTCAACCCGCTCAGTCGCGTCGGCGCTTCGTGGGAAGCCTCTTCTTCCTCCCGTATCTCCGCTGCAGCAGGTCTCTGCTCGCCATGCGCAACCGCGGAATGCCACGTCCCCACGCGCGGCGCGCGCACCTGCGTCATGGCGTGATCGGCATGCGTGGGCGCTTCCGTCAGCCACCAGGGAGTATCCTCCCGCGGTTGCTGGTCGGGCGGCGCTACCGTCCATGACACAGGTTGTGATTTCGGCTCTTCAATATGTTGGGGCGCGGGCTTGGGTTCGGCCACCGCAACAGGCTTGTGTGGAGGCGCTGCGGCGGGCTTTTCAGCCGGCATCGATACGGGTTCCACTGCCCGCGGAATGGGCCGAATCACAGGCACAGTCTGCAGCTTGGATGGCGCCTCGCGCTTGTCGTCAATGACGACGGGCTGCGCGTCGGGCACGCGTTCCGGCTTGGGCGCTGCCGTCGGCATGGGCGCAGGCGCTGGCTCTTGCGCAGGCTGCGATGGGCTGCCCGCAAACCAAAGCGATACCGGGTCAATGTCTCGCAGTGCAGCCGGCGCGGGCTGCGGCACATGCTGCGCTTCGCGATTCTCTGCAATCACAATGGGCGCAGGCTCGGGAAGCGGCTTCGCTGCAACTACGGCTCGTTCTGACGCGGCCCAGTCGGAAGCGGCGCGACGTGCCTGCCGCACCGCCGGAGCGGCAAACACGGCTGGAGCAGCGGCTTTCTCTGCCAGTATGGGAATTTCTCGCACGGGGCTGGCATGCGCGGCTTCAGGCGCCATGCGGGAACTTTGCGCAACCGTCCGTGCCGCGGTCCGTCCCTGCACGCGTATGTGCCGCTCCACTTCGCTCACGGATTGGCGGAAACTGTCGTCGGCATGGGCCAGGCTCACGCGGTTCAGCACAAAGCCAACCGCTGCGGCGTTCAGTCGCTGCAAGCTGCCGGCGGCAGCACGAAGCTGTGCGCGCGTAGTCACGCCCGACTCCATCACCAGAATCGTGCAATCGGCGCGTCGCGCCAGGTACTCCGCCTCCGCTGAAACCGTCAGCGGCGCTGTATCGGTCAACATCAGGCCCACGGGTGCGGATGAAGTCGCTTCGCCCGTCTGCGGCATCAAAGACGTCGCCCGCGTGCTGCGCTCGAGTTCCGTCCCCATCCGATGTTCTTGCGGCACAGGCCCGGCGGCATCCACCAGCACGGTCTCTTTGCCCAGCACTCCCAGCATCTCTCTCACGCGCCTGGAAATCGTGGTCACGCCCACACCGGGGCCCGTCCCGGTAAACACGCAACTGCTCAACTGGCCTTCCTTGCAGGCAAACTCGATGCCCGTGGCCAGCCGCAGCAAATGCTCCTCGGCCGCCTCGTCGGTAACCTCGTCGAAGTCCGGCAACTGCGCCATGGGCCCATAACCCAGCAACTGCTCGACGTCGGCAGCAACGTAAACGCGCGGGTCCATCTTGTGCGCGACAACCGCTGCCGCCAGGCCGAGCCCGATCAACCCAAACAGCAGGAGGAGCGCGTTGCGGATGACTCCCGCAATCGAGGCATGCGTGGGAGCAACCGCGGCCTCGGCCAGGTGCGCCATGCCCGGAGCGCTGTCCTCAAGCTTCTGGTTTTGCAACTGTTCGTCCACCGCGTTGTAACGGGTCTGCAGGCGGGTAATGTCGTTGGCCAGGTCGCTCGAGCGCTGAAGTTTCGGCGTGGCGCCGGCCGCGGCCCTGGTCATCTGCGCCAGTTGCCCGTTCAGGCGCGCCTCCAGGCCAGAGGTGCGGTCGAGATCCGTGTGCAACTGCTCCTCAATGCGTGACGCGGCCTTGGCGCGCAGTTCCTGCGTCGAAGTCTCGAGCGAGGCATCGATTTTTCGCAATTCCTCCGCATCCTGCTTGTACTGCGGATGGTTCGGCGTCAGGTTCGCCATCTGCGATACCAGCAACGCGCGCCGCGTGAGCAGTGCTTGTTTCAGGCTCGAAAGGCCGGGGTCCGTAGCGATCAGTTGATCGGCTTCCGCATCCAGCGCCGCCGACGAAAGACCGTTGCTGGCGTCCATTGAGGTGAGCCGCGCCGCGGCTTCGTCGTGATCGGCGCGCGCCTTCACCAGTTCCTCGTGAATCTGGCCAATGTCGCTGTCGTAGTGTTGGGGAGCCTCAGGCCCGATGGCCGCCACGCCCAGTTGCGCGTTCAGCGCCACTTGCTCGGTGCGATCGTCGTCCAGTTCCTTCTTGATGCGCTCCCGCTCTTCCTGCAGCATCGTCAGCCTGCCCGCATCGCTGGCCTTTTGCTCGTGCGCGGTGTTCTCGATATAGCTGGCCGCCACGGCGTTGGCGATGGCCGCAGCCGTATCCGCGTTCCTGGCATGTGCCGTAATGGAGACCTGGTAGCCGGTTCCCACGCGCGTCACTTCCACCGCGCCTTTCAACCGGTCGGCCGCGCTTTCGTCGCTTTCGCCGCTCTGCTGCCACACGCCCGGGTCCAGCTTCTTGACGGCCCCCGCCAGCACGTCGGGGCGCATCATGCTCAGCATCTGCTGCTGGATGTACGAGTCATAGGTGGCGGGGTCGTAGTTGTACGGCCAGTGCATGCCCGCCGCTTCCAGCCCCGCCGACGGCGTGGGCTGAATGTAGACCAGGCTCTGCGCCGTATAGACCGACCAATTCATGGCCACATAGACCGCGGCCAACACCACGCCCGCCAGGGCGAATCCCAGCGCCAGGCGGCGATGCATGCGCAGACTGCGCAGCATGTCGAGGCGAAACAGCGCCTGTTCGTGATCGAAGCCCCGCGGCGCGGCGGGAACAGCAGGAGCGCCGTCCGTCAGACGGGGCGAATTCGCATTGGTATCGAATATCCGGTTCATAGGACCGCTCCTAAATACGCCAGTGTGCTGAGCTCCATGAGCGGGCTCAACTGCTTGATCACGTAAGTGGCGCGCGCAAAACCCGTCTTGGGCACAAAGACGATCTGGCCCGGCTTCAAAATCACTTCACGCGATCTCACAGGATTCAACACATCCTTGAATGTGAGCACGCGTGAGGTTCCGGTGCTGGGATCGACAATCTGAATGTGGGCGTTGCTGCCTGCATCGTCCGTTAGCCCGCCGGCGTCGGCAATCACGCTGGCCAGGGTCGAGCTGCTGGTGATGGGAATCGCACCCGGATGCTGCACCTGCCCGAGCACTGAAACAAACTGCTCCGCGAGGCTGGGCACATAGATTACGTCGTCGCGGCGCAGCCGCAGATCGGCCAGCGTATTGCCCGACTCCACCAGCTCGCGAAGCTGCACCCACACCACCTGGTCGCTGCCGCGATAAATCGCGCAGCGCTCGGGAATCGCAGCAACTTTGTTTTGCCCGGTCCCGGTGGTCCCGGTGGTCAGGCCGCTGCGCGTCAGCGCTTCCAGCAGCGTGGGCGTGCCTTCGAACGTCACTTCTCCCGGCGTGGCCACTGCGCCCAGCACCAGCACGCGATTCGATGTGTATCTCGTCACCGTCACCTGGACGGAAAGGTTGTCGTAGTACCCTGCAAGCGCCGCCTCAATCGCCTTGCCCGCTTCCGGCCGCGTCATGCCGTCCAGCTTGATGTCGCCGGCCAGGGGCAGTGTCACGCAGCCGTCCGGCCCTATCACCAGCTTGGCTTCGAGGTCGGGACGCCCGGCAATATCCACCGTGATCTCGTCGCCTTTGCCCAGCCGGTAGGCTTCGTCGGCGGCGGGCTCAAAGTTGCGCAGAGTTTCCAGCGGATTCTGCTTCAGCACTGGTCCGTTGGCCTGTGTCGTGGTGTCCTGCCCGGGAACCTGCAGATCGGAGCCCGCAGGCGCTTGCGCCGACGCGGTAATCCCCGCAAAGACCCATGGAAGGAGAGCGGCGATGTACATCCGGCGATTCATGCAGTTACCTCCCTGCCGCGGAGCATTCCCAGGCTCCGGCGGTACCACGTAGCTTCCCTTTCCTTCTCTGCGTCGGTCAACACCCAAAGATTCAAAACCGCAACCACCCCTACTGAATACAACATCCCTGCCAAAAGCAGCACCCCCGCACCCTGCCAGCGCGTCACCATGGCCACCAGTTGCGTCACCGGCCAGGCCAGGGCGCCTGCGATGGCATACGGCGCAAGTCCCGGAACAATCACCACGCGCAGGAAGCGCGCAAGCGAAAGATGCAGCACAAAAAGCACCCGGCCCATGAGCACGCAGGCCGAACCGGCAGTTGCCACAGCCACGGCAATGCCGATTCCGTACGGTGTCCAACGCCCCTGGATCCAGCGCGCTGCCGGCACCGTGATGCCCAGCAGGATCAGGTTGGGGATGGAGTAGGTAAATTCCTCATAGACCCTACCCATGCCGCGGAACATTGAAGTCCCCGGTCCCGTAAGCATATGAAATTGCATGGCCAAATTGAATACCACAAACAGGGCGATTACCCTTTGGTGCGCCAGGAACGGGAACTGGGCCCCCAGCCAAACCTGCAAAACAGGCCCGGCAAAGAACGAAAACAGGGCCACAAAGGCCGAAGTACACAGGTTGGCGTAGCGCGAACTGCTCAGGTAGAGGGTGCGCAGGTTGTGCATGCGCTCCGACTTGTCAGAAGCGGTGTCTACGTGGGAGGCGGCCGGCAAAAGCGCGGCAAAAAACGCCATGGGCACCGTGGAAAACGACGTGGGCCATTTTTTGGCCACGTCGAGCAGCCCCGCCGCGGCATCGCCAATCAGGACCAGGCCGACCACCCGCTCCACGGAAGCCAGAAAGATCGAGAGCATGCTCTGGAACTGCACCACTCCGCCGAAATGGAGAACGCAGCGAATCGATTCGCGCCGCACCAGCCGTGGCGAGATGCGCAGCCACTTCAGCTTCTTCCACGTCCACCAGATCGTCAGCCCATCGGTGAAAAGAATGCGGATCAGGTAGGCCTCGGCCATTCCCCGGATGCCGCGTCCGGCGCCCACCAGCCAAAGGATGGCTGCGAACTCCGCAAGGATGCCCATGATTAGGAACCATTGCGTGGCGGCAATCTGCTGTGTGCCGGCCAGGATGTCGCCGAAGCCGTTGAGCGAAATCGCCGAAAGGAAGATGCCCAGCACGATCAACACGGCCTCTTTTCCGTCGACGGCGTGAGCCGCCGGCAGATGCAGCCATGGCGCGTACCACTTCCATCCGAACAGGAATCCGCAGAAAATGGCGCTGCAGAGAGGAACGGTAACGGCCAACCCGGTGGAAAGCAGCGAATTGATCTTGTCGTATTCGTGGCGGGCGTGAAACTCGGCGGCGTATTTGATGTAGACATTGGAAAGGCCGAGCGTGGTGACGCCGACATACGAAACCAGAATGAAGATCGTGGTCCAGATGCCGTAGGCTTCCAGTCCCAGGTGGTAGAGCAGAAAGGGCACCAGCACCACGCCGCGCACCATGTTGACCACGCGCGCCAGGATGGTGGCCAGCACATTGCGGCTGAAGTTGTGATTCACTTCATGCAGCATCGCAGGCGTCGAGCTCAATTCCGCGGACAAAGACCCGTCTGCGGAGGCGCTGGCGACAGCCAGCTCGCGGCCTGCGTCCGGATCCACGGTCCAGTCCACTTCCTTATCGGGCGTATCGGGAATCATCTGCAGTTCGGTCATGGCGTCTGCGCCTCCCGTTGCGTCCGGTCCCACTCTGCGCTCCCGCGGGATTGGCGCAGCACCAGGGGCGTAATAGCCAGTTTCCAAAGAATGTGAACGGGCGCCACGGCCAGTGCGGCAAAATCGCGCCACGGGCTGTTGCCCAGGAAAACCGCTTCCAGCACATAGGCCAGCACCAGCGCCGCGCCGGCAATGGCGAACACGTGCAGCCAGTGGACCGGCAAACATGCCGCCAGAATCAGGGCCAGAACGCCGCGTGAAATCGGCAGGCTCCAGGCCTCGGCAAGCATTTCAAAGGCGCGCCAGTTGCCGCGCGCGATCGACGCCAGCAACCTGCCTGTGGCCCGCGTAGCCACATGAAAGCGCCCGCCTTCCCAGCGCGCTTCCTGCGAAGCCTGCGCGGAGCGGACGGGAGCCAGCGGAGCGTGCACGTACGCCTCTTCCACCCATTCCACGCGCAGCCGCGCCAGCACCAGGCAAACATGGTATTCCAGATCTTCGCAGATGCTGTCCACCGTGAAGGGCACGCGCCCGATGGTCGAGTCCGCTACCGCGAAGCCGTTTCCAAAAACGCCTGCGGAAAACCCCAGGCCGGCGCGTCCCCGCGCCCGCAACACGTTGATGCCCCGGAAGGCCAACACGCGCAGCCGCTCCAGCGAGGTAGCCGGCCGCGAGGAAGGCAGTTCCAGTTCGTAGCGGCATTGCGTCGCTGCGGCCCCGCGCTCCAGAGCCGCCGTCGTGGCCGAAACCAGATTGCGGCTGGCCACGGAGTCGGCATCCACCACCAGAAATGCATTGGCGCCCGCGGCTCGTGCCGCCTCAAAACCGTAGCGCAGCGCCACACCTTTGCCGCGCATCATCACATGGTTCAGCTCCACCACGCGCGCACCGGCTCCGGCAGCCACCGCGGCGGTGCGGTCCGTGCAGTTGTGCGCCACCACGATCAGGGGAACGCTCCACGCCGCCGCAGCGCAATCTCCCGCGATCGGCGAAGCGGCGGGCGCGCAGCCCGCTTTGAGCAGCGATTGCACGGTCCGCGCGATCATCGCTTCCTCGTCGTGCGCCGGCACCACCACCGCAAGGCGAATCTCCCGCACCTTCGCCGCGTCTGCTTTTCTTCCGCGGCGCAGGTTGCCCGCAATGCACACGGCCAGATCGGCGAGCAGCGGCACGGTCAGCACCGCCATTGCCGCCGCCAGCCCTTCGGTCAAAAATGTGCTCTGCAAAATCAACGCCTCGCTCGTTTCCATTCTCTGCTTCGACCGGCCTCGATAGCCAATCCGATCATTTCCACTGCGCCCGGCAACAAGCTCCGGACAACTCTAAAGCGCGTGCCTTAAACCAGCACGCGCCGAAAACCCATCTGCGGCGCCAGCGGATTGACCAGCGGCACGCGCGCCACCGCCGGGCGCATGGCCTGCACCCAGCCGGTTAATAGAAAGAACAGCATCACCACCTGTTCGCCCATATACACGGTGGAGAGCGTCGTCATCAGTCCGATCAACATCGCCAGGTGCGCATAAGCCAGCGTCCGGTCCTCGCTCGCTATGGGCTGGGAGATCATGCGCAGCAGTTTCGCCGCGCTGCCCGTTACGATGGCCAGGAACACCGCCAGCCCCGTGAATCCCTCCGTTACCGCCAGCGTCAGGTACTCGTTGTCGATCGACACCTGGCCGTTGACCACGGGAACCGTCGTGATGCCCCAGCCAAAGGCCTTGCGCTGCATCACCATCGGCCCGTAATTGGTGAGCAACTGGCGGCGATAAATTGCGTTCTGCTGCTCTACCGATGAGGCCTGGCGGATCGCCTTCTCCGTGTACCGATTCGCGTAGAACAGGGCGCCTGCCGTAAATACGACGCAGAAGCCGGCAAACACGATCACTGCTTTGCCCACCGGCAGGTATCGCGTCAGCAGTGCAAAAACCAGCGCCAGTCCCACGCCCACCCATGGGCCGCGCGACTGGGTCATCAGCAAACCAGCCACAATCGCGGCCAGCGAAAGGCCGCGCCCCGTAAACGGCAGACCGTGGATCAGGCGGCGCGAGCCCCAGTTGCGATCGGCGCTGCGCAGCCACAGGCAGTACACCAGCCCGATCAGGAAAATCATGCCGGCCAGAATCGCGTGGCCGTAGGGGCCTGCAATGCGCCCGAATCCCCAGCGCATTTGCGGCGTCCACACCTCGTCTTGATACGCGCCCAGAACTGGCTTGGCCAGCTTCTGCCATAAGCTGCGTCCGGTCAGGAAATCGTAGATGCTCAATCCCGCGACCATGGCCAGCAACGCCGCGATGCGCCCGACCACCTTCTTGCGCATCGTAGGGTCTTCCTGCTCGATGAGCAGTTTGCCCGCCATGTAGGGAAGCACCATCGTCAAAACGCCGGCCACGAACATCAGCCCGCCGTTGGCGATTTGCGTGCCGAGCCGCGGCGACTCCGCGAAGTTCGCTGAAAACAGTTGCGTCCAGTCTCCATTGGCAAGTTCTGTGCTCAACGCCTCCGAAAGTCCGGCGCACACGGCAAACAGCAACACCCACAGATCCATCCACGCCCAGCGCCAGCGCCGCATCTCCTTGAACACCAGGGCAATGCCCAGCGGCAGAATGGCGGCATCGGCAAAAGTGATAGGGGGCAGATGAGGAAGGCGGAGAGCGTAGTACTGCGGCAGCAGAAGAAGTGCGGGCAAATAAACCCAAAGCAGCGCCTTCCGTGCCGAGCCCATGGCCAGGACCGCCCAGCAAACCAATGCCGGTATCAGAATGATCGCCGCCATGTCGTCTCAGCCTTTTGCCCTCAGGATGTCCGTCCGTACTCCGGGGCTCTCAGTCTTTCTGCCCTCCGCAACCAACTGCCGTTCCATGCGGCAATGAGAGTTTTGTGTCTTTATCCGTGACTGCGCGTGTCCGCCGGGATCACGTCTTGCTCGCTCCGCAACCGCATGGGAGCGTGCGATGCGGCGTCCGCATCCAGCGGGCGGCTGCGCGAACTTGCCGGCTGCCACTCGTCGAAGAGGCGCTGCAGATTCCAGGCGTGGAGCACAAAGCGCGTTTTCAGGTTCAGGCCTGCAAGAGAAAGCGAGAGTCCGGCCTCCAGGAGCTGACGCCGCGCGCCCAGCAGAACTCCCAGTCCCGCTGCCGTCACCTGCTTGACCGAGTGCAGATGGACCACCATCACCAGCCCGTTGACGATGCTGGCCGTGGTCGCGTCTTGCACCGCCGCTGCCATTTCTGCGCCCAGCCGACCGTGAATGTTCACATGCATCACTTGCGGCGTGGTGGCGGTGGTCACTCTGGTGTGGCCCAGATACGGCCGCTGGCACCAAGCAGCCAATAGGGCCATCGGCAAGCGCCGCGCCAAACCGGCGAAATCGCGCAGGTACCGCGGGCCCAGCCGCACCGGCTCCTGCAGGAAGCGCATCGCCCACTCCAGGCCGCATTTCTGAATCCAGCGCGGTGCGCGCCGCACATCGCCCACCAGAATATCGAAGCTGCCGCCCACGCCCATCGAAAGGGGAACGCCCAGCCGCTTGCGGTGCATCCAAATCCATTTTTCCTGTTTCGGATTGCCGAATGCGACCAGCAGAATGTCGGGGCTGGCGGAGTGAATCTGCCTGAGGATCTCCGTGTGATCCATGTGGATCAGGTTTTCCTCGGCGGGAGCAAAGGTGCCCACAATTTGCACGCCGGGATAATTGCGTTCGAGCAGCCGGCTGGCGCGCTCGGCCACGCCGGGCTTGGCGCCCAGCAAAAAAATCTTGTAACCCTTGCGCGCGGAAAGCTCGGCCAGTCTCGGCACCAGGTCGACCCCGGTCACACGCTCTGCCAATGGGCATCCCAGCAGTCCGGCAGCCCACACCAACGGCATGCCATCGGGGAAAACCAGGCTCGATCCGGCGACGATGCGGTGCAAATGTGGATCCGCCAGGGCATTCAGCCAGGTGTCCAGGTTCATCGCGCATACCTGGTGGGTGCCACCCGACAAAATCAGGCGTTCCAGTGTGTCCACAGCCTCGCTCGCGCTCAAGCTGTTGATCGGCAATCCCATGACTGCAACCGGATGCTGCAGGCCATCTCTCATCTCAAGGTCCATTCCCCGCCTATGCACGCGCCTGGCCTAAGCAGTGGATGCGATTGCCGTCGCTTTCACGGCTGATTCCTTCGTTTGCGCGCCCGATTCGTGTCCGCAACTGAAAAAAGTCTCCGGAGGTCCACAAATCCCTCGTAGCGTTGCCACGTTGGCGCTGTGGCCTCCAGAGTTCACCGAAAGGGAGCCAATTTTCATGACCCCGTCAAAATCAGTGCCTGACATGACGAATGCGGGCGATCTGATGGTTTGAAAGTACCCTTTAGAACCAACAAGAACAATGCCGCGAAGGTGGGCACGGACACAGGAAGTCATGCGTCCTTAGGTACATACTAAATCGGCGAACGGGTAACCGCTTTTTGATTACTTTGTGTGTAGTTGGGCGGTTTTAAAGTCGCCTTTCGCCCCTGCCCGATGCTGCGTTAGATGCGGTGAGAGCGCCGCGCGGTTCTATTCCGACCACTCCAGAACCGCTATCGAGCAGGGAGGAAGCAAGATCTGGCTTCCGGCGAAGTGCTCCTCCGCGATCCGGACTTTGACCGTATCCTCATTGCTATCGCCCGGCGAGGCACTGACCAGCCGCGAAAGCGTCGCATTGGCGTCGTGCCCAAGGCCCGCAGCCTCCACGCTGATGCGTCTCGCATGATGAAGGCCGTAGTTGAAAACGACAAGGCTGTGCCGCTTCCCGTCCCGGAAGGCATAGGCATCGATCTCATGCACAGTACGCAGGCTCACGCCGTCGTTGCCCGGCGGCTGGTCGTGCGTGGGATTCTCGCCCGCGACCTCCACCTTCACCAGGTCGCCGCGGATGGCGCGGTTGGCCAGGCTTTCGGCAAGGAGCTGCGGCCTCTTGCGGCCGTCGGCGCCCATCTCCACCACGCTGCCCCACAACCGCACCGGCGTACCGTCGGGGCGTCGGAACTCGTACTGCGGCAAGCTGAAAAGCATCTCGTCGCGGATCCCGTGATCGCGCATCATGCGCAGCATGTGCCCGGCCACAGCCACCCCCGCCGCGGCCGAAGGAGTGAATCGATCGAGCACGGCTTCCGGCGCCGTCCCTCCCGTGGTGTGCAGATTCACTTCATACACCGCCAGTTGCCGCCCACCCGCCGACGCGGCCGCCTGGGCCACGAATCCATCGCGCGACATCTGCTCGGGCTGCGCCAGCAGTGGGCCATACAGCTCATCGTCATTCGCCCACGCGGTCACGCTGCGCATCAAATACGGTGCGATGGCCAGTGAATTGGCCAGGGGCACCGCGGCCAGCAGCGCCGCATTGCGTCCCGGATCGTAGGCATGGGTTCCCACCACGAGATCGAATTGGCCGGCCTCCGGTCCCGCCGCTGCGCGAAACGCCGCAAACACCGCATTCGCCCTGCGTCCGAAAGCCGCCGGATCTTCGATCGCTTCCCCGCGAAAATCCGGGTTCCAGGTTTCATTTCCCAATTCGACGTGGATGGTGCGGAAGGCCCTGGTCCACGGCTCGCTCCGCCCGGCGGCCGCGCGCAAGGCTCCGCCTTCCGTCGTCGCCGGACCCGCCAGGTATTCCGCCAGCTTTCGCGCCTCGTCCAGGCTCATGGCGGTCGGCGCAACAATCCACGGCTCCGCGCCCGTCTCCAGGCAAAGCTCCAGAAACTCTGGAATCCCCACCGCAACATCGTCCGACGGCTTGAACCACGCACGGTAGCCCGAGCGCTCGCGGGTTGCGGGGCTCAAGAGGAGATTTTCCACCGTGCTGCCCAGTCCCGCGTCGCTTTCCATCAGCCGCAACACGCCAGGATGCAGCTCCTTCAAGGTCTCCACCACTTCGTCGCGAAACGCTGTGTGGTTCGTGGCATCGCTGCCCGCCTGCTCAAGCGCCACGTCGCTCAGCAGCACCGAACCGCCGGAAACATTGAAGCCGGTTTCGACCGCAGCCGCGGGCAACGCCGTCTCATTCGCCGTAAACTCCTCGCTGTACTCGGCCCACGCCGGCGCCAAATGCACATCGGTGTCGAGATAACGGCGCAGCCCCGCAACCAGCCGTCCCACGTGCACGTGCATGGTGCTGGGTCCGCTGAGGGCCTTGGCGCGAAAACGCAGCCGGTACCGGCCGCGCAGACGCACAAATGTCATCCCCGCGGTGGAGTCGAAATATGCATTCAGATCCGCTGACTGGCCCGCGCCCGCCGCGTCAATTTTCAATGCCTGGCGCACCGGCAAGCCCGGCGGAAGATCCGTGCGCTCGAGTTCCAGCCGCGCGCCGCCATGCATCGTGGGCCACCAGCCCGCCGCCGGATCGTCCGAAGCATTTTTCTCGATGGCAATCCAGTCGCCTGCCCCAATCGCCCTGCCGCCGGAGTTAAGAGTCAGCACATATCCGCTCGCGCCTGGCGCCGCTGCCGTCACCGTTCCGCGCTGGCCCGCTGCCGCGCCCTCCAGAACTTCGTAACTCGCGCCGTTCCAGAAGGCCGCCGGAAACTGAATCCCCGGCCTCGTATCCACGCAGCGGCCCACCCCGCCGGCTTCGCAATGCAGAATGCTGCGATACGTCATCCCCGCAAACTCGGGATTGCGGAAAAGCAAATTCTTCAGCATCTGCCCGGAGTCGTAAAAGTTCTGCTCGCCCAGATTCACGCCCAGCCGCGTCACTCTCGCGAGAATGACGTCGCTGGTGACCCGCAGGTGCGTCACCTCCATTGCGGCGTCGCTCGTTGTTTGCGCGCGCGCCGGCAACGCCCACGAAACCGCGAGCAATGCAAGCAGCATCTTCACGTGGAATGTGTAGATTCCGCTTCGCGTCATCGCAACGCTCCTTCCCGCGCTGGAACCATCAAATTGCACCGGCCTCACCCGTTCCCAGCATATTCTTCTTCACGCAAAGAAAATGTTCCCCACTCGCGGCAGCCCCCTGCCACAAAAGAGTGGGCGCTCCCTCGCTCCCTCGCTCCCTCGCTCCCTTGCTCCTTCGTTCCTTCGCCCCTCTATACTTGAGGCACCGTGAACGAGCCAACCGGATTCCGCGCATCTCAGCCGGCAAGCGCCGGGAGTCTTGTCCGCCCGGGCTTCGAAACTACGGTCTCCGTCATTGTGGTCTCGTTCAATACGCGCGATCTGCTGCGCGAATGTCTGGCCGCGCTGCGCGCGGAGTGCGCCCGGCTTCCCGAAGGCCTGTCGGCCGAGATCCTCGTCGTCGACAACGCCTCGCGCGACGGCTCGGCCGAGATGGTTGCCGCGGAGTTTTCCGGTCCCGGCACTCCCGTTCGCCTGATCCGCAGCGAAGTAAATCTTGGCTTTGGCGTGGCCAATAACCGCGCCATTGAGGCGGCCCGGGGGCGCTACCTGATCCTGCTCAACTCCGACGCTTTTTTTCATTCCGGCGCGCTCGCCCGCGCCATTGCGCACGCGGAGGTCGACCCCTCCGCGGGTGTCGGTGGTGCGCGCCTCGTGGGGCGCGATGGCGCATGGCAGCCCGCGGCGCGCATGTTTCCCTCCATCTTGCGCGATGCCTTCGTCCTCACGGGTCTCGCTTCGCGCTTTCCCCGCTCCCGCTTCTTCAGCGCCGCGGAACGCACCTGGGCCGATCCCGCTATGCCTGCTGAAGTGGATTGGGTCACGGGCGCGTTCATGATCGTGCGCCGCTCGGCTCTGGCCAAAGCCGGCCTCTTCGATCCTGCGTTCTTTCTTTATTGCGAGGAGGTGGATCTTTGCCGCCGCGTAAAGGACGCGGGCTTTCGCGTTCTCTATTGGCCCGATATTGTGGTCACGCACCTGCACGGCGAATCCTCGCGCCAGGTCGACGCGCAGGTTTTTTCTGAGAATGAATCCCAAGTCGTGCTCTGGCGCATGCGCTCCACGTTCCTCTACTACCGCAAGCACCACGGCGCAAAAGTGTGGCTCGCGCTCTGGCTTGAAAAGAGCCTCTACTCGCTGCGCTTCCTGCGCAACCGCTTCAGCCCTGCGCCGGCGCGGCGTGAGCGCGCACGTCAGGCCGTGATTCTTCTTCGCCTGTTGCGCCGCGCATGGAAGGAAACCCGCGGCGGCCGCGTCAGTCCGCCGGTTCCGTGGTAAGCCTGAAAAGCGCCCTTGCCGGACCGGTGCGGAGATCTCTCTACTTGTACTCAATAATCGTCATGGCCCGCCCGCGTATCCGCCGCCAGTAGTACTCGAGCAGCCCCTGCAACGTGGGAAACCGCGAGATCACGGTGAAGAACCCATAGACCCACGCATCCCCACTCGTCCATCCCCGCTTACGGCAGCCGCGCACAATGTGCATGTACTGCAGTCCATAGAGGCACAGCAGAATCAAGAGCGAAATACCGTGCGTAAACGGCGCCACGGCCAGCGCCGCCATCGGCAGCGCCAGGCCCCAGATCAAAATGCGACGCCGGTCGCGAATAAAGTATCGCTCCTCGCCGCCGCCGTGCAATGCCGCAACCTGCGCATAGCCGCGGCCGGCACGGCGATTTCTGCGCCACCATTGTCTGAAGCTCGTCATCGCCGCATCGTGGCGCACCATGGGCGCATCGATCATCAGGATCTTCCAGCCCTGCCGCCGCACGCGAAAACAGAACTCTTCGTCTTCGGCCACCTGCACATCGGCGCGGAACCCTTCCACATCTTTGAATACGCGGGCCCGTGCCATGAACCTGCCGCTGAAGCTCAGAATCTCTCCCGCGGGCTGGCGCCACTCCAGGTCGCACAGCCTGTTGTATGCGCTCGCTTCCGGGTGAATCTCGCGGATTTGCCCGCACACCATGCCCGCCTCCGCATGTTCTGCAAGCGTGCACGCAGCCTTCTCGATCCAACCCTCTTCGAGTTCGCAGTCGCCATCCACAAACTGCACAAAGGGCGTGTCCGGCGCAATCTCCATCACGCACGCAAAGCCTTCATTGCGCGCTCGAGGCGCGCTGATTGGCCGCGACGTGTCGAGCGAGACCACGCGGCAGCCTACGGATCGCGCAAATTCCGCGCTGCCGTCCGTCGAATCGGAGTCCACGTAGACCACGATCGGCGCATCCCGAAGCGCGGCGCGCAGGCACAGCTTCAGGCGCTCGCCTTCGTTGCGCCCGATTGCCACAATTGCTACGTCGCTCGGTCCCGGATTCATTGACCCTCATTCTAAGTGGCCGCTGGCAAAATCGATATGCCGCAGAAGGTACAGGGGCCATTGGCTGTGTCGATAAGAAGTGGATGATTCGGAGTGGGATTGGAAAGCTATAGGGATGCAGGGCTGGATCCATGCGGTGTACGTTGGCTCTTTGTCAAAACTACGGGCAGCGTGCTCAATTACTGCTTTTACCTGTTGGCGGTCGAGTCCATCGAACCACTCGATCAGGTCATCGATACTGGCCCCGGCTGCGATGTTTTCGAGGATTGCCGCGACAGGCATGCGAGTGCCCTTCAACACCCAGGCTCCGCTCACCTTCCCTGGAACGCTCTCAACTTCGGGGCATTGCGACCAGTCGAGATACGGCATTCGGTTCCCTCCTCCTCTGAGAGTGCGCCAAAACCGGCCCCGCACTCGCCGCTTTTACGCCTCCGTCATTTCCCTGCCTTTGGCCTCGCGTCCCAATGCCGTCAGGCCCGCCAGCACCAGCGCGACTACGCCCACCGTAACGGCCAGCACCGCCGGATAATTGCCCCACCGTTCGGCTGCCAGCGCCTGGCCTTTGCCATTCCACGAGGTAATAAGCGCGCCCAGTTGGTAGGCCAGTCCCGGCGCGGTTGCCCGCACCGGCGCCGGCGACAACTCCGTCAGGTACGCAGGAACCACGCCCCACGCGCCTTGCACCATAAACTGCATCAGCACCGCGCCGATGCCGAGGGTCACGGCCGTATGCCCGTAGGCGTAAAGAGGAATCACCGGAAGCGCCAACAGCGCCGCCGTGATAATGGCGCGCTTGCGGCCCCACGTTTCCGACAGCGCGCCGAATACGATTCCGCCGGCAATCGAACCCACACCGTACAGCACGCCGATCAAGCCGATCGTCTCCGGCGAGAGCTTGATCGCGACAGCCAGGAACGTCGGATACACATCCTGCGTGCCGTGCGAAAAGCTCATGAAGGCCGTCATCAGAACCACCAGAAACAGAAACGTGGGCAGGAAATGCACCAGTTGCCGCGACCACGCAGGCCCGGCGTGCGCAGCAGCGCGCGACTTCCGTTTTTGGGCTCCCGCCAGCCACACCGGCGACTCCGGAACCCGCGTCTGCACATAAAACGCCAGCAGCGCGGGCGATGCGCCCAGGATGAACAACCCCCGCCAGCCGATCCCGGGAAGCACTAATACATGCCCGAAGAGGGGCCAGTGAACGCCCGCAAAAAACAGCCCGAAGGCGGCCGAGGCCAGAATCGAACCCACCGCGTACCCTTCCTGCAGAATGCCGGAGAACGTGCCGCGCCCCTCTTTGGGCAAGGTTTCAAACACCAGCGCCGCTCCCACGCCCCACACACCGCCCATGGCGATCCCGAAAAGTGCGCGCAGAAAGAGAAGCGCGTTGAGCGAAGGCGCAAAGGCGCAGGCCAATTCGATCACGGAGAAGCCCACAATGTTCGCCATCAGCACCGGCCGGCGGCCGTAGCGATCGGCCAACATGCCAAAAAGCAGAGCGCCCACGGGCCGGAAGGCCTGCGTGAGAAAGACCGCTCCCAAAACCGCCGAGGGTTGGGTGCGGAACTCGCCGGCAATCGCCTTGACGCAAAAAACCAGCAGAAAAAAGTCGAGGCTGTCGAGCGTCCAGCCCAGAAACGCGGCCAGAAAAGCATGACGCTGCGGACGGGTCAGCTTCTCAAAGTGTTTGAGAACAAACATTGGCGCGAGAATAGCAGAACAGGTGTCAGGTTTCTGCTTTCATCTCCCCGCCCAGTTCCTCCGGGAGCATCAGTCATTGCATGTGGGACGGAAGTGGCTGCGAGCTGAAGGCTCAAGGCGGAAAGTTCGAAAAATAATTGTTGCAACGAGCATCTCGCCTCGTGCATCTTATTGAGAGCTTGACTGCGGGGCCTTTGCCCTGCGTAGACCTGAAATCTCACGGTCCGGCGCTCTGCCAACGCACCACGGCGGTCGCAGACCTTGCACCCAAAGAAGGAGCCTTCCCAAAATGAAACGACTGGTCATTCTCGCTGGTATCCTCGCCCTCGCGGCGCCTCTTGCCCTGGCGCAAACCTCCACTTGGGTCTCCGATCCCAACCACAGCGAGGTTGACTTCAGCATCATCCACTTGAGCGTGTCCAAAATTCATGGCCGCTTTGGAAATGTGAAGGCCACGATCACCCTCAACGAGGCCGACGTCACCAAGTCCACCGTCACAGCCACCATCGGCGTGGACACCGTGGATACCGGCGTGGACGCGCGCAACACGCACCTCAAGAGCCCTGACTTTTTCGACGTCGCCAACCTGCCCACCGCAACATTCACCAGCACCAGCGTGGTCAAGAACGGCAATCACCTCGCGGTGACGGGAAACCTGACGCTGCACGGCGTCACCAAGCCCGTGACTCTCGATGTGGTCGGCCCCAACGGCTCGATGACCGATCCCAAGGGCAATGTGCATACCGGCTTTTCCGCCACCACCACCCTCGACCGCACCGCGTTCGGCATCGGCCCCAAGTTTCCTGCCGCCATGGTTGGCGACGAAGTCGCGCTCGATATCGAACTCGAAGTCGTGAAGCAGTAAGCCGCGTCCGGCCAGAGCCGGATCGGCAATCTTTGGAGCGCGCGCCCATGGCAAATCTGAAGCTTGAAATCCAGCAGGTTCCTCCCTTCTCCAGCGTGGAAGAAGAGGCGCTTCTCAACCTGCTTCGCACCTCGGATTGCCTGAACCGCGCCATGCAGCAGACGATCCGCGGCTGGGGCCTCACTTCGACCCAGTACAACGTTCTGCGCATCCTGCGCGGCGCCGAGCCCTGCGGACTTCCCTGTGCGGCTATCGGCGATCGCATGATCGCCGCCGAGCCCGACATTACGCGGCTTCTGGGGCGGCTCAAGCGTCTCAAGTTGGTCCGGCAGCACCGCGACCGGCACGACGGCCGCGTGGTTTTAACGCAGATTACCGAGTCCGGGCTGGAGCTTCTGCGCAGCATGGACCCGGTAGTTCGCAACGCGCCCAAAGAACTCCTCGCGCATCTGCGCCGAACCGATTTGTCGGAGTTGATTCGGCTGCTCGAGCTCGCGCGCCAATCCTGCGCCGGCGAGACGCCGAAAGAATCAAGAAGCTGAGTCTCTGACCGATTGAAGAGGAACCTTCCCGTGCCCCATCCATTCGCCCTTTCTGGCGAATGGATGGGAAACCACCAAAGCCAAAGGTACGAATTCATGCGGTCAGTGAACTAGTGAAATGGGTTCCCGGCGGAAGACGCCGGATGGAGCCGTTAAGTGCCGACGACCTTTTGCGCCACCGACACTTCGTCCGCGTCTGACTGGATGATCTTGTTGTGCAGGCAGTAGAGCGCCAGTTCCAGCCGATCCGATACCCCGAGCTTGTCGTAGATCTTGCGCAGGTAATTCTTGATGACCTGCTCCGTCGTTCCCAGTTGAAACGCGATCTCCTTGTTGCGCTTGCCCTGGGTGATGCAGGTAATGATCGACATCTCTTTAGGCGAAAGGCGAGGCTGGTTGCGCGGGCTCACCAGGGCTGCGGCCTGGGCGCGGTAGGCGTCAATGACCCAGTTGACCGACTGATTGTCGATCCATGTTTCGCCCGCGGCAATGCGGCGCACGCAACGCACCAGCAGATCGGGCGAGATGGAGCGGGAAACGATGCCGCGCACGCCGCGCCGGTAGAGTTCCACAGTGTGGTTTTCGTCGCTGGCAACGGCTTGCACGATCAGCTTCACATCCGGCGCCAGCCGCAACAGTTCGGGAATCACATTGGCCGTGCCGGCCAGCATGCTGCCTTCTAGAAGAACAATGTCGCTGGGATAGCGTTCGATAGCCGCACGAAGATTCTCCAGCGAATCGGCCTGCGCCACCACGCGGATATCGTCTTCAAGTGCGAAGACCTTGCGTATACCCACGCGGTAGATCGCCTGCGAATCCGCGAGAATCATGCGAATGGTGCCGGGCTTTACTTGAGAATCGACACTCTCGCCCTCGGTATGATCGTCCAGAATTTCCATATGCGGCCACTGCCCTGCCAACCGGTTCTCACTGCTCCGCAAACCGATATTCATCAATTGTAGCTGCGGCGAGATACTCGTTGTGGCTTGAGGAGCAGCGTACCACACGCCCCGTACAGTGGACCAGAACGTCATGCGGCGTGCCCAGGATCGAATGCGGCATGCACATGGAAAATCGCACGTCTTGCCCAACAGTTAATGCTCGGTCCAGCGAGAAAAGCACACCGCTGGCAGAGATGTTCCGCGTCAGAGCTGGAACGTCGCCATCTCCCGTGGACAGCACCACCGGCAGGGCAAGGGGAAATCGCACCGCGCAACGCACCTCTTGCCGGCCGTTCGCTGTGGCTTGCGCACCGAGCGGAAGCCGCGCTTCTGCTTTTTGAATCGTCATAGTCAATGCCCGATCAATAATGGGCTTAGTTGCCACTGTAGAGGCTTTTGTCCATTTGGCACAGGGCACTAAAGTTTCCAGTTTGGTAACCGTCCGGACAACTTGCAAGGATCGGCCCAATTCTTCGATTGCACCCGGCCCTGTGCGTTTCTGCCGGCGTGCCTTGCCGCGGATCTGCGCTGCCATCCCGCCTGGCCACTGCGAGGTTGAAGATCCCTGCTATCGCCGCCGGATCCTCAGGACCGCTTGGCCTGTAAATGCCGCCCTTGCCTCTGGATAACGGCCTCAACCTCTCAATCTACCGAGAAACAGCCCCAACCTCCACCACGAATCCTCCCTGGCAGGCGAAGAACGTGCAAAAACCTTCAGAGTAACTCTCATGTTGATTACCAAAATGGCATCGATGTGGTTACTTAGGTTAAAAATAATTCTTAATACCACTTTTGGGGTAGATTCCATAACCCGATTGGGTTACTCTATCCCTGCAATGTGTTAGGGCGGATTGTCTCCGCCAGGAGAGTTTCCAATGCGTACGGGTACGTTGAATGTTATAAAAGTCGTCATTCTTGCGCTGCTTGTGGTTTCTGCATGCACGGCAAGTGCAATTCCTGCGGGTCCGTTCCCAACGCCGCCCAGCTTGATTCCTGCTGGCCCGTTCCCGACACCGCCCAGCTTCATTCCCGCTGGTCCGTTCCCGACACCGCCCAGCTTTATTCCCGCGGGCCCGTTCCCGACGCCCCCAGTGTTGAGCTTCATTCCCGCTGGTCCGTTCCCGACGCCGCCCGTAATGAGCTTCATTCCTGCGGGTCCGTTCCCAACGCCGCCCAGCTTTATTCCTGCTGGCCCGTTCCCGACGCCACCTAGCCTTTCCTAACAGGCTGTTCGAATTCGGAAGTAGCAGACGCTGCCCTTTGGGGCAGCGTTTCTGTTTGGTGCAGGTGACTTTTGTTTTAATCAAATGGCCGCTTCGCTCATCCGATTCGCTGTTAGACTCGGAATAACGCGAAATCGCGGATAGGCGGAACATACACCGTGAGCCTGGATAACGCACTTTGGTTTGCTTATATTGTGGCCGAAGCAGTCCTTATCGGGTTGCTCTGCTACAAGCGTTTCTGGCGCACCTTCCCGGTTTTCTTTACCTATTGCGTCTGGGATATTTCCAGCAATATCACCGTCTATGTCATCAGCCGTTCTTACTCGCCGCAATCCACTGTCTATGCCACGACGTATTTCATTCAGACTGTCATCGACTCTCTCCTGCAATTCGGTGTTCTGGTCGAATTGACATGGTCACTGCTGCGGCCGTTGCGTGCCTCCCTATCCCGCCTTGCCCTGGTGCCTATCGGCGTTTTCATTCTCGTGGCAGGCGCGATCATCTGGCCCTTCGCATCGCTTCCCGGCATCGTCCCTCCGGAGAAGATTGTTCACATCCTCATGCAGTTGCAGCAAACGGTCACGATTCTGCGCATCGCCTTCTTCCTCGTTCTCGCGCTGTGCAGCCAGTGGCTCTCGGTCAGTTGGCGCGACCGTGAACTTCAGGTAGCCACCGGACTTGGCTTCTATTCCATCGTCAGCCTCGGAGTGGCCGTGCTCAACACGCACCAGACCACCCAATTCCAATACCGACATCTCAACGAAATCGTTATAGGCAGCTATATCTTCTCGCTGCTCTATTGGCTCTACAGCTTTGCTCATCAAGAAGTGGCGCGTCGAGAGTTTACTCCGCAGATGGAGAAACTCTTGCTGGCCGTCGCTGGCGCCGCGCGTACCACGCGTACCGCTCTAACAGATTCTCAGCCGCGTATTTCGCGAAAATTCGATTGACGATAACGCCTCCCTTCCCGCTTTATCCGCAAAGCACATCTTTTCCGCCCCAGGCGGGAGAGGCCGCTGATTTCATAGCGCTCGCAATTTAGCTGCAATATTTTTGATCGAAGCCGGCCGTTGCCTGCCCGCAATATATGGATAGACTCCAGAATCTACTCATGCTGCAGACCCGTCGATTTCCACAACTGCGCGCATTTTAGGGCCGCCGCACGCCCCATAAAATCGCAACCTTCCGCCCTAAAAAGTGTCTGAAATAACAGGCGGAGGAGTCTGCCCGGGCGATCTTTGCATCCTAAGCGCCGTGGGTCGTCGAGCATTCCCTGTAAATGCAGCGCGTGGAGCCTTGATTCGACTTTTCATCGCCCTTTTATCGAATGTGGAGCATACTGAAAGAGAGAACAGGCCATCTTAACCAGGGGGAAGACGGATGCTCTCGATACGCAAATTTCGTATTTTTATCTTTGTTTTTGTCCTTTTAGGGGCCTTCTGTTGTTCGCGCGGCCGAACGCAGGCTGCCTTGCTGATGGAGGAGCCGTACGGCATTTTCGGCGCCCTCAACCCCACCGGCCACAACGCCATTTATTTCGAGCGCATCTGCGCTGAAACCCCTGTTACGCTCCGCCGCTGCCAGCCCGGTGAGATGGGCGTGGTGATCGCCCGCTACCAGGGAATCGACGGATACGACTGGGTCGCGATTCCCCTGCTTCCCTACCTCTACGCGGTTGAGAATCCTGCCGACGTGCCGGCGCATGTGGATCGCGCCACGGTCGAGCGGCTGCGCAATCGCTATCGCGAAGCCCACCTTGAAAGCCTCGGCGACAATTTGCGGCCGGGCAACTTTCTGCACGGCGGCTGGACCCAGCTGGTGGGCTCGGCCTACGAGCGGCGCATCTACGCCTTCCGCTTTGAGACCACTCCCGAACAGGACGATGCCCTCATCCAGAAGTTGAACGCCGGTCCCAACCGCACCCAATTCGATCTTCTGTTCAGCAACTGCGCGGACTTCTCGCGCGTGGTTCTCAATGACTACTTTCCTCGCACCTTCCGGCGCAGCATCTTCCCCGATGCCGGCATGACCACCCCCAAGCAGACCACCTACAGGCTGGTGAAGTACGCGCGCAAGCATCCCGCGACCCAGTTGACGGTCTTCGAGATTCCGCAGATTCCCGGCTACCGGCGCGGAAGCCGCTCCGTGAAGGGCATCGACGAATCCTTCGTCACCACCGTCTACGCCATCCCCATTGCCATCATGAATCCGTATCTTGCCGGCGGCCTGTTTGTGGACTACCTGGTGCGCGGCCGCTGCCATCTCATCCCCAAGCACCCTCAGATTCTTGGCCCCGGCGATTTTTCGCTGTTGACAGCTACCACAGCGTCCGCGCAAAATCCAGCAAGTACCGGGGTGCCAACGGAGGAGTCCTCTTCCGTTGGGTCGCATGCGATCGTGCAGGTCCCTGGCGCCGATTCCGGCGACCCCGCGGCAACGCAGACAGCCGGAAAATCCAATCCCAGCCTGCAAGAAACCGGAGCCACGAATGAGTAAGTCCGAGCCGCAACATCTCAAAAATCATGGACGCCTTGATCCCCCGTACCATTTCGTTCTGATCTTTGTTTTTCTCGCCAACCTCATCATTTCCATCGTCCACGTGATCAAGCACCCCGGCTTTTATTCCGCGTGGTTCGTGGTGCTCTCGGTAGCGGCGATTCTCGCGCTGCTCAAGATGCGCATGTATCCGCTCAAGGTGCAGGACCGCGTCATCCGGCTTGAAGAGCGCTTGCGCCTGCAAGCCCTGGCACCCTCAGAGTGGCACACCCAGATGAGCCGCCTCAGCGAAGATCAGTTGATCGGTTTGCGCTTCGCCGCCGACGACGAAGTGGTCGAGCTCGCCAAGCAGGCGCTCGAACACAACCTGACCCGCAAGCAAATCAAGGAACGCATCAAAGACTGGCGCGGCGACTACTGGCGCGTGTGACACCCGCATAAAAACTCGTTCAAGCAACGGCTTCGTCTGCCTCGCAAAGCGCGGCCTTACAGGCTGCGCAAAAACTCAACCCAAGGGGTCTTGTATCAGGGCGCGGCTTCAGCCGCGCCGAAAAAGCCGCATAAAGCCCGGGGCTTTAGCCCCAATCCCCGGAGGGAGCAGGGGCCTTCAGGCCCCTGAAAAAACGCCAGAATTTGATGGGCTTTAGCCCAGGGCTTTGTAACAGGGGCGCGGCTTCAGCCGCGCCGATACAGTTCTGCTAAATAAAGGAACTGTCATCCTGATCAGCCGAAAATCGATGTCAAGACCTCGACCAGCCCCGCATCACCCCAACCCGCAGAAAACACTCACAAGAAACTCCTCATCAACTCTGCCGATAATTTCGCCTTCTTCCCGCATAATCACGCCATAAGTCCAAACCCAGACACTCATTTCTGGCGTCGCCACCCAACCGGAGCGCCTTGAACCCCCCGTGAACGCAGGGGACTCCAATGAAATCACGACTTTACGAAAACGCCGCCCTTTAGAATGAGGAAGATACAGAAACCAGCGCCCGCAACCCCTTTTAAATGACGACATTGGCAAAAAGGGGGGTGGGGGGAGTAATCGAAAAGTAAACAGCGGCCCTGTACCCGGCGCATCGTGATCGGCGGCAACAGGGGGGAGGCGCCACCCCCAAAGGCGAGCACTTCTGCCACTACATGGACCGGGCGCGGGCCAATTCCACGATCTTCTCGATCATGCCGGTGTACGAGTTGCCGGCCTTTTTGGCTGCCATGGTGAATTCGGCGGCGCTGGCCAGCCATGGATTGGGGTTGGCTTCGATGACGTACACCTGCCCTTTTTTGTTTAACCGCATATCGATGCGGCCGTAGTCGCGCAGCTTGAGCGCGCGATAGGCCGCGAGCGCGGTGTCCTGGAGTTTCTTCGTGGTGTCCTCATCCAGGTCTTCGGCCGGCGCGGATTTGGTCACTTTGAAGGCCTCGGTGTCTTGGTCGAACTTCACGTCCTGGCCGGCAATCCGCGGCGCTCCCTTGGGAAGCCTGGAGAGGTCGAGTTCGATCAGCGGCAGCACCTCGGCATTGTCGTTGCCGAGAATCGCGGCGTAAATCTCCCGGCCTTCAATGTATTCCTCAATGAGCGCCGGGCTGTCGAATTCCTCGTGGATGTAATGGATACGCTCCATCAGCTCCTTCACGCTGTCGACGACGGAGCCGCTGTCGATGCCGATGGATCCGTCTTCGGAGACCGGCTTGACGATCAGCGGGAACTCGATATCGTGCGCGTGCTCGGTGCGGCCCTTGTAGGAGAGTGCGAAGTCCGGGGTCTTGATCTTGTGAAAGTCGAAAATCTTTTTGGCGATCGACTTGTCCTGGGCCAGGTAAAGAGCCTGCGGGCCGCCGCCGGTATAAGGAATGTGAATCAGATCCAGATAAGCGGCGATGTTCTTGTCCATCGTGTCGTCGCCGGCGTAGGACTCCGTGAGGTTGAAGATCAGGTCGGCGCCGCATTTTGCCAATGCCAGCAACGATTGGTTCTTGCCGTCGAGAATGTGATACGAAGGTTCGTGCCCGAGCTTGGTCAACGCCTCGAAGATCTCTTCGCGGTCGTGCAGCGGATCTTTCTTCTTCCTGCGGCGTTTGCCCTTTTTGCCGCGCGGCGTCCTCGCCGGCTCCGGTTCTGGCTCCGGCGGACCCTCTTCCCATACGTCGTGCAAAATCGTTACTTTGAGGTTTGCCATGATGCCTCTGCACTTTTTCGCTATCACCCGCATCTGCCGCGAACGGCTGGATGCGTAGAACCCGTCGAATCACGGCTCAGGGCAAAATGAATTTGCCCCGCGTCATGTAGTTCATCGCCAGCGCGGTCGCGTACACAGCCACTTCGGTCAGATAATCCCGTTCACATTTTATGTCGGCGCGCAGGCCCAGGTCGCCAACTTTTGCTTCGATGGTTTCCACCAACACCTTGATCAGCGGACGTCCGACGCCGGTCCAATAATTCACTTTGTCGATGAGGACCTTGCGATTCTCGCGCAGAAGCTCGACTGCCGCGCGAACATTCTTCCTGCGGCGCCTGGATACGTTGAAGATGTCGTGCAGATCCGCGTCGAGGGGAAGATCGCCAGGCGCGAGCTGCTGCTCGAGAGCACGCTGATAGAACTCGCCCACCGTTACTTCCATTTCGTCGACGGTAATATCGGTATCGCCGCGCGCCACCACAGGTTCGGCATCGCCAAGCTTGCGCACGATCCGATCCACGTAGAGCAGCTTCTTCATCGCGCCCCAGCCCTGGTACCGCTTCCGCCAGTTGGAGCGAGGCGTCAGCCAGACCGCGAAGGTCTCGGCAAAGTCTTCGTCGGGATGCTTCTGCGCGTACCAGCCCTCCATGTGGCGCACGAACTGGCGCGAGAAGGCAACCGGCTTGTAGTTGTCCCGGTAAGGCCGCCGGAACGGCCCGAACTGGTCGCGCCATTCCTTGGTCTTGTAAAGCGCGTAAGCGTAGTTGAAAGCGTGACCGGCCTCGTGGCGCAGATACATCATGATCTGCCGCGCATCTTCAATGTCGTTCATCTCCGACTCGAGGCGCTGCAGTTTGGGATCGGCCAGGTAGAACGGGATTCCGATGACAGGCTCCATGTTCGGGCAGCCCCACTCATCGGTGAGATAGCACTTGGGGTGGAAGCGATGCAGCCCCTTCGCGTCCAGCTCCCGGTAAAGTTGCTGGACAAAACGCTCGAGGGGAGAACCTTCCACTTTCAAGCCGAGTTGGCGAATCGGCTTGGATAGGATTTCCTGGACCTCTGCCGGTGCTTTCTCGAAGTTCGCCACAGATGGTCGAAGCGTAGCACAGGCAAGGTGGAGTTAGCTCGTACCTATTTTGAGGCCGGGTCGGAACCCTCGCCCTCCGCCGCTTGCAGCGATTCCGTGTCCAACTCGTGTTCGTGCTTATAGTTCTCCACCGGCATTTTGCCGTCCCACCAGGCCCAGTTCATGGGATACACGTCGGGATCGAGGAAGACCTGGTAGAAATGCCAGACGATGATGGCCAGCGTGGCCAGGATCGCCTCGTAGAAGTGGACCGCCGTGGCCACGTCGACCCACCACCGCGCCAGCAGATCGCCGACCCACACCTTGGCCCAGATCATGATGCCGGTAAGTCCCATGAGCGCCGTGCCCCACACCAGCGCCCAGTACTCAGCCTTCTCCGCATAGTTGAAGCGGCCGAACTTAGGCTTCTCCTTGCTCAGGCCGAGGTAGTAGCGCATGGTGCCCCACGCGTCGAAGAGGTCGCGGGGCCGGGGTGCGATATCACGCAACAGCCGCCGCCCCTCGCGCGCGACGGCGAGGTAGAAGACGTGATAGATGCCCGCGGCGATGAGGATACAGCCCGCGATGCGATGAATGATGCCGCGCAGGTTTTCGCCCATGCCCAGCGTGTGCGCGAACCAGGTGTCGGGGAACTTGAGGGCAAAGCCCGTGATGACCAGCACGATGAAGCTCGAGAGCAGAATCAGATGCTGCCATCGCTGGTTCACCGTCATGCGCGTCATGAACGGATTCATCATGCGCCGCCGCGCCACTGCCTTGCTGCGCCAGATGATGGCGTTGTGCAGGAACATGAGGCCGATAACAACCAGGATGAGGACGATGTAAATCCACCGCACCCAGCGCACGGCGACGGAATCAATGTCGTTGGCGCGGGTGCCCGCCACCAGATGTACCGGCGTGCGCGTAAACTTTTGCGTGACGCCCTGGTGGCATTTGCCGCAGGTCGCGTCCAGATTGGCGGGGTTGACGGTCGATCGCGGATCGCTGGAGGGCAGAATGTTGTGCACGCCGTGGCAACTGGAGCAGTTGGCAGCCACCACGCTGCCGCCCTCGGCCGCCAGGCCGTGATAGCTGTCAAAGTAAGTGGTCACGCGGTTGCCGGGTACGCCGAACTCTTGCGAAAGCCGCACGCCCTCATGGCAGCGGGCGCAGATGTCGCGCGAAATGTTCTGCTCCGAAACCGGCGAATTGGGATCGGTGTGCGGCTTGATGGAGTGAATGCCGTGGCAATCGGTGCAGGTGGGGGCTAGCGCATTGCCGTGCGCCAGCGCCTGGCCGTGAATGCTCACGTTGAACGTGTTGGCCACATCGGTGTGGCACGTGCCACAGGTTGCGGCAACGGAAAACTTCGAGATCGGCGACTTGGGATCATTGGCCGGCAGAATCTCGTGCGTGCCGTGGCAGTCGGTACACACCGCGGCATCTTTCGATCCGTTGGCTACGGCGCGGCCGTGCACGCTCGACTGGTAGGAAATGAAGGCCTGCGCGCTCTCGCCATTCGATTCCATCAGGAATGTCTGCCCGTGGCAGCGGCCGCAGGTGGCCGGAATGTTGGCGTGATTCACGGGCGACTTGGGGTCACCGCCGCCTTCAATCTGGTGCGCATCGCCGTGGCAATCTTCGCAGGTGGCCGCGGGCGCCGTCCCGCCCTTACTGGCCCTGGCGTGCGTCGAATGCGCGTACGCCGTTTGGGCGTCGGCGTGGCACTGGGCGCAGCTTACCTTCTCCGGCGGCTTCTCGTGCACCAGGCTCTTTACGTCTTTGTGGCAATCCACGCACGCAAACATGCGGCCGTGGACCGAGCGCTTGAACTTGTTTTGATCGACAAAGAGGCTCACTGTGGAGCCATTCGCGCCCTCGGTGGTGAGAGTCGCGTCGGAGTGGCAGGCGAGGCAGTCCGCGTCCTTGAGCTTTTGCGCAGAAAGTGCGTTCGAGGCCCAGGCAAGAAAGACAAGAATCAGCGTAGAAAACCAGAAAAGCCGTGCGGATTTCACACCTTGAGGAGACGCCGAAGTGAGATTTCCTGCCGTGACTGGAGTCACAAGGGCAGCTTTCAGATGTCAGCTATCAGCTTTTAGCCTTTTTCGTGCCGCTACCGAGCGTTTGGATAAACGACGCAAGCATCTTCGATACCTCCGCGGCCAGAGAATCCGCCTCGCCGAGTGACTTGTTATCGCTGAACTCGAGTCTTCTGGCGACCACTAGCCGGGTTTTAAACTCAAAGATCGACCCCTGGTCGAGTGCGAGAAAATAACGGAATTCCGCTGGAGAAAGCCTTCCGCGTCCCCCGGCGATGTTGCTTGCAACTGAAATGCTTGCGCGGCGTATTTGCGAGACTAAGCCGTAGAGCTCATCTTTGGGAAGCGACCGAGTCAACTTAATGGATGCACACCGTCAATTCGATCGCTCGCTGCCATACGACCAGGTCTTCGAACCTCTGTGCCATGGCGCTCGTCCAATTCGCTTGTATTACGTGATCCGCTTGTGGTCCCGAATACCGAAGCTGAAGGCTGATGGCTGACAACTGAAAGCTGCTTTTCTCAGCTGAAATACGCCGTCAACGTGAGCACCAGCAGCGTGAGGCCGATGAAGATGGCTGTGAACCCCGCCACTTTGGAGAAGTTGACGAGCCACAACGGCGCCGCAATGCCCACTCTCTTTTCGAGCTTGCCCTGTTTCGCATTGCGCTCGAACTCAAGCGGCCGCTTCTCCTTAAATTCTTCCTCGCTCTCCACTCCCGTAAAGATCACCATGTCCATCGGGAAGCTATCGGGGCGCAGATGGGTATTGACGAAATGAATGGAAAAGATGAAGAGAACGGCGAGCAGGGCCTCTTCGCTGTGGATCACCAGCACCGCATTCAGCGCCCACCCTGGGAGGAAGTGCGCGAAGAACGGCGCAAACCACATGGCGTAACCCGAGAATCCGATGACGATCATGCCCCAGAACACCGCCCAGTAGTCGAACTTCTCCCAGTAGGCGTAGCGGTCGAACTTCGGCTTGGGGCCGAGGCCGAGAAACCAGCGCATGTGGCCAACGATGTCCTTGACATCCTTCCAATTGGCGACCATCGAGGTCGGACCCCAGAAGATGCCCTTTTCGCGGTTGATAAATGCGCGCTGGAAGATGTCTTTGAGATGAATCAGGAAGGCAATGGTCAATATCACTGCAAAGAACTTATGCAGAAAGAGGATGGCGCCAAATCCGCCCACGCCCGTGGCCAACTTGCGTGCCCAGAAGCTCTCACTGAAGCGCATCGGCAGTCCAGTGGCCGCCAGTCCGAGGAACGTGGTAAACAGCACCGCGTGCATGTAGCGCTGCGCGCGCGTAAAACGCACATAGTACTTTTCTCCGGCGCCGCTGCTTGTTTTTGAGTCTGCTTGCTCCAGCTCAGGCATTCTTTCCTCCGTTGGCCGCTCTGTTTTTCACCTGGTTGTAGCGTGAGCGGATGAGCCACAGGATGGTGTGCAAGAGGAAGAACGTGAGCACACTGGCCAGCAGCAGGTTCATAAACAGGCGCACAAAATAAAGCCCTGGATTCAACTTGCGGTCGCGCGCGTTGGCGTGCGGCTGATATTTCACGAAGCTCGCGTTGGCGCCCGCATGGCAACGGCCGCAGGTGGTGATCAGGTTTGCCGGGTTGACGGGCGAGGTGGGATCGGACGTAGGACGTACGTCGTGTGCTCCATGGCAGTCCCAGCAACGCGCCGTTTCCACATAACCGCCCAGCGAACCCAGTTGCGAGTGAAAGGTGTCGCGGTAGGTGGAGAACTTGTCTTTGTGGCAGTTACCGCAAATGGGCGTGGACTGCATGCGGAAGGCCGATTCCGTGGGCTGCAGGATGGCGTGCGCGGTGTGGCAGTCAGAGCACACCGGCGCTTTCAGGTCGCCCCTGGCAATGGCCTGTCCATGAACGCCAGCCTGGTATTCGTCATTGATCTTGGCGTGGCAGTTGCCGCAGGTCTGCGGGATGTTGGATTTGTAGGTCGGGCTCGCCGGATCGGTGTGGCTCAGGATGTGATGCGAGCCGTGGCAGCTTTGGCAGTTGGCCGCCACCAGCAACCCCTCTTTGCTCAGCGCAAACCCGTGGATCGAGTCGATATAGTTCGGATAGACACTGGCCAATCCGTGCTTGCCTGCCATGCCGTTGTTGCCGTGGCACTGGCCGCAGGTCTTGGGCACGTTGAGCGGATAGACGGCCGAGCGCGCGTCGGTCTTGGGAAAGATTTCGTGCGCATCCCCGTGGCAGCTCGTGCAGGGGTGATCCTTGCTGTCGGCATGAACGCTTCCGCCGAGTTGGGCCGCCTCATCGGCGTGGCAGGTCTTGCAATCCACCGGCGCAACCTTGTCGGGATGCGGATAGCCCTTGATGTCCGCATGGCAGTTCGCGCATTGCAGGCTGCCGTGAATGCTGTCGCCGAATTTTTTCCCGTCGACGGCGATGCTGTGTCCCGCGCTGTCGGTCATGCTGGCGTCGCCGTGGCAGGTCAGGCAGTCCTGCGCGCGGAGTGCGCGCGGCGCGAGCGCCAAAAATGCCAAGCCAGCCACGAGTACAAGGCTGCGAACCATCAAAGTTGCGTTCTTCCATGCGGCTACGTTCATTCCGCCGTCTTCCTTCCCCGGGCCGACGAGAACACTCCAGCTCTTTCGCCAGGCCTTTTTGCCGATTCCATTCTTGCTGCCAACAACCAATTGCGGGGGATCGCACCTCCAAGGTCGTTCTTTTGGGAGAGCACTGGCAGTGATAGGTGTCACAGGCCGCACGATGCAGATCACAGGGACGGGGGTCAGGGATCAGGTGTCAGGGGTCAGGATTCATGAGGAAGATCAAAAAAATCAGGGAAATGCGTAAGGGGCTGAGACCAACCTGCTGCTGCCATCCGTCATCCAAAGGAAGATAGAAGCTCCCAACCAAGGTGAACGATGAAACGACCTCTCATTGCCTCGTTTTTGCTCGCGTGTCTGCCGGTTCTCTGCGCGCAAAAAACCCGCATGGGCCAACAGCCGCCTTATGCAAAGCCTGGTGTTGATTACCCTATCAAGGTGCACATCTCCGGAATGCGGATCCAGTATGAATACGATCCGAGCAGACACGAACTCGGCACCGGTCCATACGGCGATGAACTCCATGCCAACGCGGTCATTGACCAGAAAAAGCTGGAGCTGACCTGCGGCTTCCTTTACGACTCTCACTACTACCAGCCTACTTTTTTCCCCGGCGACTACACCGCTCGGCTCCTGAAGACTTCTCACAAGGGCGCCACGGCTCCGCTCTTCGACGAATACGAGCTTCTCCTGCCCGACCGGCACGTCTGGCGCTGCACGGTCACCGGAATCTTCGAGTAGCTGCGGAATTCGGATACGCGGGATATTTATGCGTGTCTTTGCGCCCAGTCGCGGGCCTCGTCGAAGCGCTCACGGTCGCGCCATACTCCGCGGTCCCAGTGATCGCCGATCAATTCGAACTGCTGGCGGGCAACAGCCGCATCCTGGAATTTGTATGCGAACCAGGCCATCTTATTCTTCAGCCGTCCCGTGGTTCCGTACTGCGCGGCAATCGCCTGGTATCCCCTCTGAATGCGTGGCCAATCCATCTCCTTGACGCCAAAATTCCTGCCGTTCTTCCCGATCACGGAGACGGCGATATGAAAGTAGATCGCATCGCCCTGCTCGCCGCCCACGCGGTCCGCCGAGGATGCGGCGAAGGCTACGGCCTCTCCCGGCTTTCCTTCCCATTTGGGCAGCAGATACATCGCCATCTGCTTGTAAAGGCGGAAGTACTCCGGTTCGAACTGGATGCCCTGCTCGAAAACCTCCCGCATCTTGGCCTCGTCCCAGCCCTGCGCCAGGCCGACAATCATCATCTCGGAGTACCACTGCGGGCAGCGCTCACGAAGCCTGGACGCGGCATTCAGCACTTCCAGCGACTCCTGAATGCGCTCATTGAAGAGCTGCCAACCCTCACCGCTCACCGTGTTTGCCATGCCGTTGCCGCGCGCCACCCACGCCCAGCGGTGAAGGCTGGTGGCCAGGGCAACCCGCGCGGTGATCGAATCCGGACGCTGGGCGATCCAGCGCCTGAGATGCGCTATGTGGTCGAGACTGTCCTTGTCAGTAAGTGTGGGCTTGTCGAGCGCGCCGTAAAACTCTGTCAGCTTCCAGCTTCCTCCCGCCGCGCGCCTCTTCTGGCTGCGCAACTCGTAGGCCATGCGGTCCAGATCGTCGAATTTTTCCTCGACCAGGTCGGTCTCGATGAGATGTGTCCACTTGCTTCCGTGCCATGAGCTTTCATCCTCTTCGGATGCCAGGACGCCCGGGGCGACTGAAGTTGCCTGCGCTCGCAGAGGTTTCGAGAGGAAGACAAGCGACGGTGCAAGGGCAAAAAGAATGGCCAATTGGGAAACACGCATGAACGGACCTCAAAAACGAAACTATGCTAGCGCAAACTGCCGTCGAGAACAAGGCATAGATGGTAAACCTTTTTACATCCTGTGAATGCGAGCACGGACGAAGTTCCCGCCAGCGAGGCGCGAAACTCACACTTGTAAGCTGAGGGCTGAAGGCTGATCGCTGCCCGCGTTCTTCGTCCAGGTGATGCGGATCACATGCCGCAGTGCCCCCGCTCAAAGAAAATAGGGGCGCTAGTCAGGAGGCCCTCCATGGCCACAGTCGCGATGCCTGAAACAAAGACGATGCTCACCCTCCCCGGTGATGCGGTGCGGCAGATTCTCTGGCGCTTTGCCGATCGCTTCGACTTACAGATGCTTGTGGCATCGACGCGCGGCGTGGCACGCGGAACCGTGGCCCGCATGGTGGCGGCCGGCGAACGCAACACACACGAGTGGACCGCGGCCAAGGATGAAATGCTCGACGCGTTTGATCGCGCCGGCATCACCGCGGCCTTCATGGAGCCCGAAGAAGGCGGCTTCATCGTGGGACCGAAGAATCTGGCACTCGGACTCGCGGCCTTCGAGCTTGCGTGGGTGGATGGCGGCGCAGCGACCGCGAGCCTGGCAGGATTTCTGGCGCTCTCGCCCATCCACGAGCGCGGCACGCCGGAGCAGGTGGCACGCTACAAGAAACTCTCCGCTCCTCCGCAACCCGGTGAAGATCGCAAGCCCTGGCGCGGCGCGTTCGCGCTTACTGAGCCCATCCCTTATGTGGGAGTCGACACGGGCATGATGAGCGGCAAGGTGCGCGTGGCCGACTGGAAAGACGGCGAAGAGCCGATGCTCGAAGTGGACAAGCGCGGCCGCTTCATTACCGGCATCGCTTATGCCAACTTCGTCACCGCCGCCGTGAACTCCGGCGACGAACGCATCAAGGGCAGCTGCGTGATCATTCTTGAAGAGACCGATGCAGGCACCTACGATCGCGGCACGCCGACTAAAAAGCTCGTACACCAGCTCTCATCGACCGGCGATCCCGTTTTCAATCTGAAAGTGCCGGCCAACCGAATCGTGGGCGGATACACCGTGAAGGACGGCGTGATCGTGCCCAACTTCAATCACACCGAAATCATCGACGCGGTCTTCCGGCGTACGCGCGTGCCAGTGGGATTAATGACGGCGGCGAAACTGCTCTCGGCCGTGGAGCCGGTGATCCGCTACCAGCGCCAGCGTTTCCGCGGCGCGGAAGGCGCAAGGCCCGGCTCGGTGCGCTACGAGCAGGGCATCCAGCAGCGCGAAGATGCGTTGCATCGCCTGGTCGATGTGTGGGCTGCGGGCGAAGCGGCGTCTTCGCTGGGCTTTGCCACGGCGCGGTTGTTTGACGAGTTGGACCCGCTGGAAAGACAGAAGACAGCAATCCTCAAAGAGCGCGGAGTCGTGGGCGGCCGCTCCGAAATCAAGGCGCTGAGAGAGAGCGAGCAGCGCGCCCTCGAGTTGCTGCGGATGAAAGAGAACGATCCGCGCCGCGCCAAACTCGAGGCCGATCCGCTGGTGCAATACGTTCTAAAGGACGCCGAGGCCAATGTACTGTGCCCGGCCACCAAGCTCTGGAACACCGGCCACGGCGCGAACATGATGCGCGAGGCCGTGAGCCTGATGGGCGGTTACGGCATTACCGAAGACTGCCCCGGCTTCCTGGCCAACAAATGGATGGACGCACAGCTCGAGGCCACTTACGAAGGTCCCGAGGCCGTGCAGCGCCGCCAATTGACCGTGACCATGACCAGTGAGCTCTTCCTCGCGGAGTTCGCCGCATGGACCGCGGAGATGCGCGCGATTGCGTCAACTCGCCCTGGCACCGGAGCCTGCACACTCGCCTCCGCCATGAACCTGTGGGCGTGGTCGCTCCACTATTTGCAGAACGCCACCGACCCTGCCGGCGGCAAGCTTTACCATGGGCAGCGCCAGGGCGTCACCTTCGCGCTTGCCGACGCACTCAGTTGGTTGGTGGCTTCGCGTTGCCAGATTCTCGATGTGCTCGAACTGGAAACGCGCGGCGCAACCGACGCTGTCGCCGCCGAGGGGCTGGCCGGAACCGTGCAATTCCTGAGCGATCTTTGCCACACCCAGGCCGCGCAAGCTGCCGGCGAAGCTTCGCGCATCTGCGCCGAGTTGGTTTTTGGGTACAACCGCCATCCCGCGTGGGACGAGGAGGAGCACCGCAACTGTTTCCTTTCGAACGAGCTCGAAGAGCTGGAAGAAACCATGCCCGGCATCATGGCTATCGCTGTCGACGTTCTTCAAGCCGATGGCAGCCACCCGGCCAAAGCCGGTCCGTGCGCGGGCTGCGCGGGGTCGAGCGAGTTCCTCCGCCTGCAGAGCAAGTTGACCACCTGCCTCACGGGCGCACGTCTTGCCAAGGATCGCGCCGCCGATACCGTCAGCAAAGTGATGATCCCCGAGGCTTTGGATTATCCGGCATGAGCTTCGCTCCACAGTCCGTCGAGATCGATCGCCAGACGATGGAAGTGGACATCGCATGCGCCGGCTTCGGTCCGGCCACAGGTGGATTTCTCACCGCGCTCACAGACGCCTGGAGCCGGAACCCCGCCGACCCTGCGTTTGAAAGCCGCGTCGCCCCGGGCATGCCGCTTCAGGTGCTGTGCTACGAGCGTGCCGACGATCTAGCCGCGGGCGTCAGTGGCGTAGTCACACGCGCCGAAGGCATTCGCTCGAGCTTTCCCGCGCTCGATCCCGCGCAGATTCCCATGGCCACCGCGATCAAGCAGGAACATGTTTTCTACCTGCTCGATCCCATCGGCGCCAGCCGGCGCTCCGCGCTTTTGCGTTTGGGAGATTTTTTTCTTGGTCTTGGAAGAGAGCGGTGGGCTGAAAACCATGCCTTTGAGCTGCCCTGGGCGCCCTCGTTTCTTCACAAACGCGGCGGCCTGATCCTCTCCATCGGCCAATTCAATCAGTGGGTAAGTACGCAGCTCATGGCCAGCGGATTCGTGCAGATCTGGCCCGGCACACCCGTAAGCTCCCCACTCTTCGCCGGCCCCGCGGAGGCGGCCTGCCGTGGCATTGCCGGACTCCGTCTCGCCGATCAGGGTGTGGACAAGCTCGGCGTACCTGCCGATGGCTTTATGCCGGGCATGGACGTTCGCGCGCAACTCACCGTCGTGGGCGACGGCCCGGTCGGCGCAGTCGGCCAGCGACTCGACGAGCGTTTCGGTCTGCCCGCCGGCCACGCGCGCCGCGAGTGGGCTCTGGGCATGAAGTTCGTCATCGAGCTGCCTGAAGACACCACGCTCGAGCCCGGCACCGTCTGGCACACCTTCGGCTTCCCCGAGCCCGAGATCTTCGGCTTTCTCTACGTGCATCCGGATCGTCTTGTTTCCGTCGGCATCTTCGTCCCCTCGTGGCTCGGCGATCCCGCGCGTACCGTGTATCGCTACTTGCAGCACTACATCCAACATCCCGCGCTCTGGCGTCATCTCCAAGGCGGTGTACTCCGCTCCTGGGGCGCAAAATCTCTTGAAGAATCCGGCAAGCACGGAGAGCCTTTCCTCACCGGCGACGGTTACGCGCGCATCGGCGAAGGCTCCGGTTCCACCAACATGCTCACAGGCTCGGGCGTCGACGAGGCCTGGACTACCGGCGTCCAGCTCGGCGAGGCCGTCCTAGAGCTCCTCCACGCAGGCCTTCCCTTCACGGAGGAAAATTTGTCCCGGACCTATGAAACGCGGCGCCGATTGAGCTCCGTCGAACACGGCGCGCGCCAGGCCCAGAACGCTCGCAATGGTTTCCAAGGTGGCTTTGTGCGTGGACTGGTTGGCATGGCTCTCGCCGGTCTCACCGGCGGCCGGCTATCGCTCAAGAACCGCATTCCGCCCGCGCCGAGCCAGATTCGCTCTGTCGGCCCCGAGAGCAAAGCCAGCCTCGCGCTACGCGATGCCGCCGCGCTCGCACTCGAGTCCGGCCGCCCGCTGCACGACGCGCTCATGTCCGCGCGTGGCTGGCCCGAAATTCCCTTCGACGGCCGTCTTCTTGTCACCCACCAGGATGCGCTGCTCATGGGCGGCAAAGTGCAGGCCATGCCCGGCTACGCCGATCACGTCCTCTTTCTCGATCGCCGCCGCTGCATCTCCTGCCAGGAAAAAACCTGCATCGGCATGTGTTCCGGCCAGGCCATCACCCTCGGCCTCGACGGCGCACCTCTCTTCGAGCGCGAAAAGTGCGTCCACTGCGGCGCGTGCCTGTGGAACTGCCCGCACTCTCCCGACGGCGAACGCTCCAATATTGAGTTCCAGGCCGGCTCTGGAGGACTGCATTCCGGAGAGAACTGAAACACAGCTACTAGCTCCTAGCTACTAGCTTTATCAATTGACTTTGTAATAAGGGCATGGTCTTGGCCCCTGAGGATTTCAAGTAAATGGGAACCGCATTGCAAATCGTCGTCTGTGCCGGAATTGTTCCGGACCCACTGCAAACTCTGGAACCAACAACCGGTCCGAATGGTCCGGGATTGAAAAACGAAATGGTGCTGCCTGCGGTTCTCGATCCCTGGGCCGCGTGCGCGCTCTACGAAGCCGCAGGTCTTGCCGCCAAGCATCCCGGCAGCAAGCTCTGGCTGGTCGCGCTCGGCCCCAAGGCCAAACTGCAGCAGGTGATGATGACCGTCGCGCAAAAGGTTGCCTTCGAACTCGTTCCCGTCGACGGCCCCATCGGCGGATTTCCCGACGCGCACTCCACCGCCGCAGCCCTTGCGTCGGCCATTGAAGCCATTTCCGGCCTCGACCGCGCACAGCTTTTCATCTTCGGTGGTTGGGAATCGGCCTCGCGCGGCGCTGGCGTCACCCTCCAGCTCATCGGCGAATGCCTCGACATTGCCGACCAGTTCTTTGGCGTCGATCAAATCGATCTTCGCGACGACGGATCCTTTGAAGTCCTGGAGCGCGTGGAAGGCGGCAAGCACCAGGTTTCGGTCTGCGCCAGCGCGCCCGCCGTGCTGGGCTGGGCCACGGGCAATCTGGCAGAGCCGCGCAACAATCCGCAGATCGGCATGAGCAATATGCGAACGATGATGCCCGCGCTGCAACGCGCCAAAACCGTCGCGCTCGAAGCCAACTCGCTCGAGTACATTTCGGTGAGCCTGCCCAAGCAACAACGCACCACGCGGGTCGAGAAGAACATGACTCCCGACGAGATCGCCGCCGAGCTGGTTGCCTGGATCGGGAAAGACAGCTAACAGCTATCAGCTCAAGCCGCACCACAAAAGCTGAGAGCTGAAGGCTCGAGGAAGAATATGGAATCCATTCTCGTACTCACGCATACCGATGAATCCGGCTCCGCGCTGACCAAACACTCGCTCGAAGCCGTGACGGCGGGCGTTGAACTCGCCACGGGCCTTGAAGCGCCGCTCACCATAGGTATTGTCGCTGCGGACGCGTCCGCTCTGGCGAGCACCGTCGCGAATGCAGGAGCGAAACTACTAGGCGTTTCCGGTTTGGCCTTCGCGCAGCCGCGCTTCGCCTCCGACGCCGCCGCCTGTGAAGCTCTCTGCCGCACCGCACAAGCCACCATCGTCCTCGCGCCGCAGAGCGCGCGCTTCGCCCGCGTCATGGCCGCGGTCGCGCATCGACTAAACGGAGTCATTGACACCCACATTGCCGCTCTCGCCGGCACAGATTCCATCGAGGCCACGCGCTGGTTCTATCGCCAGCGCATTGAAGCTGTCGTCACGCGCGCGGCGAGGCCGTGGTTTCTGCTTCTGGATTCTGGAACGCACGCAGCATACGCAGGCGAAGCCGGCAACCAGCGGGTTGAGGAGATTGCTGTCGATTTGCCCGCGCTTCGCACTGAAGTGACCGGCATTCGCGCACCCAAACAAGATGAGCAAACCATTCGTCCCGACGCCAAACTGCTTTTTGTCGCGGGCGCCGGATGGACCAAGAAGCAGCCCGACGGTGAAATCCACGCCGACCAGGCAGGCAAGCTCATCCTCGACTTTATTCGCCGCTCCAGCGCGTCGCTAGGCAGCAGCAAGTCTTTAGTGGACCAGGGCGGCGAAGGAGGCTCTGTTCTCCCGTTTTTGACGCATATGAATCAGGTTGGACAGACCGGCTCGACGCCGCGCCACGCCAAAGGTCTGTCGACTTGTTGCCACGGCGAAGAGCCTCATGTCGTCGGCTGGCGCTTCATCGGCGAGCGCCGCGCGATTTCTCTGGACGCAAACTGCGGCTGGACGCGTGGCAAAGCCGACGTCGTCTACATCGCCGATGCCTTTCAGGTGATGGCGAAACTGAATGAGCTTTTGAATAGCTAGCTCGTGTCGACCGGCTATTGGCTTTATCCCTCAGCTTCCCGCAGCTGTACCAGCAATTCGAGGAGCTCATCGATTTCCTTCTGCGTTCGCAGGTAGTAGCGCGCATGGGTGCGTTGTTTTCTGCCGATGCGAACCGGAACGACGTTGCCTGCAAGGGCGAAGGCATCTTCATCGTTCTCATCATCCCCTAAATACAGCACCCAATTGCACTGCAAGCGATCACGTTCCGAGGCCAGTGCGTCCCCTTTATCTGGCGCTACGTCTCCCACAACGTTCACGACCTGCTTGCCCCCGAATACGCGGACCTTTTTCAGTTTTCCGGCAGCGGCGAGGATGCGCCGGCGCGCCTCTGCCTTCTGAGGGGACTGGCGGTAATGGATGGCCAGACAAGATTCCTTATCCTCGATCCACGTTCCAGCTATGGGATCAAGTTCGGGCTGCAGCGTGGCCTTCCATCGCTTCACGTCCTTGCGCGAACCGGTTGTCCTGCTCGATTCCGCGCCATGATTGCCCAGCACCCCGGCCACGCGGACACCGCTCAGCTTCTTGAGAACGCTCGCGCGGTTGCGCCCGGAGACCACGATGCATGGATACAAGGACGCCAGGCGGCGCAGCAGATCGCGAGTCCACTTGCGCATCGCGGCATGATCGGGATGGTCGGCGATCGGGGCGAGAGTTCCATCGAAGTCGAACGCGCAAAGGGTCCGCTCGTGGGCCAGTCGCGTAACCAGCGGAAGAGAAGCATTTGACAGAAGATATTTCATAGCCATGGAACCGGCGCCACGGTCGCGCGCTCCTCGGCGGGGCGTCCAGCCACGCGCTCTTGATTGCGCAGCCGCGCGGCATCTACCAGCATAGTTCCTGCCCAGCGGTATACGTTGAATTGCACCAGATACGACCGCATGGATCGCATGCGATCCTGCTGCTCGTCGCGAGACATTGCCAGCCCGGAGGCAATCGCTTCGGCGCTGCCCTCCAGATCGTAGGGGTTCACAATCAGCGCTTCTGTCAGCTCTCTTGCCGCTCCCGTGAACTCGCTGAGCAGCAGCACGCCCTGGAGATCGGTGCGCGCAGCTACGAATTCCTTGGCCACCAGGTTCATGCCGTCGTGCAGGCTGCTTACATAGCAAAGATCCGCGGCCCGATAGAAACGGAAAACTTCCGGCGGCTCATGGTGGGATCGAAACAAGATGATGGGCCGGTAGTCCTTGGTTCCGAAACGCTCATTGATGCGTGCCGCCAATTGCTCAACCTTTTCGTTGAGTTCCCTGTAGCGCTGGATCTTGGTCCGGCTGGGAGCCGCAAGCTGCGCGAAGGTGAACCGACCACGGTATTCACGATGGCGTTCCAGCAGGACCTCTACCGTCAGCAACCGCTCTTCAATACCTTTGGTGTAGTCCAGCCGATCGACTCCGATGCCCAACAGCGCATTCGGCTTTAATCCCAGGTCCCGCCAAACCTGGGCGCGGCATTCCTCGACGCTGGGAGCTGACTCCACCCAGTGCACCGGCCATTCCAGTGAAATTGGATACGGGCGCACCAGGGTGCGGTGCCCCTGCATCACCACTGCGCGATGTTCCTGGTCGATGCGCGTTTCCAGATACCTGTCCACGGAATCCAGAAAATTGTTGCAGTGGAGCTGCGTATGAAAACCGAGAATGCTGCTTCCCAGCAAGCCACGCAACAACTCGTTGCGCCAGGGACAGATGCCCATCTGCTCGGCGTTGGGCCAGGGGATGTGCCAGAAGACGATGACCGTGGCAAGAGGCAATCGCTTGCGAATCATGGCGGGCGCCAGGGCGAAATGATAATCCTGAACCAGGATGATCGGGTCTTTTGAATCCACTTCGCTGCACACCGCGTCGGCGAATTTCTGGTTGACAGCGCGGTACTGCTGCCAGTCCTCGGCGCGAAAGATAGGCCGCGCGTACGCCATGTGGCAAAGCGGCCACAGCCCTTCGTTGGAAACTCCGTTGTAGTAGCCCTGCACCTCTTCCTCGGAGAGCCAGACCCGGCGGATGTGATACGACTTTTCATCGGGCGGCACGCGCACATGATCGTTGCGGTCCACGGTCTCGCGATCGGCGCTGCCGCTGCCGTGGGCAACCCAAACGCCAGAACAGGCGCGCATGATGGGCTCGAGGGCGGTGACCAGGCCGCTCGCCGGATGCTGCACTTCGATGCTACCGTCGTCGGCGCGGTTGTGAATGTAGGGCTCGCGGTTGGCCAGAATGACGATCTTTTCGCCTTGCAGATCCCGGTTCAGGGTCTGTTTCAGGCGTTCCGCAGTCCACAGCCCGGGATCGGCTTCCCGCTGGCTGGCCATGCGTTCGATGAGTTCGCGCACATCGCCCAAAAGCGGCTGGAATTTGCGGCTCTGCTTGCCTCCTTTACGCAGCAGGCCCTGCAATTCCACTGCCCAATCGGCGCGTACCCGCCGGGCCACGAGCAGAAGAATGCCAAGGGCCATAACGGCAAGGATGCCAGAAAGGACAAGTAGAAATGTTTGCGCCCTGGCCTCGCGCCGGTCAATGTAACTGAAATCGTGAACCAGAATGGCAAAGCCCAGTTCCTGTCCCTCGTCCACGATGGGCATCGCGGTCACCAGCACGCGGCCCGTGGGCAGCGTTGCCTCGGTGCTCCACTCCCCTAATCCCTCAGTCGTCTGGGCCGCCGATGAGCCGGCCTTGCGGATGCGCGGACCCACCGCGAGGCAACTGAACTCTTGCGGGAATCCAGGGGTAATCGAGCGGGTGCTAAGGTCGGAGCCGCACGCTGCCACTCCGATCACGCGCGGGTCCTGCGCCAATGCCGCTAATTGCTTATTGAGAATGGCGGGATCGTACCAGGCGTCGGCCAAAGCGGGGCGCGCGCCGACGAGCACCAATTGCGACCGCGATTGCACATCGCGCTCAAACCATTCGCGCACAGTGCTCTCGACCACGCCGGATGCGGCCCAGGTCAATAGAATTAAGCCCACGATCAGGGCAACCATCAGTCGCGCCACTCGCGTCATACCTGTATTGATGCAAATTTCCAGCGCCAGGGCTTCGGTCCATGCGGCTTGAAGATCTAGGACTGATCGGGAACTGCCAATTTTCCGCGCTCGTGCACAACAGCGGCGAGGTTGTCTGGTGTTGTCTTCCTCGTTTCGATTCCGAGCCGGTTTTCTCCACGCTCCTCGACAGTCAGGATGGCGGGTGCTTTCGCATCGGTCCGGCCGGAGGAGAATCGGGCTCCCAGAGCTACGTTGCCAATACCAACATCCTTGAGACCACATTCACCACCTCAACCGGCTCCTTCAAGGTCATCGATTTTGCGCCGCGCTTCATGCAATTCAGCCGCGCCTTCCGTCCCACGCAACTGATGCGCATCGTGGAACCCATCGAAGGCGCTCCTCGCATCGCAGTAGCTTGCGAACCAAGGTTGGGTTGGTCCAAAGTGCGGCCCTCACGCTCGCAGGGTTCACACCATGTCCGGTTTGAAGGCTTCGCCAGCCAGTTGCGTCTCACTACCGACATCCCTCTTTCCTATCTGAGCGGTCAGCCGTTCACGCTCACTGGCCGCCAGCACCTGGTTTTGACCTGGGGCGAACCGATCCAGGAGCCGCTCGCGCCTTTGTGCGATCGTTTCCTGAACGAAACCGCGCGCTATTGGCAGCGCTGGGTCAAACGGTGCAACATCCCTCCCTTGTTTCAGCAGGAAGTCATTCGCTCCGCGCTCACGCTCAAGCTACATTGCTTTGAAGACACCGGCGCAATCATTGCCGCCATGACCACGTCGATTCCCGAGTCTGCGGGAAGCGGACGCACCTGGGATTACCGCTATTGCTGGTTGCGCGACTCCTATTACGTGCTGAACGCCTTCGGTCTGCTCGGACAATTTGAAGAGCGCGAGCAGTTTTTGCAGTATCTTTTGAATGTTGCCGGCGGCGCGCCAGACCTGAATCTGGCGCCACTCTATCGCGTCGATGGATCGCAGAACCTGGAAGAATCCATCCTCGACAACTGGCCCGGCTATAACGGCGAAAAACCGGTGCGCATCGGCAACGGCGCCGCTCTGCACTCTCAAAACGACATCTTCGGCGAAATGGTGCTGGCGCTGACTCCGATCTTTCTCGATGAGCGGTTGAGCGAAGAGCGTTCGCCGGCGGCTTTGCGCCTGATCGAAGGACTGGCGCGCAAAGCCATCTCTCTCACCGGAGTTCCGGACGCCAGCATCTGGGAATATCGCACCGAGTGGAAGCCGCAGACCTTTTCCAGCCTGATGTGCTGGGCAGCCGCGGAGCGCATGGCGCGCATCGCCGACCAGCACGCGCCTACGTATGCGGCTGAGTTTCACTCTGCGGCCGAACGCATTCACGACGAAGTCGTCACCAAATCCTGGAATGCAAACAGAAAAAGCTTTGTGGGTCACTATGGCGGAGAAGATCTGGACGCTTCTCTGCTGCAAATGGTCCGCTTGCGCTTTCTTCCCGCTGACGATCCGCGCATGATCAGCACCATCGAGGCCATTCACCAGGACCTTTCGATGGAAGGCTGGGTTCGCCGCTACAGCCTGAACGACGGATTCGGCAAACCCACGGTCGCGTTTGTCATCTGCAGCTTCTGGTTGATTGAAGCCCTCGCTGCGGCAGGACGCCGCGACGAAGCCCGCAAAGCTTTCGACCGGATTCATGCATCGCTTTCGCGCCTTGGCCTGATCGCGGAAGACTACGATCCAGCCGAGCCGCGCATGTGGGGCAATTTTCCGCAGACCTACTCGCACGTTGGCCTCATCAATGCTGCCTTCGCGGCATCGCCGCAATGGACCGATCTGCTGTGACCAGCTTTTTGCTGTCAGTTGTCAGTTCGTAGTTTGAAGCAAACTCCTATCTGAATAATCGATGCGATTGCTCGTCGCAGACTCACGGATTCACAGAAACTGTGAAATCGTGAGATTTTTTGTGTATAAGGCGTTGATTTTGCTGCGGTTAATGTGCCTCGCAGTTTCACAACCCGGTTTTTCGCGGGGCCGTCGGGGGTGTCAGTTTCAGGCTTCCGGTTTCAGGTTCCAGGTGTCAGGAATCGGGGGGAGGGGGATTCTGCCTGGGGCTTCTTGTTCCCTTGGTCCCTGCTTTCAAAAAAAGCGGGCGGCGCGGGAGTCTCCGGTCGCCTCCGGGTCTCACCGCGCCGCCCAACCGCATCCTCACTTCTTCAGCCTGAATCCAGTGTAGCGATACGCGGAAAATGATCTGCAAATCGGGTATTGCAAATAAGAGTTTTATAATGAGTCGGTTGCTGCGCCACGGTGGGGTCGTGGCGCTTGGCAAGGCCGAAAAAGGAGTTCTGCATCATGAATTGGCTTTGGCTTGTGTCGTACTTCTTTGGGGGCGTTTTTGCGGCAAACGCCGTCCCTCACTTTGTCGCCGGCACCATGGGACGTCCCTTCCAGAGTCCCTTCGCTAAACCGCCCGGCAAAGGGCTCTCCTCTTCAACGGTCAACGTTGTTTGGGGATTCTTCAATGCGGTGGTTGCGTATCTGCTCGTCGCGCACGTCGGCGCTTTCGATGCGCGGGCAACAAGCCACATCCTTGCGTTCGGCCTGGGCGCGCTGCTGATCAGCATCAGCCATGCGCGTCACTTCGGCCGGTTCCATGGGGGCAACACGCCCGCGCGCTCATGAAGAGGGGTGTCGACTAAATGCTCGATCGGGGTTCGCGGCGAGGATTTGAGCGCGGCTTCGCCGCGTACTTGATTTCTCGGTGATTGCGGCGCGGTTCCCAGGGCTGACGCCCTGGGCTAGTTTTGGCTCTCCCTGCGGGAGAAAAGGGCGGGCGGTTGATGCCGGCTCGGGCGTATTTCGGGACTGACCATTCCAGAAGCAAATTTTGACCGTATTTGTACTTATTGATTCTAAGAAAGCCAGGCTAATACTATACCCCACTATGGTACTAGAGAATCTTCTCTCTTTATCTTCTCTCTCGGGGTGGTCTTCCGAGAGTCAAAACCCAGTCCTACGGTGGCGGGGGCAGATAATCAGCGGCGGGACCGGCGACAATCCAGGCACAACCCCGTTCCTGGATGCTGCGGCGTTTTTCGTTACCGATGCACGCATCGGTCCGTTTTGGCTGAGAGGTTTCATCAAATAGCGCCGGTCCAGAACGTGGACTATCATGAAGGCGCATAGGCAACTCCAAAAGGAAGGTTGTATGCAAGCAGGGGCCCCGAAGAGCTTTCGGATCATAAGGGGCGGCAGGGGACGCGGCAGGCCGCGATCAGAAGCGGCTTTCTTCTTTATTCTTCTTGCCATCCTTTTCTTATCTTCATCATCACGGTCGCAATCACGCATCGCAGGGGCCATCGACAGTACCCAGCTTGTTACGCTCCACGGCAATACCCATCCACTGGCTCAAGCCTCTTTTGACCGCGGCGCCGTGCCTGGCGACTTTCCCGCGGAAAGGATGATTCTTGTTCTCAAGCGTTCGGTGGGTCAGGAAAACTCTTTGCAGCGGTTTCTTGGCCAGGTGCAGAATCCCGCCTCGCCGATGTACCACCAATACCTGACGCCGCAGCAGTTCGGCCTGCAGTACGGAGTTTCCCAAGGTGATTTGGAAACGTTGACCGGATGGCTGCGCGCATCGGGCTTTAGCGTGGATCGAGTTCACAGCGGGCGCATGGCCATCGAATTCTCTGGCACTGCGGGTCAGGTGCATTCGGCCTTTCACACCGCAATTCACAGTTACGTGGTGAATGGCGAGCAACACTACGCGAATGCGAGCGATCCGGAGATTCCGGCGACCCTGGCCCCGGTGGTTGCCGGCATCACGCTCAACAACTTTACGTCGCATCCCTTGCACCGACGCATCGGCAAGGCGCGGCTCGATCCTGCTACTCATCGCGCCACGCCGCTCTTCAACGATCCCAGCCCCAATACCCTCGGCTGCCTGAACGGCTACTGCTTTGCGGTCGTGCCCGGTGACTTTGCGACTATCTACGATGCAAAGCCGCTGCTTGCCTCCGGCATCAACGGGAATGGCGTCACCATCGGAGTCGTCGGCGTCACTGACATTGACACTTCCATGGTGCAGCTCTATCGCCAGAACTTTCTTCCGGCCTACAGCGCGACAAATCTGCCCAATGTCATCCTCGATGGCCCCGATCCCACCTTGTTTGGCACCGACGAGGAAGTTGAGTCGTATCTCGATGTGGAAGAGGCCAGCGCGGTGGCCCCCAATGCCGCCATCAATTATTACGTTGCCGCCAACAACTACTTCACCGATGGCATTGCGCTGGCCCTTGCTCGAGCTGTGGACGATAACCAGGTCTCCATTCTGTCGGTGAGCTATGGACAGTGCGAGGCTTACCTGGGCGCTGCGGGCAACCAGACCTACAACAACCTCTACGAACAGGCTGCCGCACAAGGCATCACCGTGCTGGCCGCCACTGGAGACAGCGGCCCAGCCGGTTGCGACCCGCCACCCGGCTCCTCTGGATCCGGCGCTGCAAGTTACGGCTTTTTCGTCAACGGCCTGGCATCCACGCCGTACAACGTGGCCGTGGGAGGAACCGATTTCTACTATCCCGCCGGCGCGACGCTGGCCACATTGGGCGCTTACTGGACCACACCCACGGCAAGCTCCCCCAATAACAGCGCGGCTTGGAGTTCGGCCTTGAGTTACATTCCCGAGAAGCCGTGGGATCTCGGCGACCCGGTGTTGGACCAGGTCAGCTTCAGCCCCAGCCTGAACGCGGGCGGCGGGGGCCCGAGCAATTGCATCAATTACACCGGCCCGCCTCCTCCTCCCGACGGCATCGGGCCCCTCGCGGCAGATTGCACGGGAGGCGGATATCCAAAGCCGGCGTGGCAGAGCGGCTTTGGCAACGACGCGGCGCGTGATCTGCCGGATGTCTCCCTCTTCGCCTCCAACGAATCCAACTACAGTTTCACGGCCATCTGCGTCTTCCCAGGTGAATGCGCCGTTCCCAGTAACGGGCCGAACAGCGTAACTTTTCCGCTGGAGATTGAAGGCGTCGGCGGTACGTCGGTCTCCGCGCCCGCGATGGCCGGGATCATGGCGCTGGTGGTGGAGAAGACGCAATCGCGCCAGGGCCAGGCCAACACGGTTCTTTATCCTCTGTCGCAACAGGCGCCGCAAGCTTTCCACGACATCGCCGTGGGCACCAACGCCGTAAGCTGCGTAGTTGGAAGCCCCGACTGCACCGCCGCCGACTACCCCGGTTACCCTAACGACGCCCTCGGCTACCTCAACGGGTACAGCGCCACCGTTGGATACGATATGGCCACCGGACTCGGCAGCATCGATGTCGCAAAGTTGGTGGCCGACTGGTCCAGCATCACTTTCAAGTCCACCACGACGACGCTCACCATCACCCCAACCACTGCCGCCCATAGCACCGCACTCACTTTCACAGTCAATGTCACCGGCGGTCCGGCGAGCGGCGAAATCACACTGCTGACGACACATTCCTCAAGTGGAGAGTACGCGACGGCCTGCGCCGCCTTCCCCTGCACCTTCGCCTATGCGGGACTTCCCGGCGGCAGCTACGACGTCTCAGCGCGGTATGGGGGCAGCAGCGTCTATGCCGCCAGCACCTCCAACGCCGTGCCCGTTACCATCACCCCCGAGAACAGCGAGGTTGCAGTCTACGATCAGTTCTGCGGCTTTCTCCTGTGCAACCTGAACGGCCAGACCAATCTTCTCTACGGCGCACTCATCTCCTTCTACGCCGTGCCCGTTCCGCAAAACTCCCCACTGCCCGCCAATCCCGCGAGTATCCAATCCACCCCGGCCACCGGTACGATCACCATCACTGACTTCGGCACGCCTGTCGGGGCGCCGATCACCTTGGAGATCGGCCAGGCCTACTTCGGGGATTACAACCTGGCCGTGGGGAAACATTCTCTGGTGGCGAGCTATTCCGGCGACTCAAGCTATAACCCCAGCAGCACAACCTCTCCCCCGGCCACGCCGCTCAATTTCACCATCGGTCCCGGATCGACAGTTGTCACCATCAACCCATATACACAAAACGCTCTGCCCGGCGCGCCGGCTACCGTCAGCGTCACCATCGTCGATGGAAGCGCAATCGCGCCCACGGGCACAGCCGCGCCCACGGGAACGGTTACAGTTTCGGTGGGTTCCGCTACAAACAGTGCGCCCGCAGTGTTACCCCCAGTTCCCGTCAGCTACAGCGCGGCAATCGGCGGCTCTGTTGGCTTCGTCACCATCCCTGCAAGTGCACTTGCGCCCGGCACCAATCTGGCTACCGCAACTTACTCCGGCGACACAAATTACCTGCCCGGATCGACGGATGGGTTAAATGCCAAAATCGTTGTCACCAGCACCCTGGCGGCGACCGACACATTGCTGGCTACTACGCCTACGGCGCCAGTTCCCGGCCAACCGGTGCAGATCGTTGCGACGGTCCTCGGGTTCAGTAATGCTGCAGGCTATCCCACGGGCACGGTGACGTTTCTCGATGGCAGCAACGCGCTGGGAACGTCCGCCACCGTGCTCGATCCGAATGCCAATATTAATTTCGGCGGCGAGGCCATTGCCACTTTCACTACGTCCGCGCTCACCCCAGGCGTGCATACGCTCACCGCCAACTACAATGGTGACGCGCAGGATCTGCCCTCTACCGTTTCGATCAGCGTGACCGTCGCCTCGCTGGACTTTACCCTCAGCGCGACTCCGGTGACCTTGGCCAGTGGGGCAACCAACCTCTCCGCAGTCTCCACTCTCATCTTTGCGCTGGACGCGCCTTCTTCCACCGCGAGCAGCTTCACTCTGAGTTGTGCAGCCTCAACAAAAGCCATCGCGATCTCCTGTACCGTTCCGTCCTCCGTGAGTATTGCCGCCGGGGAAACGTCCACAACCAGCACGGCCACAATTTCCGTCACCAGCGTCGCCCGGCTCGAACCGATGCGCAAGCAAGCAGGAGGTTGGAGGACGGCGGCCGGAGCCTTAGCCCTCGCTCTTCTCCTGCCTTTCGGCTTCTTGCGCGTTCGCAAAGGCGGGCGCGCAGTCCTCAGCGCGTTTTTGTTTTTGATTTTGGCGGCCGGCCTGACTTCCTGCGCTGAGTTGAACTCCAATGCCAACCCCGGGTCTCCAGGCCAATACACCGTTACTGTGACGGCGACGCTAGGCAGCGATTCTCACCAGGTAAGCATTCCGGTGACAGTGCAATAGTCCATTGATAGCGCCGCCCGGTATGCAAATTCTTCCAGAGCGCACGCCTTTGCCTTTTGGTCGAACGAACGGTAATGCGGGGACTCATCCGAGACGAAAACCGCGCCGAGATCGGCCCCGTTAAGTCGGCCTATGAGAGGCGGTTCGTGGCGATGCGGGCGGAGGTGTTGGCTGGATTGCCGATGGGGCTTTCGACGCGGGGTTTGCGCGGCTTCGCCGTTTTCTTTTCCTTTCTGAAGAATGGAGCGGGGTTCGGGGGCCTGAAGGCCCCTGCTTTCACCCCGGTCTCCCTCCGATTCACAGGGCTTAGAACAGGCTGATTTAGCATGGAGTTCTGGAGCCACAGAAACGCCATGAAACCCATTACTGAGTTCATCAAGCATCATTACCGTCACTTCAACGCTGCCGCGCTGGTTGACGCGGCCGAAGCCTACAACAAGCTGCTGGCAGATGGCGGCAAGATGTTTGTCACCATCGCCGGCGCCATGAGCACAGCCGAGCTGGGGCTGTCGCTGGCCGAGATGATCCGCCAGGACAAGATCCACGGCATCTGCTGCACGGGCGCGAACCTGGAAGAAGACGTCTTCAACCTGGTGGCGCATAACTATTACGAACGTGTCCCGCACTACCGCGACCTCACGCCGGCCGACGAAGCGGCACTACTGGCGCGGCACATGAACCGCGTGACGGATACGTGCATCCCCGAGATGGAGGCGATGCGGCGCATTGAGAACGAGGTGCTCGCGGAGTGGGTGAAGGCCGACAAGGCCGGCGAGCGGTGGTTTCCGCACCAGTTTATGTACAAGATTCTGCTCTCGGGCGTGCTCGAGAAAAGCTACCAGATCGACGCGAAGAACAGCTGGCTGCTGGCCGCGGCCGAGAAGAATCTGCCTATGTTTGTGCCGGGGTGGGAGGACGCGACGCTGGGCAACATGTACGCGGGGCACTGCATCACGGGCGACGTGAAGAAGGTACACACGGTGCGCACCGGCATTGAGTACATGATGCAGCTGGCGGAGTGGTACACGGAGACGACGAAGACCGCTCCGCTGGGATTTTTCCAGATTGGCGGCGGGATTGCGGGGGATTTTCCGATTTGCGTGGTGCCGATGCTGCACCAGGACTTGCAGCGGGAGCACGTGCCGCTGTGGGCGTACTTCTGCCAGATTTCGGATTCGACGACGAGCTACGGGTCGTACTCCGGCGCGGTGCCGAACGAGAAGATTACGTGGGGCAAGCTGGGAGAGAAGACGCCGAAGTTCATTATCGAGAGCGACGCGAGCATCGTGGCGCCGCTGGTGTTTGCGTACGTGTTGGGATGGTAGAAAAGCAGGGAACAGGGATCAGAAGAGCCGGGGATGAGTGAAAGAGTGAATCAGTGAGGAAGCGGACGGCAATTGTGCTGGTGCTGGCGGGGGTGGTATGCTCGGCGGCGGCGCGCGCGCAGGAGGACCGGGGCTTCTGGCGCTCGGCGAGCACGAACGCGCTCGCGGTCACGGGTGACATTACGATTGGCGAGGCGAAGGTGACGCTCAACTTCGCGATGTTTCCGCTGGCGCAGATTCGCCGGCTGAAGCCTGTGGAGGTGAGCGCGGTGTTCGATGCGGACGTGAATGCGGGGATCGAAGGCACGCTCTACCGGCTGCACGTGCCGCCGGGCAAGTTCATTGTGCGCAAGAATACGCTGTGCGGCGGCGAGGAGACGCAGTGGATGGCGACGTACGTCACGGGGCGTACGCTCAAGGTCGCGTTCTTCTCAGGCGATGACATGCCGGTGTTCACGTTTGACGCGATGCAGAATGCGACGGCGCTGTGCGGGAAGTTTACATACGGGCGGTAGAGCAGCTACCAGCTGTTAGCTTTTAGCTCCCCGCGGTGCGTCGGCGGGGGTAAATGCCAGCTAGCTAATAAATATTTAGGTCTTGCGGAATGCGGGCCTCGGGAGAAATCTCGTCCAAACGTCTGCCAGTTTGAGTCGCCACAAGTTGCTGCAGGGCTGACAGCATGTCGCTCGCGGATGAGCCGCCTTGCCCAGACGCGAAGGCAGAGTAATTCTTCGCCAGGATCACCTTAGCAAGTCCGCCAAGAGTGGGTTCTTCGCATGGAATTACCCGCGCAAAGGGGCTGAACGCGACAATCGCCGGAATAGCGAGCGAAAGGGAAAGGAGAAAAATCACGATTGGATTGAGCGGCAGCCCGAAGGACAATTTCAGAACGATCAAGAGCGCGGCGGGAGCAAAAAGAGATAAAACGAGGGCCCAGGTTGGATATGCCAGCCTCGGAAGCCTCAATCCAAGGTGCTTCTCAATCTGCCTCCAGCGGCTTCTTCGACTGCGCCAAGGCAGCAATTCGCGGAGAGAGGTGGATGGCCTGATCGCGGAACGCGGGATGTTGAATAGCGCCCCGAAAGTTCGACGCAATTTATAGAATGAAACTGCCGAGAGACATTTCTCTTTGGTCGGAAATTTTGCCCTCTCGTTGATTTCCTCAGCGAGTTCCTTGATTGACCTCCCGCAGAGCACCTCGTAATCACCCAGGTCAACGCAGAACGATGCCTCTACTGCCTCGAAGAGCTCCCATGTGTCTTCGCCCAAAAGTTCGCTGCGCTCGAGCTTTTCGCCGGTTCCGAAGAGTGTCGTCATCTAGCTCTCCTTTTCCGAGAACGAACTAAGCCGATCCGACTCGCGAACATTCCTCGACCGGGACGGGGACCTGCTCGACGATTTCGAGACCGAAGCCTTCGAGGGCGGGGACGTGCATGGGGGTATTCGACAGCAGGCGGATGCGCTGGATTCCCAGGTCGGAGAGGATTTGGCCGCCGAGGCCGATGGCGCGGAGGATGCGTCCAGAGCGGGCTTGAGCCCCTTCGCGCGAACGCAATTCCTGATGAAGAATGAGGCGGCCGGAACGTTCTTCGCGGGCTTCGGCGGGCACGGCTGTCCCCTCGGGGTTGAAGGCCGCGGCTGGGGTGCGCTCGATTTCGAAGCCGCGCGAGGTGTTGTGGAGATAAAGGATGACGCCACAACCGGCTTCAGCAATCATGCGCATCGACTGGTCGAGAATCTCGCGGCAGTGGCAGTCGGCTGCGAAGACTTCGCCTGCGGTGCAGCGGGTGTGGACGCGGACGAGGACGGGATGCGGGCAGGGGGTGCGGGGCGCGGCGTCGGCGCCGTTGGCAACCAGTTCGGCAAACGGGCCGGCGTGGACGGCGGGGCAGTCGGGGCAGAGGTCGCCGCGAACGAGGGCGATGTGGCTCTCGCCGCCGTTCACTTCGCTTTCGTAGGCGATCATGCGGAACTCGCCGTAGCGGGTTTGGATGCGCGACTCGCCGGCGCGGACGATGTAGCGCTCGTGGCGCAGGCGGTAGCGGATCAGTTCGGCGACGGTGAGGATCTTGAGACCGTGCTCGCGGCAAAAGGGGATGAGGTCGGGGATGCGCGCCATTTCGCCGTCGTCGCGCATAATCTCGCAAATCACTCCGGCGGGGGTGAGGCCGGCCATGCGTGCGAGATCGACGGAGGCTTCGGTTTGGCCGGCGCGGACCAGGACGCCGCCGCGGCGCGCGCGTAGCGGGAAGACGTGGCCGGGGCGGGCGAGGTCGGCGGCGGTGGTGTGCGGATCGATGGCGGTGCGGATGGTGCGGGCGCGGTCGGCGGCAGAGATGCCTGTCGTGACGCCCTCGCGGGCTTCGATGGTCTCAGTAAACGCGGTGCCAAAGCGCGAGGAGTTCTGCTGCGTCATGGGAAAAAGGCGCAGGTGGTCGGCGCGCTCCTCAGTCAGGGCGAGACAGACGAGGCCGCGGCCGTAGCGCGCCATGAAGTTGATGGCCTCGGGGGTGACGTAGTCAGCGGCCAGGGTGAGGTCGCCCTCGTTCTCGCGGTCCTCGTCGTCGACCACGACGACCATGCGGCCGG
>CAZMWL010000020.1:0-28138 GCA_964569985.1 uncultured Occallatibacter sp.
CGGCGCTGGCGGCCTTCGACCTGATCGACAACAAGCTTTGCGGCGACTGGCAGGGTTCGGAGGAATGCCCGGCCAAGGAATCGGAGCTGTACTTGAAGTACGCCGACGAATATCCCGACGGTCCGCGCACGGCGCGGGCACTCTACGAGGCGGTTTATCGCCTGGCCGTGCTCAGCGACATGTATGCCGCCGATGGCGACGACCGCAAAAGCGGCGACGCCCGCAACCAGGCGCGCAGCGTGGCTGCGCAGTTGAAGGCGCATTTTTCCGATTCCGACTATGCCTACCGGGCCGGTGCGCTAGTGTACAAATTGGATGAGGATGTTCCTGTCTATGGCATCGACCGGGACTGAGCAGTTAGCAGTTTCCCGGCGGCTCGGCGGATGCGCCGTCTGACACGTATCGATAGCAACATGGAGTTGGCTTGAGCCCTTATATTCTGTCCATTATTTTGGGAATTGTGGAAGGTTTGACCGAATTTTTGCCGGTCAGCTCAACGGCGCACCTGCGCATCACCGAAGCATTGATGAAACTCCCGCTCGACGATCCCTACTGGAAGATGTACACGATCGTCATCCAGGTGGGCGCGATCCTTGCGCTCTGCCTCCTGTTTCTGGAGCGGATCGTTAATTTCCTGCGCACTTTTCCCAAGGGCGAGAGCGGCAATCGCAACTGGCTCAGGCATCCCATCTCGCTCACGCTGATGGCTTTTGCCTGCACCTCAGCACCCGCGCTGCTGCTGCACAAGTGGAGCGAGAAGAACCTGGGCAGCTTGAACGCCATCGCCATCGCCCTGCTCGCGGGCGGCATCGTGATGTGGGCCATCGATGCCTGGAGCAATCGCGTTGAGCCCAGCACCACGCACGTGGAAGAGATGACGCTTCCTCAGGCCATCTGGATCGGCCTCTGCCAGACGCTCTCGGCGGTTTTTCCCGGCACGTCGCGCTCCATGTCGACCATCGCTGCAGGCCAGGTGGCCGGGCTCGACCGCCCCACGGCGCTCGAGTTCAGCTTTCTGCTCTCCATTCCCACCATGATCGCCGCCACGGCGTGGGACCTCTTCAAAGAGATTCACACCAGCAAAGCCGCCGGCGCCGCCGCCGCGCACGTGGTCATGAATTCGGAGCGCTGGATCGTGCTCCTCATCGGCACCGTGGTTTCGTTCATCGTGGCCCTGGGCGTGGTGGAGTGGTTCCTGATGTGGGTGCGCAAACACGGCTTCACGGTGTTCGCCATTTACCGCATTCTTCTGGGCATCGCACTGTTGATTTGGGGCGCGAAGTACCTCGGGGGATAACACTCTTGCCCATTCAACGAGAACTCGATTTGCCCCCAGGGTTAGTCACCGTGGTTCCCCCCTGCCCGGTTTTGCCCTGATCCGGCCCTGCATACGCCGATAATAAAAGCTGCTCTGGGACGTTTCACCCGCTCCACCGGCCTGCCTTTCCCGCGTTTGCGGTAGCCGGAGTGCGGAACCGCCCTCATCATGAAGCCCATCCGCATTGTTCTCGCGCCCACGCGCAGCCGCCCCGTGAATATCTTTCTGGGGATGGTGCTCCTGCTGGTCTCCGTCCTTCTCTTCCTCGCGCTGGCCACATATCACGCGACCGACCCTTCGCTCAACACGGCTACGGGCACCGCGACGCCGCACAACTGGATCGGCCTGTTCGGCGCCTACCTGAGCGATCTGCTCTTGCAGGCGCTGGGGATTACCGCGTTTCTGATGCCTCTGTGGCTGGGCGGCGTGGGTTGGACGTGGATGCGCTCGCGGCCCGGCGGCTCGGCCATTCTGCGCTGGATAGGCACGCTGCTCGCGCTCACCTTTCTGCCCGCGGTCCTGGGTTTGCTGCCCTGGCATTGGCGCTGGCTGCACGTGGTTCCCATCGAGGGCGTCGTGGGACGCCTCATGTCTGGCCTGCTCGTGGTCTACCTGAACCTGCAGGGCGCATGGGTGGTGGCTGCTGCGCTGGCCATCACCGGTCTCTATTTTGCCTCAGACATCAGCTTCGGAGTGATGCGCGAATTCATTGCCGAGCGCTGGGCGCAATTTCAAGAATGGCGTGATCGTCGGCGCGATCTGCGTGAAGAGGAAGAGGCTGAACTGGAAGCGCGCCGCGGCGTACTGAGCGCCGAAGGCAACGAGGCCATTCCGTTCTCGCAGTTTGATGCCGCGGCCAATCCGGAAATGGAGACAGAAGTCCCCGCGCAAAAGCCGAATCGCTTCCTCGCCTTCTTCATGCGCCGTCGCGAGCCTAAACGGGATCCCATCGACGAAATTCCCGCGTATCAACGTGTGGATCAGCGCGCCGAAGCCATACAACCCATGGATACGCCGCGCCGGACGAGCATCTGGGAGCAGCACGACCCAGAAACCAGGGTCCATGCGGAAGACCCAACCACGGCGTCGGGCACGGCTGCGGTTTTGGCAGCAGCAGCGCCGGTCGCAGCCATCCGGCTGCAAGCCTCTCCCCCGGCTCCTGTCGATCCGTGGGCGAATGAGCGGCCTGCGCCCGCAGTCGCGTCGCCGCAGCACGATGGAGAAATCGCGATTCACAGCCGCGCCGATGCAGAAGTGCATGCCGTGACCGTGGCGCCGAAGCACGTGAGCGGTTACAAGCTGCCGCCGAGCACGCTGCTGAGCGCGGGCGAGGCTCCGCAATCGGTGCGCGAGGACGAGTTGCGCGAAGAAGCCAAGGTGCTGGTGGAAAAATGCGCCGAATTCGATGTGCGCGGCCAGGTGGTGCAAATCAATCCCGGGCCGATGGTGACGACGTTTGAGTTCAAGCCGGAAGCCGGCGTGAAATACTCGCGCGTCACGGGCCTGGCCGACGACCTGTGCCTGGCCATGCGCGCAGAAAGCATCTTGATCGAGCGCATGCCCGGCAAAAGCACGGTCGGCATCCAGGTGCCCAACCATGAGAAAGAAACCATTCACCTGCGCGACGTGATCGAGAGCGAGACCTTCGCCCGCGCGCGTTCGCGGCTCACGCTCGCCATGGGCAAAGACATTAACGGCCGAATCGTAACGGCCGATCTGGCCTCGATGCCGCACGTGTTGATCGCCGGTTCCACAGGCTCCGGCAAGTCCGTCGCGATTAATGCGATGATTATGAGCCTGCTCTATCGCACCACGCCGCAGCAGGTGCGGCTCATCCTGGTCGATCCCAAGCGCGTGGAGCTGGGCATGTACGAGGGGATCCCGCATCTCTTCACGCCCATCATCACCGAGCCCAAGCTGGCCGCCAACGCCTTGCGCAACGCCGTGCGGGAAATGGAACGGCGTCTGAAGCTGCTGGCGTCGCGCAGCGTGCGCAACATCGATCAATACAACAAGCTCTTTGAAGGTTCCACGCGTTCGCTCTTCGACGAAGCCGAGCAGCCGGAGGAGCCGCTGCCCTACATCATCATCATCATCGACGAGCTGGCCGACCTGATGATGCTCGACCGCGCCAACGTCGAAGAGTCGGTGACGCGCCTGGCGCAGATGGCGCGCGCCGTGGGCATCCATCTCATCCTGGCCACGCAGCGCCCCAGCGTGGATGTCATCACCGGCCTCATCAAAGCCAACGTGCCCACGCGCATCAGCTTCCGCCTCGCCACCAAGGTGGACTCGCGCACCATCCTCGACACCAACGGGGCAGAGGCGCTTTTGGGCCGCGGCGATTTGCTCTTTTTGCCGCCGGGCACCAGCCGCCTGATGCGCCTGCATGCGCCGTATGTGAGCGAGAAAGAGACGGCGGCCGTGGTCGAATTCTGGAAGAACCAGGGCAGCGCCGAGTATGTGGAAGGCTTTCTCGATTCGCCCAAGGACGAGCGCGCGGCAATGGAAGGCGGCAGCGGCGAGAGCGCAGACGACGATCCCATGTTCGACGATGCGGTGCGCCTGGTCTTCGAATTCGGCAAGGCTTCCACGTCGCTCTTGCAGCGGCGGCTGAGGGTCGGCTACGGCCGCGCCGCGCATCTCATCGACATGATGGAGCGCGACGGCCTGGTGGGCGCGGCCGACGGCCCGCGTCCCCGCGAGCTGCTCAAAGCTCCGGGCTGGCTGCACGAAGTAGCCGCGAACCAATAATTCGGGCAGGGATCGCAATCTGCCGCGGCGCCGCGATCTGAGATCGCGCCCTCCGCGCCCGCTGCGCTATGCTTTTTCTTTCTGAAGGATTCATTCGCGGAGGGCGTCATGTTACCCCGCAGCACGTCAACCAATCCTGTGGTTCTCTCGTACTACACGATGCGGCGGATGGTCGGTTACATCGCACTCGCACTGCCTTTCGCTCTCGCCGCAGGCGCCATCCTCGCGGCGCTTCTATTGTCCGGCCACCTGCCGCATCCGCTCCTCGAACGCTCCATCAGCGACTACTACTACACGTCCATGCGCGACTACTACGTGGGCAGCCTCTCTGCCATCGCCGCGTTTCTCGCCTGCTCGCGCGGCTACGATCTGCACGACGAAATCACCGGCTACCTGGCCGCCGCGGTCACTTTAGGTGTGGCCTGTTGCCCCTCCTTCAATCCGCGCAGCGCCTATTACACACCGCTCGATTTCGCGTTCGGCCTTATCCACACCGCATTCGCCGCGCTCATGTATCTCATGCTTTCCTACATCTGCATCTTTCTCTTCCGCAAGTCCTCTCCGGCAAAGCCGTTCACGCGCCGCAAGCGCGACAGAAATCGCATCTACGCGGCCAGCGGCCTCATCATGGTTGCCTGCATGATGACCATGGTCGGACTCACCATACGATCGGTCCTCGAACGGCGTCACCCCAGCCATTGGCTCTTCTGGTGCGAATCGCTGGCGCTTGGCGCCTTCGGCGTAGCCTGGCTCACCAAGGGCGAAGGCTTCATGCGCGACAAGCGGCACCAGCCCGACCATGCCGTTGGACACCACCGGACAGTTCAATCATCCTGAACGCCGTGCGGCAGAACCCGTGGCGCGTAGTTTCGCTACGTTAATCGCGCAAAGCGCCGGGAAACCTCAGGGAAATCGATGCCGCTGACGAACCAGCCAAAGGCCGCGCAGGCAATCGCCAAAAGCACAGCACTCGCGCTGAGCGGGGCGAAGGACTTCGCCGCCGGGCTGGGAATCGAGGTGAATACGGCTCCCACCGCAAACGTAAACGCCGCGATCCACTGGTAAACGTGCAGCCCGCACCACACCGCGGTCTGCGGTTCGCCGCGGTAGGCTTCCTCGGCAAAGCGGCCCGCGCCGGAGAGCAAAAAATAGATTCCGCAAATCATCGTGTCCGGCGCATGCACCGCCAGCAGGCGCAGCAGCGCCGCGCCGACCACGAAGTTCCACAGAATCGAGTACACCGGCGTGGCGTGAATCGGAACCCCGGCAAGTTGCGTCAGGCGGCAGACGCGCGAGCGCGGATGCGTGTAACGGACTCCCAACGCATTCACGGTCGCCCGGCCGTGGCAGCAACCCTGCACCAGGCAACGTAAGCGGCCGGCCGCCTGAATCCATGGCCCGGCCACAGCGAACGCGGCCAGCGCGGTCCAATAGTTGATGCCGAGCAACACCGCGGAAACCGCACCGATCATCGCGCCAATCACTCCTCCGTAGAACCCCATCGGCCGCAGCAGCGAAGGCGAGCCCTCCACCCATTGCGCCCAAAGCACTGCGCCAATGATGGAGCCGAAAAAGATGCTGGCTGCCACAACGGCTCCGCCGCGCCCCACGAGGGACTCCATCATCACCACACCCACCAGCACCGCCAATCCCACGTAACCGCCATGGTTGATGATGCGCACCGGGCCGATGCGCCACTCCCGCCACGAATTCGCGATGTGCTCGGCGAATTTCAAGATGAGCGCCCAGATGCGGTCGATGCGCACAATCACGATGTAGGCGATCGCTCCGGCAACAACGTCGAGCACAGAGTGCATGCCGGTGGTAATGCAGCTCAAACTCACGAGCGCCGCCCAGGTCCACCACAGAACTTTCTTACCCCTGCCGCCATCCGCAAGCGCCGATGCTGCAATCAAAGCCCACACTACATGGAACGAGGGAAACGCTGCGATTCCCGAGAACGGCGTTCGCTCCATTTGCAACAGGGCTCCGATGGGACCGGCCGGATGAAACGGGCGCGGAGGCACAAAGATCGGAAGTAGCAGATATAACGGGAAAATGACGGCCATCGCCGTAAGCCCGCTCAGCGCAATTCGCCGCAGCGCAAAGCCCGACGTTGCAAGCAAAGGAGTCAACAGCACGACAAGATAGGTGCTGGAATAGACAATCTCCGTTTGCTCAATCACCGGCAAGCGCATTTCGAACGGCAGATAGGTGCTCACCGCGCCCAGCGGCCTTCCTAAGACGCCGAATAATTCGTAGATGGTGAGCCATGGCAGCAGAACCACAAGGTAGACGCGGATTCGTTCCACGAACGATGGCTTGCCGGCCGCGCCTTGCGGCAGCCAGGATGAAGTGGCAGGCGTGCCAAATCGTTTGCGCAGATCCGGCAATTCATAACCAAGCACCAGTGCAGAGCAGCCCAGCGCCACAGCGGGCGTCACCAGCCAGAGCCCGCTCGCCGATCCACAAAAAATAGAGACTCCCGCACAGGCAATCACGAATCCTGCGTAAATCGGATGCGGAACCACGCCATAAACGTTGCGGTCGACGAATCGCGGAGGCGGGAACACATTCATCGGCAGTCCGCCGCCATCGCGCCAAAGCGAAATCATTCCGGCCAGCGTCATCGCAATGCCGATTCCTGCAAGGCCTGCGCCGAATCCCGGAGAGTGCAATACCGCAAGCTGCACTGCATTGCGCGATGCATGCGCCCACGCCGCAAGCGCTACGGGCACCGCAACGACAAACGTGAAGCCGTAAAATATTTTCGCTAACTGAGAGCGCATTAGAGGTTCCAATCGACCGTCTCGTGAATCACCCAACCACGGCTTTGACGATCTGGAGTCTCCAGGATTCCCCGGCTCCTCCACTTCTTCTCTTCAATGTTGAAAAGGGAATGGGGGAAGATTCTGCTCAATGCGGGCGCGGCCGGAAGAAGCGTTGACCCAAGCCGGCCGGCGCGCAGCGCAAGGGGCTCTTCCATGCGCAGTGCTCCGCCGTCCCATGCAACCTCGTTGGGTGAGATGGATGCGCCTTCCTGGCTTGCGCCGTTGTGGACAACCAGGCTCATCGCATAGGTACCCTGCCAATCGATCCAAGCTGCAGCGTCGGGGGTCAGCGCATCGCGGAGTGAAACAAACCGGCCCCACTGCAAACGCTGCAAGGGCAACTGCCAGGGAGGCAAAGTGAGCGTCAGGCATTCGGCATATCCCGCGCCTACCAGCTTTTTCTCTCCGACGCTCACACAAACCGCGGCAGCCGGCTGCAGGCAATTCCAAATGACGGAACCGGATTCACATGCGTACACAGTTCGCTCAATCGGCGCCGCACGCGCCGTCCATTGCCCCTGAAGCCCAAGTTGAGGCGACGCGACGAGGATTTGTTGCTCTTCGCGACGGATCTTTGCGCAACACATCGACGATGCGGACTTGCCCGTCGCGCCATCCGTCGCGATCAGGTTGCTGTACGCCAGGCCGATGCCGCGCCAGCGCACCCGAGCACTGTAAAGAATCGCCACCTCTCCTGCATCGCTTACGCAGTCCATGTACCACTTGACGAGAGAGAAGTGCGCCGAGGCAGCCAAACCTGGCCTCCGTGCTTCGCAGGACGTGAGAAGTGTTAACGCCTGATTATAGAGCCATGCCGACTCGCGGAATCTTTCGCGGCGGTACGGTGTGGAGCCGGAATTCGCGAACCGGTCACGCGTTGTTAGCAGGCAATGGAGCGCAGGCGGCGCGGAGCGTCATGGTACACTTCTGCAAGTAAACGCCTTCTCAGCCCCTCCGCTCCGGGTTTTGCCGCCTTCGCGGCCCCGGCGCACAGGCCGCGGGCGGCGCTTTGCCGCTTGACAAGTGCCCGAGTAAAGCAATTTACTTAGTGCGAACGTCCGAAGCCTCCGCGGACGTATTCTCGCCCATCCAGGTGACGCTGATGTTCGGTTTGCTCACTGCTGCCACGGCCGCCGGTTTTCCTGGTTCGCTGCCGGCCACGCTTGTCTTCAGCGTCGCCCCGCTGGCGCGCCTGGGCACGCTCGACCTGGTGGTGATCGCTCTCTACTTCGTCATGGTGCTCTGGATCGGCTTCTATCTGAAGGGCCGCTCCAATACCAGCGAAGAGTTCTTCATGGCCGGCCGCGAGATGACCGCGTGGATCGCCGGCCTGAGTTTTGTCAGCGCCAATCTGGGCTCGCTCGAACTGATGGGCTGGGCCGGATCGGCCTACCAATACGGCATTCTGGCCACGCACTGGTATTGGATCGGCGCCATCCCCGCCATGCTCTTCCTCGGCATGGTCATGATGCCGTTCTATTACGTCTGCAAGACCCACTCCGTACCCGGATACCTCAAGCTTCGCTACGGCGAAGGCGCGCGCATTGTCTCAGCGGTTTCGTTTGCCTTCATGACCGTGCTGATGAGCGGCGTGAACATGTTCGCCATGGCGGAAGTCATGAGGGTGGTTCTGGGCTGGGACCTGAACTTCTCCATCATCGTTTCGTCTCTGGCGGTGGCCGCCTACGTGGCCCTCGGCGGCCTGCGTTCCGCCATTTTCAACGAAGTTCTGCAGTTCATCCTCATCTGGGGCGGTGCGCTCCTGGTTCCCATTCTCGGCCTCGTGGAAACCCACGGCTGGACTGGATTCAAAGCGCGGCTCGCGGCCAATATCGCCTCCGGCGCGACCCCTGCGGGAGATTACACCCACCTTTGGCGCAGCATGGGCCACTTTGCCGACAACCCCATGGGCATTCACTGGACGGGCATTGTCTTTGGACTCGGCTTCGCCATCAGTTGCGGCTATTGGACCACGGATTTTCTCGTGGTGCAGCGCGTGCTCGCCGCCAACAGTCTGCGCTCCGCGCGGCTCGCGCCTGTGATCGGTTCGTTCTTCAAGATGGCCGTGCCGTTCATCGTGATTTTGCCCGGTCTGCTGGGTCTTGTCGTGCTCCAGAATAGCGACGGCAGCCTGATGCACCTTGTCGGACAGAACCTGGCCACTCCGGGTTCGGGATTGCACAGCTACAACGAAGTGTTGCCCTTGATGATGGTCCGCTATCTCGCCCCCGGCCTGCTGGGCCTCGGCATCACGGCGCTGATTGCGGGCTTTATGAGCGGCATGGCCGGCAACGTGAGCGCCTTCTCCGCGGTGTGGACGTACGACATTTATCAACCGCTGATTGTGAAGAAGGCCCGCGATGAGCATTACGTGAGCGTGGGACGCTGGGCAACCATTATCGGCGTCATCATTTCCATTGGGACTGCGTACCTGGTGATGAATGCGCAGGGCATTATGGATTACGTCCAGGCGCTTTTCAGTTTCTTCATTTCGCCTCTGCTCGGCGTAGTCCTCATGGGCATGTTCTGGAAGCGCGCCACCAAAGCCGGCGGCTTCTGGGGTTTGCTCATCGGCACCCTAACCTCGATCGGCCTTTGGGCCTGGGTGTACATCAATCCCGCGGCGCTGCGTTACGTGGCTCTCTCGCCCGACGCCAAGGCCATGGCAGAGAATATGTATCGGGCTTTGTGGTCGGTCATTGTCTCCATCCTGGTGACCTTCGTCGTGAGCCTCTTTGGCAAAGCGCGGCCGCTGGCGGAACTCAACGGGTTGGTCTACGGCGCAACCGTTCTGCCCGTTGAAGAACCGGTGCCGTTCTATAAAAATGAATGGTTCTGGACCGTGATCGCCATCGTCATCTTCCTGGCGCTCAACATTTACTTCTGGTGAGGAGAAAGCGGATGCATTCATCGAGCATCTCCATCTGGTTTTTCATCGGCGTTCTTCTGGTCGTGTACGGAGCTCTCATCACCGGCTATGGGGTTTTCGAACTGGCGGCCGGATTGCCGGCCCATCATGTGGTGCTGGCCAATCTGCACGCTCCTCTCTGGTGGGGCGGCCTGCTGGAGACGCTGGGTTTGTTTTATGCCGTCAGATTTCGCCCGGGCCGCGCGCGCAAGTAGGCGCTCTGGCATGGCATTGAGTTTTACGCAGGAATAACGATTCAAGGAGCAACAACATGGCAGCGCAACGCAGGATGACGTTCGGAATCATCGTGGGAAATCGCGGCTTCTTCCCGCATCACCTGGCCAAGACCGGCCGTGAAGAAATCATCGCAGTACTTGAAGCAGCGGGTGCGGTGCCCATCGTGCTCGGCCCTGAGGAGTCGCATCATGGCTCGGTGGAAACTTACACCGAGGCCGAGCGCTGCGCCGCGCTCTTCAAGAAGCACGCCGAAGAGATCGACGGCATCATCGTGACGCTGCCCAACTTTGGCGAAGAGCGAGGGATCGTCGACGCCATCCGCCTGTCCGGGCTCAAAGTACCAGTGCTGGTGCAGGCCACGCCCGATCGCGCCGATACCATGACCATCGCCAACCGCCGCGACAGTTTTTGCGGAAAGATGAGCTGCTGCAACAACATGATGCAATACGGCATTCCCTACTCGCTGACCACGCTGCACACGGAGTCGCTCGCATCGGCGGAGTTCAAGGCCGATCTCGAATGGTTTTCGCAAGTCTGCCGCATCGTGAAGGGCCTGAAGAATCTGCGCATCGGCGCCATCGGCGCGCGGCCCACGGCGTTCAACACCGTCCGCTACTCGGAGCGCATCTTCGAAACCAGCGGCATCACGATCGAGACGATTGACCTCTCGGAAATCTTCGGCCGCATCAATCGCATGAAGGATACCGACGACGCCGCGCAGGGCAAGCTCGCCGCTATCAAGAGATACGTGACGACATCGGGCATCCCCGACGCCGCGCTGCTGAAGATGGCCAAGCTGGGAGCGGTGATCGACGGCTGGATGAAACAATCGCACATCACCATCAGCGCCGTGCAGTGCTGGACCTCGATGGAAGAGTTCTTCGGCGTGGTGCCGTGCACCATCATGAGCATGATGTCGAACGAGCTGATTCCCTCGGCCTGCGAGGTCGACGTGCCCGGCGTGCTCAGCATGTATATGATGGCGCTGGCCTCGCAAACGCCTTCGGCCCTGCTCGATTGGAACAATAATTACGGCACCGATCCCAACAAGTGCGTCTGCTTCCACTGTTCCAATCTGCCCAAGCACTTCTTCAAGGAAGTGCGCATGGATTACCAGGAGATCATCGCCGGCACGGTGGGCAAGGAAAACACCTTCGGCACCTGTGTGGGCCGCGTGAAATCCGGCGTGATGAGCTTCGCGCGCTTCTCCACCGACGACCGGCGCGGCGTGGTGCGCGGTTACACGGGGGCGGGCCGCTTCACCGACGATCCGCTTGAGACTTTCGGCGGCGCGGGCGTGGCGGAGATTCCCGAACTGCAGAAGCTGCTCAGGTACATTTGCCGCGAGGGATTCGAGCACCACGTGGCCGCGAACTTCAGCGACGTGTCCAAGGCCGTGCACGAATCCGCGCGCTACCTGGGATGGGAGAGCCACTACCATCCGGCGCTGGAAGACTGAGCGCGTGGTTGAAAACACTTCGCCGCAGATCAGGCAAACAGAAAAGGCCCCGCGAGGGGCCTTTTCGCTGACTCGCGGCTGACCCGCTAACTCGCTTCGATCGGCTCGATCGTGAGCCGTGCCGCCAGGACCACAATAGCGGCCCAGAGAACGTCGGCGCCCAGCAGGTGAAGGATCTGGAGCCAGACCGGCGCGAGAAACGCCACGTCGAGAATGCCCAGCACATATTGCAGGGCCAGCAAAATGAGCACCAGCGCGGAGAGAGCGCGGTTGTCCCAGTGCGACCGGCGCTTCGCGGCGCCGACCAGCAGCCAGATAAGGAAGACGCTGGCCAGGAAAGCGACGGTGGGATGCGTCCAGCGCCAGCGCACCAGCCACTCGCTCGTGGAAGAGAGATCCTGCGCTAACGCGGCGCCCAGCGAACTCGCCGGGAAGAGAGTGTCGCCTAGCGCGGCCAGCGATCCGGTAACGCCAACCACGAGCACAACCACGACCGATGCGATGCCCACAAAGGGCGCGTCGATGCGAACTTTGTCGCGGAGAAAACCGCCGCGGCGGCCGAGAAAGTGCGCGGTGAGCGTGAGTGCAGCCAGCAGCAGCAACGTGTTGGTGAGGTGCAAAGCGAGATAGGGTGCGCGCAACGGCGAGCGGCTCTGCGCGGTCAGCCCCAGCTTGACCAGGAAGGCTCCCAGCGCGGCTTCGATCACCGTGAAGGCCACAGCGGCCACGACTGCAGCACGCGCCAGGTGGCCGCGTACGGTGCCGGCGAAGGTCCACACCAGCAGCGCTACGACAGAGAAAAAAGAAATGCCGCTGGTGATGCGATGCGTGAACTCGATCATGGTGTCGATGCGCGGCGAGTGCTGCATGACGGTGCCGTTGCACAGCGGCCAGTGGTTGCCGCAGCCGGCGCCGGAGCCGCTGGCGCGCACCAGCCCGCCCCACAGAATGACGGCGATGAAATACACCAGCACGCCCCACGCAAAGCGTCTTAAGGCGGGCGAGGGAAGGCGATGAGAGTGCACGGGAATGGCGGTTGCAGACATAATGGATGACTCCACAATGAACCCACCAGTGTAAAACAGTCACGGTGTGCGCCGTTCCGTGCCCGGCCTTCGGCGAGCAGCGCGACGTCCCGAGACCTAAAGGGAATTTGTTCTTATGCCGATGCAGACGGTGAGGCGCCCATGAAATATTTCGCCACGATAGACATGCGAGGCCGCGTTACTATCCCCATCGAGTTGCGCCGGAAACTCGGATGGATGAAGCGCATGAAAGTTTTCATCCGCGATGTGAACGGGGAGATATGGATCGAACCCGTTCGTAATGTGAAGCGGCCCGGCGGCAATCGCCAGTGAAGTTTAGTCGCCCAGCAGCCGCACCACGTGGTTCACAATGATCAGGTCTTCGAGCGGCGGAAGCACGCGCACTATCACTGGAGAGTTTTCCGCGGAGATGACGGCGGCGCCGCGCACGTTGTTGCGCTCGGCGTCGAGCGCAATGCCCAGCGCGCCCAGTCCGGCGCAGATTTCGGCGCGCGAGGCGATATCGTTTTCGCCGATGCCGCCGGTAAACACCAGCATGTCCAGGCCGTTCAATTCCGCGACATAACTGCCGATCCAGCGTGCGATGGTCCAGCAGAATTTGTCCACAGCGAGCCGCGCCTTGGCGTTGCCGGCAGCGATCGCGTCGCGCAAATCGCGCATATCGTTGGAAAGCTCGCTCACGCCCAGCAGGCCCGATTTCTTGCTGACCACGGTTTCAAGCTGCTCCGCGGCGTCGGCGGTGTTGGGTGCGGTTTTTGCGATCTGCTTGAGGATGAAGATGAGCACGCCGGGATCGATGTCGCCGGTGCGTGAGCCGCTGATAATGCCGCCGGTCGGCGTCAGGCCCATCGAGGTGTCGAGGCTCTGGCCTTGCAGAATTGCCGTGATCGAAGCGCCGTTGCCCAGATGCGCCACAACCAGCTTCTCCGGCACGTTGGGCTGCAACTGGTAGATGATCGACTCGTAGGAGATGCCGTGATAGCCGTAGCGCCGCACGCCCATGTCGGCGTACTCCGTGGGAATGGGCATACGCGTGGCCACTTCGGGCATGGTGCGATGAAAGTAGGTATCGAGAATGGCGAAGTTGGGGATGCCGGGAAACAGGCGGAGCGCCTCGCGCATGATGTAGACGGCGATGGGCGTGTGCAGCGGCGCCAGAGCCTCGTAGCTCTCGATTTCGTCGATGAGCTGGGGTGTGATGAGCTGGTTCTCGCGGACGGTCGGTCCGCCGCACACCGTGCGATGGCCGATGGCAGCCGGAACCGGGAACTGGCCGGAGTGCAGCGCATCCGCCACGAGCTTGAATGCCACCGAACGACTGGGCACGGACGGCGTTTGATCCACCAGCTTTTTGCCGCCGGCGTCCTTGATCCAGAACTTGCCGAGGTCGGTGCCAATGCCGTCGACCGCGCCTTCGTGCAGCTTGAGCCGTTGGCCGTTGCCGGCTTCATAGACAGAAAACTTGATAGAAGAAGAACCGCTGTTCAGAACTAATACCGGCAACGACGACATGAACGATTGGACCTTTCGAAGTGAGCTGACGAAAATTGCGAGTCAGCAAGTTAGCAAGTCAGCGAGCCAGCGCACGGGCTGCTGAGGTTTCCCACCCTTTCGCAAAAACCGGCGAAAGAACGTGGCGTCAAAGGGAACAGATCTGTCCAACGGACAGATCATTCGCCGCCCGCCAGTAGGCGTCCATTCTGGCACGCAATTTCGGGCTCCGCGGGCCTTGAATCGCGGTTTCGTGAGTGGCAATCTCGAGCCTGGCGCAACTCGCACCAGGGGAAATCGCGTGCTGAATTTAGGGTAGCAGCCGCGGTGTGAGCCGCCGGGTGATTCAAGTCACAGACGCATGAGATGTCGACTGCGATTTCATCAACACGCAGGCGGCCCCGATCACCACCGAGGAATGGCCGCGCACGATGCGCCGCCGTCGTTCTTGACAGGCGACTTGCATTCGCGGTTCAATCGGTTGCTGCGATGCTTCAGCCGGCCGCTTGCAACGTGCAAAGAAAGAAACGATGAAGGAGGCCAGAAAAAATGAACACGCTGATTTGGATCGGACAGATCGTGCTTGCCGCCGTTTTCTTCGTTGCCGGAGCGGTCAAGCTGTTCGCGTATAAGACGCTGATCAAGACCATTGAAGAGCGGCGAAGAACGGAGCCCATCGAAATGACCAGAGGACAGGGCGTCGTGGTTGGCCTGCTGGAAATCGCCGGAGCCATGGGCGTCATCCTGCCGCCGGCGTGGACTCCGGATGCGTTGGCCCCCGACTACCTTCTGGTCCGCCTGGCAGCGGTGGGTCTGGCGATTCTGATGGTCGCCGCCACCATCTATCACTTCCGCCGCAGGGAATCGGCTGCGCCTTCCATTTCCGCCTTTCTTCTCGCACTCTTCGTCATCGTCGGGCGCTGGCCACATTAAAACGGTCATTCTTTTGGACGCGCGGCACTGGGAGCCAGCCTGCGCGCGTCTTGGAGATCGCTCGATCCCCATTCCTCCACCAAGAATCTGGCGTGAGCTGAATTGGGCCTACTCACGGCTAGACTGTTCTGTTTGGTTACATTTGTGCCCGATCTGCGCTGTCGGGAGTGACGAATTCATGGTTTCCTTATAAAATCTTTATCAATCGGGGGCTACTCTGACCCCGCATTGAGGCCTAAATCAAGGCGATGAGCCGTTGGGGACCGGTAAAACGGCATCCTGACGGTCCATTCTGACACTTTTTGATCGCCTTGCCTTTGATCCCCGTGCGGCCACTGGAGTTGCGCGGCCCGAGTTTGCGGGCAGCGAGTGAAGGGAAGCGAGGACGAATGAACGGCATGATCTGGATCGGACAAGTGGCTCTGGCGAGCGTGTTCCTCATCTCTGGTACGTTCAAGCTATTGGCGTTCACACCGCTGATGCGGGCGATTGGGAATCGAGCGCACATTCGCAGCACGATGCCGCCTCTAGGATCCATGGTCATCGGCTTCATCGAGGTGGTGCTGGCGTTCGGCGTGCTCATGCCCGACATGTATACGCCAGTGGGAGCGGCCCCCGAGTACCTGATAGCCCGAACCTGCGCCGCGGGCTTGGCGCTTCTCATGATTGGCGTTGGAATCTACCACGCCCGCCGCAGAGAGCATACGGTGCTTGATGCCACATTCTGCCTCATGGCGCTTTTCGTCATCGTCGGCCGCTGGCCCTACTAGGTAGTTACTTCGGCGACGGCGCGGCCGCGGGTATCGCCACCGGGGGCAGCTTGGCCACCGCGGTGACCGGCAGCTCCACAGCGCCCACATGATTGGTCACGTCGTCGCGCATGCCGAGGCGCAGGTAGTACTCACCCTTTGCGGGAACGCTGATCTGCTGCACATATTTGATATTGCCGTTCTGCACCGAGGCGAATCGCGCCTCCGGGATGGCTGCGTTGATGCCGTTGAATTGGCCGTTGACGAGCGTTCCGTCGCGATCGTAGACAAAAGTTCTGAACTCCAGCACGCAATGATGCGTGCCGTCGGGCGTCACCGTCCAGTTCACTTCCTTCGGATTGGCGATGAAGATGACGCCGTAGCGCCGATAGGGTCCGGAGATCTTTTTAACGGCCTGGTTGCCCGGGACAAGCGCCGTCTCGGTATCCGTTGAAGTGGGGCGCACACTGGCTTCGAAGATCAACTCGGTGGGATCGGGTCCGCCGTGCAGCATTGCGGCGCGGAGGGCGTTGTACTGGTTGGTATCGGGCTTGGCTTTCTGCGCCTGCTTGCCGTTCGCGGGCGCATTGGGATCGTCGGCAAAATAGCCGCGGCGGTAGGCCAGCGTCACTCCCGGACGGTCGAGCTTTACCTGGATCTTGCGGAAGTCTCCGTTCCATTTCCGGTTGGTGGGCGTATAGGCAATCGTGTAGTAATTCGCACCCGCTTCGACGGCATTTTCGACGGCTTCTTTCAGCCCGTTGGTGTTCACAAAAGCCTTTCCGCCCGTGGCGTCGGCCATCTGCTGCATGGTGCTGTGCTCGTCGCTGGTTTGCTCGAAGAATTTTGTGTTTGCGCTGGCAAATCCATTCGGCGTTCTGTTCATGGTTGAGCCGCTCTGCATCGCGCTCAGCATGGGAGCCGTCATCAGGCCACGCGCATCGATGGGATACACGGCCACCTGGCTGCGCGCCAGCAAATCCACGGTTTCCCGGAACTCGTCCTCCGCCGATGCGACCACGGCAAAGGGATTCTGCAGGTCTGCATCGGGCAGAATGCTTACGGGAAACGACCCCGAAAACCAGATCAAATTCTTGCGGCCCGGCAAATTGCTCATGTAGCGCGCCAGCAAATTCAGCGCGTCCAGCGTATAGCGGGCGCGGATCTGCAACTGGAACGATTGTTGCTCAGCCTCGAACTGCTGCAGGTTGGCCAGCATCATCGCGGCGTCGGGGTCGTTGCCCAGCCCGTCGGCCAGCGCATCGTACATCGGGTCGTCGGCACCCGGCTCATCGCCGTTCACGGCATCCGTCATCAGCGGCGATGCGCCCTGATTGCCTTTCTTGCCTTCCACAAGCGCCCGCAGCAACTCGGGATTGGAGGTGAAACCCTGCAGCAGCCTGAGCTCTGTGGTCAGCGAGAAAATGGCGATGCGCGTGCCTGGCGGCACTTCCTTCAGGTACTTCAGCACCTGGTCGCGCACAACCATTTGCGCATTCATGGGCGTGTTTAGCTTGTCGAAGAGCAGGATATTGAGAGCGCCGTTGGCCGGCGCCACCGAATAATTCGTGAAGATGCCGGGATCGAGCCTGGGAAGCGGCGGCAGGGACGCAGGCGCGCTGGTCGCATGTTCCTCAAAGGACTTTACCGTCTGCGGCTTGCCGTCTTCGAGCACCGTGAAGTCCGCGGCGGTGAGCTGATGGACTGGGTTCTGCCTGGAGTCGCTGGCCACCACATCCACAACCACGAGATCTGAGCTAGTGTGAATGGTTGTCATCGGCGCAGGCGCGGTTTGTCCGCTTGCGCAAGCCGGGAGGCAGAGGAAGACACAAAGGCAAATCAGCGCAGGATTACGGAACATGGCGGGCTCTCCTTTATCAGGACAGAAAAGGATAGCGCACCCCCGCTTCCGGCGCTATTCGGGTGAAGCTTCGTGGCTCACTTCGCGGCAACCGCCAGGAGGAACTCGATCCGGGCGTGCGATGCGGTTTCAAAAATACTTCTTCAATTTGAGAATCTGCGATTCGAATCCGTACCAGAGTGCCGCAGCCACCAGCGTGCTCACAAGCAGACGCATCGCCACAACCGCGAGGTTGCCCGCTATCCCGTAGCCGTGACGGTCCATCGCCGCATCGAAGGAACCGATGAAAATGAAAACCGAGATGTGCATCATATAAAGGCCGTAGCTGATGCGGCCGTAAAAAGCCAGCGGCCCCGAGCGCAGCACCGCGTTCACCGGGTTGTGTGCGCCTGTGGATGCAATGAGCGCCAGCACCATTCCGGCAAAACCCACGGCCAGCGCGGAATCAAGATACGCAGTGCCGCCGGCGATGGTGCCCGCCGCCAGAAATCCCAGCACCAACCCGCCCAGTCCCATCCCAAGCCACGCGCGCCGGCCGAGCGGCAGGGTGTGCAACCCGATAGCCAGAAGGCTGCCCCAGGCGATTCCATCTAAATGGATGAGCGTGTTGGTCGACGTCATCCAATGAAGATTGGCGTGGCGCAGCAGCGGCGAAGCCACCAGCGTGCCGGCCATTGCCACGGCCAGCATCCAGGGCTGGCGCAACACGCGCACCAGCGGCGCCCACACAAAGTAGTACTGCTCCTCGATGGCCAGCGCCCACGTGGGACCGATGGCCGCCGGTAGCGTGAGATGAAACAGGTTCTGCACGCAGAAAATGTAAGCCAGCCACGGCGCGGTCTTGATCGCCTCACCCACGCTGGGACCGATGAACCATGGTGCATTGAGATAAACAACGATCAGCAGCAGGAGATAGACGGGCCAGATCCTCAGCGCCCGGCGCGCATGAAAGTTGTGAAAGTAGCGCGGCTGGTCGCGCGTGGTGAGCAGGATGGACGTGATGAGGAAGCCGCTGAGAGTGAAAAAAAGAATGACGCCGGCCCAGCCCCACAGCGAGGCATAGTAGATCCATGTGCCCTGGAGCCGGGGATTGCAGTGATAAAGGACCACCGCGAGAATCGCCAGGCCGCGCAGCCCGTCAAGTTCGGGCAGGTATTTGGGAAGCCAGGTTGGGCGTTGGATGGGCAGAGCGCTCAAATCATGACCTCAGTCGGGGTTCTTCGCGAATCCTTCCATAATCCATCCGGCAAGCCAAAGCACCCATCCGGGAATCTCCAAATAAATAAGAGCGACGCCGTAAATTAATCCGAAGCGGCCAACAAGGTAGACGGAGTTGGGATGCCCCATAATGAAAATCCCGACAACGCCCATAACAAGGAGCATCACGAAGAACGGGACCACTACCATCCACTGCCCCGCGCGCTTCATTCTCCTCGCACCTTCCTCAATATTCATCGCTCCTCCTTGCGAAGCGAATTGCCTTCTCCGTCCCTTAGTCCCTGTTTCTTTACCCCGCCGCCAGTTGCCGCGCCCGCTCCGTAGCCCGCATCACCGCTTTGATCAGCGTGACGCGCAGGCCGCCCTCTTCGAGTTCCAGAATGCCGTCGATGGTGCATCCCGCGGGCGTCGTCACCGCATCCTTCAGCAGCGCCGGATGGTAGCCGGTCTCGAGCACCATCTTGGCTGCGCCGTAGGCGGTTTGTGCGGCCAGTTGCGTGGCAATGTCGCGCGGCAGACCCACCTTCACGCCCGCCTCGGCCAGCGCTTCAATAATGATGTAGAGATAAGCTGGTCCCGAGCCGGAAAGCCCGGTCACCGCGTCCATGTGCTTTTCGTCGACGAGCACGGTGCGGCCCACGGTCGCGAATAGGCGCTCGGCCAACGCCATTTGGTCGTCTGAAACAAAGCGCCCGCGGCACAGGGCAGCCGCTCCCGCGCCCAGCGCGGAAGGCGTGTTGGGCATGGCCCGCACCACGGCAATCTCCATGCCTGCGGCTTCCTCAATGGCGCGCGTCTTGACCGACGCGGCAAACGACACCAGCAGCTTGGCCGGCGTGAGCGCGGGCTTGATCTCCGCAATCAGATCCGGAACCTGGAAGGGCTTTACGCCGATCAGGATCAGGTCGGCCTTGCGCGCGGCCTCCGCGTTGTTGGTGCTCACGTCCACGCCCCACTGCGTGCTCAGCGCCAGCGCCCGCTCGGCGTGGCCCACGGTGGCGTGAATTTTGTCGGCGGCAAACAGGTTCTCTTTCAAGAACGCCTGCAGCAAAATGCCGCCCATCTTGCCGGCGCCCAGCACGGCCACGCGCAACTTCGGCAACTGCGCCGGAATCTCCGGCGCCTCCACGGCGATCTCAGCCATTTTTTCTCTTTTCCCCCACATAAGTTCCCGGCATAAATTGTGGTGCAGATTCAAGAATACGCGCCTGCAAGGCCCTTGTGACAGGCTTCCTGCCGGCGCCCGCATGCAGAAAGGCGCTGGCCGTCGCTCTATGGCCAGCGCCATGTTCAAAACCTTTAACGCAAAGTGCTTATCTGCTCAGCAGCGCCTCGTTGGTCAGGAAGTCCTTAAGCGCCGCTACCATCTTGTCCTCGCGCTCATCCGGGGTCCAGGCGACATTGTAGAACAGGTATCCGCCGGGCAGCGTCAGGTATTTCTGGCCGCCTACGATGGTTGCGATCGACGTCACCACCCAGGCGTCGTTCTCATTAAAGATGTAGGGCGCGTCCACGTTTTCGGGCTTCGGGTTGCGCAAATCCGCGACGTGCTCGCCAATGTGGAACACCGCCACCACGATCGAAGGTCCCTGCAAGTGATCCCGGTTGAAGACGCAGTTATAGAGAACGCCGTCAGGAGAATCCTTTGTGCCCTGAGCATCGGGCGTAACTTCATTGCCCACTCCGTAGGCAAAGCTCACGCCGTTCTGCTCTTTAGACGACTTGGGAAAGACCCCAATGGCCCTCTGGACCTGGTCGGCGGCCGGGCCGGCTGCGACATGCCCCGCCAGCCGCACCGCCATGGCAATGGGGTCGTCGAATTCCGGACCGCCCGTGCCCCCGGGAGGCGGGGGCATCGACGAATCGCCCTTGGCGATCGCGTCGCTTTTGGAATAGTCGATTTCCTTCGGGGTCACATTCGAGACAGATTCGAGCACCAGCCGCGCGGGATAGGCGTTCATGTTGCCGAACCCGCCCAGGCCCACGATCTTGCCGGAGTGATCGCGCTTGATCGACGCATCGGCCACGGTATCGAGGCGCCCGATGAGCGTCGCCGTCACCTCGTAGCGCGCGCAGCCCAGGCACAGGTCTTGGCCCTTCTGGTGCGGCTGCGCAAGCAGCGAGTCAAACTGCTTGAAGTCCTTGCTCTTATCCAGCGTTACCGGCGTGCGCGTAGCAGCCTTCCATGTCCCGGCAAAGTTGTGCGCCGGCTGCGCGGTCACAATCGCCACGGGACCGGACTTGGCCTTCGAACCTTGTGGATACGAGAGCCAGATTGCATTCACCTGGAATCCGCAGTTGGGGTCGGTCGCATCCTTGATCGCGAATTCGTCGAACCCGGCCACCACCGTGCCCTTGATGCGAACTATCTTGCCATCGAACGACGCCGGACTCTTCACCACGTCGCAGACGTTCACGTCAATAGGGCCAGCAGGGGGCGCCGCAGCCTGCGCATGCAAGCCGCATCCAGATGCCAAAAGCAGACCAGACAAAACCATCAAACGCTTCATAAATACTCTCTCCAGCCGCTGCTTGAACCGCATCGGCAGCAATAGATAGGCGGCGTCAACCGCCCTGAATGGGAACTCGAAAGAATATCACGTTGAGACCGCCGTCTGACGTGATCGAATGGCAAACAAAGTTGAAACTCCGGCCTGAGTCGTAACCGCCCTTCAGACTGCGATAGGCGATGAAAATCTACCTGAGCGTAAGCCAGCCCGCGAGTGTTTTGCGGCAAGGGCACAGCCTGCTTAGCCGGGCCACAAAAGGCAGGAAAAGGAGCGCTGGCTATAGCCCCTGCGGGAGAAGTTTCGAGAGAGCGGAGATTGCCCCGCCGAGGCGGCCAACCGCGTGGTTGGCCGCCCTCAGCGCCCGGATTTGAGCAGCATTGCCTACTGCTGCAAGATCGTCACTCCCGGCGACGTACTGGTGTTGCCGATGCAGACGGCTTGGGTTGAGCTGGCGACCGTGCAAGTCATTTCACTTGAGCCGCTGCCCAGCAGGAAAGAGCCTGTGCCGGTTACGCTCGTATCCCAGTTGTAGGTTCCGCTGATGGGTTGATCGTAAGAGAAGTCTCCCTCGCCTGCCGTGGTGAGTCCGCCGCTGTAATTGCCGTTGCTGAGCAGGTCGTATTGTCCGGTAATGTCGTTGGCGGCCGGTTCCATCACCGGCAAACTTCCAGCCATGTAATTGCCGGCCACTGCCGCATCGGTAAAGGTGGTTTGAGACTGCGGCTCCGTCCACCCACTTTCCAGGTAGCCTTCGCTGCCGTTGAAATCCACCCAGAACCCGCTGCTGGCGTTGAAGAAATACTCATACAGCGTATCGGTGCTGTGGGCCACTGCAATCGAGGCGCGGCCTGGATGAGACGCGTCGAACGTGACGGCCGCCGTGGTGCCGATTGCGTTGCCGTCCTGATAGGATCCAGCTTCGTCCTGATAACTGGAGTTGATGGTGAAGCCGCCGCTTCCGTTGCCGTTTGCCTGGAAGACCATGGAGTCGTAGCCCGTGACGCTCTCGCTGCCGCTCGAATACTCGAACCCCTGTCCATAGCTGACGAGCGGGCCGCTGATGCTCGCCCCGGAGTACGGAGCGTTCAGTTGCGTGCGCATTTCGCCGCTCTGCATGCCGCCATCGCCGACGGTTTCAAGCAGGAACATGCGATCGGCGTCGATGATGTATCCGACGTCGGTGCCCGTGAACTGAGTGTTCCCGACGGTTTGCGTCATGGTGATGGTGAAACGTCCCGACGTGGGATCTGGAGCGGTGTAGCTGCCAGTGAATACATTGCCACCGTCGCTTGTCTTCTTGATGTACATCCCGTCGTAAATGCCGTTGGTGATGCTTCCGCCGGGGACGCCCCCTGTTCCGCCGGTTGCGGTTTCAGCGGAGGCGGTGAAGCGGCCAGCCCATGCCTCCGGAAGCCCGCTGGCATCCTCGCCCTGGAGGCCATAGGCGAAACTGTTACCGCTGATAGTGCTGGAGGCAAACGCACTGGTGCTGGCCAAGTAGCAGTCGGCGGTTCCGTGTTCCCCTTGGGCGTTTGAGCCCACATCGTCGGATTCAACCAGGCGAAACTCGGAAGCTATGGGGCCCGCAAGATTGTTCAACGCCACGGCAAACTGGGTTAAATTGTTTCCCGCGTTTCCTGAGGTCAGAACGGTGATGACGTTCATCAACCCGTTGTTGTCGGCGCCAATGCTGTAGGCGCCGGTGATGGTGCCCTGCAATGGCGCGGAAAGGTCGCGGTCGTTCTCGTCGAATATACCGCTGCTCAGGACGCCGCTGCCATTGGCGACGATGCTCAGAACTACCGATCCGCGTGAGTTGTCCCCGTCGTTAAAGCTGTTGGTCTTGCAGACGTAGGTTCCGTTGAGGTGGCTGTCATTCGCGCCGTTCGGCCCCACAAAGAAGCTCACCGGAGCCGATTCTCCGCCGCCCGCCTGAGGATTCGCGACCATCACCGAATAGCTGGTGGCCGTGGCCAGGTCGGAAGAAGAAAGCACAACCGTTAGTTCGCCGGAATTGACATACGTCGCGGCACGGGAAGTTCCGTTAAAACTTACCGTGGATGTCGAAAGGAACCCTGTGCCGTTGATGGTCAGTGTTTGCTGACTGCTTCCCACCGGAAGCGAGGCAGGAACGAGGCTCGATATAAGAAGGGCCGGATTGTAGGTAATCGCATTCCCTAACGTCCAGTCTGACGGTTCCCCTGCGAGAATGGGCTGGAAGGGAGACTGCGGTGTGGGCAGTGCCATAAGCGCCGGGATGTTGGCCCCCGGATTGCGCGCGATATTCAGCGCCGCGTCGAGCGTATTGCTTGGGGTAGAGCCCCCCGTGGACTTGGCGGCGGAGAACAATGCGTTGCACTCGGTCGTGTCGTTTGAGTTGACGCAGGCCGCCAGAATGTCGGCCAGGGTGTAGATCTCCTCGACCGGGACGGTTACCCCAGTAGGCACCGACGTTCCCGGCGATGTACCGGTGGCGATATTGACGAGACTATTAAAGTTAGTAAATTCATTCGTCATACCCTGCTCGTCGGCAGGGACGGTTCCGACCTGCGCGTTGGGCCCGAGGAATGGCGCCAGCGCAAATGCCGCAGCCACGGTTGTAACTTCGTTGATGTCCACATAAGTGCTGGAACTGAGAGCGTCGCAGGGACCGAGAGCGGCCATCAGCACGATGGCCGGATTATCGGATCCATCTCCCGGATCTCCACCGGTTGCGACAATGTAAGTCTCAGGGTCGCCGCCCGGGCAAGCGGTAGGAAAAGTCCCGCTCGGTACAGTGAAGTTTCCGGACGAATCCGTAGTGATGGCCGGCGTAAGCAGGGCCTGCGCCCCTGAACCGTACGCCGATGAACCCGCGGCGTAGATTTGCACGGTCGCTCCTGTGATCGGCGACTGCCCGCCCATTACTTGTCCTTTCAGGTTTGAGGCGACAGTCGACGTCGGTGAAGCGTTGTGGAACGACGCGCTAGCGCCGCATCCGGCAATCAGAAATAATGCTCCGGAGACCAAAACGAGGTTGCAGGCCGCAGTTGCAGCCGGGATCGAAGTCCTCATGATCTTTCTCCTGATGGGGGGGGGCAACCCCCGCACGCCTGATTTTGAATTAAATAACGCCTTCTCCGCCCGCAGAGCCCCGCAGTGGCCCGCTCTGGCGCACGGCGAGTGCGAGAGAGAAGGCGCAGATTCGGTTGAAGGACCACTGGCAGAAACTATACAGCACTACGATTGCCCTTCTAAGAAAAAAGCGGGGCCGGCGTTATGCGCGCGCCATGCGGATGCGCGGCCGGCGGGGAGCCAGCCGCTAGAAGCTAGCAGCCGGCTTCTACCGGCTACTCCCTGGTCCCTGCTTTTGCGCCGCAATCCACGCGTCGATGCGCTGCTCCAGTACGTCGAGCGGCAATGCGCCCGCGTCCAGTACTTGGTCGTGGAAGGCGCGGATGTCGAACTTCGGGCCCAGCGCCTTTTGCGCGCGGGCGCGCAGCTCCAGAATTTTCAACTGCCCGATCTTGTAGGCCAGGGCCTGGCTGGGCCACGCGATATAGCGGTCCACTTCGGACTGCACGCTGGTTTCGTCTACGTTGGAGTGGTCGTGGAAGTACTGGACCATCTGGTCGCGGGTCCAGCCTTCGCTGTGGACGCCGGTGTCGACGACGAGCCTGATGGCGCGCCAGATGTCACCCTCCAGACGGCCGTAATCGGAGTAGGGATCCTGGTAAAAGCCCACATCCTTGCCCAGGCGCTCGGCGTAAAGTCCCCAACCCTCGGTGTAGGTGGTGTAGCGTTCGTATTTGCGAAACTCCGGCAGGCCCGTGAGCTCGTGGGCGATGGAAATCTGGAGGTGATGGCCGGGAATGCCTTCGTGATAGGCGATGTCCTCCACTCCATATAGATTGCGCTCGGTCGCGTTGTAGGTGTCGATGAACAGCCGTCCCGGCCGGCTGCCGTCCACCGTGCCTGGCTGGTAATACGCGGGGGCCGAAGTCTTCGCAGCATATTCGGGCACCGGAACCACTTCGAACTTCGCCTTGGGCAGCGTGCCGAAAAGCTCAGGCAGCTTGGCCTGCATCGGCTTCAGGTAGCCGCGATAGGCGTCGAGCAGGGCCGCGGCCGAAGCCGGGTGCAGCCTGGGATTGCCTTTCAAGCTTTCGCGAAAACTCTTCAGATCCTGGAAGCCGAGCTTCTGGGCAATGGCCAGCATTTCGGCTTCGTCTTTCTTCACTTCGTCGAGGCCGATCTGGTGAATCTGATCCGCGGTAAGGTCCGTGGTCGTAGTCTGCTTGATCAGAAACTGGTAGTACTTCCCTCCATCTGGAAGGGCATCGATGCCGGGCTTGGCGCGTCCCGCCGGAACGTAGGTCACCTCAAGGAAACGCGCGAAGCGCACGTACGCAGGCAGATCCTCTTTGGCGATCACATCCAGCATTGCGGTCTTGATGCGCGCCTGCTCGGCGGCGGGGATGGCTGCGGGAAACGATTTGAGGGGCAGGGCGAGCGGCGAGTCTTCGGGCTTCTGGTTGGCCAGCTCACGCACCTGGACGAGCGCCTTTTCCAGAAGGTACTTGGGAGGCACGCGCCCATCCTCCATGCCGATCGACATGTTCTCCGTGACCTGCGCAAAGGCGGTGGGCAGCGCATGAAGGCGCGCGATCCAGTCGTCGTAGTCCTTCACGGTGGCGAAGCTCAGCTCTGCGGCAAGTTCCGGATAGTCGCTGTAGATGCCGCCCATCTGGTTCACGGGCATCTCCCAGTCCTTGAACTCCGCGCCCTCCTGGTCCATTTCGAAACGGCGGATGAGCAGGTCCTGGCTGATCTTTTCCTGATCGGTGAACCCGGTGGAGTCGATCGCCGCCAGGCGCATGAGGTATTTCTGTTCCTGCGCCAGCGCGTCGTTGACCGCCTGCACGGAGTAGTCGCTGGTCTGGTCGTTGTAGCGCTTATCGCCGATCTCCGAGGCGAACTCAGGATCGTGCCTGAGCCGGTCCTCCCAGTACTCGTGGAAGAGATCATTGAGGGCTTTTCTGCGGTCCTCAAGCGAAACGGGCGCCGGCGTTTTGGTCTGCGGTGTCAGTTGGAGCTTCTGGGCGTGGAGGGCGGGAAGCAAAGCGAGCAGCGCGGCAGCGGCAGCTGAGGTGAAGTAGGTGATTTTTCTCAAGGGAACGGGTTCCTTCGCGGAAGTTGTCTTTGCATTGAGTGTAGTCGAACGCCGGAACGATGCAGACAAAAGGAGGGAAATTCCAGAGGCTTCCAAGGCGACATTTTTGAGGCCAAAACCGCGAGACAGGCGAAATTTGCAGGAATATCCACCCAAAGAACTGCGCAAAGCGCCGTCAGGACACGCACACAAAAGGCGAAAAGCGCCACGACCACGCGGACACAAAAGGTGGAAAGCTCCATTGCGACCCGGATACAGGGGTGAAGAACGCGATTATGACCCGGACACAAAAGTGAAGAAGGGCGCGCGACGGCAATTTTCCCAGCAGCATTTTGCAGATAATTACCACGTTTTTGGCTACTGTCGAATCAGAGGGTGAAAGGAGAGGCATCCATATGCGCGAGAGGGATCGGAGGATGGCGCGGCTGAGGCTGGATGAGGAGATGAAGCCGTTTCGAGCGGCAGGGAAGAGGGCGAATTTGACGAGCGGGCTGCTGCGGGCGGTGCGTGAGGCTCTGGGAGTGCGACTTGAGGAGATTTCAGAAAAAGCGGGAGTGAAGCGGTCGACGGTGAGCGATTTTGAGCGCAGAGAGGTGGAGCAGACGATCACGATGCGTTCGCTTTCGCGGATGGCGGCCGGGATGGGGTGCAAGGTGGTGTACGGCGTGGTGCCGCTCAAGGGAAAGACGCTGGAGGACGTGGCGGAAGAGAGGTTGTGGAGGAAGGTGCTTGAAACGGGGAACAGGGATCAGGGAACAGGGATCAGGGGTCAGAAAAACAGGGAACAGGGACTGAGGGACTAGAGGACAGGGAGCAAGGGAGCGAGGGAGCTTCCTGATTTTATTTGCGGGCTGCGCAGATTCGATGGGCGCAGGGCGGCTGGGATAGGCGGCGAGATGGCGGAGTTACGAGTGGCGAAGGAAGCGGGAAGAAGCCTGCGGGGCGCAAGGCAGCGGCTGAGCGGCACGGGAAGCGAGCTGGTGAAGGTGACGCCCAGCGCACTGGACAAGGGACCGGGAGGCGAGACGAGCTCGGGCCGAGTGATGGTACTGGAGCCGGTAAAGAAGGCGTGGCGGGGGAACGGGCTGGAGCGGCTGGAGCAGGCGGCGGATCGGCGATTGGGGCGGGCGAGCGACGCTCTGGCGGATTTGCTGCTGGAAAAAGCGAAGGAGGGCAAGGTGGAGAGCACGCGGCTGCTGGTGACGTTGGCCGAGCACAGGATGAAGCGCAAGCCGAAGGAGAAAAAGAAGAAGAAACGGCCGGGGCCTTCCTGGGAGGAGTTGCTGACGTCGGAGCCGGAGTTTAAGCAGCCAGAGGTGGGCGATGTGTGGGTTGGGGGCGGATGGGAGAAGCCGTCGGGGGAGTATGTGAAGGAGGGGGAGTGGGTGGATGAGGGGACGTAGGACAGCTTCTAGCTGCTGGCTTCCAGCCTCTAGCTCGTCGGAGTGGGTGGGCGGTTTCGTGGGGCTTAAGCCCGACGCTCCCTCCGTGTGGGGCGGGGTTGGCTTGGCTGAAGCCAAGCCCTGATTCGGGGCCTGGAGCAAAAACAACCGCAGGTCCTTCGACTGCGTGGGCCGCGCGCAGCGCGGCCCACTTCGCTCAGGATTACGGTCGATTTCTGTCGCCCGGGATTACGGGGCGAGGGTTGGGTTCGTGGTTTCCCACCCATTT
>CAZMWL010000020.1:28238-72853 GCA_964569985.1 uncultured Occallatibacter sp.
CCGCAAAAGGCGCGGAAATGGATGGGGCACGGGATGTTCGTGCGGGGTTGAATTAGGCGGGATGGGGTTCGTGGTTTCCCACCCATTTCCGCAAAAGGCGCGGAAATGGATGGGGCACGGGATGTTCGTGCGGGGTTGAATTAACCGTCCTACTTGTGGGCCGACCTGAAGATCTCCCATTCTTCACTGGCCTTCGCTGCCGAAACAGGCTGTGAAGGCTTCGGAGGCTGGATCATGGCGGGAGGCTTGATGTTTAACCCGTTGGCGGGAGAATATTCGCTAAAGGTCCTCGCTGCCGATATGGGCTCCAGAGGCTGTGTGGTGGCGGCCGGCTTGGTGTTGAACCCGTTGACGGGAGAGTATTCGCTGGCGGAAACGCCTATGGGGGCGCCGGAGAAGCGGCGCTGAAGATGATCAATGGCGGCGATATCGAGGCGGTAGTTCTCTTCCGCGTGGCGGTAGTTCTCTTCGGCGCGGCGGTATTCGTCTTCCACCCGGCGGTAGTCCCTTTCCACCCGATCCCGCAATGCTTCCAACTGCTCTTTATCTACTTCCGGCATGGTCATGCTCTCCTCTGTCCTGTGGCGTCTCTTTGACCCGGCACCAAACTTGAGTGTGTCACGTCCGGCGGGGAAATGGACTAGCACAAAGGGTGTAAGGGGGCGAACGGCAGTGGCGGCAGGGTGAAGAACAGCTTCTAGCTGCTAGCTCCCAGCTTCCAGCTGGATCTTGGTTGACGGGGCGAGGGTGCCCGGGGGCGGGTCTTTGCGGCACCCTTCGACTTCGCTCAGGGCAGGCTAGAAGCCGCGCCCGCTCCAAAGCAGGGCAAATCAGGACCTTGCAGCCGCGCCGAACTGCTTTGCACGCCCGGTCATTCGGGGGTATAGTTTCCGCAGCCAATCACCTCCATCTGCCGGAGTCGCGCAGGGCGCACGAGGTTTTATTTGCCCTTGCGCGAAGGACGGGATGGCCAGCTACGCCGTGTGCGTGCCGCGGACGCCGGCGGCTGCGATGGGTGTTTGCATAATGCTCCGCCCTTTTTTCCGCCGCGGGGACGGAAAAGGATGGGGCAGGGATGAGTCTTTTGTTGCCGCTTTACCAGGGAGGGAACGGGCATGAGCAAGACTTGCGAATCGAGCACTGCCGACGGGGCGAAAGCTGGATCCCGTTCATCGAAGAGAGCCGTATCGATACGCCGCGGGGCGGTGGTGCCGGGAGTTCTGCTGGTTGCGGTTTGCGCGCTCTTCGACACGCATGCCTGCATGGCCCAGGCGGGCACATCGCCGCAAACCATGGGACCGCAAACCGCAGGGCAAGCGAACGAGACGGGCAGCAGCGTCCCTGCCAGCGCGGCAAGCAGCCGGGCCCTGCAACCAACCGTCCCAGTGAGCTCGACAGCCGCACCGGCAATTCCGGGAGCTGTACCGGCAAGCCTGGGAGTCGTACCAACAAGCCTGGGAGCTGTACCGGCAAGCCTAGTCGTGACACCGGCAAGCCCGGTTGCCGTTGCGGCAAGCCCGGGAGCGGACCCCGGAACCACCTGGATCGCGCGGAGCAGCGGCGTGAGCGTAGCTCTTGTTGGGATGTTTGGGACCAGCGACGGCCAGCATCTGTGGGCGGTGGGCGATGCGATTGTGGAGTCGGACGACGGGGGCGCAACCTGGGTGGTGCGGCAGCAGCCGATGACAGGTTGGGAACTTTTTTCGATCTTCGGAAGCAGCGACGGCAAGCGGCTATGGACCGTGGGCCGAGAGGGCACGATTCAGGAATCGGACGATGGGGGCGCAACCTGGGCAGCGCGCACGAGCGGCACGTTGAATGACCTTAATGCGATGACGGGAACCAGCGACGGCGGGCATTTGTGGGCGGTTGGCGACAACGGCATGATTCTGCAATCGGATGACGGAGGCGCGAGCTGGAATCCTCGCGCGAGCGGCACAAAAGATATCTTGCGATCGATTCTTCTCTCCAGCGACGGCAAACACTTGTGGGCCGCCGGGCTGAATACTTCGTTTGTTGTGTCGGACGACGGGGGCGCGACCTGGAGGGCGACCGAGGACAGCTCAAGACAGTCCGCGCTGGCTTCGATTTTCGCTACCAGCGACGCGCGCCACATTTGGATTCTGGGCGCGGAGGGCCACATGCTGAAGATCGACTTCGAAGGCACGACCCGGGTCGATCGATATTTTGACGCTCCCGCCTACCTTGCGTCGATCTACGGGACCCGCGACGGCAAGCGGCTGTGGGCGGTCGGCTACGACAGCCCGAACAACAAGGGTTTAATTCTGGAATCGGACAACGGGGGCAAGAACTGGATTCCGCGCAGCAACAGCGCACCGGATTGGGTGAATTCGATGTTCGGAAGCAGCGACGGCAAACACTTGTGGGTGGTGGGCAATGGAGGCGCGATCCTGGAGTCGGACGCCAGCAAATAGCGGCATAGCCGCCGCAGGGTTGCATGGCGTGGCGTGCAACCCGCCTTGCGCTGCGGGGCGGCGTTCAGTTTGCGCCCGCAAAATTTCATTCGATTTCTGAGGCGCGCCGAGGGTAGAATTGCGGGCAAAAGCATCCCAGGCGGATCGAAAGGCGGAAATCATGGGCGAACCTGAAGCGCAAACTGCGGCCGCGGACCTTACGCAATGGCAGCGCGTGGCCTATACGTTTACGGCGCCGTCGAAGACCTTTGAAGACATCCGGCGCGGCAACCGGAGCTGGTGGCTGCCGTTGATCGTGCTGGCGTTGGCAAGCTACATCCTGTTTGGAGCCGTGGCGCAGAAGGTGGGGATTCGGCAGACCGTGGAAAACCAGATCACGATGAACCCTCAGGCCCAGGAGCAAATGGCGAAGGCGACTCCGGAACAAAGGGAAAAGGGGATGCAGTTCTGGACTGTATTTACCGAGGTGATGTTCATTGGCAGGCCCGGGTTCCAGATGCTCTATGCGGTGATATTCGCCGCGGTGCTGCTGGGCACCATCAATTTTGGATTTGGGGGCAAGGCGAGGTTTGGAGATTTGTTTACGCTGCTGTTCTATGCGTGGCTCCCGCAGGTGGTGCAGGTGCTGCTGGGAACGGCAGTGATCTACGCGGGCATGGCGCCGGAATCGTTCAACATCAAGAACTTTGCGCCGACCAACCTGGGCGCATTTCTCGATCCTACCGATACCGCGAAATGGCTCTATGCGCTGGCGACTTCGCTGGATGCGGTGACCATCTGGACGCTGGTGCTGATGAGTATCGGCGTGGCCACGGTGGCCGGCGTGAAGCGCAGCGCCGGGTATATCGCGGTGTTCGGATGGTGGGTGATCATCGTGCTTTTCGGCGTGGTTGCTGCGGCGGTGATGGGATAGGGTGGGTTCGGGTGCGAACCCCAGGAAGCGTCAGATTTCGGCCGTAATCTTGATACGAGCTGGGGCGGAAACGACGCGCACGCGGCCGTGGCCGGGGTTCACGATGTGTCGCGAGGAAATGATGCCGAACTTCTCCAGCGCCGTGACATCGCGGCGGACGGCGCTCGCATCCCGGCCCAGCGCAGCGGCCAGTTCCTGAACGGAGACGGTCCGTTTCTTGTTCTTTACCGTTTGCAAGAGGTCAAGCCGCGAAGGACTCAGGAGCCGGACCATATCCGCTGCACTCTCAAAGGTGATGCCGCGCGAGGGCGGGATTCTCCGGCCTTCGTCCATAGCCTTGGCGCGCTCTCGGGCCCGCTTTGCCCAGCCCTCAAAACCGTCGGTGTGGATCGTCGTTTTCATAGTTTCTCCCGCTTCCTGAGGTCGTCGACCTGCGCAATAAAGCGCGCGGAGATTACCTGGAACGGAGCGGATGCGATGGCCTCGACTTTTCCCGCGAAATGGCGGTGCACCCGCCCGTGCGCGGTATCGGAGCCAAGAACCCGTCCGTTGTCACGAGGGAAGAGGTGAAAGTTAATAAAGGCCAGGTTGTAACGAACCGTGTTCCCATCCTCGTCTTCCCAACGTTCCTCGCGAATCAGGCCGTCTCCGGAAGCGCATCAAATGACGGTGGCTTCGTCGGTCACTTTGACCGGCTTCCGGGCCCGCTTTCTCGCCGGAGACATGGTTCAAGCATACCACAGGTAAGATAAATAATATCCTACCTGTAACCGCGATCCTGCGCTTGTTAAAATCGAATAGACCGCGAAGTGGAGGATCACATCCACCATGCGCGAGCCGTAAGATCTGGAAGCGATGACCCTCCGCCTTTTCAATACCCTCACGGGACAACTGGATGCGCTGGAGCCGGCCGACGGCAAGGCGCTGCGCATGTACGCGTGCGGGCCCACGGTGTACGACTACGGCCACATCGGCAACTTCCGCACCTTTTTGCAGGTCGATGTTCTGCGGCGCTTTTTGCGGCTGAGCAGCGTGGCGGTGCGCCACGTGATGAACATTACCGACGTGGACGACAAGATCATCCGCAACTCGGTGGAGGCGGGGATCCCGATCGGCGAATACACCAGGCAGTACATCGACGCATTTTTCGAAGATCTGGAAGCGCTGCGCGTGGAGCGGCCGGAGCAGGTTGCGCGCGCCACCGAGCACATTCCGCAGATGGTGGCGTTGATTGAGAAGCTGGCCGCGGCGGGAGCGGCGTACAAAGTGGAAGACGGCTCGTGGTATTTCAGGCTCAAGGCGTTTCCTGAGTACGGCAAGCTGAGCAAGAAAGACCTGAGCGGCATGGAAGATGGCGCGCGCGTGGATGTGGACGAGTACGAGAAGGATTCGGCGCGCGACTTTGCGCTGTGGAAGGCGCCCAAGCCCGGGGAGACATCGTGGGAAACGGCGATCGGGCCGGGCCGTCCGGGCTGGCACATCGAGTGCTCGGCGATGGCGATGGAATACCTGGGCGAGAGCTTCGACCTGCACTGCGGCGGCGAAGACCTGATGTTTCCGCACCACGAAAACGAGATTGCGCAGAGCGAGACCGCGACGCACAAGCAATTCGCGCGGCATTGGATGCACGTGCGCTTTCTGCTGGTGGACGGCAGAAAGATGTCGAAGAGCGAAGGCAATTTCTACACCTTGCGCGATTTGCTGCTGAAGGGATTCAAAGCGTCGGCGATCCGGCTGGCGCTGATCTCGGTGCCGTACCGGCGGCCGTTCAACTTCACCTTCGACAGCCTGACGGACGCGACCAACGCCATCGACCGGCTGCGCACGTTTCGGGATCGGCTGAACGCGGGGAAATTGCTGGCGGGCGAGAATCCCGTGTTGCAGGAGGCTGCGAAGAAGGCGCGCGCAGATTACTTTGCAGCGCTGAACAACGATTTGAATACCGCCGACGCGCTGGCGCCGATCTTCGACCTGGTGCGCGCGGCCCATACGGCCATGGATGACGAACAACTGTTCGCGGCCGACCGCGATGCGATCCTGCCCGTGCTCGCGGACTTCGATGCTGTCTTCGACGTGCTGGAGGACCGCGACGCCGAGCCCACGCGCCGGGCGCTCAAATGGGCGGAGCAGGCGGGCCGCATGAGCGAAGTGGCTCCGGAACTGATTGCCGCGCAATCGCTGAGCGATGCGGCGATTGAGGCTCTGGTGGCCGAGCGCACCGCGGCCAAGAAGGCGCGCAACTTTGCCCGGGCGGATGCGATCCGCGCCGAGCTGGCGGAAAAGGGTGTGATTCTGGAAGACTCGAAGGACGGGGTGCGCTGGAAGCGGAAATAGCTGCCAGCTGCCAGGTCTCTGACCGCTTGATTTCGTTCCTTGAGGATTGTGCTTTCCCACCCATTCGCGAGAAAAAAGCGAATGGATGGGGCGCGGGGCTGAAATAGCTTCTAGCTACTAGCTGGATGGTGCTGGAATTGGCTTTTGCAGGAATCGCGTAGACTAATAAAAGGCCTGGCAATAGCGGAGGTTTCCATGGAATTTGAGATCAGCTTCGATCGCGAAGAGGACGGTCGCTGGATTGCGGAGATCGAGAGCCTGCCTGGTGTGCTCGCTTATGGGGCTACCAAGAATGAAGCTCAATCCAAGGTAGAGGCGCTCGCGTTACGCGTTATCGCAGACCAGATTGAGAAAGAGCAATCGACAGCGGGTTCGGTCCGTTTCGCGGCAGCCTAGAAATTTGTGGCCCCGAAGCTTGATTGAATTTCGAGCTTGGTGTTATGGTGACCCCCTTGAACAATCCAAACCACGTGTGATGTCGTTGGATACATGAGCAAGTTCCCTTCGAGCAGCGCGAAAAAGGTCTACCGAGCACTAGAACGCATTGGCTGGCGGGAGAAGGCGCGGATTAGCAAAAGCGGCTCGCACAAGCAACTCGAAAATCCCAAATTCCCCTACGAATTCACGTGGGCCTTTCACGACGGCGATGAAATCGGTCCTAAAATGCTGGCGAAGATCGCTAAGCGGACAGGCTTGAAACCTAAGGATCTATAGAAACGCGAGTTGATTTTCAATGGAAGCTAACGAAGCCCAGGAATTGCAGGAACAGGCGGAACACGGCGCTAGCGAATCGACGCTGCGGCCCGTGGCCTTCACCATGAGCGTACTGGCGGTGCTGGTAGCTGTGACCACGGTGCTGGGCCATCGCACGCACACCCAGGCGATCCTTTTTCAGAACCAGGCCACGGACCAGTGGAATGAATACCAGGCGCACAAGATCCGGTCGTACGACACGTCCCTGATCGAAGACCTTCTGCAGGTGACGGCGATCTCCGACAAGGCGGCAGCGGCGAAGATTGCCAGCGGCTATGTGGAGCACGAGAAAAAGTGGGCCGGGGAAGTGGAACAGCAGCAAAAACAGGCGGAGGCGCTGGAGACGAAAGTGGAGCAGGCCGAGGCGCGCGCCGACCGTTTCGACCTGGCGGAGGCGATGCTGGAGATCGGGCTTGTGATCACGTCGGTCACGCTTCTGACGCGGAGTCGCATCTACTGGTACCTGGGCCTGGCCTTCTCCGTGCTGGGCGTGGCGTCGGCGGCATCGGCGTTTCTGCTGAAGTAGCTTTTTCCGGCGCAGGACAAAGGGGCCGGTTGGGGGGGGGCCTTCCCTCGGGGGCTGAAGCCCCTGATTCACTTGCCAGCACATGTGGCACGGCTGAGGCCGTGCCCTTTCACGGAACCATTTATGAAACACGTTTTCGCGACTGGCGCTGGGCGAAAAACTGTTGTCGTGTTCGCGAAACCGCTATAGACTTAGCCCCAAATGAAGGTGAATCCATGAGAGTTGCCCTCGCCGCTGCTCTATTCCTGCTTGGTTCGGCGCCGCTCGTTGCGCAGACGCCCACTGCTGCGGCGGGGCAAACCGCAACGCCTGCACGGGCTGCAACGGGCACGCCGGCTGCCGCACCCGCCGCAACGCAGGCGGCCCAGGTGAATGACAGCGACGTCGGCTTCAACTACAGCCTGCCTTCCGACTGGGAGTTTGTGGGTTCGTCTGCCGCGCCCAAGCCCAGCGTGCCCTTTCCCGGCGCGGAGACGGCAAAAAAGGGCGATGCCTGCGTGGACGTTGTCTTGACCGCGAGGCACGGCACGCCGGCCTCGGTGGTGGTGGTGACGGCGCTGCCCTTTGCCTGCTATGGGCAAGCCATGAAGCCGGGCGACCTGGCAAACTTTGGCGCCGGCGCCGCGGAGGGCCTGAAGCAAACCTTTGACGTGACCGAACCGGTGGAGGGCAACTACACGCTGGGCAGCCATGCCGTCTGGATCGAGCGCGCCAAGGGAGCACCCAAAGGCCATCCCGAGAACTCGTTCACCTTCGAGATCGCGTGCACCGTGCTGTCCAAGGGTGCGGCCTGCTGGATGACCATGGCCGCCGACTGGGCCAGTTTGCGCGCCTTCGAGAAGGCTCCTGTCACGCTCGACGGCGAACCTTTCGCCGAACTGGTTCCGCAGCACGCGTTCGTTCCCGAACCGAAGTAGGCCGAGGTACGCGGAGCAGCGATGATGGGCGCGAAGTTCATTCCGCAGTGGTACACTTTCGCCAATGAAAAACGCAATCTTTGCTGCGCTTCTGGTTCTTTGCGCTGCTTCTTTGGCGGGGCAGGCGCCTGCTTCCGCCGCTCCCAAGACCTATACCGATCCGCTTGGCTTCAGCTATAGCCTTCCCGCTGACTGGGAGCTGGTGGATATGCAGCCAGCGCTTCCCGCAATACGGCAGCAAATGGGGAATGAGGCTACGAGCGCGGAGGAAAAGAAGGGAACGGATTGCGCTCAGGTGCCATTCCTGGCGCGGCGCGGCGACCCGCTCTCGATCGTTGAAATTGTGACCCTCAGCTTCGATTGTTTTGGCCAAAAGATGACGGACAAGGATCTTCCCGGGGTTGGCATGGGCATGGCGGAAGGCGTGAAGAAGGGCTTTAACATAGTTGATCCAGCGTATGGAGCCTACACGCTGGGCAGTCACCCCATCTGGATTGAGCGCGCGGTCGGCAACTTCACGAACAGTCCCGACACGAAGGTAGAGTTCGAGGCAGTGTGCGCGGTGCTGAAAAGGGGCGTCGCGTGCTGGATGGCTTTCGCTGCGGATGACGCCTCGCTCAAGGTCTTCGAGCGAGGGCGGGTGGTGTTCGACGACGATGCTCCCGCAGCGCTGGTTCCCCCTGACGCGCTGACGAAAAAGCCGCAGTAAAGGCTGCTCGATGAACGATCTGAGACGATAGGGGGCGGTCCCTGCAACGTCCATGCCGGCAGTCTGGAGAGCGAGGGCGGGCCCCGGCCTGCGTGGAATTCCGCTGTCTTTGCGTGCTATCCTCTCAAAAGAGCGGAAAACCGATGAAAGCGCGCGACCTATTGCAATCGCTACACCCGCCAGCCGCCAAGCGCTGGTCGGGTTCGCGCGTGCGTGGCATTTGCCCGCGGCGGCACTTGCGCGTGCTGCCCACCCGCCCGCGACCTAGTCTCTTCGGCGGCGAATAGCACAGCCCTCCGCCGAAGTTCCTCACTCCAACTGGGCCCGCATTGCATTCATCTGGGCCTGCGGAATTGAATGATCCCACGAGCCGGGATCCGTGGCCGCAGCGCATCAATATATAGGCCGCGACAACCGAATCTGCCGAGGAGAATGTTCCATGACCAAGCAGGAATTGCACGCGCACTTCGGACCGAAACTAGTCTGTCCACTGCCGGGACCCAAGGCCCGCGCGGCCGTTGAGGCCGACCATCGCCTGATCTCGCCCAGCTACACGCGGTCGTATCCGCTGGTGGCAAAGCGCGGGCGCGGCGTACGCGTCGAGGACTCCGACGGCAACGAATTTCTCGACTTCGCTGCCGGCATCGCCGTGGTTTCGACCGGCCATTGCCATCCCGAGGTGGTGACTGCGATTCAGAAGCAAGCCGCCGAGCTGATCCACATTTCGGGCACCGATTTTTACAACGAGGCGCTTACCGATCTGGCCACGCGGCTTTCGGCCGTGGCGCCCATGCCCGGCCCGCATCGCTTCTTCTACGGCAACTCCGGCGCAGAAGCCATTGAGTGCGCGCTCAAGATTGCGCGCTATCACACCGGCCGCCAGCAGGTGATCTCGTTCTTCGGCGCGTTTCACGGCCGCACCATGGGCGCGCTCTCGCTGACCGGCTCCAAGCCGCAGCAGAAACGCCGCTTTTCACCGCTGGTTCCGGGCGTGACGCATGTGCGTTATCCCTATGCCTATCGCGGCTGCACCGGCGGCGCGCAGGAAGAGGAAGCCTTCAGCATGGGCTGCGCGCGCTACATCGAAGAGAAGCTTTTCAAGACCATCCTGCCTCCGGAAGAAGTGGCCGCGATCTTTATCGAGCCCATTCAGGGCGAAGGCGGATTCGTTCCCGCGCCGGCGAACTTTCTGCGCGAGTTGCGCGCGATCTGCGATCGTCACGGCATTTTATTGGTCGCAGACGAGGTGCAGAGCGGATGCGGGCGCACCGGCAAGTGGTGGGCCATTGAAGACTCGGGCGTGGAGCCGGACATTGTCTGCATCGCCAAGGGCATTGCCAGCGGCATGCCGCTGGGCATCTGCATGACGAGGGCCGAAATCATGGACTGGGCGCCCGGCTCGCACGCGTCGACGTTCGGCGGCAATCCGGTGTCGATCGCTGCCGCGCTGGCGACCATGGACATCATTGAACGCGAGGGCATCGCCAACGCCGCGCGCGTGGGCGAGTTCATCTTTGAGCGCGTGCGCGGCTGGAAGCACAGCCATGCATCCGTGGGCGACGTGCGCGGGCGCGGCCTGATGATCGGCATCGAGATCGTGAAGGACAAGGCGACGCGCGAACCCGCCGTGGAACTGAGGAATCGTATCGAAACGCTGGCCTTCGAGCGCGGCCTGATCGTGCTGGGCTGCGGAGAAACTTCGCTGCGGCTTTCGCCTCCGCTGATCGTCAGCAAGGAAGAGGCTACGGTGGCGCTGGATATTCTGGAAGAGGCGCTGACGCTGGCCGAAAAAGAGCACGAGCTGAGCGGGGTTGCGGCGGTGACGGCGTAATCGCGGGGAATTCGCGCTCGTGGGGTTCGTGTTCTCCCCGGTCGCCAAGTGCGAGGGATCCCCACCCCAGCGACGAAGACCTGTCGCCGGGGACCCCGGACCGGGGGCAGCCATTTTTCGTGCTGAGTTGAATGAGGGGAGTTGAGGTTCGTGGTTTCTCACCCTTTCGCAAAAAGCGCGAAAGGATGGGGCAACGGTCGGATTGTTAGCGCAGTTTCGCTGCTTCCAAAATGAGTGGGCCGCAGGGATCGGAAGATCTTCGCGGCCCACATTGTTTTTGCGCAGCGGCCGAGCTACTCGGCCAGCCGCATGTGGGCAATCTCGGCGGTGCGGTGCGCGGCCCGCTCCAAATTGTGCGCCATCTCCTGCGTGGCCAGGCGCTGCTCCTCGGCTGCGGCGGCCATCTGGTGCGAAAGTCCCGACAGGTCCTCAGTCTGCGCCGCGATACAGTCGATGGCTGAGATGGCCGTGGAAACGTCGGCGCCGATCGTGGTGACCTTGGCCTGAATCTCGGATGTGGCCGCGGCCGTTTGCTCGGCCAGCTTGCGGACCTCGCTGGCGACGACGGCAAAGCCCTTGCCGTGCGCGCCTGCGCGCGCGGCCTCGATGTTCGCGTTCAGCGCCAGCACGCTGGTCTGCGTGGCGATGGAAGCGATGAGGTCAGCCACTTTGGCTACGCCGCTGCTCGAGGTTTGCAGGCTCAGGATGGAGGTTTTGCTTTCCGCGCTTGCCTGGCGCGACTTCTCTGAGGCGTTGGCAAGTTCGGTCGCATTGCGCGCAATCTCCGCGATGCTGGACTCAATTTCATGCGTGGCCGTGGCCACCATCTGCAGATTGCCGTTCAAGTGCTCGATGTCTGTGCGCTGCGCCTCCTGCGCTTTTTTGAGCGCGTCAATGGCCTGTTGCGTGCTGACGCCCCATAGAACCACCGCGCCGATGTGTTCTCCGAATTCGCCTATCATCGGCTGCACGTTCAGGTCCAGCTTGACCGGACCCAGCTCGATGACTGCCTGGTGCGGCAAATGGTGCGTTGCATGGCCCCGCGCGCCCAGAACCCTGTCGACGTTGGCCGCATTTTTATGGAAGGTGTGGATGGACTTGCCCACGATCTGGTCGACGGGCAGCGGCAGATATTGCGCGAGCGAGAGCAGCGTCTTGCGCGACGATTTATTGATGTAACGCAGAATCAGATCGCGATCGCAAAACATGACGTTGGCGGGCAGTGCATCCATCGCGAACTGAAAGCTGCGGTCGATTTGAACGGCGGGATCGAGGGGCGCGACCGGCTCGGCCGTTGCCGTCTCGTCGAGCACCGCAGAGGAAGCCGCGGATTCGCGATGGGCAAACAGGCCCCCGAACAAACCATGAGCCATGAGCGATTCTCCTTGGCTGTACAGTTCCAGTTTCGGGCAAATCGCGCGCAAGAAGCACCTGCAGCGCAGGAGGGATTGCAGGGTCGTTCCGGAAATGAATTCGCGAGTTTCGATTTGGGAGAAGGCAAACTACAGCCGGGTCTCTGAGGACGCGCATTCGCGGCAGTGGAGTTGGTGCTATCCCACCCCTTCGCCCAAAAATCGGGCGAAAGGATGGGGCACGGGAAGGGTCTTCTTCGCGCGGTCTGGAGCGGCCCAGCCTTTGGGGCTATTTGCGCGCGTCGTCCGGCCGGGGCACAATGGTTGGCGATGGCATGGGCGTCGAAAAATGCGCGATGAATTTCTGGAGCGGACCCTGGCGGGGCTGGACTCTGTGGCCGCGCTCCGCGGCCGGGCGGCCAGCCAGCCCGCTCACCTGCTCACCGGGATTGAGGGCGAAGAAGCTGCCTGCTTTCATCTGCTTCGCGAGGGCTACACGGTGGTGGCGCGGCGATGGTCGGCGGGCAACCAGCCAGGCGACCTCGACCTGGTGGCCTGGCAGGGACCCATACTGTGTTTTTTCGAGGTCAAGACGCGCACCGCCCGCGATCTGAACCCGGCAGAGGCCGCAATCGATCTGCATAAGCGCAACGTGCTGCGCCGACTGGCCCGCCAATACGCGCGGCAACTGCCGGGCAGCCCCGCTCCGCAGGTGCGTTTCGACGTGATCAGCGTCTACCTGGAGCCCGGCAAGCCCGCTGATTTCATGCATTTTGAGGGGGCTTTTGGATGGCGTGAGGTGCGGCGGCCAAGGTGATTCACAGTTATTACATTGTGTGTAATAATAGTGATTACGGAGAAGCAAATGACAGGAGCCGCGCTGCGCGAAGCGAGAACCCATGCCGGCATGTCGCAGGTTAGGGCTGCGGAGCGTCTTGGCGTCTCGCAGACTCTGCTCTCCCTCATGGAAAAGGGAAAACGGTCAGTTGCGCCTGCGGTTGCGCAGAAGGTTGTGGCTCAATTCGATGCATCTCCGGTCGAGCTTCCGGTGTCTGCACATGCGCGTCACAGTGACCACCAGCTCGCCGAAGACCTGGGTGCGCTCGGGTTTCCCGGGTACAGGTATTTGCAGAGTACGCCGCGAAATCCCGCGGAAGTTCTCCTGGACGCACTGGATCGCCCCGACCTCGACGCGCGGCTGGTGGAAGCGCTGCCGTGGGTGCCGCTTCAGTATCCCGAGATGAATTGGCAATGGCTCACCGCGCAGGTTAAGCTCCGCAACCGCCAGAATCGTCTCGGATTCGTTGTCGCTCTTGCCCGCAAGGCAGCGATGCGGCAGGCGAAAAATGAAACCGTAAAGCAATTGGCCGAGCCTCTCAATGCGCTTGAAGAAGCGCGACTGGCAAAGGCCGATACACTATGCCAGGATTCATGGCCTCCCAGTCAGCGGCAGTTCGCGCATAAGTTTCGTTCCCGTTTGGCAGCTCATTGGAATTTAGACACACGACTTACGGAGGATCATCTTGTCGAGCCTGCCGCCTAGCCCGTGGAAGGAATTCCTTCAAGCTCTCGATTCAAGGCTGACAGAGAAGTGCGTGCTTGCGTGTTTTGGCGGGTTTGCTCTAACGCTCGTCTACGGCATCAGCAGAACTACACAGGACATCGATGTGATGGATGTGGCTCCTCCGCATGCTGCGGGGATACTGATGCGCGAGGGCGGTAAGGGATCCCCTCTTGCGGAAAAGTTCAGAGTTTATCTCGACATCGTCGGTATTGCGAATCCGCCTTACGAGTATGAATCGCGCTTACAGCCGCTCTACGAAGGCGCCTTTCAGCATCTGGTTCTTAAGGTGATGGATCCATACGATTTGGCCCTCACGAAATTAAAGCGCGACAGTGATAAGGATTTTCAGGATGTGCTTGCGCTTGCTGAAAGGATTCCTTTCGACCTGGATCTCTTCGAAAGACGATACGTCGATGAGCTTCGGGACAATACTACGGGGACACCCGAAGCAAACGATGCGGTTTTCTGGCGTTGGAGGGCTGGAATTCTCGAGGATCGGGCTTCAAAGCGCTAGAATAGCGACCCATGCTATTCTTGACAATCGATTTTGATAGATTCTAAGGTGATTACTGCATTTATCTAAGTCCTACATCGGTGCGGAAAACGCACCAGTGTTCCATGAATGGAGGATTTGCACGTTATGGTCATGCAAGCGCCAGTTGGCCGGCACCAGGTTCGGGAAGAGATCCAGCGCCGCATCCTGTCGGGCGAAAGCCAGCCGGGCGAGCGGCTTACGCAGCAAAGCCTGGCCAAAGAGCTGGGGGTTGCCCAGGGCACGGTAAGGGAGTCGCTGCTGGAGTTGCAGTGGCTGGGGCTGGTGGAATCGATCGACCGGCTGGGAGTTTTCGTACAAAAGATCGACGCCGCGCGGCTCTGCGAGGCCTACCAGGTGCGCGAGTTCCTTGAGGGCCTGGCGGCGCGCCTGGCCTGCGAGCACACCTCGCGCTCCGATGTGACCTCGCTGCGCAAGACCGCCGACCACATCTGGGAGCTTTCGCAACAGAACCGGGAAGAGGAGATGGGCGCGGCCGACCGGGCGTTTCATCTGCAGATCATGACGCTCTCGCACAATAAGGTTCTGCTGCGGCTGGCGGAGGGATACCGCGTTCTGGGCATGGCCGTGAGGGCATCGCGCGACCCGAAGAGCGTGTATGAAGAGCATCTGCAGATCGTGGACGCCATCGGCAACAACCTGCCGGACGAGGCGGAGCGGCTGATGCGCCAGCACGTGGCCGAGGCGCGAAGGATGATCGAGCAGCAGGCGGCGCGCAGCGACTTCACGCCCAAGTGGGTGGGGGACGCGAACGAATAGAGTCAGCTGTTGTAGCGGATTGGGGCCAGGCTTCCGTCCAATATGTGTATCATGTGTGTCGACGGTTTCCGACGGGGTGGGAAGCCTATCGGAAAACAGGTTAGACGCAATGCGGCGGGCTCCTGCGTGGCTCAGCGTGGACCAGGCCGGCCGGTGCGAAAGAGGTTCGTCGAAATGACCGCATTTTTCCGCTCTCCTGGTTTCCGTTCCACTGCCATTCGCAACGGTTTGGGGAGCTGCCGAGGTTTGCTCGCCCTGCTGTGGCTGCTGGTGCTTGCCTGCGGCGTGGCTGCGGCGCAGAACACGACCATCAGCGGCACGGTGTACGATCCGCGGCTGGCGGCGGGGATGCCCAATCCCCTGCCACTGCCCAACGTGCTGGTGTACGCGTCGACTACGCCGGTGAGCGCGCCGGCCTCCGGCGCGCAGTGCGTGACCTACGCAAACTCGATACCCACCGGCTCCAATGTTTTGAGTTACACCTACACCGCGGTCGACGGCACGTTTACTCTGCAGAACATTCCTGAGAGCGCTTCCTACACCGTGGTGATCCAGGCGGGCAAATGGCAGCGGCAGTTTGACGAGGCGGTGGGAACGACGGCGCTGACAGGGCTGCAACTGGGGATGCCGGCCAATCATACGCAGGGCAACATGCCCATGATCGCCATCGCCACCGGCTCGGTGGATGGGGCGGAATGCGTGCTGCGCGACATGGGCGTCTCCGATTCGGAGTTTACCGACGACACGGGTTCAAAGAATTCCGGCGGCTTCGTTCATCTTTACAAGGGCAGTCTTTCGCCCGGAGCGGAGATCAGCAGCAAGACTCCGTACGAGACCGCATTGATGGGCGGCACATCGACCACGCCTCTGAATAACTACGACATGGTGATGTTTCCGTGCCAGGGAGGCTCCGCCAATCAAGCTTCGGATCCTATGCCGGCAGTTACCACGCCTCCCACGCCCCCCTTGGCGGCCGGGGTTGGGCCGGCCAATCTGCTGAACTTTGCGGAAGCGGGCGGGCGTATTTTTGCCACGCATTACAGCTATGCGTGGCTTTATCCCGGCGCGCCCTACGACGCGCAATTCGGCTCGGTCGCGAACTGGACGACAGCCGACGAGCAACAGATCAGCACGGGCGTGGGAACGGTCCAGGAGAATTTCAGCGACGGAATCATTCTGGCTGACTGGCTTGATTACATCAAATCGACGAACACGGGCACAACGGACGAGATCAACATCAGCACCCTGCGCACCGACGTGGGCAGTGTGATCGCGCCCGCGCAATCGTGGTTGACGCTGAACAACGGCACGTACTCCGGCGGCACGGTTACTAACAATCCCGTGATGCAGATGACCTTCAACGTGCCCTTCGGCGCGCCCGCAGCAAACCAGTGCGGACGCGTGATGTTCAACGACTATCACGTCATCAGCATTTCGAACACCGGCGCAACTTATCCCCTGGAATGCCCCAGCTACAGCGCTACGGCTCCGAACAATTTCAGCACTACTTATGTGATGAGCCCGCAGGAGCAGATGCTGGAGTACGCGCTCTTCGATCTTTCGGGGTTCGTGCAACCGACTGTAGTGCCCACGCTCACGATCACCTTCACTCCCAGCCCGCTGACGGTGTATTCGGGTCAAACGGGCGCACAGCTCACGGTGAACGTGAACAGTGGGGCGAACGAGACTGACAGCTCCGTGGTGCTCAGCTTCACGCTGCCTGCGGGGCTCACGATTACTGCCATGAGCGACTCGACCGGCGGCTGGATCTGCGCCGTCGCGACTGCGTCGTGCTCGCGCACGACCAGCCTGGCAGCCGGCACCACCGACTCCGTGATTCTTACCCTCAGCGCGGCCACGTACACTACGCTCTCGAGCTACACGGGTACGATTACCGCGACGGCTTCGAGCGCGCTGTTTTCCACCAACCCGACGGCTAGCGACAACGTGATCTTCCAGCAGGTGCCTCCGATTACCTGGGCTACACCCGCGAACATCGTTTACGGCACGGCGTTGACTGAGGGCCCGCCAGGGAGTGGAGCGCAACTCGACGCCACTTCCACTGTGGCGGGCACGTTCACGTACTTGCCCGTAGCGGGAACTGTTCTGCCCACGGGGCCACAGACGCTGAACGTGACCTTCGCGCCTACCGATTCGACGGATTACACGACCGCGAAGGCAAGCGTGACGCTGACCGTGACTCCGGGCACGCCGGTCATCACGCTTACATCATCGGCCAACCCGATCTTCGCGACCTACACGGTTTCGTTCACCGCCAGCCTTCCCTCGTACGCGTCTTCGGAGACCGGCACCATGACGTTTTACGCCGGAACGACTGAGATTGGCACGGCACAGTTGTCGGGCGGTTCGGCCACGTTCACCACCACTACGCTCGCTGCCGGGATCCAGTCGATTACCGCGGTCTACTCCGGCGACGCGGACTATGGACCGGGCACGAGCAATGCGATTTCGGAAATCGTGCAGGACTTTACGCTGACCTTCGCCGCCGGCAATGGGGCAACGAGCGCCGAGCCGGGAGGACAGGCGGTGTATTCGCTGGTGGTCACTCCGGTGAATGGAACCACGCTGCCGGCGGGCGTCACGTTGAGTGCGAGCGATCTTCAGCTGGGCATGACGGCGACTTTCTCTCCGGCAACGATTTCCGCGGGTTCCACGTCCACGGCGGTCACTTTGACCATCACGCTGCCGGGCAAAGCGGCGAATGCGCGGCCGCGCAGCCCGTTCGGGGGCGGTGCATTGCCGGTGGCTCTGGGCCTGATGCTTTTGCCGTTTGTGCGCAGGATGCGGAAAGCGCGCGCGCGCCTGGTCCGGCTGGTGGTGTTCGCGGCGATCGGGGCGGCCCTGGCCGTGGGATTCACGGGCTGCGGCGTCAAAACGGTCCCGCAGAAATTCTCGTTCTCAGTGACCGCGGCCTCAGGAGCGCTCTCGCACTCGCTGACGCCTGGGCTCACGGTGGAATGAGCGGCATTTCTCGCTGAGGGCGCGACCGCTCAGAGTTCAAGGTCTGACGAATGATCTGAGGGGCAGGAGGCCCTCAGCACAGCCGGTCTGGAGACCGGCGCTACACTTGGGCCGCCGCGAAACCACAGGGTCTCAAAGCTAACGGGCTGACGTAAGGGCGGCGTACTCATGCCGCGCCTGTTCGGCGAGCGGCAGGCCGGGATCGGCGTCCTTCCACCTTTCGAGAAATGCCTCGTACTGGGCGCGCGCCTCGGCGGTTTTTTTCTGCTGCGCCAGAACGCGCGCCAGATAAAGGTGCGAGAGCGTGTAGGCGGGCCACGTGGGCTCGATGCCCGGATGCGCGAGAATGAGCCGGTAGTCGGCGGCCGCCTGGTCGAGGAGCCCCGCAGCTTCTTCCGCATTTGCAAATTGCCAGGGCACGCCGTAGTCGCGCAACTGATATTTACGGGCCGGCTCGAGATCGGCGAGGGCGGCGCTGGGTTTATGCGCCGCCATGTCCAACTGGGCGCGCAGTTGAGGCAAATCGAAGTAGAGATGAAGCGTACTGCGCGTGTTGCTCCGGCTGTATTGCTCGATGAGCCGCTTGGCGGGGCCGGGATCTCCGAGAACCTGATAAAAATACGCGATGGTGCCTTCATCCTCGCCGGCAAAACGAATCTGCTTCAGGCATGCATTGGCGCCGGCGGGATCTCCGTATTGAATCAAGATGCCGGCGAGGAACATGGAGGCAGCGTCAGCGAAATCCGCATCGCCGCTCTTCAAGCCCTCTTCGCGGGCGCGCATAAAATCGGCTTTGGCCTCGCGCAATTTTCCCTGATCGGCGGCGACAAATCCCTGATCGATGAGGGACTGCCCGACTTCATGGTGCGTGAGCCCCCAGTCGTTCTGGGATTCGACGGCGGCCGCGTCGTGCTCCGCGAAGGCGATGCCGAAGAGCGTACTGTGAATGCCCCAGCGATCGTTGCCTTCGGCAATGGCGGCTGCGGCTACGCGTTTGGCATCGGCAAAGCGATCCGCGCGCTGGTAAACGCGGGCCAGAATGTCTGCGCCCGAGCCGGAGTGCGGCGCCAGCTGATAACCGCGCTCCCCGGCCGCGATCGCCTCAGGATAAAGCCCCAGCGCGGAGTAGACGCGCGCCAGGTTGTACCAGTTGGCGGCGTCGTCGGGATAGATCTGGCTGTAGGCGCGCATGGCCGCGACGCCGGCTTCCCAGTCGTTGAAGGTGTCATTGTCGTAGGCGATCTCAATGGCAAGGCGTTCGCGCTCCGTGGCGTGCACGCGGAGGTCGTAGGCCTTCTGCATGTAGGCCTCGCTTTGCACGTAATCCAAGCGATTGCTGTAACTGATGGAGAGCTGCTTATAGGCCGAGGCGAAGTTGGGGTCGAGGGCGATGGCGCGTTCGAGCAGGGTGCGTTCCCCCTCTGTATCGCCGCGATCCGAGCATTGAAGGGCTTGTGAATACGCGCGGAGCGCTTCGAGCGAGCTGGTTGTGGCCTGGGCGATGGGCACCTGGAACAGCGCCACCTGGCGGCGCGTCTCGCCCAGTTCGCGGCGCATTTTGCGAGTCAAAGCGTCGAGGGCGCCCAGCACGCCATTCTCATCGGAGACCTGAAGTTTTTCCGCGGCTACGGGCTCGCCGGTGGCGCAACTGGTTGCTTCCAGGGTCAGCAGATATTCGCCGCCGATGCGGGTGATGGCGCCCGCGAGCAGGACCTGGTCGTTGGCGCGTTCGCAGACCTCGCGCGCGACGTCGCCGGTAAGCGGGGTGTCGGCGGGTTTTTCCATGGACGCGAGGGTCTCAACCAACTGGCCGCGGCCCAGCATGTCGATGTAAGGCGACTGCTCCAGATCGATGCGCAGCGCGGACTGCAGCGAGTCGTCGAAGATCGGCTCGCCGGTACGGTTTTCAAAGTCGGCGAGCACCACCTTGCGCAGGATGGGAATGGGGCGGTGCAGCCAAAGATAAGCGGCGAAGCCGCAGGCCAGCGCGAACGCGGCAACGGCCGCGATCCAGAATATCCGGCGACCGCGTTGCGAGGCCGGAAACAGCCGCGTGCGCAGGGAAGGGGGAGCATCGGATTCGGCCGACTCCTCGACCAGCACCGCGGTGGTGGTTTCGACGGCCTGGAAGATCATGTCGCCGATCATGTCGCGGGCTGGGGCGGCGTGGGCCAGCGAAAGCACGCCGCTGCCGCATTCCACATGGGCCACAAATTGATAGCCGCGACCCGGGATGGTGGCGATCAACCGGTCGCCGAGCGGCTGCGCGGCCAGGGCCTTGCGCAACAGAAACACGTGCTGGCTCAGGTTGCGCTCTTCAATAAAGGCGTCGGGCCAGAGAGCGGCGAGCAACTCCTCCTTGGTGACCACGCGGCCGGGATGCATGACCAGGTAAACGAGGAGATCAAACGTCTTGGGATTGAGGGAAACGAACGCGCCGGCGCAGGTGAGGGAACGCCGCGCGGGATCGAGCGTGCAATTCTCAAAGCGATAGATCATGCCTGTTTTCAGCAACATAAGGGCGTTGAGAACTATTGAAGACGTTTGATCGGTCTATTGAGGACTTTCGGGAAGCCGGTCGGCGACAACCATGACGAACGCTTTGCGTGCCGTTCCCCTTTTCCCCGGCCGGCATGGGGTAGGCGTTAGGTTACCAGCACCCGGCAACTGAATACAAGGCCCAACCAAGAGGCGCACGAGAGGCTTCGAAGGGAAGCACTTTGAAGCGATGGCGACGAACTGAGATTCGTGTGGAACGGCGCGAGGTGACGGTGGTGCGCACAGGCGGCGGCACGGCGAGCTGCCCGGTTTGCGGCCCCGCCTCAGCCCTGATTCGTGCTGCCGATGCGGCCGCGATCCTGAGTGTCGGTGCGGAGGTTGTCGAACAGTGGCTGGCGGAAGGAAAGTTGCACGGGAGCAGGAGCGCGGAGGGGAATTGGCTGGTCTGCACCAGTTCCATGCGCGGGACGAGCGCCGGATGAAAGGCACAACCGCTCCCAATACGACTGGATGGAGGAGTAAACGATGACCCGCAAACTGTGGATATTGGCAGCCGGCGCACTCGCCCTCGAACTTGCCCAAGGCGCGGCAATCGCGCAGCAATACGGTCCTCCTTCCTCGGGATCGTCGTCGGCCATTCTGTTTGTTCCCGGCGTGCTGAACCCTGTGGCCGGGGGCACCGAGACCCCGGCCAATAAGCTGAACGGGGCCGGCTCGACGGGGAACGGCGGCCCGGCGACCGCCGCCCTTCTCAATTACCCGGTGGGCATGGCCTACGACTCGAACGGGAATCTCTTTTTCGTCGACGAGAACAACTATGTGGTGCGCAGAATCGACCACACCACGGGCGACATCAGCATATTTGCGGGCACGAATGGCACTTTCGCCAACCCGTACTCCCTCGGCGGCGGGGTTGCGACCAGCGCCCAGTTGGGGACGATCGCGGGCCTGACCATTGACTCCAACAACAATGTATACGTGACCGACCGCGCCAATCAGGTCGTCTACAAGATCACTTCCGGAGGAACCATCAGCGTGTTCGCCGGCGGCGGCGGTTCGCCCTCGACTTGCGCCGGCTCCACAGACGTGGTCGGCGACGGCTGCCTGGCCACCCAGGGCACACTCAACAATCCCTGGGCGCTGGGCGTTGACTCCAGCAACAACATCTACATTGCCGACAGTTATAACGAACTCATCCGCGAAGTCTCGGCTTCGACCAATAAAATGACGGCCTATGCGGGAGTGCCCTCCGATGCCGGCACATCCGGATCCTGCAATGCAAATCTTTATACAACGACGACCGGGCCATGGCTGCCTTCGCAGGCGCACCTGTGCTTTCCCGAGGGCATTGCCTTCGACAGCCTTGGGGACGCCTTCATCTCCGAAGCCCAGCACGACATCGTTCGCGAGATTACCAGTTCCACGGGTTATATTTCGATTTTTGCTGGAACCGCCAATACGGCGGGGAGCAGCGGCAACGGCGGTCCTGCGACCTCCGCAACCCTGCATGGGCCGGCTGGTGTATACGTCGATCCCGCCAACCGCGTATACATCTCCGACTTCTTCGGCGAGAGCATTCGCATGGTGGATTCCACGAAGAACATCAGCACAGTCATGGGCAGCACCCAGGGCGAACTGAACGCCGCCTCCTTCGGCGAGCCCGATACGGAATCCATTCTTGTTGGCAGCCAATTTACCGGCGCCGCAGACGGCATTTACTCCATCGTCATGGACCCCTATGGAAACATCATTGCCGACGATAGCAGCGCAGACGCCATCACCTCCGCTGGAAGCAGCGGCGCGTACTACTTCGGGGCCAATAACCAGATTTACCAAACCGCGACCTCCACGTCGCTCAATGCCGGATCCAGCTTTTATCCGCCTTATGTCCTCATCTCCAATCCCAGCGGCGTTACGCTCAACTTCACCGGGACGCCCACGGTGACGACCCTTACGCCCTCGGCGACGCCGCAGGCCTTCGGGATCGCCGGCGGCACATGCACATTTCCCGGCTCATTGGCCCCCGGCGCATCCTGCACGGTGGTGCCCAGCTTTACGCCGACGGAGGGAGGTACTGGGGCGGGTACTCCCTATACCGGCACAATCGTTATCGACAGCAATTCCAACAGCTCTCCCAACACCATTTTTCTTACCGGCAACGGCATTGGCATCCCCACCGTCTCGGCCACGCTGCTTCCGAACCCGGTGCCGAACTTCACCAGCCCGGCGAGCGTGATGAGCACGGCGCAGGATGTGACGCTGAACAACACCGGCGAGACGCCCCTGATCGTCGGAAGCACCGATTTCGATGGCGTCTCTGCCGCTTATTTCGGGGACGCGGGCACAACCTGCCCAACCAGCCCCGCAACCCTGGGCGTGGGAGACAGCTGTTATTACCAAATCACGTTCACGCCGGCTACCGCGACAACTTACTCCGCCGGTTTCCAGGTGGATATTGAGTACTACAACACCAGCAACACGCTGGTGAATTATGGCTTTTTGAGCACGTACTTGAGCGGCACCGGCACTCCGAATATTCTGACCGCAACTCTTGCGCCTTCCCCATTGGCGTTTGGCGGGGTGGTCCAGGGCGAAACCAGCGTGGCCATGGTGGCCACGCTCGCCAACAACAGCAGCACCACTTCGGTGACGGGCATTGCACCCACCATTACGGGGACGAATGCCAGCGATTTCGCCATCACCACGGGCACGAATGCCTGCGGCACAACGCTGGCCGCCAGCGCAACCTGCAACATCTACGTGACCTTCACGCCTGCCTCGGCCACAAACTTCAGCGCGACGCTGTCGGTTGCGGACAATGCCGCGAATACGCCGCAGACTGCCGCGTTGACCGGAACCGGCGTGAGCTTTGTCTCCAACGTGGGCACGGCGGAGGCGGCACAACTGGTGACCGTTAACATCACTACAGCTGGGACGCTGAATTCCATCCGGGTTCTGACTCAGGGCCAGCCGGGCCTCGACTTTACTGAAACTTCCGGTGGAACCTGCGCCACGACGACCGCTTACACGGTTGGGCAGACCTGCACGGTCAATGTGATCTTCAAACCGCAGGTTCCGGGCGCACGTCCCGGGGCCGTGCTTCTGACCGACTCCAGTAACGACATCCTCGGCATCGCCTATCTACCGGGACTGGGAATCGGACCGCAGATCGCCTTTAGCCCGGGCGTTCAGTCCACGCTGCCTAATTACACCGGCCAGAACGCCGCTTTGCCGTATGGCGTTGCCGTGGACGCCGGCCTGAACGTCTATGTTACGGACTACATAAACTTTTTGGTCGTCAAAATACCCTGGACGGGCAGCACATATGGAACACCCGTCCAATTGCCCTTTACCGGCCTGTATCACCCCGAAGGCGTGGCGGTGGACGGGGCCGGCGATGTCTTCGTCGCCGATTGGGGTAACTCCCGGGTTGTCGAGCTGCCGTGGAATGGCTCCAGCTATGGCACTCAGATCGTCCTGGCCAACTACGGTTATGGGGACTACCCTATTCCTACCAGCGTCGCGGTCGATAGCCATGGCAATCTCTTTTTTGCCGAAGTCGGCTACGGCACCATTCCCACTGCGTTGATTGAAATGCCCTGGACGGGCAGCGGTTACGGTTCGCCCACGACGATTACCGCGGCCACGGGCCTCAATAATCCCCTCGGCCTGGCGGTGGACGCGAACCTGAACATCTATATTGCCGACTCCGGCAACAACCGGGTGGTCGAAATTCCTTGGAACGGAACCAGCTTCGGCGCCGAGATCGTGGTGGCCAGCGGCATAGACAGTGCGGGAGCTGTGGCTGTGGACGGAGCAGGAGATGTCTATATTGCCAATTACGGCGCCAATACGATCGTTGAGGTGCCATGGAATGGAACAGCCTTCGGCACGCCGTTCACGGTGCCATTCGCTCTCGGCGTCCCGGCCGGTGATTCTATTGGAATTGCGGTGGATGGCTATGGCAACCTCTACGCCGCGAATGAGGGATACGAGGCCGTCGATAAGCTGAGTGTCTCCACTCCGCCATCGCTCAGTTTCGCCAGCACCAACGTCGGCTCCGTGAGCAGCGACAGTCCGAAGACGGTTGCGGTCTCGAACATCGGCAATGCGTCCCTGACCTTCTCTCCCAGTCCCGATCCGGCCTATCCCACCGACTTCCCGGAGAATAGTTCGGGCACAAGCCTGTGCGCGTCGGCATCTCCGCTCACGCAGGGCGGAAGCTGCAATGTCAGCGTCAACTTCAAGCCCACGACACAGGGAAGCCCGCTGTCTGAGGACGTGGTTCTCACCGACAACAACCTCAATGTCTCCGGAGCCATGCAGTCGATTGCCGTGAGCGGCACCGCGACGAGCGCAGCGTTGACTGCGCAGGCCATCATCTTCACGCAGCCCACTACGCCGGTGACTTATACCTCGGGGCTGAGCATTCCGCTGGTCGCGACCGGCGGCGCATCGGGGAATGCGGTGGTGTTCAGCATCGACGGCACGAGCAGCGGCGCGGGGAGCATCAGCGGCAGCACGCTGAACGTCACCGGCGTCGGCAGCTTCGTGATCGACGCCAACCAGGCGGGCAATTCCACCTATTCCGCCGCGCCGCAGGTGCAGAGAACCGTGGTTGTCATTCAGGCGTCGCAGACGATCAACTTCACGCAGCCCACCACGCCGGTGATCTACTCCTCGGGACTGACCATTCCTCTGGTCGCGACCGGCGGCGCATCGGGGAATGCGGTGGTGTTCAGCATCGACGGCACGAGCAGCGGCGCGGGGAGCATCAGCGGCAGCACGCTTACCGTTACGGGCGTCGGCAGCTTCGTGATCGACGCCAACCAGGCGGGGAATACCAATTACTCCGCCGCGGCGCAAGTGCAGCGAACCGTGGTGGTCAATAACCTGCTGGCGCAAGCCATCAACTTCACGCAGCCCACAACTCCGGTGACCTATGCCTCGGGGCTGAGCATTCCGCTGGTCGCGACCGGCGGCGCATCGGGGAATGCGGTGGTGTTCAGCATTGACGGCACGAGCACCGGCGCAGGCAGCATCAGCGGCAGCACGCTCACTGTCACCGGCGTCGGCAGCTTCGTGATCGACGCCAATCAGGCGGGGAACTCGACTTACTCGGCGGCGCCGCAAGTGCAAAGAACCGTTGCCGTCACCCAGGCCGCGCAAGTGATCAGCTTCACGCAACCCACCACGCCGATCACGTATTCTTCCGGCCTGCAAATTACGCTCTCGGCCACCGGCGGCGCATCGGGCAATGCGGTGGTCTTCAGCATTGACGGCAGCAGCACAGCGACCGGCACGATTAGCGGCAGCACGCTGACCGTCACCGGCACGGGCAATCTGGTCATCGACGCCAACCAGGCCGGGAATGCCAACTACTCCGCCGCGGCGCAGGTGCAGCGAACCGTCGTGGTGAATGCGCCGGCGCCGGCCGCGCCGGACTTCAGCGTCGCCGCCAGTCCTCCCGCGCAAACCGTCCAGCCTGGCGCGACGGTGACGTATCCCGTCACCGTTGGGGACGTGGGCAGCAGCTTCACCGGCACGGTCATGCTCAGCGTCACGGGACTTCCCACGGGCGCAACCGGGACCTTCAATCCCGCCACGGTTACGCCGGGCTCCACGGGTGCATCTTCTACGCTGACGGTGACCCTACCGGCGATCGCGAGCGTGACCCGGCCCAACTTCTGGCCGGCGACCACTCCGGTTCTGGCCCTGCTGTTGATGCTGCCTTTCCGGCGCTGGCGCAAGGTGTGGAGGGGTAAGCTCCTGCTGTTGGTCGCGGGGCTGGCTTCGCTGATCGGCGCTGCCTCCCTCACGGGCTGCGGCGGCGGCTTCGGACTCAATCAATCCCAGACCTACACGCTCACGGTGACAGGAACCAGCGGCAGCGACACGCATTCAACCACCGTGCAGCTCACAGTGCAGTAAAGGAGACCCTATGCGAGCAAGGATCAAGACCCGCTTCGCCCTGTTCCTGTTGTTGCCGATCGCCGCGGTCTCCGCACGCCCGGCCTTTGCCCAGAATGCGACCGCATCGGAAGGGCCGCCCCGCGCCGAAGTGGCCGTGGATTACGCCTATCTGCACAGCAACGCGCCTCCGACCGGCTGCGGCTGCTTCAACCTGAACGGCGGCAGCGCCGACTTCGCCTGGACCATCAAGCCGGGCAGTTGGGCGCTGGTGGGCGATGTCGTCTCCGGCCATGCGGGGAACGTTTCCACAGCCGGATACAGCATCACGCTCAGCGCCTTCACCGCGGGCGTGCGCTATCTGCCGCCCTTCGGCCATTCGTCTCTGCATCCATTCGGCCAGGTTCTGGTTGGCGCGGCGCACTCCAGCGGATCCCTGGTGCAAGCGCCGAACACAGGGTCCGGCAACTCCGGCGCGGCCTTTGCCTCCAACATCGGCGGAGGACTCGACCTGAGCGCGAACCAGCGCTTCTCCATTCGCCTTTTCGAAGCCGACTATCTCGTGACTACCTTCGACAACGGAAGCAACAATCACCAAAACAACCTGCGCATCAGCGCGGGCGTTGTCTTCAAATTCGGCGGCAGATAGAGCGCGCGTCCGTTTCGCGGCTACGCGAGCGCCAGGTTCAGGTTGTCGATGGCCTCGTCGATCTCCGCCGTATTTTTGTAGCCCACGGTCACGGAATCGACGCCGGCATTGCGGAACGCATAGCGCATCGCCTGCTGGCGGTCGCTGCGGTTGGTAAACGCGCCCTCGCCGATGAGCTTCATGCTGATGATGCCCATGCCTGCGGCGCGCGCCTGGTGCACGTGCGTCACCACCTCATTCACATCGCCCGGCGCATTCCAGTCGTCGGTTTCGTTATCCATCTTGGCGCCCTTGTGGTTCATGCGGATCATGGCCACGTCGAGCCACTTGAATCCCGGAACCTGCCGCAGCGCCGGCAGCCCGTGCACCGATGCGCCATGGGTTACGACCGTCTGCCGCGACTGCGCTTCAAGAATTGCGTCCTGCCAGCGTGCGCTGTCCTGGACCCAGGTTCCCGTATGCTGCCAATGCAGCAGCATGATGTCGAAGTATTCGGTGTCGCTGTTTCTGCGCAGTTCGTCGAGTTTCTTCACCGGGTCCGGGTCGTCGCTCGTGGTCACCTTGGTCATCAATTTGTAACTGTCGCGCGGCAACCCCTTCAGCGCCGCGCCCAGCATCTGCTGCGAAGCGCCATAGGATTCCGATGTTTCAAAGAAGCGGATGCCGCGCTCATGGGCGTAGCGCACCAGCCGCGTAAATTCCTTTTGCCCGAGCTGCTGCTGCACCTCGCCGTTATGCGTACCGGTGCCGAAGGCGAGACGGGTGACCTTGACTCCCGATTTTCCCAGCGTCACCCAATCGGTGGCCGAGGCGCGCTGGGCCAAAAGCGGCGCACCGTGCAAACCCGCAATCGCGCCCGCAGCTGCGCCGGCTTTTAAGAAATGTCGTCTGGAAATGTGCGGCATGGTGGACCTCGGATTCCTGGCTAAAGGGGTTAGCCGATTGCCCGAATGTTAGCATAACCGCCGGAATTTCAGCGTCAATTTGCGTTTTGCGCGCGGGCGGCGGCGCGCAAGGCTTTTTTATTCGGCATCTTCGGCCACGGCGGGAGTTCTGGTGCGCATGCTGGTGATGGTGACGACGCTGGCGAGGACAAATATCCCGCCCAGCAGCGTGCGCGCGCCCAGCGGTTCGCCGCCCAGAAAATAGCCGATGATCACAGCCACGACCGGATTGACATACGCGTAGGTCCCGACTTTCGTCGGCGATTCGCGATGCAGCAGCCACACGTAGGCGGTGAATCCCGCGATGGAGCCGGCAAAAACCAGGTAGACGAGCGCAATCCACGCCGTGCCCGAAACGGCGCGCAGATCGAATCCGCGCCATTCGCCGCGCGCGGCGGAAACCGCGAGCAGCATGACGCCGCCGGCAAGCATCTGCGCGCCCGAACTCATCACTTTCGATGAGGGCAGTGGAAGTTTGCGCGCCAGCGCCGATGCGATGGACCAGCTGATGGCTCCGATGATCAGTCCTGCCGCTCCGGCGGTATCGATCGGCGCTCCGCCCAGCTTGCCCAACTTTCCCAAATCAATGGAATGGCTCACGAGCACGGCAACGCCCGCGATTCCTGCAAGCAGCGCCACGGAAAGTCGCGGGGTGAGACGCTGCGTGCGCAGGATGATGATTTCAGAAAGTGCCATGAAGGCCGGGATGGTCGCCATAATCATGGCCGCAATTCCTGAGGGCACGCGCTGCTCCGCCCAGAACAGAAATCCATAGTCGACGACGAAGATGAGAAATGCCAACAGAAACGCCGAGAGCCACTGACGCATTGAAGGCGGTTTCTCTTTTTGTGCGATGGCCCACAGATACACCAACAGTCCCGCGGCCACGAAGCGCATGGCGCAGAAAAGCAGCGGAGGAACTTCGCGCACGCCCACGCGAATGGCGAAGAACGTTGCGCCCCAGACAAAATAGATGATTCCGAAGGCCAGCAGGGTCTTCCATCGCGGCGCGTAGTGCGTGTTCTCCATGCAACCTCCAGCCATTCTCTCTGACCCGTGTTTTTACCAACTGTGCAGCCACTCGGCGTCGCGGCCGATGCGGACCGGCGCGTGGAAGAGCTCGCTCAGCCGCGACTCGGTGAGCAGTTCCTCGCGCGGGCCGTCGGCGACGATGCGGCCGTCGCGCATGAGAATGATGCGCTCGATCTCCGGCAGAATGTCGCCCAAATGGTGCGTCACCATCACCAAGCCGGTGCCCTCGCGCGCCAGTCCGCGCAGGGCCTCGCGCAGTTCGCGTTGCGCGGCCAGATCCAGCGCGTTCGAGGGCTCATCGAGAAGCAGTTGCCGCGGCCGGTGCACCAGCGCCCGCGCAATGAGGATGCGGCGCTTTTCACCGGCGGACATGGCGCCGACCAGTTGCCCGGCGAGCTTGGTGGCTTCCATACGCTCGAGCGCCTCCCAGGCGCGAGCGCGCATTTCCTCGGTGACATGCAGATTCGGCCACAACGTCGACGCGGAAAAGAAGCCCGCGATCACCGCGTCAAGCCCCGGCGTGACCGCCGTGCGCTCGCCCGGCAACTCGCTTCCCATGGGTCCGGCGCTGACCACGCCGAAATGCCGCCGCAGTTCGGTCAAGTCCCAGCGCTCACGCCCGAAGATGCGCACGTACATGCCCGGACGGACGATGGGATAAAGCTGGCAGGTGATGGCGAGGATGAGCGTGGATTTGCCGCAGCCGTTCGGCCCCAGGATGGCTACGTGTTCGCCGGTGCGGATGCTCAGGTTGACGTCATGCAGGACGACGCGCTTGCCGCGCGCCACGTTGACCTCGCGCAGTTCCAGAAACTCCGTGCTGGCTTCATCGCTCTTCGACACGCGTTCGTCCGCTCCATTCCTCGGGCTCTGCATTTCAGGTCCCACCTGCTAGATTAAATGGGTCCACACCATGAGCGAACTTTCTCAAGACGACATTCCCCGCGGCTTTCGCTTTGCTGCCGGCAAGGCCGGCCTGAAGGCCAGCGGCCGTCGCGACTTTGCCCTGATTGTTGCCGACGCTCCAGCCAGCGCTGCCGCCGCGTTCACATCCAATCGCGTCATTGCCGCGCCCCTGATCATCGACAAGCAGCACCTGGACGCGACTGGCGGCCGAGTGCGCGTGGTGGCCATCAACGCGGGCAACGCCAACTGCGCCGCGGGCCAGGCCGGACTGGATGCTGCGCGCGCCACCTGCGCCGCCGCCGCTAAAATCTTCGGCTGCCGCGCCGAGGAAGTGTTTCCGTCGTCCACGGGAATCATCGGCGTCCCGCTGCCCGCGGAAAAGCTGGCCGCGGTGCTGCCCGATCTGGCTGCCTCGCTTGACGCCGACGCCAGCCACTTTCACGATGCTGCGCGCGCCATTCTTACCACCGACACGGTGGAGAAAATCGCCTTTGCGCGCCTCGAACTCGCCGACGCCGACGGCGCCGCGCGCGAGGTCCGCATCGCGGCGTTCGGCAAAGGCAGTGGCATGATTCATCCTCAATTGGTGCCGCATGCGACGATGCTGGTTTATATTCTGACCGACGCGTACCTCGCGCCCGCCGCATTGCATTCGTATCTGCGCCCCGCGGTTGAGGTCAGCTTCAATCGCATCTCTGTCGATGGCGACACTTCCACCAACGACACGGTTGTGCTGCTCGCCTCAGGCGCGAGCGGAGTTTCGATTGGCGCGGACGATGCGGCCTTCGCGTCCGCGCTGACGGAGGTCTGCACCTCGCTCGCCCGGCAGGTGGTTGCCGATGGCGAGGGGCTTTCGCACGTGGTGGAGTTGCGTATCGACGGCGCGGCCAGCGATGCCGATGCATTGCGAGTGGCCAAGGCGATTGCCCATAGCCCGCTGGTGAAGACCGCGTGGGCGGGTTGCGATCCCAACTGGGGAAGGCTGGCTGCTGCCATCGGTTACTCCGGCGCAGCGATCGATCCCGACCGTTTCGATATTGATTTTGGTGCGCTGCCCATTTGCCGCGATGGAGGCCGCGCACCCGAGTACGACGAAGCCGCGGCCCACACCTACATCTCGCAGCGCGAGTTCTCCATCTCGATTCAGCTGCACCAGGGCCCCGGCTCGTGCGTCTTCTGGACGACGGATCTGACGCACGAATACATCCACATCAATGCGGACTACTCATCTTGATGTGCCGGGTGGCTGCCGGTTTCAATTCAGCAAGCTATGAATCCGAGTGCCTTGTTCCTTACTCGGAAAAGAGATCGGCAATCAAGGATAGAACGGCGCTGAGAGTCGCTGGTGGGAGGACTCCCAGGCGCTTCGTGAGGCGGCCTTTATCGACGGCACGAATCTGGTCGAGGAGGATGATCCCGTCTCTTCCTCCAAGCCGGACGGGCAAACGATATGGCGCAGGAAATCCCTTGCTTGTCAGGGGTGCGATGATCGCGGTGCGCAGGTGATCGTGTATTTCGGCTGGAGACACGATGAGGCAGGGTCGTGTTTTGCGAATCTCGCTGCCAAAGGCCGGATCGAGCTTGACGATCCAGATTTCACCGCGTTTTACCGAACGCCGGCTTACCATGTCCAATCCGCGTCGGCTTCATTGGCAAAATCCCCCAGCACCAGACGGTCCTCGCCGCGGGCCGCAATTTCCTTGCTGGCTTCCGCCCAGCCCTGACGCGGCGCCTTCTTGGGGCGGCGCACAATCAACGTATTGCCCTCCACCAGGATCTCGGCCTGATCCTCCAGCCCTGCCTGCTTAAGCAGAGGCTTTGGAATCAAAATGCCCCGCGAGTTTCCCAAGCGCCGGATGGTTGTCAGCATTGCAGCTCTCCAATGTAATAACAATGTTAGCACGGAAGCGGATTATACGGAAGACGGGATTGCTCCTCCAAATTCCGGCTCAATCACTTCGCGCGGGGATGGGTCTTGTCGTAGACCGCGGTCAACTGCGCGGTGGTCAGTTGCGTGTAGCGCTGCGTGGTCGATAACCGCTCGTGGCCGAGCAGCTCCTGAATGGCGCGCAGGTCGGCGCCTTCTTCCAACAGATGTGTGCCGAAGGCGTGGCGTAAGGTATGCGGGTGCACGTCGGAAGAGAGTCCGCGCAGGATGGCGATGCGCTTCACGATGCGGCCCACGCTGCGCGTAGTGAGGCGCGCCTGGCCGCCTTTGGCAAGGCCCTGCAACTGCAACCTCAGAAACAGCGCTGGAGTCTGGACCGGTTTTTCTTCGCCGGCCGCGGCCACTCGCGCGGCGCGCTCCGACAAATACGCGCGCAGCGCGGCGGCGGCCGTATCGCCCAGCGGCACGTAGCGCTGCTTTTGCCCCTTGCCGCGCACGAGGATCGCTTCATTGGCCCAGTGAATGTCGTCCAGGTTCAGCCCCGTGAGCTCGGCATTGCGGATGCCGCACCCGTAAAGCATTTCCAGAATCGCCCGGTCGCGCGCCGGCCAACTGGCCGCATCGTCGCGCACCGAATCCACCACGCGGTTCATCTGCTCGATGGAAGGCACGCGCGGCAGATGCTTTGGCAGCCGCGGCGTGGCCACCAGCGACGCGGCATTCTGCTCGATGTGGTGGTTGCGCGCCAGCCATTTGAACCAGCTGCGGATGGACGCCAGCGCTCGCGCCGCCGAAGCCTTCGACAATCCGCGATCATAGAGAGTTCCCAGGTAGGCGCGAATCTGCGTGTGTTCGATCTCGGCGACTTCCGGTGCACCGGCATGCTCGGCGAGCCACGCCGCGAATCCGTGCAGCTCGCGGTCGTAAGCACGTAGAGTGTGCGCCGATGCGCTGCGCTCGTTGGCGAGCACTTTCAGATATGCGTCCACGAGCGCGCCGGCGGGCGCGGCCACCGGAGGCGCCGCTGTGGCGGTCATGGCTGCCCCTCGCCCGAGAGTTCGGAGTTTGAGATTGCGGGGCTCGAAACTTTCCGCTGGACGAGTCGCGGTCCGGGACGCGGGCTCTCATCCGGCTCAACCTCTGCCGGGCGGCGCGCGCCGCGCGGATGATGCATGCGATGCACGGCCTTCAACCGGCCGAGCGCCAGGTGCGTATACACCTGCGTCGTGGAAATGTCGGCGTGCCCAAGCATCATTTGCACACTGCGCAGGTCCGCGCCGTGCTCCACCATGTGCGTGGCGCAACTGTGGCGCAGCCCGTGCGGGCTGGTGGAGTGGTTCGCCGTTTTCACCAGCCGCCAAATCCATTGCCGCGTGAGCGGCATGCCGCGCAAGGAAAGAAACATGCGCGCGCGATCGTAGCGCGGCACACTCAACCGCGAGCGGCTCTTGCGCGCCGAGCTGATGCGCTCCAGGTGCGGGCGGCCTTCGCGCAGGTACTGCTCCAAAGCCTGAATCGCGGAGCGGCCGAGCGGCACAATCCGTTCCTTGTCGCCTTTGCCGCGCACCTGCACGCGTCCGGCATCGAGCGCCACATCGCTGACGTTGAGCGACACGGCCTCAGAAACCCGCAACCCGCCCGCATACAGCAGCTCCAGTATGGCGAGGTCGCGCAAGGCAGTGGCCTTGGCCTGCGGATGCGATGCCGAGAGCGCGGCGCGCTCCAGCATCTCCGTGACTTCCGGCTCGGCCAGCGACTTGGGCAGCACCTTCCACGCCCTGGGCGATTCAATGTTGACGGTGGGATCGTGATGAATGCGCCGGTCGAGCAGCAGCCACTTGTAAAATCCGCGCAGACAACTGAGCTTGCGCGCCGTGGAGCGCCCATCGATGCCGTGGTCGCGCAAGTGCTCGAGCAACCCTGCCACGTCGGCCTCGCATGCCGTCATCAGCAGGGCGTTGCGGCCCTCAAGGAATTCGGCGAAGATGCGCAGGTCGCTCAGGTAGGCTTCGCAGGTGAGGGGGCGAAGTCCTTTCTCCACGCGGAGATAGGTTTCGTAGTCCTTTAGAAGCGCGAGCTGGTTTCCACCGGTCACATCATCGATTATCGGCGTGTGAAACTCGCGCGCGGGCTTGCGGCGCAGGTTACCGTACCACGTTCAACACGGCATCAACATCATCAATATGAGTAAGGTAACGAAGCGGTTGACCGATTCAGGAAGACGGCTGCGCAGGATTCGCTTTGCGCGGGACCCAATACTGCTCGATCTCTTCGAGCGGCTTGTTCTTGGTTTCCGGCACGAAGCGCCACGTAAACAACGCTTGCGTCAGCGCCATCAGCGCCAGAAATCCCAGCGTGACCGCCTTGCCGATGACGTGAAATGCGTAGGGAAAGAACAGCACCACCACGGCGTTCGCCACCCACTGCAACAGCACGGGAACCGTCATGGCCGCGCCGCGCACGTCGCTGGGAAAGATCTCAGGCACCAGCGTCCAGAACACCGGCCCCACGCACGATGCGAAGAAGGCCAGATACATCAGGATCAGGATCAAAACCAGCAGGCCGTGGAAGTGGCCGGAGAGTACCGCCGTCATCAGCCCGGTCAGCGCAAGCGTCATGCCGAGCGAACCTGTGATGTACAGAGGCTTGCGCCCGTAGCGATCGATGACCCAGAAGGCCACCATGGTGAACAGCACGTTGTTTACGCCCACCAGGAACGTGGAAACCAGCGCGCCATCCACCTTCCACCCCGCCGAAATAAAAATCGCAGGCGCGTAATCGATGATGGTGTTGATTCCGGAGACGTGAATCAGAACGGCCAGGCACGCGCTTGCGATCAAAGCCCGGCGCACGCCGGGGCGCATCAGATTCTGCCACGTCCCGTGCGTTTCTTTGAGCGCTTCCGTGATGGCGGCGATCTCTTTGCGCGCCGTCTGCTCGTTCTCAATCCGTTCCAGCAGCGCGAAGGCCTCGCGCGTTTTGCCGATGCGCACCAGGAAGCGCGGCGTTTCAGGAGCGAGCGAGATGAGCACGAGAAACAGCAGCGACGGCGCGGCTCCCGTTAAAAACATCCAACGCCAGTTGGCCTCGCCGGTGTTGCGCAGCAGATAGTTGATGCAATAGGAGACGAGAATGCCGGTGATGATCGACATCTGATAGAAGGTGCCCATGCGCCCGCGAATGGAGGGCGGCGAAACCTCCGACACGTACATGGGCGAGAGCAGCGAGACTCCACCGACGGCGATGCCGCCGAGAAATCGCGCGCAGATGAAGAGCGTAAAGCTTGGCGCCGCGGCCGTCGCCACCGAGGTGAGCGCGAACAGCACCGCAACCCACACCAGCATGCGCTTGCGGCCAAGGCGATCCGTGAGCCGGCCCGCGGCAAACGCGCCCAGCACGCAGCCGAACAGCAAGGAACTGAAGGCCCATCCCAAACTGATGTCGCTGAGCGCGAAGTGCCGGGTGAGGAAGGGGCCGGCTCCGGTAATGATGGCGACATCGAATCCGAAGAGCAGGCCGCCGAGCGCGGCCGTGCACGCCAGAAAAATCACATAGCGCAGATTCATGGTTTTCGACATGAGCTTCCCGTCAAAATTGAGGGAAACTCAATCTTCTCATGAACCCTCGCGGGACTTGCCTTTTTATCGAGGCCCGGGCGTCCATCCACACGGGAAAAATAACGCCGCGCGCAAATCTGCCGATATGCCTGGTGACCATGCGTCCCGCGGCTAACCTGCGCGCGGCCGTGTGCAAAGTGAGGAGCACGCCCATGGCGGAGAAGACGAAGCATCACCACAATCACGCGAACGGCAACGGCCACCACCACGGCAACGGCGATTCCACCGGCAACGGCCTTCTCCGCGCGGCGACCCTGCGCCTGGGCAAGAACTGCGAATACGAGCGTGAGCTGAGCCGCCTGCAGATCGAGCTGGTCAAACTACAGGAGTGGATCCGTCACGAAGGCCTTCGCGTGGTGGTTCTCTTTGAGGGCCGCGACGCCGCCGGCAAGGGCGGAGCCATCAAGCGCATCGCCGAGTCGCTCAATCCGCGCGCATGCCGCATCGTGGCGCTCGGCACTCCCACGGAACGCGAGAAGACGCAATGGTACTTCCAGCGCTACGTGCCGCATCTGCCCGCGGGCGGCGAAATGGTGCTCTTCGATCGCAGCTGGTACAACCGCGCCGGCGTGGAACACGTGATGGGTTTCTGCACGGAGCGCGAGTATCTGGAATTCATGCAGAGCTGCCCGGAGTTCGAGCGCATGCTGGTGCGCTCCGGCATCATCCTCATTAAATACTGGTTCAGCGTGAGCGACGAGGAGCAGGAGCGGCGCTTTCAAGACCGCATGGACAAGCCCACCAAGCGCTGGAAGCTGAGCCCCATGGATCTGGAATCGCGGAAGCACTGGGCCGATTACTCGCGCGCCAAAGATGAAATGTTCGCCGTCACCGACACCAAGCAGGTCCCCTGGTACGTGGTGAACGCCGAAAACAAAAAGCGGGCGCGGCTCAACGTCATCCGTCACCTGCTCACCACGATTCCCTACAAGGACCTGACGCCCGAGCCGTTGAAGCTGCCGCCGATTCTGAAATCGAAATACGTGCGGCCGCCGATCCAGGAGCAGAACTTTATTCCGGAAGTGTACGCGTAAGACAGGGAGCAGAGAGCTCCCTCTTGGCGGAGCTTCGATTACCGGTTTTTGGATGGGGAGGGTGGCAAGCTGGCTGGCGCGGTGCAAGCGGTTTGCTGGTCGGCCGGGCAATTCTCTTTCTCAAGGGTGCAGGCGCGTGGACGATTGTCCAACTTCTTTTCGATGAACTCTCCATAAAGGCAGGAGCTTTGTTTTCGCTGATCGCTGTCAGTCATCAGCGAAAGGGCCTTCTGATACCACTGATCCGCCAGCGCGATTTGGCCGGCATAGTCGTATTCGCGTCCCAGATCCCAGGTGTTGATGGGGTCTTTGGGCGCAAGGTCAGTCGCCTTTTTCAGGCATTCGATTGCTTCCGGGTCACGCTTGAGCATCGAAAGGAATGCGCCCATATTGCCGAGAATGTCAGGATTGTTTGGGTAGTGAGCGTCCAGAACTTTCATGAATTCGAGGCCAGCATGGTATTGTCCCAGGTTTATGAGTTCTGAGGAGTACGCAAGCCACTCGTAAGGAACATCCTTCCCTTTGTAGATTGTGCAGCTCTCGTCGAGAGCCTTCGGCATATCGCCGTAACGGCGAGAGATTTCCAGCACATGCAATCTGCCCTGATGAATGCTCAGGTCCTGCGGCGCGAGTTGCAAGCCGCGGTTCAGGTGCGTTAGACATTCATCGACGGCTGCAGGAATATATTCATCGAGCATTGCCACCTGACCGTTATCTTCTTTCTCCAGACGGACCGTGTCAGCGCCCCACAGCGCGACGTTGGCCAGGCATTTTTCTGCTTCTACCTGCTCGGCGAGCACTTTCGACTGCTCGAAGCTGGTGCATAGAGCTCGGGCGGCCGCGGGGTCTTTCTTGGCGGAAAGCAGCTTTTGCCAGTCGGATAGATTCCCCGTCTGTGCCGCACTGTGGAGCGCGGCGCAACATACAGCCAACACGGCCAACTGAGTTTTCATGATGGCGAAACGTTATCACAGTTTGAGGTCGGGCGGAGTGATTGTTGAGTGGATTCTACTGGATGTGATTTCAAACACGTCCACCGTCACCGCTGGCTCAAGTTGCCCGTCACCAGCTCCACGTGTAGCCAATACCCGTCGTGGTGTACCAGGGAACGGTGGGAATCTTGTTGTAGCTCTCCTGAATCCAGATCCCGTTGTGATCGTTGAAGTGGACCGCTGCGCCCAGCGCCTCACCGTCGTAGAAGCGGTTCTCGACATGCGCATTTCCGGTGAAGCTGGTCAGACCCGCCTGAATCCATGTGTATCCCGTGACCACTTTGGTTTTGGGCAGGCCAAAGTTCTTCATCACGCCCAGCGCCTCGGTGTGCGATCCAAAGTTGGTATGGAAGAATCCGTGCGAGCCTGCGTTCTCGTAGGTGTAGCCAAAGGTGAGCTCGTCGCCGATCGGGTCCTTTTTGAGGAATCCAAAGGTGTGGCCGATGCCGATGTTGAGGTTGGCACGAGGAACCAGGCCCGGACGATCGAAGTCCGAACCAGGCATCACAAAGAAATCGGTCGAAGTGCCAGAATCGGCCGTTACTTGTTGAGGAGTGGAGGTTGTGGTTTGAGCGGCTGCGCTGACTGTGAGGAACAGGAGTAGCGAGCAAAGCCGCAATCCGCAGCAGAAAACTGCGCGGGAGGCCATTTTGTTGGCTCCTGGATCGAGGCGGTCGAGCTAGTCGACCGTCTGCGTAACGCGCGCTAACGCGACGTCCTGAACACATTCCACCATCGTGGTTATAAGGGAGGCATGAAGGAAACCCCCGCCACTGCTGATATGCGGGACAGAAGAGAGTATTTTCCTCAAGCGCGGGGCGCGATGGGCAGATGGACGATTTCTGGCTTCAGGTCTCCGTGCGCGCCGATTGTGAGCAGCCCCACCGTCACCGGCAGTTCGAACCTGCGCGGCCCGCAGGAGCCGGGATTGAAGTAGAGCACGCCTTTCTTGGTATAGAAATTCGGCACGTGCGTGTGGCCGTGCAGCACCGCCGCAAACTTTGCCGCCGCGGGATCGAGGTGCAGAGTCTTCAGGTCGTGCAGCATGTAAATGTAGCGGCCGTCAACGAGCACTACTTCGGTTTCCGGCAGCTTGGCGCACGCGCCTTCGCGGTCCACGTTGCCGCGGACGACTGTGACGGGCGCGATCCTGGCGAGGTCGTCGAGGATGGAGATCTTTCCAACGTCGCCTAGGTGAAGGATCTGATCGACGCCCTTTAGCGCGGGAAGAACTTCAGGGCGGAAAAGGCCGTGGGTGTCGCTGACGATGCCGAGTTTCATGGGTTCAGGATAAGCGGCATGAGCGGAGCTTGGGGAGTTAGGCTGAAATAGAGTGCCCGAAAGTTGAGATGAAGGAAAACTCCCGAGTCAACGAAGCCCACGCTCGAACAAACTGGCGGCACGCGGTGGCAACCTATACCGACCGGCGCGTGCTCCAGGTGCTGGCACTGGGATTTTCCAGCGGCTTGCCGTTCCTGCTGACTTACTCAACGCTTTCGGCATGGCTTGCGACAGGCGGCGTGCGGCGCGCTGCCATCGGCACTTTCGCCCTGGTGGGCACGCCCTACGCATTCAAATTTCTCTGGGCGCCGCTCATGGATCGCGTGCCTCCACCACTGCCTTTGGGACGGCGGAGAGGTTGGGGAGTCACCATTCAGATTCTCCTGATGGGCGCGATTCTCGGCCTGGGATTGTGCAATCCAAAGCACAACTTGCCTCTGATGGCCGCCCTGGCGCTGCTTGTCGCATTTCTATCCGCGAGCCAGGATATCGTGATCGATGCCTGGCGGGTGGAAATCCTGAGCAGGGATCAGCAGGCTCCCGGAGCGGCCATGATTACAACCGGCTACCGGATCGCCATGCTGGTTTCCGGGGCAGGCAGCCTGTTTATCGCAGCCTACGCAGGGTGGTTCGCCGCCTATGCCACGATGGCCGCGCTGCTCGGTGTGGGGCTCACGGTGTTTTTGTTAAGTCCTGAACCAAAAGTCTCAGCGCAGATTTCGATCGCCGCGGGATCCGGATGGGATGCGATTCGCCACGCGTTTGCCACTGCCGTGATCGGTCCCTTTCGCGATTTCATGCGCAGGCCGCTTTGGCCCGTCATCCTGATCGCGATTTTCGGATACAAGCTGGGCGAGGCCATGGCAGGAGTGATGTCAACGCCGCTCTATATTTCGCTGGGATTTTCGCTTCCGGAGATCGCCGCGGCTTCAAAAATATTCGGATTTTTCTCGATTGTGGCCGGGGCTCTCTTGGGCGGCGTGGTGACGACCCGGTACGGAATCCGCCGCTCGCTGATTCTTTGCGGCATTTTGCAGTCGCTCGGGAACCTGTTTTTTGTTTTGCAGGTTATTGAAGGGCATCGGATCGGCTACCTGGCTTTATGCGTCACCGCCGAAAATCTCACGGGCGGAATGGCCTTGACCGCGTTGGTGACCTATCTTTCCAGTCTTTGCTCGCCCGGTTTTACGGCGACGCAGTACGCGCTGCTGGCCGCGCTGGCTTCGGTTGGCCGCACCGTGGTGGCCTCCTCAGGAGGAATCTTGTCAGAGAGGATCGGCTGGGTACGGTTCTTTCTGCTTACCAGCGTGGTCGCGTTGCCGGCCATCGCTCTGTTCATGTGGATCGGACCGCGCGACGATTTCGGCAATGACCCACGCAAGCCAGCCCTCATCAGCACGGATGGCGGGCCAGAAGATCCGGCTCCGGCCTAGACGAACGTCGCAATTTCCGATTTGAGAGCTTCTTCTGCGATCGCAAGAATACTCGAAGGTAATGAGAAAAGCCATCGGCATCAAAAGAATTGAGCGACATGCGCGCCGGTTCCGGGTTGAATGGGCCATGAGAGTTCTTTCTCTGGTTTTGGTGGAGATGGTTGCCGTGGCCATCACGGCGCAGCCGCGACTTCTGCCGGCCGCGCAGGCGCAATACCAGCAATACCCGCAATATGGCGCGGATGGGCCCGATCTGCGCGCGGGGGTGGAGCAGATTTTTGCGCTGGGCAACCAGGCGCGGGCACAGGCCGGAGTGGCGAGCCTCGGGTGGGATCCGGCGCTGGCGGCGGCGGCGATGCAGCATTGCCGCATGATGGCCGCGGCGGGACCGATCTCGCACCAGTACCGCGGCGAGCCTGACCTGAGCACCCGCGCGGCGCAGGCGGGCGCGCACTTCAGCTTGATTGAGGAGAACGTGGCCTTCGCGCCTTCGGCGAGCGCCGTTCACCAGGCGTGGATGCAGTCGCCGGGCCACCGGGAGAATCTACTTAGCCCCGAAGTGGACCATGTGGGCATTGCCCTGGTGTACGCGCGCGGCGAGCTTTACGCGGTGGCCGATTACAGCGCCGCGGTGGAAAACCTTGGCCAGGCACAGGTGGAGGCGCGCGTGACGGCGCTGGTTCGCGTGAGCGGCGTGTCGATTCTCGCCGACCCCCGGCTGGCGCGATCGGCCTGCGCCAGCGATGACGATCTGCTGCGTTCTCCCGGCGCTCGCCCGGCGTGGATGATTCGCTGGCAGGATTCGGATCTCTCGCATCTGCCGCGGGATCTGGTGAAACAACTGCAATCGGGCAAGTACCGCCAGGCCGCCATCGGCAGTTGCCCGGCGCAGGATGACGGCGGCGCGTTTACGTCTTATCGCGTGGCTGTGCTGCTCTACTATTGATCCGGCCCATAAATAGTGTTGTAGTTTCCCACCCATTTCCGCAAGAGGTGCGGAAATGGATGGGGCACGGGGTTTTCGTGCGGGGTTGAATTAGGCGAGATGAGGTTCGTGCTGTCCCACCCATTTCCGCAAGAGTCGCGGAAATGGATGGGGCACCGACGCAGTATTTTGGGGCCGGATCAATAGCGGCGTTCGAGCGGCGGCGGAACGCGCACCGAGGCCATGCCGGCCGCGGTTGCGCTCTGGATGCCCATCTCAGTGTCCTCAAAGACGAGGCAGTCTTTGGGCGCGATGCCGAGGCGCTCGGCTCCGACGAGAAAGGCATCGGGCGCGGGCTTGGAGCGCGTGTAGTCTTCGTGGCCGACAAGAACTTCGAAGCGGTGGAGCAGACTGACGGTGGTGAGCGACTTCACGATCGACTCGCGGTTGCTGCCCGAAACCACAGCAAAAGGAATGCGGCCGTACTGCGCGTCGATGTGCTCCAGCACCTCCGGCACCGGCTTGAGCTGCGGGAGCAGCGAGTAGTAGAGATTTTCTTTGCGCTCGGCGACGGCTTCCACCGGCATGTGGAGGCCCTGCATCTGGTTCAGATCGGCAATGATCTCTTTCGGGGGCTTGCCGCCCCACTGATAGAACAGATCTTCGTCAAATGTGGCGCCCCACTCGCCGAGCGCCTGCTTCCAGGCAATGTAGTGCAGCGGCATGGAGTCCACCACGGTGCCGTCGCAGTCGAAAAGGTAGGCACGAAATGTGCCGGCGGGAATTTGAAGTTTCATTGTCCTCTGAGTGATGATGCATGGAGCGAGTCGATGTAAATCCTACATCGCCGCGCTATTAATCAATGATCAAGGGAAGAACCATGGTAAACATTCAAATCGAGTATCAGGGAGACCTGCACTGCAAAGCAACCCACGGCCCCTCCGGCGTTGAACTCTCGACAGACGCGCCCAAGGACAATCAGGGCCGCGGCGAAAGCTTTTCTCCTACAGATCTGGTGGCAACGGCGCTCGGCACCTGCATGCTCACCATCATGGGCATTGCGGCGCGCACGCTGAACATCGATATCGCCGGGGCCACAGCGGCCGTCGAAAAGGAAATGACAGCGACACCGCCGCGACGCATTCAGCGGCTGGCCGTCAGAATCCACGTACCCCATGCGCCGAGCCCGGCGGACAGGGAGAAGCTGGAACGAGCGGCCCGCGCCTGCCCGGTGCACAAAAGCCTGCACCCGGATGTCCAGATTCCCATTGAATTCACCTGGGGATGAACCAAAAGGGGAATCATGCCGTGGCGGACTGGAGACGGGACGGTCCTTCCTTTTGACGCACTTGGCGACCTCTGCTAACGTAAATAAGGACAATCCATCGCCACGCACTCCTCAGTAGCTCAATGGCAGAGCATTCGGCTGTTAACCGAAGGGTTGTAGGTTCGAGTCCTACCTGAGGAGCCAATAAAATCAACAACTTAGAGCAGTTTTGAGCAGCCAAAAATCCGCCAATTTTCTAAATTGTGCCCATTTTTGTGCCCACACCGTTTCAAAATGGATGCCCCGTCCATAGCAATCCTGCTCAGTTGTTTCCCTCCTCAATGAAACGACTTGATCCTCTGCCGATCTTCCGTTGATCGCCGACTTGCGCGAGTTCTCCTCCTGCTCCAATCTCCATTCGCACTGGCCAATTGGTACTAGTGCCAAACGAGAAAAAAGGAGTGGTCGATGGCGATTTTTCCACGCGGCAAGATCTATTGGTACAAATTCTACTTCGCCGGGCAACTCATTCGAGAGTCGTCCAAATCAACTTCCAAGACGGTAGCCAAAAACGCCGAGAACCAGAGGCGGCGTGAACTCGAACAGGGCTTCAACAACCTTCAGAACAGACGGGAAAATCGCGTCCGCCGACTGCGGGATGTTGCCGATGAATATCTGGCGGATTACAGACTGCGTTTTCGAGGGGTCACGTTCGCCGAATATGCAATCGGCCACGTTGTACGGCTTCTCGGCGACGCATTATTGGTTGATATCGATGAATCCACCGTTCTCAAGTATCAGACCGATCGGCTGAAGGAGGCGGCTGCGCCGAAGTCGATCAATGAGGAGGTTCGGTTTCTTCTAACCCTTATCGGCGAGGCCGGCGACGTGCTCCGGATCCGGCTGCGCAAAAAAAAGAAGCTTAAGCTGCCCAGTCGCCGCAAGATCGGTAAGGCATATGAGCCAGAAGAGACGCAGCATATGCGGCAACTGTCGCGGAACTCGCGTTCCCCCCATATTCATCTTGCGCTCACGATGGCGCTCAATGCCGGGATGCGCGACGCCGAGATCAAGTCCCTCAGGTGGAAACAGATTCATCTGGAGAAGAGATACATCCAGATCCTCGAAAGCAAGACGGATGCGGGTGACGGTCGAATCATCCCGATCAATTCAGTGCTGTACGAAGCCATTCTCGAGCATATGGCGTGGTATGAGGAAAAGTTCAAAGAGATCCAGACAGAGTGGTATTTGTTCCCATTTGGTAAGCCGCGTCCTTGGGATCCTACGCGGCATGTCACGACAATCAAGACAGCTTGGAAGAACGTTCGGAAAAATGCCAACGTCACAGGCCGTTGGCATGACCATCGCCATACGCTGATCACCCAGCTTGCCGAGGATGGAGCCGGAGAAGAGACGATCCGCCAGATTGTCGGGCACGTCTCGAAAGAAGTCCTCCGAGACTATCTCCATGTCCGGATGAAAGCAAAAAGAGAGGCGCTTGAGGGTATCGTAAGACCCGCATCTGAAGCCGGTGCGCCGAAAGGCGAACAACCTTGACATGCGCTCCGAAAATCGAAAATAGTCCGCGCCCCGGAACTTGACCGAGACGCAAACCCACAGTATGTTCAGCGCCTGCACTTCCTCATCACAAGCCGACGAGGAAATGCAGGCGCTTTCTCACAACAGAGAGGTGAATATGGAATCCCTGCTTACGGAAAACGAAGTTTCAGCGTGCCTCAAGGTTAGCCTGGCTTGCCTCCGTCGCTGGAGGCTTGTCGGAGACGGGCCTCAATACGTCAAGGTCAACAACCTGGTCCGATACCGCGAGGCCGACATAAAGACCTGGGTCGAGCAGCTGCCCAGCGCGGGTAACGGGAGACGGCTCGGACCGAAAAGCATAGTTCGCACCAAGCTCGCAGCTACCGCCTAATTGCTTAACCTTATTCGCCAGTCTTGACCTTGCCAGGCGCGGGCACCATGTGCTCGCCACGGGCGAGCGCGTAGCTACAAGCAAGGATTTGACCGAGTTTTGAGATCGCCTCATGCTGGCTCCGGATTCAAGGAGGCACAAGTGACGAAGCGACCCAGGTTTCTCATCATCGCGGTACTGCTAACGTTTCTCGACTTGGCGGTGGTTGTTTGTTACGGCTGGCAGGTTTGGACGACATGGTCAGGTGACCCTTGGATCCGCGGGACTTTGGTCCTACTGGTGGCGTTAGGGGCGACCTCGCTCGTGAATGTCTGGACGCAAGTTGCCTCCACACAAACCCTTCTTCCTGGCGATCGCAGTGCGGGGCGTGAACGAACTGTGGTTCCGATTCAAGTAGAAGCGCGGGGACGGGCCGATGTTTGATTCAATCGACGATCTCGGAACCAAACTTGCGGCCACGGGCTACTTCATCGACCCGGTGATGACCCAGGTCATCTTCCTCGCTGCGAAGCTGCAAAAGCCGCTGCTGCTTGAGGGTCCCGCAGGCAGTGGCAAAACACAATTGGCCGTTTCTGTCGCCGCCGCAGCCCGCACACACATCGAGCGGCTGCAATGCTACCGCGGCGTGACCGAGGACAAGGCAATCGGCCGCTTCGACGAGGGTCTGCAGCGTCTCTACA
>CAZMWL010000021.1:0-71342 GCA_964569985.1 uncultured Occallatibacter sp.
TCAAAGATCCTTGAGGGCGATTCGCCTGAGCGAGACCCCTTGGGATCGAGGTCCGAACTTTCATCCGGCTGTCCTCGAACTTGATGCGCAACGCTGATTGTCTCTGCTTGTACTGCAGGATACGGCGTTTTGGCGCGAACCTTCTAAAGTTATCAAAGTACCGGTACCAGGTCAAGCTAAAACTCGCCCGGAACCTACTTAAATAACCCGTTCGCACTGCGCAAAATATCAAACATCGACCAGCATAAAATGCTCGAGCCGCTAGGGCTCGTGGGAGATAAACTCCCGGTCCTGCAATGGGTTCTCTCTAGGGATTCCCTACAGGGGCTTGCGGTAGGGCTTCAACCAGCCTCGACCAGACCCAACGAACCAGCTTCCCAATTCCCTCAAACGGGCAGGCCACAAGGCCACCGGGAGGCTCCACTGCTCACTACAACTTAGTTAGAGTAGCACAGGCCACTCCAGGATGCAAATGATCAGGCTCTACCAGAGCTTGCCCTTTGCAACTCGGCAAGAATAGCAATATCAAGGGGTTAGAAGCAAGCCCAACAGCCTGTGGAAAGCCGCCCTTTTCTGTGGGAAAGGTGCTATGTACCTTTCCGGCTGCCGATCCGCGCACGCTGAAGCCGACACCTGGCACCTGAAACCTGACACCTAGCGCGCTAGCGCCGCGGTATCAGCCCCAGGTCAGTGATTCCATTCACGAAATACTGCATGGCCAGAGCCACCAGCAGCAGGCCCATAATCCTCACCAGGATGCGGATGCCGGTTTCGCCCATCACCTGGCGCACGCGGCTGGCTGCGGCCAGCACGAAGTATGCCACCACGGCTGTGATGGTGATGGATCCGAGGATCGCGGCCATCTCCCAATGCCAAAGCGTCGGCACCTGGCCTACCAGCACCATGACCGAGGAAATAGCGCCGGGGCCGGCCAGCATGGGAATGCCCAGGGGCACGATACCGGCATCTTCCTTGGTCGTGGCTTCTTCGGTGTCGCCGTGGGTTTCCTGCGTGGGCGAGCGGCGGGCTTCCAGCATGTCCAGGCCGATGAGCAGCAGAATCAGCCCGCCGGCGATCTCGAATGCCGGCAGCGTAATGCCGAACATGCGGAAGATGAGTTGGCCGGCAATGGCAAAGCTGGTGAGCACGATGAATGCGGTGAACGCGCCCTTGCGCGCCATGCGCTTGCGACGCGGCGCATCGGCCCTCTCGGTGATGGCCAGAAACGACGGGATGGCGGCGAACGGATCGACGAGGAAGAAGATGGAGCTGAGCGCCAGCAGCGAAAAGCGCACGATGGGCGCCTGGCTGAGTTCGTTCAGAGCATCCGCGGCTGAGCTGGAGAAGAGCACGCTTCAGGCTATCGCAAAACCAGTGCCAGTGTATCGCGGAGCCGAAAGGGCAAGGCTGCACTAAAATCAACTCTTGCTCATCGACCCCCAACGCGACCGCTTCAACGTCGTTCTCGTTTCGCCGCGCAATCCCCTCAATATAGGAGCGGCGGCGCGGGCCATGGCGAACTTCGGCTTTTCCCGCCTCGCCGTGGTCGCGCCTTACGAGGAACACTGGCGCGAAGCGAAGTCAGCTGTTGGCGCCTCAGATCTGCTCCAAGACGCGCGCTGCACGCAGTGCCTGGCGGACGCTGTGGCCGATTGCACACTCGTGATTGGCACGGGAACGCTTGAGCATCGCAGGCCCGAGCAGCCCGTGATTCCGCTCCCGGAGTTGACGCCGATGGTCGACGCCGAGCTCGCGCGCGGCGGGCGCGTGGCGCTGGTCTTCGGATCGGAGAAGCGCGGGCTCACCCGCGAGGACCTCGCTCTTTGCCACGCTCTCGTAGAGATTCCCACCGATCCTCGCCAGCCCTCGATGAACCTGGGCCAGGCCGTTGCCGTGTGCCTGTATGAGCTGGCAGCGCGGCACATTCCGCAGGAGAATCAAGCGGAAGACACGTGCACAGAATCCGGGCCTGCGCATTCCGGCACAGACGATGCGGCTGCGCCTGCATCGGACAATCCCGCGTGCGCACGAGACTTGGAGTTGCTGGCTGCGGTTGTCGAAGAGACGATGCAGGCCGCGAACTACTCCCCTGCGGCGATGCAGAAGGCGAACGATCATGATCTGAACCTGCTGCTGCGCCGGCTCAGGCTCACCCGGCGCGACGCGCGGCGGATTCTGGGACTCTTCCGGCGGGTTCTGTGGCGGCTCAAGCAGTGAATGTGCGCCGTCCTGGGCGGCAGGTTACCAACGGCAGGTTTTTCACCGCGGCAGGTTCGCGATTCCTGTTAAAGTGGCGTTCATAGGCCCCATGATTCTGCCCATGACTCGTTCCCGTGTCTTGTCTCTTGCTTTGCCTGTGGCCCAACTCCGCGTGCTTAGGTTCACTTCCATATGGATCTGCTGCGCGTCGGCGCTGCTGCTGGCGCTGGCCACAATAAACGTGCGAGCGCAGCAAGCGACTCCCGCGGCCGCGTCCACTCCCGCGACCGACAGCCAGATCCCAGCGCAGACGCCTTCTTCGACCGCAACGCCGCAGCCGGCGCAAGCGCCTGCAGCCGCGCCAAACCGGGCAAGCCAGGCCGAAGCGCCGGGAAGCATCACGGAAGACGAGTTGAGAAGGCAGCTCGAGGGCAAGGATCTTTTCCTGCGCGGCGGCTACCTCGACAACACGCTCACCTTCAACGAGCACGGCGCGCTGATCGGGCACTCGCCGCAGGGCTCGTATACGCTCAGCGGAATCCGCATCGACAAGGTGCGCCTCATGAAGCACAAGGTGGAGCTGACGGGAGCGCGCTACGCACTGCATTTTCTAGGCGCGCTGCCCTCCGAGGATCCCACCAAGGCCGTGGACCGCGTGAACGTGACGCCCAAGAAAAAAGAAGTGCGGATCACGATCGATCGCGAGCTGGTGGTGAGGCCCAAAAAGGAAAAGGAAAAGGGCAAGCCGGCTGCAAGCCCCGCGAAGCCCGCTCCCGCAGCGGCTGCGCCGGTAGCGGCCGCACCTGTTCCAAATTCCGCGACCCATCCGGCCCCGGGCCCCGCGCCGAATGCAGAGCCGACCGATGCCCAGGAGGCGCAGGCCGAGATGGCCAAGGCGCCCGAGGCCGAACGGCCCGCCGACGCCAAGAGCGTGACCACCACGCTTTCGCCGGCGCACGCCAACCAGGTTCTGGAAGAAGCGCTTGGCAACGTGTTCGCGCAAGGATTCGACGCGCGCATGATGGCGACGATGCCGGGCTTCTGGAAGCTCTACTACGATGCCGTCGCGGCCAAGGCCGACTACCAGCCCGCGGATCCCAACGTGCTGCGGCAAAACATGGTCGACAAAAAAGCGCGTCTCAAGTCCACCTTCGAGCCCGCGTCGAACCAGTTCGCGCAGGACTACGGCGTGGCCGGCATGTCGGAGTATCACGTGGTGGTGGGCGCTGACGGCAAGCCCAGCGAGATCGCCGTGGCGCGGCCCATCGGGTTCGGGCTCGACGAGAGCGCCGTGGATTCCATACGCAAAGCCAGCTTCGAACCGGCCGTGAAGGACGGCAAGCCGGTTCCGGTGATGCTCAATATGGTGGTCGAGTTCCGCATCTACTCCAAGCGGACGGCCGTGGAATCGAAGCCCGCTCCCGAACAGACCTCCGATGCGCCGTTGTTGCCCGGACCGTACAGCGTGCAGCATTAAGAACGCGCGGCGTACGGAGGGGTCCGTTGGTCTTGATCCGGCGGCAGTGCATGTACCTATCAGTACCCACCCCCCCCCTACCTTTTTGGCTAAAGCCTTCATTCCAGGCAAGTTAGCTGTTTGAGGGGTCTCCCGTAAGCGATTGAAAGTAAAGAGGTTAGTAGACAAGATCGTCAAACCAGGGACTTTGAGCGAGTTTGCACCGTTTTGGGTGCAAGTCGTCTCGCGATGTGGTGCGCGGGTCCAAAAAGCGGGTGTCCCGGAGTTCGCACGCGCGGGGTGCACGATGCATCCGCCGTGTTGTTCTCGCTACTACTAGAAGTGTAGCGATTTGGAGGAAATGATCTGCAAATCGGCGGGGAAAAGTTTTTTGGGGGTTGGGTCCTGTTGGGTGTGGGAGTAGCGTGTATGCACCTGAATCAGCGTGGTTGCTTTGAAGAATCGTCCGTCCTTGGGGGGCTGTCTGAGTTACGGGGGGCCCGCAGAAGCGTCCGGCGGAAGTGGGTCGCCCGAGAAAATATTAACAAGTTGATTATCGTCAGGGTTTGGAGGGGGGTCTGAGTTAGGTGGGCCAGCAGAAGCGTCTGGCGGAAGTGGGTCGCCCGTAAAAATATTAACCGGTCGATTGTCGTCAGGGCGTGGAGGGGTGTCTGAGTTAGGGCGGCTGGCAGAGTCGTCTGGCGGAAGTGGGTCGCCCGTAAAAATATTAACCGGTCGATTGTCGTCAGGGCGTGGAGGGGTATCTGAGTTAGGGCGGCTGGCAGAGTCGTCCGGCGGAAGTGGGTCGCCCGTAAAGATATTAAGCAGCGGGGTATCGTCAGGACTTGGGGGGATGTCTGAATCAGAGGAGCTCACAGCAATGTCTGGCGGGCTTGGGTCGCCCGGCTGTCCTCTTGTAACGGAAACCAACCAGTAACTCTGAATTACATGTGCAAAATTTTCGAGTTCATTCCCGGCGATCTCTACTCTCCCACTGTTTTGGATATTCTGACTTGACGGCCAGGGATCACGAATGATCAGAGACACGATTCTGGGTCCGCTGAAAGTGTTTATATAAGTTGCCCCTGTTAAGACAACGGCGTGACCGCTATACACACCGGTCGCAAAAGTAAGCAAGATCGGGTGACTTTCACTCAACTGCTGGACCACTGTTGCATCCGGCGGAGGGCCGCTTTCCGTTGCGGAGCTGACGACCCATTTTGTACCGTCGACCGCCGCCACCCAGCCGCTAAGTCCATTGCTGATATCTTCGTCGCTGCCGGGTTGATCAAGAAGATTTCCATGTACCCTTGCTACGATCATCTGCTGGTTCACTGGTATGTTGTAAAAGTTCAAGATCATCTGGATTGACGCAGCCCAGCACCATTCGTCCTCGGCTTGTGAGGCTGGCCTAAAAACGAAGCTGGGAATGCCTACTGCCAGAACCTGGGCATTCGAGGAAATGCTCACGAGTAGAAGCGCCAGCATCAACGCGTACTTCTTCATTCGTAATTCCCTCTGAATTGTTGGAGGAAGGATTTCTGCCGGAAATTCTCTTTTGCCGACCTGTTGCGGAACAATATACCAGCAGTGAACCCCGGTCGCAATCTTTTTGCACTCGGTCCAACGTCGGGGGCCCGGGGGCCTGGATTTGTGCTATTTCGAGGCGATTTCCCGGACGCGACCCTTTCTGGCGCGGCTTGGCCGCGTACTTGATTTTTCGAAAAATGGGCGGTTTGCGGCATGGCTCAACAGCCTGCTGAAAAAGTCGCTCCGGCGTCCTCAAGAGAATGGCCCGTGGCTAAAGCCGCGCTGAATCGAGGACCTTTATTCGGAAGGCTGGAGCCTCCGGCTCCCTCCGACATACGAAAAACCGAGTTCACCAGCGAGCTGTAAAGCCATGCCCTGATACAGGGCATGGTATGGTGCTTCCCACCCTTTTCACGGTGAGGCTGTGAAAAGGATGGGGCACGGCGGGGGCGGGAAGACAGGGAGCAGGGGAGCGAGGGGCGGGGGGTGGGTGTCGGGCGGTGTCTAACGGTGTCTTACGTTTGTATGACGCGGCGTAAGACATGTAAGACACAAGCGCGGGGACGGACGGGGAGTGGTTTGGCTTCGCGTCTTACTGTCTTACGCGGGCCTCTGCCTGCCTGGGTCGGAACCAGAGATGCTCTACCCGGCGCTAGTGGTCTCCGACCCTTGCGACGGAACAAAGTCGCAAGGATGGGGCACGGAGCACTGAGGTACAACAATCATGAGACCGCTCCAAGATGCCGGCCAGGCACGCCAGGCTCACTCCGCCGGGGGCTGCCAGAGTTCGACGCGGTTGCCTTCGGGATCCCAGATCCAGGCGAATTTGCCGTAGGGGGCGTCGTCGCGCTTGGGATCGATGCGCACGCCCGCCGCCTCCAATTGGGCGAGAAGGGCGTCGAGATCGTCGACGCGGAAGTTGACCATGGCCGGCTGCGCGCCCTCGCCGAAGTATTTCGTGTCGAGCGGGAAGTGGGCGAAGACGGTCATGCCCGTGGATTCGGGGCCGTCGAAGCCGAGCGATCCGCCGCCCTGGTCCGGGATGCCGAAGTGCGTGGCGTACCACTGGGAGAGCGCTTTGGGGTCGCGCGCCTTGAGGAAGATGCCGCCGATGCCGACTGCTTTGGCCATAAAGACAGCTCCTGGGGTTGCAGGGGTCAGGGGTCAGGGTTCAGGGGTCAGGGGTCAGGGGTCAGGGGTCAGGGGTCAGCTAACAGCTATCAGAAATTCGGCTAAGAGGGCAAGCATTATTTGCGAACGGTCGGCCGCGGGCTAGCCCTCTTCGCGGAGCAGATCTTCGAGCTTGGGCTTGTGCTTGGCCTGGCGGCCGGTGGGCGGGGCGCCGGGCAGCACGCGCGAGGGTTTGGGCTGGCCCACGCGCTCGCGGGCGTTGGCTTTTACGGCTTTTGTGGCCGAAAAACGGGCTGGCTTGCGTTTCGCCATGGCAAGAACGAGTATGGAGTAGATTGGCCACGGGCGGAAGTGCCCGAGTTGGAACCTGCGTCACGCCCAAGCGGAGGGCCACAGGAATGGAAGAGCGGGATTTTTTCATCGAGACGGTGGAGCAGCGCAGCCACAATTTGGTATGCCCCAAGTGCGGGCAGGCAGGCGAATACAAAGTGACGTGGGTGGTGCGGCGCAAGCGCCCGCAACTGCCGCGCGGGGCTGACGAGCGCGACCGCGCCCGCTTTGCCAAGGCGCAATCCTATATGGTGCGGCGCGACGACAAACTGACATGCGCCAATATTCGCTGTCGCAAGCAGTTCGAAGTGACCACGCTGCAGACGCTGGCGTTTTTGATGGATTAGGCGCGCGGCAAAGTCTCAGCCTGGGAACCAAGAAATGGGGTCTCTGAACGTGGTACTGAAAACACAACTCGCCAGGTTTCTTGGCGGCACGGCAGGCATCACGATCGGCGCCGCGGGCTGGCGGATTGCGCATCAACACAGCCTGCTGGACTGGGATACGGTAAGAGCGATCGACGGCGGCTGTTGCATGGCTTTCTCGGTTTACTGCTTATGCCTGTGGCTTTGGCACAGGCCGCAAAGCTCCGCCATCCTTCCGAAGTGATGGAAGACCAAGCTGCCGGCTCCGCGGCGGAGTGGCGCGGGCAGCGGAATCTTTGCTTCCCCTTTTTTCGCACACCTCAGGAGGCGGGCGTGCCCAGCCTGATTTCGAGGTGTCTTCATGCGCATTTTCTCGCGTTCTCACCTTCGCACCGCGCTCCTGGTGCTCGGCATCGTTGTCTTGACGGCGGGAGCGCTGTTCTGGGCCGGGATGCATCGCTCGAGCTCGCCGGTACGGGCTGCGGAGCTCGCGCCCATCCAGCTTCCCAAACCAACGGTCAGCGGCGGCATGCCGCTGATGCAGGCGTTGAGCGCACGCAAGACTACGCGCGCATTTCTGGATAAGCCGCTGCCGTTGCAGACGCTTTCGGATCTGCTGTGGGCGGCGTTCGGCGTGAACCGTGCGCGTGACGTGCATCCCGGAATGGGCAGGACGGCGCCCTCGGCGCGCAACACGCAGGACATCCAGCTGGAGGTGGTGCTGGCCGACGGCGTGTACGTTTACGACGCGGAGCAGAACCTGCTGCGCCCGGTGGTGGGGGGCGACGTGCGCGGCGCCATCAGCCCGGCGCCCGCAGCCCATGCCGCGGTGACGATTGTATATGTGGCCCCGGCCAAGGACGATTTCGCGCAGGTGGATTGCGGATTCATCGCGCAGAATGTGTACCTGTTCGCGGCGTCGGACGGATTGAACGCGTGGTTCTACACCGTGCACGCGCAGGAAGTGGCAGCGAAGCTCGGGCTGGGCGCGGATCACGTGGTGCTGTACGCGCAATCGGTCGGGTTTCCGCCGCAATAAGGCGGACGCCCCGCGAGAACGGCTGGGCCATTTCACCGGTGGCGCGGCGCGGGCGGCGTGTGATTCAATTGACGATAGGAACGCCGGACCCGGAGGTCCCGCGCTTGTCCGGTTCAATCCCGCAAGGAGAAATTGCATGGCCAATCCTCTGCTTCCCCCCGAAGAGCGCATTCTCACTCCCAACCAGGTGGAGGCGCTGGACAGGCGGCGCGACCTGGGACACACGTTTCTGGTCATCGCCGGGCAATTTGCGGTGATCGCGAGCATTCTTCTGCTGTGGGTGGGGCAGGATCTGAGCTATTCGCCAGGCTGGATGCATCCCATGGCGATTTACTTCGCCGTTGCGTTGGCGCTGATTGCGTTTTTCGGCGTCACCGGACTGGTGCTGCGCCGGGGCACGCCCCGCATCGACTGATGGCCGAGTGCGGGGCCTGAAGAAGGCCTGCGTGCCGACCCTCGCGGCTGCGGCAAAGCGGTCTCTTCCGTTCAAAAACCCATTCGTACCTGCGCTGATAAACTAGAGGGAGATGATCCTCCCGTTCGTCCGCGAAATGTTCGCGGAGCTGGAGCAGGCCCCGGGATTTGAGCGCGTTCGCAGGCACCTAAGCCTGGGTGCGGGCCGTCGGCGTGTGTCCGGATTGACCTCGACAGCGCGAGCGCTCTACCTGCCGCTGATGGCGCAGGCCGCCAAGCAGCTATTGATCGTGATGGTGGCCGACAACAAGGCCGCCGAGGCACTGGAGCCGCTGCTCAAGGCCGGATGCGAGCTGACAGGCGCCGTGGATCCGGCGCGCGTGGTGCGCTTTCCCGCGCACGATGTGCTGCCCTTTGAAAATCTTTCGCCGCACCCGGACGTGCAGGAGCAGCGCGCGGCGGCGTTGTGGAAGCTCTCGACCGGGGCCGTGGAACTATTGATTGCGCCCGTGGAAGCGGCGGCGCTCAAGCTCTTCAACCTCGAGTATTATGCGGGGCTGGCGGTGACGCTCAAGCGCGGCGAAGAGGTCGACATTGAGACGCTCACCACGCATCTGGCGAGCGTGGGCTACACGCAGATGGATATCGTCGAGATGCCGGGGCAGTTCACGCGGCGCGGCGGAATTCTGGACGTGTACTCGCCGGAATCCGACCGGCCGGTGCGCATTGAGTTTTTTGGCGACGAGATCGAGACCATCCGCAAATTCGATCCCGAAACGCAGCGCTCGCAATCGGGACTGGATGAGACGCAACTGCAGCCGTTGACGGAGGCGCCGGTGACGGAGCCGTTGCTGGCCGCGGTGAATGCACGGCTGAGCCGGCAGCGCGTCGACGCGGAAGATGCGATGGCTGTGGAAGCCGCCGTGGCCGGGGGCGTGAGCGTGTTTCCGGGGTGGGAATTCTTTACGCCGGTCGCGGGCGCGGAGCAATCGCTGCTGAGTCTCGTGCCGCGCAGCGTGCTGATTGTGGATGAGCCGGGGATGGTGCAGAACCAGATCGATCGCTGGTGGAACAAGGTGGAACAGCGGCATGAGCGGTCGGGCATCGGCTCGCTGGTGCGGCCGGAGGACATTTACCTGCGGCCGGAAATCCTGCGGGCCGCGCTCGAAGCGCACATGGGCCTCGATCTGGATCAACTGGGCGCGGTGGACGTGCTGGAAGAGGACGCGACGCTGGGCGAGATCGAGCTGCCTACGCGGCCCACGCTGCGCTTTCACGGATCGATTCCGGCGCTTACCGATCAGCTGAAGACTCTGATGAAGACGGAAACGCGCATCGTGCTGGCCGCGCCGCACCAGGGCGACGTGGAGCGCATGGCGACAGTTTTGCGCGACTACGACGTTCCCTACCGGTTGGGCAGCCGCGCGGCGCGGCCCGGCGAAACCATGCTGGACGAAGGCAGCTACCTGGCGGGCGATCTGCGCGTGCCGGTGATTGTGCGTTCGCCGCTGGCGGCGGGCGTGGTGTTCACGGAATCGAATCTGATCGTGTTCGGGGCTAATGATTTGTCGGACGAAGCGGACGTGGCGGCGCGGCCCGAGCCGAAGCGATCGAAAACCGCGGCGTTTGTTTCCGACTTTCGCGACCTGGGCGTTGGCGACTACGTGGTGCATGTGGAGCACGGCATCGCACAGTACCAGGGGCTGAAGGAGATTGCGCAGGACGGGCTCTCAGTGGAGTTCATGATCCTGGAGTTCGCCGAAGGCGCGAAGCTCTACGTTCCCCTGACGCGGCTGGATTTGATTCAAAAGTACCGTTCCACCGACACGGGGCCTGCGCCGGTGTTGAACCGGCTGGGCTCGCAGCAGTGGACCAAAACCAAAACGCGCGTGCGCAAGGCCATGCAGGACATGGCCGCGGAGCTGCTGAAGCTTTATGCCGAGCGCAATACGGCTGAGGGCACGGCGTTCTCGAAGGACAACGAATTCCAGCGCGAGTTCGAAGATGCGTTTGACTACAGCGAGACCGACGACCAGATGGCGGCGATTCGCGCCGTGAAATACGACATGGAATCGACGACGCCGATGGACCGGCTGCTGTGCGGCGATGTGGGTTACGGCAAAACGGAAGTGGCCATGCGCGCGGCGTTCAAGGCGGTGCAGGACGGCAAGCAGGTTGCGGTGCTGACGCCGACCACGATTCTGAGCTTCCAGCATTTCGAAACCTTCAAGCAGCGCTTCTCGCAATTCCCCATCCACGTAGAAATGATTTCGCGCTTTCGAACGGCAAAAGAACAGAAGGACATTGTGGAGCGCGTGGCGACCGGCAAGGTGGACATTCTGATTGGCACGCACCGGCTGCTCTCAAAGGACATCAAGTTCCAGGACCTTGGCTTGCTGGTTGTGGACGAAGAGCAGCGCTTCGGCGTGCGCCACAAAGAGCGGCTGAAGCAACTGCGCAAGGAGATCGATGTGCTGGCCATGAGCGCCACGCCGATTCCGCGCACGCTGCACATGTCACTGGTGGGGCTGCGCGACATGAGCGTGATTGAAACACCGCCCAAGGACCGCATGGCGATTCAAACCGTGGTGGCGAAGTTCGACGAGAAGATTATCCGGTCGGCGGTGGAGGTGGAGCTGGAACGCGGCGGGCAGGTGTTCTTTGTGCACAATCGCGTGGAATCGATCTACGAGATTGCCTTGCGCATTCAGGAACTGGTGCCGGCGGCGCGCGTGGCGGTGGCGCACGGGCAGATGAACGAAAGCGAGCTGGAGAAGGTGATGCTGGCCTTCATGCGCCACGAATTCGACGTGCTGGTGGCGACGACCATCATCGAGAATGGGCTCGACATTCCGCTGGCGAACACGATTCTGATCAATCGCGCGGAGCGGCACGGGCTGAGCGAGCTTTACCAGTTGCGCGGGCGCGTGGGGCGGTCGAATCGAAGAGCCTACGCGTACCTTCTGATCCCTCCGGAGAGTCAGTTGACAGAGATTGCGCGGCGGCGGCTGGCGGCGCTCAAGGAATTCTCGGACCTGGGCGCGGGATTCAAGATCGCGGCGCTCGACCTGGAGCTGCGCGGCGCGGGCAACATGCTGGGCGGCGAGCAGAGCGGGCATATCGAGGCGGTGGGATTCGAACTCTACACGACGATGCTGGAGGCCGCGGTGAAGGAACTCAAGGGCGAGGGCTCGGAAGAGCGGCCGGCCACGCAGCTCAATCTGGGCATTGCATTGCGCATCGACGAGAGCTACGTGCCCGAAGAAAACCAGCGCCTGCGGCTCTACAAGAAGATTGCCGGCGCTACCAGCGAGGCGGCAATTCGGGAGATTCGCGCCGAGATGGAAGACCGTTACGGCGCGCTGCCCGACCCCACGGTGTTCCTGCTGGAGGCGGCGCAGTTGCGCCTGGAATGCGAGCGCATGGGCGTGGCGCAGATCGACCGCAAGCGTGCCGAACTGCAGATTCGCTTTACCGAAAATGCCGCGGTCGATCCCGTGCATCTGATGAAGCTGGTGGCTCGCAACGCGAAACGCGGCGCGCAGTTTACCCCGCAGGGTCTGCTCAAGCTGCCGCTGAAGGCCTCGCGGTCCGACGAAGTTCTGCTGGAGATTCGCGAATTGCTGGCCAACCTTGCGCCCGCGCCGGTGAGCGCATAGAGACAGGTCGTTTCCCTAACTCGCGAATTGTCCCGCGTTGATCCAAGTACGGGTCGACATTGTGACGCAGCCATGTTGCGCAAAGCGGTCAAAGTAGTTGCGTAGCTCCGCTTCAAACACGGAGAAAGCAGCGGAGCCAGATAAGGGTGTGTGCGACAGCGATAAAGTCAGGCCGCGCAATTCGTCCCAACTGAGATGCATTTCGCCGGGTACTTCGGCGTGAAGGAAATGCCCGCCAGCAAACAGCGTGTCCAGTTGCTCGTATACCTGCAGAAGCGGTTCCAGAAAGAGGCTCCTGCCCGTGTAGGTTTGAAGGAATTTCTTGTATGCAAGATTTTCCTCGCGGCCATCCTCGGTACGTCCGCAGGCGAGAATCACGACCCATCCATGCGGCTTGAGAATGCGCCGGAACTCGTGGAGCGCCGCTTCGACATTGAACCAATGCAAGGCCCTGCCCACGGCGATCACATCTATCGATGCGCTGGGAAGTCCGGTGGCCTCCGCCGAACCATCCAAGATGGTGAACTGTGCGTCGCTTGCATGAAGAGATGCACAAACCGCCCGCATGTCGGAATTTGGCTCAATGGCGATGACCCGGTTCCCATTTGCCCGAAAGAGATCCCCCGCCATTCCTGTGCCTGCGCCAACATCGGCCACGCACCATGTCGGAGTGAGCCCGCACCAGTCACGGAGCAAGGGCAGAACGTCATCCGGGTGATAGCGTTCCCGGTATTGAGCGTAGCGGGCGGCTTTTCCTGTAAACCTTTCTGAATACACCGTCATCTCGGTCCAGGCAATTCCTTCGACTGCTTTATTGCGCCTTCCATTTGATGTTGCAGCCGATGGAGGGCTTCTGGTCGGCGGGAACGGGCTTGCCCGCGAGCACCGCGTCGATGGCCGCGCGCAGATCTTTTCCCGTGACGGGGATGCCGTTGCCGGGACGGCTCGAGTCGTATTGGCCGCGATAGACGAGCTTGAAATTCGCGTCGAAAAGATAGGGGTCGGGCGTGCAGGCGGCTTTGTAGGCGTGCGCGACGGCTTGCGACTCATCGTAGAGATAGGGAAACTCGAAGCCATTCGCATCGGCCTGCTGCTTGAGGCCGGCGGGGCTGTCGGCCGGGTGCGTATTCACATCATTGGAGCTGATGGCGACGATGCCGAGCGGCTTGTCGTCGTAATCTGCGCTGAGCTGGCCCAAAGATTTTTCGATGTGCTTGACGTAGGGGCAGTGGGCGCAGATGAAGAGGACGAGCAGCGCCTTCTGGCCGCGGAAATCGTCGCGGTGCACGGTCTTGCCGGTGATGGCGTCGGTGAGTGCGAAGTCGGGCGCGATGGTGCCGAGATCGAGCATGGTGGATTCGGTGAGGGACATGAAAATCTCCTTTAGCGAGTCAGCGAGTCAGCAAGTCGGCGGGGTTAGCGGAGTTGGACCGACCGATCTGGATCCCTGACCGTATGATTTCGTACTGGTTGAGTTCGTGCTATCCCACCCATTCGCCCAAAAACCGGGCGAATGGATGGGGCACGGAAAGTTTAATGCTTTGACCGCGTGATTTCGTAATGAGCCTCGGACGAGCGCGGGTCTGGAGACCCGTGCTACAGCCGGTCCGGAGACCGGCGCTACAAAAGACTGGCTCCGCTGTTTTCTAAAACAATCCTGTCTGGCGGCCGGGGGCTGCGATGCCAAAGTGCTCGTAGGCGAGGCGCGTGGCTACGCGACCGCGCGGCGTGCGGTCCAGAAATCCAATTTGAATCAGAAACGGCTCGTAGACTTCTTCGAGCGCGTCCTCTTCTTCGGCGAGCGTCGCGGCCAGGGTGCCAAGGCCCACCGGCCCGCCATCGTATTTTTGCATGATGGTGAGCATCAGGCGGCGATCGATCTCGTCGAAGCCGTGCGCGTCGACTTCAAGCATGGTGAGGGCCGCATTGGCCGTGGGGCGGTCGATGGATCCCGAGCCGCGCACCTGGGCGTAGTCGCGGACGCGGCGCAGCAGGCGGTTGGCGATGCGCGGCGTGCCGCGGGAGCGCAGCGCAATTTCCGCCGCGCCGTCCTCATCGATGGGGATCTGCAACACCTCGGCCGAGCGGGAGACGATGACGCGCAGTTCTTCTTCGGTGTAAAACTCCAGGCGGAGCAGAATGCCGAAGCGCGAGCGCAGGGGCGACGAGAGCAGGCCAGGGCGCGTGGTGGCGCCGATGAAAGTGAAGGGCCTGATCTCCATGACGTGGGTGCGCGCCGCCGGTCCCTGGCCGATGATGATGTCGAGCTTGTAATCCTCAAGCGCGGTGTAGAGCTTTTCTTCGAGCACGGCCTGCAGGCGGTGAATCTCGTCGAGGAAGAGGACCTGGCGTTCGCGCAGATTGGTAAGGATGGCGGTGAGATCGCCCTGGATCACAAGCGCCGGACCGGAAGTTTGCTGGAAACCGACGTCGAGTTCGTTGGCGATGATGGTGGCGAGCGTGGTTTTTCCCAGGCCGGGAGGGCCGAAGAGGAGCACGTGGTCCAGAGCTTCGCCGCGGGACTTGGCCGCCTCGAGCGCGATGGCCAGTTGTTCTTTGGCTTTGGATTGGCCGATGAACTCGCGCAGCCAGCGCGGGCGCAATTTGAGCTCGAAATTCTGTTCCTCATCGGCGCGCGCGGCGCTGACTAAGCGTTCGGGAGAGTTGTCGTGCGCGATGACCATGATCACCGCAAGTGTAGCTGTTCCTATCGGCGACGGCAAAGAGAACGCGTGAAAAACCGTACAAATGAAGGATTTGACAGGGATTCATAAGGGATTTGCGCCGCACATGAATTCTTCACCTGGTTTTGGATCATCTTCATGCTTTCCTGATTCGCATTCCCCCAGGATGTAAAGAATTCACGTTGGATTCGCTCCAGCGGCGAGCCCGTACCACTAGTCAACGCAGCGCATGCGCGGAGTGCGTGAGCGCCCCGCGCGTGCCGGTCTTTTTCAGGTATGCCCACAACTGAACCCTCAAAACACTGCGCAACCGCAGGCAGGAGACGTGTACCCAAAACGCTCGAAGCAGAAGTTGTGTCGATTCGATACCCAAAAATTCCACATGCGAAAGTGAGAGGCTACATGACGAAAAGGAATCGCAAGCTCGTACCCGCCGCAGCAGCGGCCTGTCTTGCTCTACTGTCTTTTTCAGGGACTGCGCAGCAAAATCAACCGGGCGGTACGCCGGCGCTCACGGCGCGCGCAGATCCCCCGCCCGGCACTCAACCGGTGTCGAGTCCTCCCGCCACCACGGCAGACACGAGCCGGGCCACGCCGGCGGCTAACGGCGCTCAGCCCGCGGATGCCTCGCAGATCAGCAATACCGAGCTGGTGAAAGACATGCAGGAGATGCGGTCGGAGATCACGGAACTGAAGGCCGAGTTGAGGGAGCGCAACAATGCGGATGCGCTTTCGTCGGAGGCGATCAAGGCGTACGAGCAGGACGTCGCCGCGTTGAAGAGCGCCGTCCATCCCGTGGCGTCCAGCCCGTCATTGCAAGCCGCCGCGCCGGCTGCGGCGCCGGCCGCGCCTGAAATTTCCGCGGAAACCACGACCAAGTCGGCACCGTTCCCCGGAGACTGGACGTGGCTGAACTCCGGCGGTCACAACTCGGACTCTCCGATGTCGACCAAGTACTTCACGCCGGAAGTCCGCTTCGACACCAACTACATTCTGGATTACAACCACCCTTCGGACGACTCGATGGGCGGCTCAACCGAGATGTTCCGTTCCGATGAATGGCAGCTGGAGCAGGCCTCGGTGGGCGGGGACTTCCGCATGCAAAACGTGCGCGGGCGCATCCTGACGATGTTTGGTGAGTTCGCGACGACCACGATTCGCAACGATGGCAGCTATAGTCGCGGTCAATGGCAGCTCAATAACGCCTACCGGTACGTCTCCGAGGCGTGGGGCGGGTACCACTGGGATGTGGGCCACGGGCTCAACGCCGACGCGGGCATTTTTGTCTCGTACATCGGCCTGTTCAGCTATTACAACTTCGACAACTGGGCGTACCAGCCTTCCTACGTGTCGTCGAACACGCCGTGGTTCTTTACCGGGCTGCGGGTTCAGTACTGGCCCACGGAGAAGCTGAAGATTGAGCCGTGGTTCATCAACGGATGGCAGACGTACGGACGCTACAACAGCAAGCCCGGACTGGGCGGCCAGATTCTGTATCGCCCCAAGCCGTGGCTCGACTTCGTGTGGAACGATTACGGCGTGGGTCAGGATGATGCCGGATTCCCGGGACGCACGCGTATCCACGCCGACTACTCAGCGCAGATCAAGTTCTACGACAATCCCAAGAAGACGCTGGACAAGATCGCCTTCACCGTTACGGGCGACCTGGGCTGCGAAATGGGCGGCGGCCCAGTGTCGTTCGGAGTAACCCAAGGAGGCAATGGCCCCGGCGGTATCGGCACGCTGAATCCGAAAGGCGCCTCACCGGAGATGGGCAACGGTGTGTCGACCTACAATGGCGGCGTGAATTGCCATAGCCACAAGGGCAACGAGCCGAAGCAGGCTTTCGAAGGCTGGATGGACTACCTGCGCGTCTGGTTCGATAAGGACAAGTACGCGATGACGTTCGGCGGCGGCCAGATGAGCAACCCCGGCCGCTACCTGACGCTGCTGCCGCCGATCAACGGCGCGACGGCGACGACAGGTTCCCCATACTTCACGGAGAATGCCGGCGACCAGGCGCAGATGCGCGACGGGACGATCACATTCGATTACATGCCGGCACAGTTCATCACCTTCCGGCTCGAGGAAAGTTACCGCTACTCCAATGTGCCGTACTGGACTGGCCGCGGCGGCATTACGCCGTACGCCCCAGGCCAGGGAGACATCCACGCGAACGTGGGCAATCCCTCCGACTACATCTGTTCCGGAAGCAGTTCGGCGGGACTGGTGGACTCCGGCATCGGCTATGTCGGCCCCGACGGCGGGCCAGGGCTGGCAGAGGCAGTGAAGGTTTGCAGCGGAGGAACAAGCGCTACTTACGTCGGTGGAAATACACAGGTGCTCTCACCGTCGAGCTTGAGCAACATCTGGTGGCCGGACCTGCGCACGAACCAGACGTCAACCATTCTTGCGATCATGGTTCGTTTCTAATCACGACGCAAGCTAACCGTTCACGAAAATGCGCAAAGGATGGCCGTTCATGGCGGAGCCAGTGCTTCGCGATGAACGGCCGATCTGCTTCAAGCGCGTGCCGCGACAGTGTGGATGCATAATGGCAAAGAGGCTCCCGATGATAGGCCGCATCCCAGTTTTCGTGTTTATTACTTTTGCACTGTTTGGACTTGCTCCGCTCGGGGCGCAGCCAGCGGAGCAGACCTTTACCAAGACCATCCATCTGCGGGATCGGCTGGATCTGACAATCCTATCGGGCGCCGGGACCATCCAGATCAGCGAGGGCGAGGCTGGCGTGCTGCGCATTACCGGCCATGTGAAGGCGAACGACTGGCATCCGACAGACGACCAGCTTCGCGATATCGCGGCGAGACCTCCTATATTCCAGGACAAGGACACTGTCCGCGTCGGCACCTCGGAGCAGTTGGCTCACATCATCATCGATTACGAGATTGAAGCTCCGGCCGACAGCATCATTCAGGCCAGCTCCAGCGTGGGCGATATCTTCGACGACGGGGTTGGACAGACTGCACATTTCAACACCGGGTCAGGGAACATTCACGCGATTGGGCTCGGGGGATACATTGACGCCAGTTCCAAAGAGGGCGACATCGAAGTGGAGCAGAACGGGCGGGGCGAAGTGAAAGCGGTGTCGGGCACAGGCAACCTGGAGCTGCGCAACTTGCTGGGCGCGCTGCGCGCGGCGACGAGCGCGGGAAACATCAAGGTTTCCGGTGTGCCTGGGGGCGACTGGACCGTGCAGACGGGAAAGGGAGATGTTGAGGTAACGCTGGGCAGCGCGGCCTGTACGATGGATGCCCAGACCGGCGCCGGCCTGGTGCACAGCGACCTGCGGATTGAGGACGCGAACGGCTCCGATCCCCGTCATCTCGCGGGCAAGATCAACGGCGGTGGGCACAACGTGATTCTCCAGGTTGGCGAAGGGGATATTCGCATCCACTGACGGCGCCCGCTGCGCACACAGCCGGAGAACGGCAGCAACAAATTTCGATCACAAGAAATTCCAATCAGAGGGCCGCTTGCCAGGGGACTTCAACCCCGGAATGCGGCCGGGCTTTTTGTGCCAGAAAACAGGCCGCCGATTACCTCAGTCACACCTGTTTGCAGCAGCGTCAAAGGACTTATTGACTGACTTGGTGCGAAAAGTGAAAGTAACACATTCGTGCCATAAGGAGGCGAGTTTCAGTGACATATATTTGATGGCGTAGAGGCCAGCGAGAGTCTGCCATGACGCCGATGGTCGACGTCGAAACCGGCTGCGGATTCCGGAGGTCAATCATGCTTGATCGTTTGTCGCCACGGGCACTCCTCCTGGTTGCTCTTGCGCTTCCCTTTGCGGGCTGCACGAATTCTCTGGTGGATTCGCTGGCGGTGACGCCCACTTCCCAGTCTCTTACCGTGGGCCAAACCCTACAGTTCACGGCCACGGGAACCACCGGCCACGGAAGCGGCCATCCCTCGACGACGCAGGATGACACCGATTCGGCGACCTGGACTTCGAGCACTCCCGCGGTGGCAAGCATCAACTCCACGGGGATGGCAACTGCGCTCACCGCCGGGACCACGATCATCACGGCGACCATGAACGGTTACACGGGAACCATCACCGCGAGCGCGACCCTGACCGTGACGGCAAGTACAGTTTCCTCCGAGCCGATCGTCTCGCTGACGATTACGCCTGGTTCGCAATCTCTGGCCCAAATTAACCAAACTGCCGATTTCATTGCTATTGGAACCACCGCATCCGGGACAACGGTCAATCTGACCAATCAGTCAGCCACGGTTGGCACGGCGACGATCAAGGCAGCGGTTTGGAGTTCCTCTGTCCCCGCAGTGAGCACGGTCGTTGCTGCGACCGGCGTGGCTACAGCTGTTGGAGCCGGCACGACTACGATCACAGCGATCGCGACGAATCCGGACGGTACAGTGGTGACCGGAACGGCGACTCTTTCCGTGACAACGACTACCACTTCGAGTGAGCCGATTGCATCGCTGGCCATCATTCCCTCCTCGCAAACGCTCACTGCGGCCAATCAAAGCGCTCAGTATGTTGCCATCGGCACCACGAGTAGCGGCACGACGGTCAACCTGACCAGCCAAAGTTGGACGAATGGCACGATAACGATCCCGCCTGCTTCCTGGGCTTCGAGCATTCAGACCGTAGCCACAATCACTTCGCCCGGTCTAGCCACGGTTGCCGCGAACCCCGTGAATGGCGTAACCGTGATTACGGCCACGGTTCAGAACCCCGATAAAACAATCGTTACCGCCGCAGCAACGCTCACCGTGAACATTCTGACGACGCCGGAGCCTATCGTCTCGCTGGCGATCGTTCCCGGCTCGCAAACCTCCCTGGCAACCGGCACAAAGGCCAATGTCAACTTCATCGCCATCGGCACCACCGCATCCGGCGCTACCGTAAATTTGACGAATTCGGCGTATACAGTCCCGGGAACGACGCCTGCTGAGAATATCCAACCGGCAGCCTGGACTTCCAGCAACCCGGCAGTGGCCAGCTTCCTTTCACCCACTGGAGGAGTTGCCACGCCGAATGGCGCCGGCGCCACCGCCGTTACAGCCCTGGTGACCAATCCCGACGGCACCGTGGTGACGGGCAGCGCGGTCTATACAGTGTCGGTACCCACCGTCACGGAGCCGTACGTGTCGGTGGCCATCGTTCCGGCCTCGCAAACGCTCACTGCGGTTGGGCAAACTGGCAGCTTCATCGCCATCGGCACCACCGGGACAGGCGCTACTGTGGATCTGACCAATGCGCCGAATGTGAAGTGGAGCGCCAACAGCAACGGCGTGGTGAACCTAGTCAGCAACGGAGAATTCAGCGCGGTCGCAAACGGGGTAACCGCAATCACAGTCGAAGTTCCCAATCCCGGAATCAACGGCAATCCGCCCGACGGAACCGTGGTGTCGGCAACCGGCTCGCTCACAGTGGCTCTTTCAACCACTCCTGAGCCTCTGCTCTCCATGTCGATTGTTCCCGGTTCGCAAACAGTTGCGTGGACGGGGCAGACGGCCCAATTCCTTGCCATCGGCGATTTCTCTGCGTCTTCAGCAACGCCGGGCGAGCAGAACATGGAGAGTGTGTCTAGCTATACGGTGACCTGGTATTCCAGCAACCCGTCGGTAGCCACGATTTGCACGCCGGCAAATGCCAGCACCAATACTGTGGCTAACTGCCCATCGACGCCTGGGCTTGTGACAGCCATGGGTCCGGGCACCACCGCCATCACAGCCATCGCGACCAACAATACAGATCACAGCGCGGTGACGGCATCGGCGACCTTCACGGTGACGGGATCGACGCCAAATCAGATCACGTCTCTCGCCATTATTCCCGGCGCGCAGACATTGACCTTGCCATTGGTCGCAGGGACCGCTCAGCCTAACCCGTTTGTCGCCATCGGCACTAATGGGAGCGGCTTGCAATTGCCAGAGACGACCTCGGTCCAATGGTTTTCCAGCAACCAGGCGGTTGCAACCGTGGATCTTACTACCGGGGCCGTAAAGGCGCTGACGCAAGGCACGACTACCATCACAGCTCAGTACACCAACCCCTCAACGGCGACCAGTCCGGCCAATGTGGTGACGGCGTCCGCCACCTTGACGGTGAACGGCATAGCCGCCGAGCCTCTGCTTTCCATTGCAATCTACCCCGGAACGCAAACGGTGAATTATCCGGGCCAGTCGAGCCAGCTGGTCGCGACCGGCACGTTCTCGGCAGCCCCGGTAACGCAGAATCTGACCACCACCACCGGACAATACAAGATCACGTGGATTTCCAGTAATCCTGCTGTAGCCACGGTTTGCACGCCTGCAAATACCAGCACGAATACGCCGGCCAATTGCCCGTCCACTCCTGGGCTCGTGACAGCGGTTACCCAGGGCACCGTCGCCATCACGGCCGTCGCGTCGAACCCCGATGGCAGCGTGGTGACAGGTGTCGGCACCTTCACCGTAACGAATGGTGCAGCGGAGCAGATGACCTCGCTTACCATCATTCCAAGCTCACTGGCGCTCTCAGCTACGGGTCAGCCGGGGCAGTTTATTGCTATTGGCACCTCCGGAACCACCGGCTTGCAGGAAGACGTGACCTATTCGCCGCAGCTTGCGTGGGTGTCGAGCAACACCACGGTAGCCACAATTTGCACGCAAGCGGGCGCCAACATTCCGGCGCTGTGCCCCTCCACGCCAGGGCAGGCCTCGGGCGTCAGTACGGGATCAACCAACATCACGGCCGAATACACGAACCCCGCGGTCGGTCCGACCCCGTCCAACGTGGTCACGGGTTCGGCCACCGTTTCAGTCACTACCACACCTGCGGCGGAGCCTCTGCTTTCGATCAATGTTGCACCGGCAGTAGTTTCAGTCTTCGGTTTGGAGCAGACCGCGCAATTTCTCGCTTTTGGAACCTTCTCATCTGCGCCTACAGTGCTGGATGTCACAAACGGCTTCTTCCACGCTGGATTCCCCGGTCCTGGCTACCTTCCCTCCCAGTGCACGGCTGCACTTGCCGCCGGTGATGCCCTCGCTGTAGAGACGGATGTTGCCTCCGAGATGCCGGTGACTAATCTCCCCAACCCCCAGTGCGCCTTTACGCAGGTCACATGGGCTTCGCTCCCCGAACCTCTCGTCTTCCCGATTAACTCCGCCGGTGCCCCAGGAGCTTCCGGCGGGCTTATTACGGCCGAATCGTCCGGAACCGGTGAGCAGGTTTATGCTGTGGCGGCGAATCCAGACGGCACTCTGGTTTACGGCACAAGTACCGCCGGGTATGCAACCTTCAATTGCCCGTACGCGGCGCCCACCTACGGCACAACCACGGTCACCAATGCAAATGGCACCACCACTACCACCACGGACTACAACGACATTCTCACCGTTGGCACGTGCAACGAGCTGACCATTGGCACCGGTCTGTTTTCGACGCTTACGGTCTTCGACGCAAGCCTGGTTAGCACTGGCCTGGACCAGGCCAACTGGCTGGTGCAGGCTCCTTCGGCCACAAGTACCTGGAGTAATCCGCTGCTCGCAATCGACTGTGGAGGAACGGCACAGCAGGGATCGGCAGGTGGGTCTGTGTGCGAAGCCACTTATCCCGTTAACACAACCGTGATTTTGAATGCTCCAGCGGAGCCGGGTGTTAATTTCGGGGGATGGTCTTCGAATTGCACGCCTTGCACCCTGGACAAGACCACGAATAGCTGCCCTGCCATTGTCCCGCCCGCACCCCTTTACAGCGCAACGGGACCAAACTCGTGTTCGGTTGTGGTCGGGGGAACTTGCACCTACATATCCGCCACCGGCACCTACTCTTGCACCCAATCCAACGTATCCGTCGGCGCTATCTTCAACTAAGTTTGCGGCACGTAAGGTTATGAGCCGCTCTTCGGAGCGGCTCATTTTTTGCGGACGGGAAAGGCGTCTCGCGAGACTGTGGCGAACCCGCTCAAGCCGGGAGGTTGATGACTCCCGCCACCAGTTTGTAATGAAAGTTTTCGAACGCTTCGCTGAGGCTCACCGTAAGGAGCGTCTCCGAATGCCAGGATCACACGCCATGACAGGCGGTAATACAGTCATTTCTTAGGAAGTAACAGAACGCCCGCGATCAGCTTGTAATGGCATTGCGTCTTTTCAAAGAGATCCCCGAGGCTGATTGTTAGCAGAATCTCTAAATTTGCATCAGCTCCGGGCACTTCAGCGGCATCGAGGCTCTGACCGTTGACGGTCGTAGCAAGGAGCTTTGTCTCCCAAGCAACGTCCGTCAACGAGAGGTAATAGCGAACATTTCGCCCGCCAAAATCAAACCATCCTTCAATTCGAGGCTTATTCTTGAAATTCGTTGTTCTGACCCAGGTCAGCCCCTTGGGGCGGATTACACACAGGGAGTGAGAAAGAGGCTCTTTTTGAATTTCGAGATGCGATATTTCTTTTCCCTGCGTTCCCAGTAGTAGGCTCGATGAGCTCGACTGTTTGGCCAAATCCCTGATTTGCGCAAGAATCGAAACGTTATTGGCTCCTTGTCCCATGATTGCATGAGGCAACGAATTCGGACTAAGATCAAGTTCCCAGTTCTCAGGCTGACCAGCACTGCCTGCTTGTTTGCCGAGACGCAGCTTAATCACATCGAGCGTCTCCATAAGCCTTGGGCTCCGCGCCTTGTGGCCCTCGACTGTGATTTCATGGCCTAGGAATTCGCCGTAGCTATGGGGACTTACTGGCCGAATCCACTCGCCAGAATCGATATCGATCCCAGCAATGCAGTAGCCATTCATCTTTCTTGAGACGGCGAGGCACAAGAATCGCACTTCGCGCATAAATCATCCCTTGGATTAAAGATGGATGATTCTAACGCCGCCCCAATGTTGCTGCAAGTATTCGAGCGCCAGTCTGCGGTGACAGTGCTCGGCGGACGCTTCGCTGCACAATAAAACGGTCTTCTTTTGGAAGCTTTCCTGAGAGATGGCCGACTCGACTTTTCGCGACCCGATCAACGCAAGATAGGCGTCTGTGTAGGTTTCCCAGCTGCCTTTTTGTTTCTTAAACGCGTCGAGGATCTCCTGCGTAGGCGCGAGGAGGGGTTCGCGCTCGTACGCAGCGCCACAAATTTCCTGGAGAAAGTATTTGAGGTCGGATTGCTTTGCGAAGCCCGCAAGTTGCGATGTGTTATTCAAACGCACATCGAGCAGGCGCTCGATGCCAGCGGCCTTCAGTGCACCAAAGAACTCGCCGGCGCTTTTTTTCGTGAAACCGATGCTGTAGATCTCCATTGGTCCTCGTCCAACTCGGCAAACAGGGCAGGTTGCCCGCTTTCCAGAGGCTTGCCGGACTCGGCAGTTACCTGCGCGTCCGTTTGCAGACGTCCATCGGCGCGGATGTGGGTGAGTTCGTGGCCATGCTCGACCAAAACGCGCCCCACCAGCAGGCGGCGATGGCAATGAGCAGGATTTTCCTCGCCGCACAACAGAGCCACCCGAAACGCGGCGATCCCGCGTTCCAATCGTTCCATTCCCCGCACAAATGCCGGATCGGACTTCATGCGGCCGTAGAGCACATGCCCGTTTTTGTCGTAATATGCCGGATCATCGGGACGGCCACCGAGTTCTCCGCCCAGAAAAATGTACTTGATGCCGCTCTCGGCCAGTTTTCTCTGCATAACTTCACGGTCGAATTGTGGGGCAAAGCGGGAGTATGGAGCCGACCGGGTGTCCACAATCACGCCGACTTGGCGGCCTGCCAGAAGTTTGGCAAAGTCCTCCCAAGCGTGCGATGAATGGCCGATCGTGTAGACGGTACTCATGGAAGACTCAAGCCAAGCATAGCACTGGTTTCGGTTGAAATCGACGCGGCAGCGTCAGGCACATGCCCGCATCTCCCGGCGCCTCCATTTAGACTGGAGATAGCCGCTCGACTCGCATGACCCACCGGTTTCAAGCCCTCCGACGCTTTCAATTCAATCTGCCGCAACGGATTGCGGCGGGACTGCTGGCCCTCTTTCTGCTACAGGGATTCTGGCTCACGAGCCGCCAGACGCTAACCGACATCGATTATCAGTACGCGCGCTGCGGACGCGAAACCTGGGAAAAGCCTTCGCCGCTGGCGGGCTACTACACCTCCTGCGGCAACATTCACGACGGCATTCTGGCGTACCGGCTGGCGGGGCTTCCGCTCACGCTGAATCTTCTGGCCGAGCGCGGGCTGGATCTCGCGCGCAAGCCGGAGAATCGCGTAGTGCAAGAGAACGGCGAGTTGAGCACATGGGAACTGCGCCATCAAATGACGCACATCCTGTTGCTGCTGCGCCTGCCGTTCCTATTTGCCGGTTTCCTGCTGGGCGGATGCATCTGGTGGGTCACGCGGCGGCTCTACGGCAACCTGGGCGGCTATACGGCCCTTGCGCTCTATTGCTTTTCGCCCGCGGTGCTGCGCGCCTGCGTCACGCCCAATCCCGAAGTGCTGGCGGCGCTGGGCCTTTTCGGCGGCGTGTATACCTGCATTGGCGTTGCCCACGCCATGCAGGGCCCGCGGCGCAAGTGGCGGCCGCGGATGGTTCTGCTCACGGCGATTTTTGGCGTGGCGGCAGCGGCGCACATTGTGGCCTTGCCGCTGGCCGCAGTGCTCGGTTTGGCGGCCATGCTTTGGGTCGCCGAAGGACACAGGAGCCAGACCTTGCCCGTGGTGCTGGTTGCCGCGGTGGGCGCGCTGGTGCTGGTGTTTGCCTGTTACGGCTTTTCGCCCGACGCAGCGAGCTATGTCTTCCGCTCGGCGGCAGGATTCCTATGGGTCTCACTGGATCCGGCCCGGCGGTTCTTCAGCACGCTCGCCAATGGCGGCATCACGATTGCCACGTGCGCCGCGGTGATGTTTTATCTGAGCGCGCGCAAATCGCGCTACTTCGGCAACACCGCTCCGCTGCTTTGCGCTTTGGTTTGCATGGTGCTCGTGATGACGGGCTCTCCGGGCAGCCCGTGGCTCTGGGCACAGCCGTTTCTACTCACGTTTATCGGCGGCGCGTTGGCGGATGCGTACGAGGCTCCAAGAGGACGCTGGGCGCTGGGCGCGGCGGGAGCCATTGTGGTGTTGCAGGCGGTGTTGTGTGTGCTGAGCTTGCCGGGGATGATCTAGGCTTTCGTACTCCCCATGCAGAGTAATCGCATAAAGAGTGTTCGAGCGTCTTGCGCGCACTTTTGCACCGCCCCTACGGGGCTCGTGATCTTTTTCCGCTCCTCGTCCCCACGCTGGAGCGCGGGGCTAACAACCATTGCGCCTCCGGCGCGCACTAATTTGGAACCTGAAACGCGACGAACTTCGCGCAGGATGACAGGGTGGTTTTATGCAAACTTTGGAGACAGAACACTAGAAGCGGATTTCAAGAGCCGCCTTTTCCGGTGCAAAAAGCGGGCCGGACGCGCACGAATTGCTGGACGTGAGACGGGGCGGCATAGCTCCCTCATAAATCGAAGCAAAATAAGGGGTTATTTCGATCTTCCAACCTTGCTAAAAGGCCCCTCGAACCACTAAAATAGAAGCTAAGAGCTGCGGATCCGGCCCTGCTTTTTCCGGACTTTTTGCCGCCTTCCTGCAAGCCCTAAAAAAACTATGGCAGACGACCAGAATCCTCAGCTTCCTCTCGACGGAGCGAACCCTCCCGGCGGCACGAACCTCATTCCCATCAACATCGAAGAGGAGATGCGCCGCTCCTATCTCGACTACTCCATGTCGGTGATCATCGGGCGCGCGCTGCCCGACGCCCGCGACGGATTGAAGCCCGTGCATCGCCGCGTGCTCTACACCATGAGCGAGATGGGGCTGCAGCACAACAAGAAGTACACGAAATGCGCCAAGGTGGTGGGGCAGGCGATGGGCGTGTACCATCCGCACGGCGATTCGGCGATTTACGACACGCTGGTGCGCATGGCGCAGCCGTTTTCATTGCGCTATACGCTGGTGGACGGGCAGGGAAACTTCGGCTCGGTGGACGGCGATCCGCCGGCGGCGATGCGCTACACCGAGTGCCGCATGGAGCGGATTGCCGGCGAATTGCTGGCCGACATCGACATGGAGACTGTGGATTTCGTCCCCAACTATGACGAGTCCACGCTGGAGCCGTCGGTGCTGCCCACGCGGATTCCGAACCTGATCGTGAACGGATCGAGCGGCATCGCGGTGGGCATGGCGACCAATATTCCACCGCACAATTTGACCGAAGTGATGAACGCGGCGATCGCGCTGGTGAAGAATCCCAAAGGCGGACTGGCCGAGGTGCTGAAACACGTGCACGGGCCGGACTTTCCGACGGCCGGTATTCTCTACGGCCGCGCGGGAATCGCGGAAGCGTACCGCACCGGCCGCGGCCGCTTCCTGATGCGCGCGCGCGTAGCCATTGAGAGCGCGACCAAGGAACTGAAGGCGCTGGTGGTGACTGAGCTGCCCTACCAGGTCAACAAGTCCACGCTCTTCAAGCGCATTGCCGAACTGGTGGACAACAAGATCATCTCCGACATCGACATCGGCGCCGATCGCACCCGCGATGAGAGCGACCGCGACGGCATGAGGATGGTGATCGGCCTGAAGCGCGGCGCGCAGCCGGAGATTGTGCTGAACCAGCTCTACAAGCACACGCAGCTGCAAGAGAGTTTTTCCATGATCTTCCTGGCCGTGACCCACGGCCAGCCGAAGGAATTGCCCCTGGCCGAAGCCATCCAGCTTTTCATCGACCACCGCATCGACGTGGTGCAGCGGCGCACGGTTTACCTGCTGCGCAAAGCGCGCGAACGCGAACACATTCTGGAAGGCTTGAAGATCGCGCTCGACAATCTCGATGCCGTGATCAAGATCATCCGCGCATCGAACTCCCGCGCGGACGCTCGCGAGAACCTGTACGCATGGGGCAAGGGCAAGGACATCGTCATCCGCCTGGACCGCGAGCCGGGACGCCATGAGGAAAAGGGCCTGACCCTGCGGCAAGTCGACGCCATCCTGGAACTGCAGCTTTACCGGCTCACCCAGCTCTCCGTCGATGAGCTGCTGAGCGAGCTGAATGAGATCCGCGCGAAGATCGCCGATTACGAAGAGATTCTGGGCAGCGAGAAGAAACTGCGCGCGGTGATTGTGAAGGAGCTCGAAGACGTCCGCGACAAGTACGGCGACAAGCGCCGCACCGAGATTGTGGACGAGAGCGCGGAGCTGCGGCTTGAAGACCTGATCGCCGATGAGCAGGTTGCGGTGACGGTGAGCCACCAGGGCTACCTGAAGCGCACGCCCATCTCGATCTACCGCCAGCAGCGCCGCGGCGGCTCAGGACGCATGGGCATGAAGACGCGCGAAGAGGATTTTGTCGCGCAGCTTATCGTCGACTCCACGCACTCCTATCTGCTGTGCTTCACCAACACCGGCCGCGTGTATTGGCTCAAGATCTACGAGATTCCCGACGTGGGCGCCGCGGGCAAGGGCAAGTCGATGCAGAGCCTGCTCGACCTGCAAACCGGCGAGAAGGTCTGCGCGATTCTTCCCGTGCACGACCTCGAGGAAGAGGGCAAGTTCATCCTCTTCGCCACGCAAAAGGGCACCGTAAAGAAGACGCCGCTCAAGGACTTTTCCAATGTGATGTCGAGGGGCATCATCGCCATTGGCATCGATACGGACGATGAGCTGGTGGCGGCGCGCATTACCGACGGCTCGCAGGTGATCTTCCTGGCCACGCACATGGGCCTGGCAATTCGCTTTGAAGAGAGCGACGTGCGCTCCATGGGCCGGCCGGCTTATGGCGTGCGCGGGATTGCGCTGCTCAAGAACGACTACGTGGTCGGCGTGGCGGTCACGCCGAAGAAGCACGAGCCCGGCGCATACCGCATTCTCTCCGTCAGCGAGAACGGCTTCGGCAAGCGCACCGACGTCGAGGAGTACCGCCTGCAAACGCGCGGCGGCAAGGGCGTCAAGAACATGGCCGTCACCGACCGCATCGGCCGCGTGAGTTCCATCCAGCTCGTCGACGACACCAGCGAACTGATGGTGATCAGCCAGTTTGGCAAGATCATTCGCGTCGATACCAAGACCATCCGCTCCGCCGGCCGCGCCACGCAAGGCGTCCGCCTGCTGAACCTGGAGCCGGAAGACAAGGTCGCGGCCGCGGTCATCATTCCGCCGGAAGAGCTGAACGGCAATGGGAACGGCAATCACGAGGGCGAGCAGGGGACGCTGCTGCAATAGGACTATGCGCTCTAGCTTGAAGCTCCTGCAACGGTTATTGCTCGGGCCTTAAGCGAGTTCAAGAGAACTTCGAAGCTCAGTTCCGCGGACGGCTCGCGATAGTCGCCATCACCCACGGATTTTTGACTCGAGAGGATCAAAGCTGCGCTGTCGTAGAGCCGCTCTCTCACAAGTTTCGTCATCAGAATTTCGTATCGCTTCGCATATGACGACTCGCGGAACTCCGGAAAGACCGGGAAATGCGGCTCCTTGACGGCGACGGGGTTTAGTGACCGTGGAACCTCTTCAAGGACCATGACATACCCGAGCCATGGACGCTGCGAGAGGGCAAATGCGCCTTCTCGGTAAGCGGTCCAAATGTCCGTTGCGCTTCCTAGCGACTCCTCGGTTCTGTTATTGAAGTTATTGCCAAACGAGCCCACCTGCGACTTGAATTCCATTGTGGCAATTAACTGACCTTTCGTGACGACCACTAAATCCCATTTCTTCTCCGCTCGAAACCAGCCCGGAAGTTCGACGGCATGGTTGCAGAAGATCTCCGATTGGTCGATTCCGCAATCGACCAGGAAGTCCCTGACCAGCGCGACGAGTCCGTCCATCTGCTTTCCGCCGGTGACAGCAGTTCGATTTCCTGCATCTCGTGTGCCCGACTTGGTCCCTTGGCGTCCGGATTGCTTGCCGCGCGTTTTCCAGAACTCCGCGATGGCGGCGCGGAGCCGCTCTTCCCAATAGGGCTGCAAGCTCACGGCTCCTCCACTCGCGTAACCTCAGGCCGCCAGAACAACCCTCCGGTCTCGCGGTAGAATCGTGAAATGGACATGTGGTGGTACTTGCCGCTGATCTCATAGCCAATGCTGTGCCGCCCGGTTCGAGCCGCGGCAATCGCGTTCGTTCCTGAGCCGGAAAATGGATCGACTACGATATCGCCGGCGAAACTGTACATCCGGATCAACCGCTCGGCGAGTTCAAGCGGGTAAGGCGCCGGATGGTCCTTTGTCGAAGCTCCAGTTAGCCCATTCCAAATCTGCTGAAACCAGCTTTGGTAATTCTCCGAGCTGATAACGGAGAGCAGGCGCTTGGCCGCGGTAGGCTTGCGATAACCGCCAGGCTTGCGAAACATCAGGATAAACTCAATATCGTTCTTGATGACGGCGTTCGGTTCGTAAGGCTTACCGAGGAAGCCTCCTCCCCCTGAAACCTCATAGACGGCATTTGCAATCTTGTGCCAGATAATCGGAGCAAGGTTGTCGAAACCAATTTTCCTGCAAATCTCCTGGATCGAGGCATGCAGAGGCACCACGGTGTGCCTACCGTCGTTCTGCCGTCTCGACAGACATACGTCACCCACAACGCAAATCAGGCGCCCGCCAGGAACCAGCAAATCAAAACAGCGGCGCCACACACGGTCCAATTCCGCGAGGAATTTGTCATACTCGCCCACATGGCCAAGTTGCCCATCGGCCTCGTCATACTTCTTCAGCGTCCAGTAAGGTGGCGAGGTCAAAACCAGATGCGCGCTCTCGAAGGCAAGGGACCGCATCTCGCGCGCGTCCCCATGCACCAGATAGTGGCTCGTGGGAATTTGCAGCAAGGCCTCTTCAAGCATCCGCATCGCGGCAGCATCACGTGCCAATCTCGGAATTTCCGTCTGTTCGAGCGGACCCTGTTTGAGCCGACTTGGCAAATAGGAAGTGAGGTCCAGCTCGGGAATAATGATTGTCGCAGGATCCGGCTCCTCTATTATTTTGACCGCCAGTCCACTCATGCTTTCCACCGTATCGACAATGCGATTCACGCGTTCAGTTGCTACCTCAGTGTAGCTTGCCTGATGCCCCAACCCTCACTTCTCGGACCCGGCATGCTTCGAACGAGCATCCATCATTCCCGCTTGCGCTCCATCCGTCGAATCGTCTTATCCGTCGGCTTCGTCGGATCGTAGACGACACCGATCTTCGCCCAAGCGGCCAAACTTAACTCGGAGGTGAGTTCCATTCGTTCGCCAACGGTGAGACTGCGCCAGTTTTTCACCCTTTCCTTCAGGTAGTCCGGCACATAACCGTAGGGGAACTTCGATTCGTCCACGCTCATAGCCGAATTCTATATCGTGCTCTCGCCCGTTCTGCTGCCAGGGGAAATCTCTGCCCTATTCCGGGGCAGCGCCACCGGCAGTGAGCGCCGCCTTCGTGCGCCGCGACCAGAACAGATACACGGGAACCCCCAGCAGCACCAGGATCAGGCCGGGCCAGGTGTATTGCGGCTTGTAGCGCAGCAGGGCCGCGCAGATGCCCACTGCCATGACGATATAAAGGCCGGGCAGGAACGGATAGCCGAAGGCTTTGTAGGGCCGCGGCGTGGCTGGCTGCTTGATGCGCAGGACGAAGAGGCCGAGGATCGTCAAAATATAAAAGACCAGCACGGCGAAGATGATGTAGTCGAGCAACTGGCTGTAAGAGCCGGAGACGCAGAGGATGGTGGTCCAGATGGCCTGCACCACGAGACCGGCGGCGGGGGTTTTGTAACGCGGGTGCAGCTTGCCCACCAGGCGGAAGAAGAGGCCGTCCTGCGCCATGGCGTAATAGGCGCGCGCACCGGAGAGCGTGATGCCGTTGGCGCAGCCGAAGGTTGAGATCAGGATGGCCGCGGCCATCAAGTAACCGCCTAAGTGGGGAAAGATCTGCTCGAGCACCGCTGCGCCAATGCGGTCCTCGGAGGCATGTTGCACGCCGCGCGCGAAGATCGTCGCGCCGTGCGGGTCGCCGTGCAAGGGAAGTACCAGGATGTACGCCGTACTGGCCAGGAAATATACCACCAGCACAAAACCCACACCGAAGGCGAGCGAGAGCGGCACGTTGCGCCGCGGGTTCTTGATTTCACCGGCAGTAAACGTGACGTTGTTCCATGCATCGGCGGCAAAAAGCGAGCCCACCTGGACTACAGCAAGAATCACGATCATGTTGACCATGACGATGGGCCCCTGCGCGCCTACCTGCACGGGATGCAGCGACGACCACCCTGCGTTGCGCCAGAACTCGCTCCAATGGCTGCCGAAGTTGGCCGCAATGGCTCCGCTGTTGAGGCCCACGGTGAAGCCAAGAAGCACGAGAGCCGCAAGCGAGAGCGCCTTGGCCACGGTGAAGACGTTTTGCAGCAGAGCGCCGAAGCGCACGCCGCAGATATTCACCGCGGCCACGAACCACACGACGATAATGCCGGCGAGATTCGAAGTGCTGACGCCGATGTCCATGTTGCCCAGCACCATGGGGCCGACGGGAATGGCGGGCACGTGCGCGATGTGCCACAGCCAATGCGTGCTCGAAATCGATGGGAAGAAAACGCCCAGGAATTTGCCGAAGGCCACACAGACCGCGGCGATGGTTCCGGTCTCGATGACGAGGAAAAGCGTCCAGCCGTAGAGAAATCCCCAGAGCGGCCCGAGCGATTCGCGCAGGTAGACGTATTGGCCGCCGGCTTTGGGCATCATGGCGGCCAGTTCGCCATAGCTGAGGGCGCAGATCATGGTCATGACCGCGGTGATGACCCACGCGCCCAGATAAAGCGCCGGAGAATCGGTGAGGCGGGCGATGTCGCAGTCGACAATGAAGATGCCGCTGCCGATCATGGAGCCCACGACGATGGTGGTGGCGCTGAACAGGCCCAGGCTCTGCACCATCTGCGTGCCCGTGCCGGAGGACGATGAACCGAATTGATCTTCTGGCGTCTTCATTCAAGTCTTTCCACCTGCCTGGCACTGCGCGCGAGTGCCCCACGCCGCCGGCGATGATGTCTGGAATTCTTTCACCCTCCATCAAACAGGTTCACCACCGGTTTCTACAAGCGATTTCGAAAGATCGCGCTAAATTTCGCCACAACCCAAACGAAGAGACTGAAGTTGCACCGCCGTAAATCGATTCTCTTCATCCCCGAGAAAGCGTATACTCGTCCCGCTTGTCCAATCGCAGGGCTGGCGTACTGTTAAGCAGCTCAACACAAGTACCCTAAAACCGAACAACAATCCCCATGATGGGACGACCAGGGAGTTCCATGAAGATTCAAATCGCAGGTTTGGCGGCGGCATCGTTGTTTCTTGCAGGCGCGGCGCAAGGTTCAGCTCAACAATCGGCAGCGGCTCCAGACAGGATCGTGGCGACAATTGACGCCACGCAAACCGGTGTGCCCGTCTCTCCATATGAGTACGGCATGTTTATCGAACACATTGGCCAGACGATGTACTCGAGCCTCTGGGCCGAGATGCTCGACGATCGCAAATTCTACTTCCCCATCGTCTCCAAAGACCCGGAATCCCAGACGCCGCGGCAAGGCAATCCAATGCGTATGCAGCTCCGCAACTGGCGTCCTGTCGGGCCTGACCAGGTCGTCGTGATGGACAGGGACAATCCCTTTGTCGGCGACCAGAGCCCTCGCATCGAGCTTGACGCCTCTGCTCCGCATGGAATCCGGCAGGCGGGCCTGGCCCTTGTCAACGGGAAAAAGTATACCGGCCGCATCTATCTCCGCGGCACTCCTGGCACCAGGGTCAAGGTCACCCTCGTCTGGGGTACTGGACCGGACAACCGCCATGCCATCTCCATCCCAGCGCTCACCAGCGAGTACAAGAAGTATCCGATTGCCTTCACTGCCGGAGCCGACTCTACCGACGCCGCGCTTGAAATCACGGGAACCGGCACAGGCAACTTTCACATCGGCACGCTTTCGCTCATGCCTGCTGACAACATTGAAGGCTTCCGCGCCGACACCATTCCGCTGATCCGCCAGATCAAGTCGGGCTTCTGGCGTTATGGCGGCAACTACACTTCGAACCTCATCTGGTACCACACCATCGGCGATATCGATAAGCGCCCGCCCGACTGGGACAACGCATGGAGCGCGATGCAGACCAACGATCTCGGCATGGATGAGTTCATGACGCTTTGCGAGCTCATCGGCGTCGCGCCTTACATCAGCGTCAACGCCGGCTTGGGCGACTCGCACTCCGCCGCTCAGCAAGTTGAATACATGAACGGATCGGTGAACACCGTGATGGGCGCCCAGCGCGCCAAAAATGGCCATCCCGCGCCTTACCACATCAAGTTCTGGAACATCGGCAACGAGCCCTGGGGGTCGTGGCAGATTGGCCGCACCGATCTCAAGTACTTCATGATCAAGCACAATGAATTTGCCAAAGCCATGCGCGCGGTCGATCCATCCATCACCCTCATCGCCTCCGGCCTGATGCTTGAGGATTGGTACCTGACCGGCGAAGACCGCGCCAAGTACGCCGGCAACCTCGGGCCGCTTTATGGTTCCGACGTCGACTGGACCGGCGGCTTTCTCAAAGACTGCTTGGGGAACTTCGACGGCATCTCACAACACTGGTATGGCCAGCCTGGGCGTCATCTCGACATCGATCATGTGCGCAGCCTCCCGCTCGATGCTCCAACCGACAATGGCTACGTCAAGGTTGATCAAACGCTGCTCCAATTCGCGCGCTACCCCGCCGATCTTGTCCACGGCCAAGCCGAAGAATGGCAGGGCTACCAGCAGCGCTTCCCCGCCATGGCCGGCAAAAACATCTTCCTCTCCATCGACGAGTACGCCTACTTCGGCGGCGGCTTCGGACGGCCCGTCGCCCTCAAGCAGTCGCTGGCCTACGGCATGATCTTCAATGAAATGCTGCGCCATACCGATTTCCTCACCATGACGGCGCACACCATGGGTACTTCTACGATTGACTTCAATCGCACGGCCGCCACATTGAACGTTCTCGGGCTTACCTTCAAGCTGTACGCCGACCAATTCGTCGGCGCCATCCCCGTCGCCCTTTCCGGAAACTCGCCGCAACCAGCACCGAGATTTCCTCCCGGCGGCGATCAGCCCAAGACCAGCTCCGGCAGCCCGACCTATCCGCTTGACATGGTCGCCGCACTGTCCGCCGACAAAAAATTCCTCATTCTCTCGGTTGTGAACGCAACCGAGTCCGAGCAGAAATTCGACCTGAACGTGAGTGGTACACGCGTCACTGGACCATCTGAGCTCTGGCGGTTGACCGGGAGCACGCTCGACGCTTTCGATCGCGTCGGGCAGCCCCCGCAGGTCGAAATCAAGGAGAGCTCAGTCGCCAACCCCTCTGAGCCGATCTCGGTCGCCCCCATTAGCGTGAATGTCTATCGCTTCCCGATTGCGGCGCAGTAACTCAAGCAATCCTGGCTCACCGATGGTGCCCCGGTTCCCTAACGCGAAGGACCGGAGGTGCCGCCAACGAAACTTGGAGATGAAACAATGAGCAGAATGAAGAGCGTTAGCGCGCTTGCCTTCATGGCTACCTTGGCCTTAGCCGGCGCGGCATTGAGCGATGCGCAGGTCCAAACCGAGCAACCTCCTGTCGTTCCCGGCGCCAAGCCCGTCACCGTGGAGCACATCAAAATTCACGGCACTTCGCTCGAGGGCAACCTCGAGGGCGAAGCCGTCGATCGCGACGTGATCGTCTTCCTGCCGCCGAGTTACGCAAAGGACAAGCATCGCCGCTATCCCGTCGTCTATGCGCTCCACGGATTTTTCATTGGCGCCGAGCAATGGACGCACGAGATTCGTGTTCCGCAAACCATTGAAGGCGCCTTCGCCAAGGGCGCTCAGGAAATGATTGTGGTTCTACCCGACTCGAAGACGATTTATGGCGGATCCATGTATTCGAGTTCCGAGACCACCGGCGATTTTGAAAACTTCATCGCCCATGACGTGGTCTCCAACATCGACGCTCACTACCGCACCATCCCCGATCGCAACAGCCGGGGCCTGGTTGGCCACTCCATGGGAGGCTATGGCGCATCCCGCATCGGCATGAAGCATCCCGACGTCTTTGGCGCTCTCTACATCATGAGCCCCTGCTGCATGTCTCCCATGACAGGCGACGGACCCGGCCCCGCCGACCAGATGAAAGACCGCGCAATCGCAAATGAACAAAAAGTTGTAGCCGCCAAATCTCCCGCCGACCTCGCCGCGCAATCACCCGGCTTCGTCACCGCGCAATTCGCAACCGCGGCCGCCTGGGCGCCCGACCCCAAAAACCCTCCGCTCTACTTCGACCTGACCACCAAAGACGGCGTGCCCCTTCCGGAGATCGTGGCCAAGATGACTGCCAACGCGCCCCTCGCCTTCATCGACCAGTACATCGACAACCTCCGCAAGTATCGCGCCATCTCCATCGACGTCGGCGATCAGGACGGGCTGCGCTTCGACACCATCAAGCTCCACAACATTCTCGATTCCTATGGAATCGCGCACGGCTTCGAGATTTTCTCGGGCACGCACACGAGCGCTGTCGCTTACCGTTTCCAGGACCACGTGCTGCCCTTTTTCAGCAAGAACTTGTGCGAAACCGGGGGGAAACCGGGGGACAAAAACCGGGAAAACCGGGGGACAGACGGGACGTTCCCAAGAAACTAGCTGGTGCCCAGAGGGGGACTTGAACCCCCACGACCGGTAAAGGTCTGCGGATTTTAAGTCCGCTGCGTCTGCCAATTTCGCCATCCGGGCACGCCTTTATATTATGGGACCAATTTGGTCTCGCGCGGGGGTCTACCGCACCCCATTGCCCTGCCCCGCCCAGGCGCAGGTTCCGGGATGCGGGCGCTCCTGTTTCCACAACTTGCCCTGAAACGCCAAACCCTCGTATCATCCGGCAAGAGCTACGATCATGAGTGAACCGGAAAGTAACAGCAACCTGCGAGTGAAGGGGCGGCTTATGTCCGCCTCGGAGATTGAGCGAACCCTGGTGCGCCTGGCCCACGAAATCGTGGAAAAGAGCGACGGCAGCGAGGACCTGGCCCTGGTGGGCATCAAACGCCGCGGCGTTCCCCTGGCGCAACGGCTGGGCAAGCTGATCTCGACTATTGAGAAGCGTACCGTGGATACCGGAGTGCTCGACATCCAGTTCTACCGCGACGACCTCTCCACGGCGGACGTGCGCCCGGTGGTGACGCCGGGAGCCATCGGCTTCGACGTGGAAGGCCGCGACGTGGTGATCTGCGACGACGTACTTTACACGGGGCGCACCATTCGCGCCGCCCTCGACGCGCTTTTTGATCATGGCCGTCCGCGCCGCGTGCAACTGGCGGTGCTTATCGACCGCGGCCATCGCGAGCTGCCTATCGAGGCCACCTACGTGGGCAAACACGTGCCCACAAGCAGCCGGGAAATTATCGAAGTCAAGTTCCAGGAAGTGGACCAGACGGAGCAGGTACTGCTCGTTGAGCGCACCAACTGAAAGCAGGTTTCAGGGGTCAGGGGTCAGGGAGCAGGTTGCGCGCATTTTCGTTCGTCAGCTGAGATTTCGATGATCTTTTCCTCATCACCGACACTCTGGAACTTTCGTAGTGGGTCAATTTGAACTTGAACAAAACCGCCCCTCAGGGGCTGAAGCCCGCCTCTATTCTGGGGCTCTTGCGGCACGACAGAAGTCGTGCCCTTTCACGAGTAAGGCATCGCCCCTACGGGGCTTCACTTCCATCTCGTTTCTCTACCCCACGCTGAAGCGCGGGGCTAACAACCATTGCGCCTACGGCGCGTTCGGCATCCTCCGACTCCGCTCAGGGCAGGCTTTGAAGTCGTGCTTTTTCACTTCGTGCTCCCCTGGAAGGGTTTTTCCGCAGGCTTTGAAGTCGTGCCTTTTCGCGGCGGATTTGAGCTGGTTCACTACGGGCTACAGGCGTTGAGAACTGCCCGCTGCAGGCTGTCTGCTGTAAGCTGTCTGAAAGCATGAAAACGGCCACACCTACGACTCGCCGCCAGCGCAGCACTCCGCCTGCGCCCGCCTCTTCGTTTCCTTACCACTCGGGATCGCTGCTTTCGGTTCTCGATTTGAGCGTGGAGGGGGTGAGTAGACTTCTCATCCGCGCCACGGAACTCGATGGCGAGGATCCCATCGTGCGCGACCACATCCTGGCCAAGCGGCGCATTGCGCTGCTCTTTTACGAGTCGTCGACGCGCACGCGCACCAGTTTCGAACTGGCCTGCAAGGCGCTCGGCGCAGATACCACGCTGGTCTCGAGTTTGAGCTCGAGCATCGAAAAGGGCGAATCGCTGAAGGACACGGGATTGACGCTGCGCGCGCTGGGCGCCGAAGCCATCATCCTGCGGCACAACTCGTCGGGCGCGGCGTGGCTGCTGGAAGAGTCGACGCGCCTACCGGTGATCAACGCAGGCGACGGCATGCACGAGCATCCCACGCAGGCGCTGCTCGATCTGCGCACCATACTGACGCATTTGCGGCCGGGACTGGCCGGAGTGAAGGCCGACACGCTGGCCGGCGTGACGGTGATGATTACCGGCGATATTCTGCACAGCCGGGTGGCGCGGTCGAACATGCAACTGCTGCCGCGCGTGGGCGCGCGGGTGCTGCTCTGCGGGCCGAAAGAGTTATTGCCGGAGCAGGCGGCGCGGTCTGGACCGGGAATCGAGATCGAGCGGGACTTTGAGGCCGCGCTCGCGCAGTCGCAGGGGGTGATGATGCTGCGCATCCAGGCCGAGCGGCTGGCCGGACTGCAACTGGATCTGGACGAGTACAAAGCCAACTACCAGCTCACCGGGCAACGGCTGGCGACGCACGCACCCGCGGCAGTGGTGCTGCATCCGGGGCCGATTATTCGCGGCATGGAGATTACGGCGGGCGTGGCCGATGGCGTGCAGTCGGCGATTCTGGAGCAGGTGACGAACGGATTGGCGATTCGCATGGCGGTGATGGAACGCGCACTCACGACAGAAAGCGGAGGCCGCGCATGAGGACGCTGGCAATTTGCGGAGGGCGGCTGGTGGATCCCGCGGCAGGCATGGACGCTGCCAAGGACATTCTGCTCAAAGACGGACGCGTGGCGGAGATTGCGGGTCCGGGCAAGTTGAAAAACGCAGAAGGCGCCGAGGTGCTGGACGCGACGGGGCTGGTGGTTGCGCCGGGACTGGTCGATATCCACGTGCATCTGCGCGAGCCGGGACAGGCGTACAAGGAGACCATCGCGACGGGAACGGCTGCGGCAGCGGCGGGCGGATTCACGAGCGTGGCCGCCATGCCGAATACGACTCCGGTGAACGATTCGCCGGAAATTACGCGCTGGATGCAGGCGCCGGAACGCGGCGCAGTGGTGCGCGTGTTTCCCATTGCGGCGGCCACGCGCGGGTCGAAAGGTGAAACGATCAACGACTACGCCGCTCTGAAATCCGCGGGCGCGGTGGCCGTGACCGACGACGGGCGGCCGATCCTGAAAGACGGCGTGATGCGCGAGACTCTGGCGGCGGCGGCGCGCGTAGGACTCAGCGTGATCCAGCACGCCGAGGACACGCGCATGACGCAGGGCGCGAGCATGAATCTGGGCCCGGTGTCGTTCAGGCTGGGGCTGCGCGGCATGCCGCCGGAGGCGGAGTCGAGCATGGTGGAGCGCGATATTCGCCTGGTGACCGAGCTGCGTGAGGCACATCCTCATCTGCACGTGGCGCACACGTCCACGGCCACGGCGCTGGCGGCAGTGCGGCAGGCGCGGCGCAACGGGCTGCGCGTGACCTGCGAGGTGACGCCGCATCATTTTTTGCTGACCGAGGAGCACGTCGGCCTTTACAACACGCACGCCAAGATGAATCCGCCGCTGCGCTCGGCCGCCGACCGCGACGCCATGATCGAGGCGATTCTCGACGGCGTGGTGGATGCGATTGCGACCGATCACGCGCCGCACGCGATGCACGAAAAGGAAGTTGAATTTGAGCTGGCGCCGAACGGCATTACTGGACTCGAGACCGCTCTGGGCCTTTGCCTGCGCTGGCTGCACGGCGAGTGGAAGATACCGCTGGGCCGAGTGTTGAGCCTGCTGAGCGCGCAGCCGGCGGCGCTGCTGGGCTTGAAAGGCCGCGGCACGTTGGCCGTGGGCAGCTTTGGCGATGTGGTGGTCTTCGATCCCAAGACCGAGTGGACCTACCGGGCGACGGAGTCGAAATCGAAGGCGAAGAACACGCCTTTCGACGGCTGGACCATGCAGGGCAAGGTGCGCTGGACGGTAAGCGAAGGGCGCCTGGTCTACGCCAGCGCGTAACGCCGCGACTGGCCTGGATCGCTCAGAAAGTTTTGCTTGCGATCAACGACTTCCCTTCTAGACAAGGTTGGTTTGATCCGGTGAAATAGTGTTTCTGCCAGGTCGCAGTGTGATGCCCGTGTGTCCTGCTGCCTCTGAAGTGCACTCTTCTCAGCGGCTCAGGGCCGCCGCGCCGCTGTGATGAGAGGAAACCGTGGCTCCGGCGGAACCGGAAAATACACGCTAAGTTATGAAAAATGAGGGAAGTATTTCGTTGTAAGTCACTTCAAGCGGCGCTACGCTTTGGCCGCGGACTAAGGAGAAGTCAGAACGCCTGCCTCCGGTTCGGCCCGGTGCCGGGCGGAGCCGGGCGGCTCGCGTTCTGCCGCGGGAGGTGGCCCATGAACAATCTGCTTCGTCTCCTTGTGATTGCTGGGATCGTGGCGTGCGGAATTGTCGCGGTCGCGCTGGGATTCGCCCGGCACGATGCCGACCTGATGGGGCCGGTCAACCTGTTGCTGTTTGTGCTCGGGGCGCTCGTCTATCTGCTGCCAACGGGCCTGGCCATGTACCGGGACTGCCAGGCGACAGTATGGATCACGCTGGTGAATGTTTTTCTCGGGTGGACGATCCTGGGTTGGTTTGCCGCTCTGGGATGGGCAGCCGCTGGCAAGGTCCGCGTCGCGGTTCATCCGCCGACGCATCCTGTATTGGGGCATTGACCCCAGATCTCGGCTGAAGAAAGCCGCGCGGGCGCGTAGATCCCTGTTCCGATCCGCATCTCATTTCCGAGCTTGGAGTGAACAATTGTGCGCCGCTCCGGTGCCCCGCGCGAGGGGGCGTGTGCCTTATCGCGCTGATAGGCTTGAGGGCATGGGAGGCCGGTCATGTTCACCATTCCGGGTGCGGTGGCGTATGCGGGCTGGAGCCTGCTGCTGCTGAGGCTTATGCTGGCGCTGGTTTTTGGAACCAGCGGATTCAAGCATTTGCGGCAGCCGAAGGAGCGGGCAGCCAGCATCGGAATGAGCGTGCCGTTCACGGTCTTTCTGGGCGCGGCGGAGTGCGCCGGGGCCATGGCGTTAGCGGTAGGAATCATGGCGCCATGGGCGGCGCTGGGACTGACGCTGCTGATGCTGGGCGCGATCTACAAAAAAATCGTGGAGTGGAAGACGGGCTTCTGGGGCGAGAAGTCCATAGGATGGCACTACGAGATGCTGATGATCGCGATGAATCTCGTGATTGTGACCATGGGGCCCGGGAAGTTGAGCTTGTAGCCGCCCGCGAATTGTGGTCCAGGAAAAGCGTTCAGCCTTTGCGGCGGTAAAGGACCTGGAACTCGTAGCCGGGATTGGTGGGGAAAAGCGAGGCGACGTGGCGCAGGCGCTCGGCGAGTGCGGGCGCAGCCAGCAGCGGGTACTCGCGCTCGCGCAGGTCGTGGTAATCGAAGTCGACCGCAAGCGAAAGCATGTAGATGGCGAGCGCGTCAGAGAACGACGACTCGAAGAAACTCATGCGGGCGCGCTCGTCGATGCTGGCGCCGGGGGTCTTCGCGCCGGCGTGCGGCTCCTGGGCGCGGCGGCGGGCTTCCCAAGCATCCTGGCTGGTTTCGCCGCGCACCTGCGCCTCGGCCTGCGACCAGGCGAGCGAGGAGAAGCTTTCGGGAACGCCGGCGGCCTCGACAAAATTGTGCGCCACGTTGATGAAGAACTCGAAGGCGAGGCCGAAGCGATCTTCAACGAGGCGCGTGGAAATGAAGACGGCCTCCGTAGAGCCGAAGGCGGCGTTGCGATGGCAGACGGCGCGGTCGCCGAGTTCCACCGAGTACGCGGGCGCGATGAGGTTCTCTCCGGTGTCGGCAATGGTGAGGGGAACGAAATAGTAGGCTCGGAGGCGCAGCGCAGGAGCCAGCGTGGCCGGTACGGCGGCCACAAGACGCTCGAGGTCCGCTTCGGAGATGCGGGTTTCGCCGAAGGCGGCGTAACGGATGCCGTTGGGCGCATCCTGCACCGCGACCTGCGTGGCAACTTTCTCGGCATGCCACAACTCGATTTGTGCACCACTGGCCATCAAATTTGTATTCTAGTTGATAGGGGGCAGGTTATGACGAAGGCGATGGAAGGCGGAAGAGGAGCGAGGGTTTTCGGGTTCCCGATTGAGGGCTTCAGTCTGTTTCAAAGCCTGCTGTTGGCATTTGCCTCGGCGTTTCTCACGTTTTTCGCCACCACGTGCGCCGCCATCTTCGCGCTGCTGGCCTGGAACCTGGTGGGCGGGCACTCCGTGAGCTACACCGATACGTATTTATATGTCGGATTTCCCGCGGGCGTGCTGGTGCTGATCGTGGCGCTGCCGCTATTTCTGGTTTTGTGGGTGAGGGCGAAGGCGCGGCGATAGCAGCGTTTCGAACTTTGCAGAAACCAGCGGTCTTCCCTGACGGGGAAGGCCGCACCTTTTCTCAACTCACGGTGAATCCGCCGGCGAATGCGAAGCTCTAGGCGATTCCTGCGGGCTTGGGGTCTTTGGGGTCGTACTTCGCCACCTGGACCTTGCGTGCGATGCCGAGCCGCGCGAGCAGCCAGATGCCCCAGAAGTTGGGATCGATTTCGTACCACTTGAGGCCGTGGCGCGCGGAAACCGGGTGGGCGTGATGGTTGTTGTGCCAACCCTCGCCGCCGGTGAGCAGGGCGACCCACCAGTTGTTGCGCGAGTCGTCGCGCGTTTCAAAGCGGCGGCTGCCCCACATGTGGGTTGCGGAATTCACCAGCCAGGTGGCGTGAAGGCCCAGCGTAACGCGCAGCAAAGCTCCCCAGAGGAACATGGCGATGCCGTTCACAAAACCGCCCCAGTACCATCCCAGGCTGAAGAGCAGAATGGCGCTGAGGGTAATCGGCAACCAGTGGTATTTGCTCAACCACACATGGAAGCGGTCTCGGCTGAGGTCGGGCGAGTAGCGCGCCAGCGCCTTGATTTGCGTGTGCAACGCCTGGCCGAAGAATATCCAACCAGCGTGCGCCCACCAGCCGCCTTCGCGCGGGGTGTGCGGATCGCCTTCCTTGTCGCTGAGCTGGTGATGCACGCGATGCGTGGAGACCCAGAAGATGGGCCCGCCCTCAAGCGACATCGTAGCGAACACGGTCATGACATATTCGATCCATTTGGGCACCTTGTATCCGCGATGGGTGAGCAGGCGGTGATAGCACATGCCGATGCCCACGTTGATGGCGAGCACGTAGAGCACAGCCATGACGACAAGGCGCTGCCAAGTAAAGAGGAAGAGCGCGGCGATGGCCCCCACGTGAAAGAGCACCATCAAGAGGACCATCGGCCAGCTCAAGCCATCGCTGACTGCTGCGGCGCGGCCCATGCGAACATGCCGCCATGCGGAGGCAGCGAGCGACTCGTTGGCGGCGGCGGTTTCAGGAACTGCCGGAGTCATTGGGCCCGGCGTGACAGTGACGCTCTCTGGCGATGGGGTAGCTGTGACTGATGCCATGCGTTGGGGAATCCTTGAGAAAGTGGCGATGTGCCCACTTAGATCTAAGCTCCATTATATAGGAGATGTGAGCAGAATCACACTCGGAGAGTCCCTCTTTTGAGGGAGATGTTGATATGTTTTATTCGCTAACGGGAACGCCGATTTCGTCGGCGTTGCTGACGAAAATGCGGGTAGGGTCACCGCGCAGCACGCGGTAGAGGACGAATTGGCGCTGGGTCGCGCCGCGCAGCTCGAAGAGAAGGTCGCCGCGGTTGTCGGCCAGGGCATCGACCGCGTCCACGAGGCGCATGCGCGGCGTGTCGTCGAGGTGCGCCGCATCCGTCACATTCTTAATAAGAACCGTAACGTTGCCGTAGAGATCGGGTTGCGCGACCAGGGTCACAAACTTCTCCTGTGCGCCGGTGCCGTCGGTGTGCGCAGAGAGCACCATGGTGGCGCCAGAGCCGTAGGCCAGCTCGAAGACGCGAAATTGCTCATCGAGAAGTGGCGCAGGCTGCGGCGGCAGCGTGAGTTGCTTTGGTTTGTGGGCCGTAGAGGTTGTTTTGTGGGCGGGCTTGGGGGGCGCAGGAGGCGGATTGAGACCTAATGCGTTGCGCGCAAGATCCTCCATCGCGGATTTCATTTTGGCTTCGTCATCGGGGTTGGCCCAGGTGTAATCCCACACGTGCTCGGGCCGGTCGGTCAGGTCAGAGACAGCAACTTCCTGATGCATGTCGGGCGGCAGGCCGAACAGACTGGGCGTTACCTGCGCGTCAAAGCCGGCGGACTTGCCGCGAAACAGATGCGGGCGATCAGGATCGCTGGACTTGTCGACGCTATCGACGTAGCTTTCGTCTTCGTTCTTTTTCTTCTTTTTGAGCTTGGGTTGATTGGAGTCGCTCGGAGCCGAGCTGTCGGGCAAGCGGTGGAGTTGGGGTTGATTGGAATCCGACGCTGTGCTGGAAGTCGAGCCGGAATTCGAGGTGTTGCCGGTGCCGGAGCCCGCGGCATCGCCGCCCTTGTGGAGCGTGGGGCCGTTGGTACTGGAAGACTGCGTGGAGCTGGAGCCGCTGCCGGAGTTCGAAGTGTCGCCCGCGCTGGAGCCGGAGGCATCGCCACCACGATGCAGCGTGGGGCTGCCGGAATTCGACGCTGGCGTGGAATTCGTGCTGGAGGTGTTGCTGGCACTGGAGGCGTTGCTGCCGGAATTCGTGTTCGAGCTGGCCTCCGAGTTGCTGGCTGAAGCATCGCCGCCCTTGTGGAGCGTGGGGCGGTCGGGGTCGGGAGCCGGCGCGTTGGGGTCGGGGCCCGAACCGCTCCCCGAACCGCTCCCCGAACCGCTCGAAGAGCTTCCGGAAGAACCGCCGCCGCTCCCCGAACTTGCGTCGTCGGCATGATGCTTGCGGTGAAGGACGGGCGTGTCGCTCTGGGAATCGTCGTATTGGTCGATCTTGGCCACCTGTGCCGGTGCAGGATGCGCTGCAGGGATCGGCAGGTGCTTGCCGTAACCGACCCATGCCCCCTGCTCGCGGGCGGCGGTATCAACATCGAAGAGAGCTAAAGGTTTGCCGTCCTGCAACAACTGGTACTCGACGTCGCTCGTAAGCGCGAGTGGATATGGGCGGGCGAGATAGATATCCGCGTCCTGGAGCTCCTGACCGTCATAAATGCAGACAGGCACGAGGCGACCGGTCTTGGGATGGGCCTCGTCGCCGGTCCACTCGAAGACCGCGACGGCGCGCAAGGTGGGCGTGAGATCGTCAGGCTTTGTGATCTGGCCGGGATATTGCGCGGCGGCAGGGAGCACGACGGCCAGCAGCGCTGCTGCCGTTATCCACAAGCGACTTGTGCTCCACGATGACACGTTCCGCACCCTTCGACAATAATCAGGCAATCATTGAAACGGGCGGCCATCCAGCGGCCCGCAACCTCTCTAGCGAGGATAGTCCCCATGGAGCTCAACAAGAAAGTCGCCAACTTCACGCTCAAGACCGACGAGGATAAAACCGTAAGCCTTTCCGATTTTGCCGGCAAGCCGGTGATTCTCTTCTTTTACCCCCGGGCCGACACCCCGGGTTGCACCATTGAGGCCTGCGGCTTTCGCGATACCTTTAAAAAGCTGCAGGCGGCGGGCGCGGTGGTTCTGGGCATCAGCCGCGACACGCCGAAAGCGCAGGCCAGGTTCCGCGCCAAGTACGACCTCCCATACACACTCCTTGCTGATGTAGACGAGAAAGTGTCGAAACAGTTTGACGTGCTGAAAGAAAAGAACATGTACGGCAAGAAAGTGATGGGCATCGTGCGCACGACGTTCGTGATCGGGCCGGACCAGACGCTGCTGCACGTGTTTCCCCAAGTGAAGCCGGAGGGGCACGCGGAAGAGGTTCTGGCGCTGATGAAGGAATGGAACAAGGCGCACAAGTAGGGCGAAGCGAGTCTGCAAGTTAGCGGGTCGGCAAGTCAGCGTGTGGCCTTCCAACCTAGTTGCCCTTCGCCAACGAATTGACTCGTGCAACGGAGTGAGCCGCGTGGGGTTGGGCGAGAAGAGAGAGCTGCCGGGCGAGCAACTGATGCGCGCCTTCTTTGAGGCACCGCCGGAGCGCGTGGCGCGGCGGCTGCTGGGCAAGATACTCGCGCGCCGGACTCGTGCCGGATGGTTGTCTGGGCGCATCGTTGAAGTCGAGGCCTATCTTGGCCCGCACCGGCAGACGGCTGACCGGGCCGCGCATGCGCATCGCGGCCCCACGCCGAGGAACCTGGTGCTGTTCGGGCCGGCAGGGCATGCGTATGTCTACTCCATTTATGGGCGGTACTTCTGCATGAATGTCTCCTGCGAACGCGAGGGTCGCGCGGGAAGCGTGCTGCTGCGCGCGTTGGAGCCAGTGGCCGGGCTGGAACAGATGGCGCGGAACCGGGGCCTCAGCGGTTTCCCACCCTTTTCGCAAAAGGCGCGAAAAGGATGGGGCACGGGCCGCGGTCCGGGGTGCGAACCGGGACGCGAATTGACGAGCGGCCCCGGCCGGCTGTGCCAGGCGCTGGGTATTACGCGGAACGCGGACAATGGGCTGGATTTGCTCGATCCCAAGTCGCCGCTGCAACTGCGCGACGACGGGATGCGCGCCGGGCGCATCCTGGTGACGCCTCGCATCGGCATCCGCCACGCCGTGGAGTTGCCCCTGCGCTTTGCGATTGCCGGGAGCGACTGCGTTTCCGGGCCGAAATGGATGGGCCGTGCAAGCGTCTTTCCGGACTCCCGCTCCGTCAGCTAAACTGCAGCCACGCAACTTCCCGGAGTCTCCTCAAAGAACCTGAAAGGATTCCCTGCACGTGAAAATTACTTCCCTGCTTCCTCCTGCTGCCGCGGTAGCACTGCTCGCCGCGGCGGTTTTTGCCGCAACCACCGGGGCGCAGTCGCCGCAAGCCGCACCCGCGGCCGATCAGGCCGCTCCCGCAGCTACCCAGGGCCCTCCTCCGCAGGGCGCTGGTCAAAGTTCGGAGCAAGGCGCGGCGCAGGGCGGGCGGCCGATGCGCAATTATCCCGCCCCCACCAACCTGCAGGTGCTGCCCAAGGACCTGACAGGCCGCCAGGTACGCGACATCATGGAGACGTGGGCGGGATCGCTGGGCGTGAAATGCGAATTCTGCCACACGGCCGACCCAAAAAATGTAGGCCCCAACGGCCGCCCGCGCATGAACTTCCCTGACGACTCCAAGCCGGACAAGCAGATCGCGCGCATCATGTACACCATGACGCAGCAGATGAACCAGGACTACATCAAGAAGGCGATGGACCTGGACCCGGACGACATGGGGTCGCCGGTGACCTGCGGGACCTGCCATCGCGGCCACAAGATGCCTGAAGATTTCGTGATTCCGCGCGAGGAACACCGGGGTGGTCCGGGCGGAGGCGAGGGAACGCCGCCGCCTGCGGCAGGCGCACCACCGGCGTCGCATTGATCCAGGCTCCTCGGGCCGAGATTACACTGGCTCGATATGCGGCTGTTCGTGGGAGTTGCTCTGGCGGAAGCGGTGGTGCGCGGGTAGCTCCCGCTCATCGGCCCCTGAGGCATAGCCGGGACGCGCCAGGCACTGGTATACTGAAGATTCGGCAGGGCGAGGACGCGGGATTCCGGGTGTGCGCCAGACCGCTCAGGCGGCGCCGAAAGTCCTTGAAAAATCTGGAGTTTAACCATGGCACAAGTTTGCGATATCTGCGGCAAGGGTCCGCGCTTCGGCAATAACATTTCGCATGCGCACAATGTGACGCGCCGGCGCTGGAACGTCAACCTGCAGTCGGTGAAAGCGCTGGTGAATGGCTCCGCCAAGCGGATGCGCGTGTGCGCAACCTGCATCAAGAGCGGTAAGGTCGCCAAGGCGTAGGCGCTCCGCGCTTTCAGCCTCCGGTCCGGCATTGCACAGAACCCCGTTCCGCAAGGACGGGGTTTTGTTGTGCGCACAAAACGGGATGCGTGTCTGGGCGGCTTTACTTGTCCGCGTGAGTGAAGTTGAGCGACGCGGAATTGATGCAGTAGCGCAGGCCGGTGGGACGCGGGCCATCGGGGAAGACGTGGCCGAGATGACCGCCGCAACGGGCGCATGTGACCTCGATGCGCCGCATGCCGAGGCTCGTGTCCTCATGCTCCACCACGGCCTTTGAGTCGGCGGGGATCATGAAGCTGGGCCAGCCGCACCCGGAGTCGAATTTGGCGCCGCTCAAGAAGAGCAGTGCGCCGCATCCCGCGCAGTGGTAGTTGCCGGTCTCGTGGTTTTCCGTGAGCGCACCGGTGAAAGGCCGCTCCGTTCCCTTCTCGCGCAGCACGCGATACTGCTCCGGCGTCAGCCGGGCGCGCCACTCGGCGTCGCTATGGACGACTTTTTCTTCAGAATCACTCAAGGCGGACCTCCCAAGAAACTCGTGAACCGTGGACCGTGATTCGTATACCGCGAGCGCCGCTCGACCCCCGACCGCGGCTCACGAACCACGATTCAGACTTCGGCAACGACTTCGATTTCGACCAGCAGGTTGCGCGGCAGCCGCGCTACTTCAACCGTGGTGCGCGCGGGCAGAGTGTCGGAGTCGCTCTCAAAAAACGATGCGTACACCGCATTCATGGCCGCGAAATCGTTCATGTCCTTCAAGAAGACGGTGGCTTTGACAACCTGGCCCAGGCTGCTGTCCCCGGCTTCGAGCACGGCTTTCAGGTTCTGGATGGTTCGCTCCGTCTGTTCCTTGATGCCGCCGGGAACAACCTGCCCGGTGACAGGGTCGAGCCCACCCTGGCCGGCGGTGAAGATGAGGTTGCCGACGCGCACACCTTGCGCATAAGGGCCGATGGCGGCCGGCGCACCATCGGTTGTGATGACTGATCGTGCCATAAAAGGATTTTAGGGCATTTCCCCGACCAGGGCCTGTTCACATTACCGGGGTGGGCGGCGTGATGAACAGCCTGTGACGCGAGGGGCATTTCCCCTGAGGGGAGTTGCCCCTTGAATGCTTCGCGCCATGTGAGCCGCAGAGCGGCGCCGTGGTTTAGTGGAATGCCGCCAGGATCGCGCCGCCAACAGCCATGGCTATGAGCCAATATGCAGCGTTGATGGCCAGGAGATTGGCGCGCCGTTTTTCAAAGATGTGCTGTATGAAGAGCGGCGGGGCCATCAAGCCAAACCAGCAGACGATGGCGATCGAAGCTCCATCGACGGCCGTGATTGAGCCCGCCCAACCCAGAATATGCGCCAGCACGAACGAGATCACGAAGCAGCCGATAAAAGCGGCCGCCATTTCGAAGATCTGGTATTTCGAATTATGGTCTTCGGAGAGCCCGACGAGCGTCATCCAGGATTTCTTGAAAATCAATCCATACCAGAGGGCTCCAAGAAAACATTGCACTGCGGCCGAAATGACCACTACGGTCAGGAGATGCAAAGTCACTGGCGCGATGAACATCATCGCGAGGAGATTTGCCACGGGCATTTGTGAATCCTCCACAACAGGATCGATGCCGGATCTGTCACACGGAACTGCCATGCGCCAGAATCACTGCTGGCAGATCTGACAGGGATCGTTTGATTCACTCTGCGCGTGGCGAACAAGCGATGTCAAGGAGATTTGAGCCGGTGACCCACTGCTGGTAATCGGCGCGCATCCCTTCGAGACGCGCGATCGTATGCGGGAAAACAGAGCGGGCCAACGCATGGTCGCGATGAGGCCGTGAAGAATATACCCGGCCGAATGCGGGGCTTCCATGGCATTCTGCGCGCGGTGCCTGCCTCACACGTGAAGGGGCAACTCCCCTGAGGGGAGTTGCCCCTTGAACGTTTCGAGCCACGTGCGCCGCAAGGCGGAGCCGTGGTTTAGTGGAATGCCGCCAGGATCGCACCGCCGAAGGCCATGGCCAGAAGCCAATATGCAGCGTTGATGGCGAAGAGATTGGCGCGGCGCCCTTCCCAGATGTGCTGCGCGAAGAGCGGCGGGGCCATAAATCCCAGCCAGCAGACGACGCCCAGCATAAAGCCCTGGGTAAAGACACGGGCTCCCGCCATTTCGATGACGTGAGCCAAAACAAACGAGAGAAGCAGATTGGCGAGGAGGGAAGCGCACATGGCGAAGATTGCATTTTTCGGCATCCCGCCTTCGGGAATCCCGACCAACTTCACCCAGGACTTTTTGAAAATCAGCCCGTACCAGAGAGCTCCCAGTAGCCACATGACAACCGCGGCAACCACAATCCAACCGTAACTGATATGCATTCTTAATTCCTCCGCAATGGAGTTGGTATACGGCTCCCACTCACCAGTACCAGGAGATGGGGGGATAGACTGCTGGCCCCGCCTGAAAGGAGTCGCCGAAACCACTCTGCGGGAGGGACGGACGCTATGTCAAGGCAAATTAAGGGATATGACGCAGAAGTGTTACTCACTTGTTACCCGCATGTATCGCGCATTTCAAGCGTGCCGATCAGCGGCGCTTGAGGGTTTCAAGTTCGTCGAGAGTGCGCGGCCAGTCGGAGCCGAGCAACCGCGAAAGGCTGCGGTCGGCAAGGAGCTTGCCACCGGTCTGGCAGGCGGGGCAATAGTCGGTTTCGTTGTCGGCGTAGCGAATACGCTGAACGGGCGAGCCGCAGCGCGGGCAAGGCTGGCCGAAGCGGCCGTGAACGGCCATTTCCGAACGGAATGCAGTGACGCCTTCGGGGAATTTTCCCCTGGCCTCGGACGAGAGGCGGTCGATCCATAAAGAAAGCGTGCAGCGCGTGGCCGTGAAGAGGCGTTGCCACTCTTCCGGCTTGAGCTTGTGGGTGAGCGCGATGGGCGAAAGCTGAGCGGCGTGAAGAATCTCGTCGGAGTAGGCGTTGCCCACGCCGCTGACGATCCGCGGATCGGTGAGGGCGCGCTTGAGGGTGCGGTTCTCCTGGGTGAGTGCCGCACGAAACGCGTCCAGGTCCGAAGAAAAAACCTCGATGCCGCCGGGATCGATGTCGCGGAGCGCCTGCTCGCCGCGCAGAATGTGCAGCGAGGCGCGGCGCTTGGAGCCGGCCTCCGTCAGGACTAAGGTCCCGTCCAAAAAGTCAAAGCCCGCGAGGGTCTGGCGGCCGGAGAGTTTGGCTTGCGGCGGACGCCAGTGCAGACGGCCGGCAATCATGAGATGGATCACGAGCCATAGATCGGATTCGACGCCAATGACGATGCGCTTGCCGATGCGGCGCAGTTCGCGAACGGTGCGGCCTTCGACGGCGGTGATGGGAGGGTCCGCCGTGCGCAGGACAAAGACGCTAGCCAAGCGCACGCGCTCCAGCGTTCGCCCAAGAATGCGCGGCTCGAGCGCGGCGATGTAGGCGGTAATGTCGGGCAGTTCCGGCATTGCTTCAAGATTGCGGCTCGAACGCTCAGGTGCGCAACGGATTTCTTCCGTTGCTCAGCACAGAATCGCATTATCGATGAGGCGCGTGGAACCGACCCATGCCGCAACGGCGAAGAGCGTGCCTGGACTTGCGGTCTCGACGGGTTCGAGGGTGGAAGCGTCGACGAGCGCAATGAAGTCGATGCGCACATCAGGCTCCGCGGCAAACACGCCATGCGCTGAGGCGAGAAGCATGGACGTACGGCGCTCGCCCCCGGCGGCAAGCGACTCCACGTGGCGAACCGCCCGGCTGAGCGTGAGGGCCTGGCTGCGTTCGGCCGGCGTGAGGTACGCGTTGCGCGAGCTGAGCGCAAGGCCGTCGGCATCGCGCACGATGGGGCAGACGACGATTTCGGTGGCGAGCAGCAGGTCGCTAACCATGCGGCGCAGCACGGCAACCTGCGCGGCGTCTTTTTGGCCGAAGAAAGCACGCGCAGGCTCGGCGGCGATGAGCAGCTTGGCGACGACGGTGGCGACACCGCGAAAGTGGCCGGGGCGGGACTGGCCGTCGAGACGATTGCTCAATGCAGGAACTTCGACGTAGGTCGAATCGGGGCCGTTGAGATAAAGCTCTTCGACCGCCGGCGCGAAGAGAACATCGGCGCCCTCGGCAGCGGCCAGCGCGCAGTCGGACTCGAAGGCGCGGGGGTAGCGCGCGTAGTCCTCGTTGGGGCCGAATTGCGTGGGGTTGACGAAGAGGCTGACGGCGACGTGCGTCGAGGAGGCGCGCGCGGCGCGGATGAGCGAGGCGTGGCCCGCGTGCAACGCGCCCATGGTGGGAACGAGGCCGAGGGCGTTGCCGTCGGCCGCGTGGATTGCGCGGGACCAGCGGCGCAGTTCAGCTACGGTGCGCAGGATCTGCATCAGGCTTGATTCATCTCTTCGCGCGCATCTCGATTCACCACCGCGTCGGCGTTGTCGCGCGCGTCCGCAGCGTCGGGATCGATCGCAAACAGCCGGCGCGCGGATTCCGGCAGGTGATAGCTTTCGGCGTCCGAGGGAAACGCGCGATGCTCCACGTCTTCACGGTAGCGCTCAACGGCGGAATGGAAGAGCGCGGAGGCGTCGCCGTAGCGACGGACGAATTTGGCCGCCGGCGCGAAAGTGAGATTGACCAGATCGTGAAAGACGAGAATCTGACCGTCGCAATCGGGGCCTGCGCCAATACCGATGGTGGGAATGGGGAGGGCTGCGGTAATGGCGCCGGCCACTTCGCGAGGAATGCCTTCAAGCACGACGGCTCCGGCTCCGGCTGTGGCGAGCGCGAAAGCATCGGCCTGGAGCTGGAGAACCGAATCGATGCTGCGGGCCTGCACGCGATAGCCGCCCATGCGATGCACGCTTTGCGGCGTGAGGCCGAGATGGCCGACCACGGGGACCTCGGCTTCAACCAGTGCCCGCACTAACTCCACGCGCGGGCCCTCGATTTTGACGGCTTCAGCGCCCGCCTCCTTGAGGAAGCGCACGGCGTTGGCGATGCTCTCGCCGATCGTACCGTGATAGCTGCCGAATGGCATGTCGGCCACGACGAGGGCGCGGCGCGCGCCGCGGCGCACGGCACGCGCGTGGTGCAGCATCTCGTCCACAGTGACGGCCAGCGTATTTTCCTGGCCGAGCACCACCATGGCGAGCGAGTCCCCGACCAGGATGAGATCGATGCCCGCCTCGTCGACGAGACGCGCTGTCGGGAAATCGTAGGCGGTGAGCGCGGAGATGGGCTTCCCCTGGCGCTTCATCTCGCCCAGTGCGGGCATGGTGACTTTGGGAAGTGAAAGGCTGCGCTGCGCGAGAGGTGCGCCGGCGGAAAACTCGGTGAGACTCATGTTTGGCTCCAGTGCCGCTCCGCAAACTCAGGATGCGACCCGAACACTACAAGTATAAGATGCGCGGGGCGTGGGAGGGGAATCAGGAATGCGCGCGGTAGTGGCTGAGGTGGTCCGCGCGCACCGGCGCTCGACCTGCGTGAACTCATAAAATGCTATAAGGAATGAGGAATCAGGCGTATCGGGTGCGGGACCGAGGCCCGGCAACCTGCAAGCGCGGCGGAGGAAAGCATGGCCTACGATCTGGCGATCGTGCTGCCCACATTTAACGAGAGCGGCAACGTGGGCCCGATGGTCGATCGCCTGAAGAAGGCGCTTGCGGGCATTCACTACGAAGTGATCTTTGTGGATGATGATTCGCCCGACGGCACCGCGGACGTGGTGCGGCGGCTGAGTCGCGACCATGAAAACCTGCGCGTGCTGCACCGCATCGGGCGGCGGGGACTGGCCTCCGCGTGCATTGAGGGGATTCTGGCCGCGTCGGCGCCCATTGTCGCGGTGATGGATGCAGACCTGCAGCACGACGAGAGCATTCTGCCGGAAATGCTGCGGCGCATGCGCGAAGAAAATCTTGACCTGGTGGTGGGCTCGCGCAACATCGCCGGCGGCAGCATGGGCGAATTCTCGAGCTGGCGGGTGAAGCTGAGCCAACTGGGCAAGCGCCTGAGCCTGATGGGCGCAGAGCACGAACTCAGCGATCCCATGAGCGGATTCTTCCTGGTGCGCGTGGCGACATTCGAGCGGTTCGCGCACCGGCTGTCGGGCATCGGCTTCAAGATTTTGCTCGACATCGTGCTTTCGGCAGGACCGGACCTGCGCATCGGCGAGGTTCCGTACCGCTTCCGCCTGCGCGAGCACGGCGAAAGCAAACTCGATGTGATGGTGGGGCTCGAGTACTTCGAGCTGCTGGTCGATAAACACCTGGGCAACCTGGTGAATGTGCGCTTTGTGCTCTTCGCCATGGTGGGCGCATTGGGCGTGGGCGTGCATCTGCTGATTCTGAGCGCTCTTCTGCACGTGGCCGGACTCAAGTTCGCCATTGGGCAGGCCATCACCACCTTCATCGTGATGATCCTGAACTTCGTCTTGAACAACACCATCACCTATCGCGACCGGCGTCTGCGTGGAGGGCGGTTCTGGAAGGGGCTCGTCAGCTTTTGCCTGGCGTGCGGTTTGGGCGTGGTGGCGAACGTCTCCATTGCCAATGAGGCATTCCATCACGGCGTGCCGTGGTGGCTGGCTGCGCTCATGGGTTTGCTGTTCACGGCAGTGTGGAATTTCGCCGTGACCTCGATGACTACGTGGCGGCAGGAGCGGCGCTCCAGCGAACAACGCGCGCGGAGGCGCATGGCGGCTACGGTCGAGGCTGGGCCGAACGGCGACGGAAACTCGCCGGCCAAGACGGCCTGAGGCGCCGCGGTTTGCCCGCGTACGCTTCGCGGCGGCATACTGACAAGCAGAATGATCTCTTCTTTTGCGACCGGAATGTACGAGGGCCTGGGCGCTGCGGCAGGCGCGGGTCTGGCGGTAGGCGCGTACGCGTATGCCTCGCTGTGGCCGGGTTCGCGCATCTTTGGCACGGCGCTGACTGCGCCGGCGCGGCCGGGCGAGCTGGCGCTCACCTTCGACGACGGCCCGAATGCCGCGTGGACGCCGCGGCTGCTCGACATTCTTTCCCAGCACAATGTGCGAGCGACGTTTTTTCTGCTGGGTAGCCGCGCAGCCGCGCAGCCGGAGTTGGTGCGGCGCATCGCGGCAGCAGGACACACCATTGGAAATCATTCGTGGTCGCATCCCAACCTGGCGCGTACACGTGCCAGCCGCGTGCGCGAGGAGCTGCGGCAGACCAGCGAAACCTTGCAGCAGATCATCTGCGCACCGGTAAAGTTTTTCCGGCCGCCCTTTGGAGCGCGGCGGCCCGTGGTCTTCCGCATCGCACGCGAGTTGGGCCTTGAGCCCGTGCTGTGGAATGCCATGACCTCCGACTGGAGCGAACCCTCGGCAGAGCAGATCGCAACGGAATTGATGAAGAAGATTGACGGGCTCGAGCGGCGCGGACGCGCGGCAAACGTCGTGCTCCACGACGGCGGCCATCGCGATGCAGCAGCGAACCGCGAGCCAAGCGTGAAGGCCGCGGGACTGCTTCTGGATCGCTACGCCAGGAGCCATCGGTTTGTGACTTTGGATGCGTGGTGCGAACGCCCCAACGCGCAATAGCAAATCAAGAGGTAAATGCGGCGCGTGCCGCGGCGATGGTGGCTTCGATGTCGGCGTCGCTGTGGGCCGTGGAGAGGAACGCCGCTTCAAACTGCGAAGGCGGCAGCCAGATTCCCTGCTCGAGCATCGCGCGGTGGAAGCGGCCGAACGCGGCGGTGTCGGATTTTGCAGCGTCGTCGTAGTTCGTGACGGGGCCACCCGTGAAGAACCATGTCCACATGGCGCCGACGCGGTTGGTGGTGAGGGGAATCCCGGCCCGCGCGGCTTCCTGGGCGACGCTCTCAGCGACCGCGCGGGATTTTGCTTCGAGCTGGGCATAGACTTCCGCGGCGTGTTCCTGCAGATAGCCGATGGTCGCGAGGCCGGCAGCCATGGCAAGCGGATTGCCGCTGAGCGTTCCGGCCTGATAGACCGGCCCGAGCGGCGCCAGAAGATCCATGAACCGGCGCTTGCCGCCGAATACTCCTACCGGCAGCCCTCCACCCACAATTTTGCCCAGCGTAACCAGGTCGGGATCGAGCGCGTAGAGTTGGCATGCGCCGCCGAGCGCGACGCGGAAGCCGGTCATCACCTCGTCGACAATGAGCAAAGCGCCGTGACGCGCAGTGAGCTTGCGCAAGCCGGCAAGATACCCCTCGGCCGGCGGAATGCATCCGGCGTTGCCGACGATGGGCTCGATAATGATGGCGGCGATGGCGCCGGGATGGGCGTCGAAAGCGGCTTCCACGGCAGTGAGATCGTTGTAGGGCAGAGCCAGCGTCAGGTGCGCGATCTCTTCCGGAACGCCCGCCGATCCGGGAATGCCAAACGTCGCCACACCGGAGCCGGCTTTGACGAGCAGTCCGTCGGAGTGGCCGTGATAGCAACCTTCGAATTTGACGATGATCTTGCGGCCGGTGGCAGCTCGCGCCAGACGAATGGCCGACATCGTAGCTTCGGTGCCGGAGCTGACGAAACGCATTTTTTCGATGGCGGGATACGAGGCCACGATGCGCTCGGCTAAATCGGCCTCCGTGGCCGTGGATGCGCCGAAGCTGGCCGACTTGCGCGCCGCGCGTTCGATGGCATCCACCACCGGCGGAAAGGCGTGGCCCAGAATCATGGGGCCCCAGGAGCCGAAGTAGTCGATGTAGCGGTTGCCGTCGGCGTCGTAGAGATACGCGCCCGCGGCGCGGTCGATGAAAGGCGGTGCGCCGCCTACGGCGCGAAAGGCGCGCACGGGCGAGTTGACGCCGCCGGGGAAATAGCGCTCGGCGCGCTCCTGCAAGCCTCGAGAACGGGTGCGGAGGTTCATCGTTGGTTCAGTATAGAAGCCTGCGCGCCGAGATGGCGTTTGGCCCAGATGCGAACGAGTTGGAAGACGACCACAACATCGAGGGACGTGCCTATCCCTGCGCAAGCTCCGCGGCAGAGGTCGTCCGGCGCGGGAGCCAGATGGAGCAGCGACAAGAGCGCGCCAGGCCAGCCGGCGGCGCTGGCGAGGTCGATCTGCGCCACGACAAGCAAGGCGATGAAAAGCGGCAGCGATTTTTTCGGACTGCAGGTTTCGAGCAGAGACATAGGAGTTCCTTTCACGGACGAGTAGCGCAGCCGCCACTGCGGCGCGCAGACCAGAAGAACAGTCCAATGGCGAGGCCCAACAGCAAAAAGCGCAGGCCGTCGACAAGGACAGGGTGAGGATGGCCAACGCCGTGCTCATGAAAGAGCGTGGGCACGAAGCTGGATGCGAGACAGAGGCAACCGGCGGCGTGGATGCGGCGAGTTTTGGAATCGAGTTGGCGATAAGACAGGCACATGGAAGGCCTCCTTGAAAAGAGTTAGTTTCTGAAGCGGTACCAGAGCATAAAAGCGGCTTTTGCGGCGCCCATGGCGTAGATCACGGAGATCAGATCCCAGGGGACGCGGTGTTCGACGAGCAGGCGATACTCGAGCAGGACAAAGAGGGTGAGTGTACCGACGACGGCCGCAGCGCTGGTGGAGCGGCGTTGATGCTGACAAAACCTCTCGTCGGCAACGTGGTCGAGCATGAGAATGCGGCTGAGGACGGGATGGTTCATGAAGGTCTCTCCAATTGGAAGATCTGATCGGTGGGACAGGAAAAAATGCGGGCGAAGGTGAGGGCCAGCTCGAGCGAGGGCACGTAACGGTTGCGCTCGATGGAGTTGATGCTCTGCCGCGAGACGCCGGCGGCCTGGGCCAACTGTTCCTGGGTCCAGCCCTGGGCGATGCGAAGTTCCTTGACGCGATTGATAATGGTTGGGGCCATGTAAAGCTGACTTTCCATTCCAGAGTAGCCCAGAACCGATTTGATGTCAAGCCGACTCGACATTATGCACTTGACAAACCCACGGCTAAGTAGTATTGTTTAGTTATGGAAAACGGTGAAATCAACCTAATTCAACTGGCTCAACGCTTTAGCACCGAAGAGGCGGCGCGGGAGTACGTGGAAAAACTTCGCTGGCCCGACGGCCCGGTTTGCCCGAAATGTGGAGAGGTGAATAACGCTTATCGGCTGGTCCCGCAGGAGTCCAAGAAGGACAAGCACGTTCGCCCGGGAGTCTGGAAGTGCGGCGGGTGCCGTGAGCAGTTCACCGTGACCGTTGGCACGATCTTCGAGGACAGCCATATCCCCTTGAGCAAATGGTTGCTGGCCTACCACCTTCTCTGCTCTAGCAAGAAGGGCATGAGCGCCCATCAGCTTCACCGCATGCTCAAAGTGACGTACAGGAGTGCATGGTTCATGGCTCATCGGATTCGCTACACGATGACCCAAGAACCGTTGTCATCGAAGCTCGGCGGAATAGTTGAAATCGATGAGACCTACATCGGCGGGAAGCTCCGCATCCCGCGTCGCCGTCGGGACGGGGAGAAGCGCCCTAGCGTGGTCTCGAACAAAGCGGCTGTGGTCTCGGTGTTGCAACGCGACGGGCGCGTGCAGTCGCGCCACATCCAACGGGTCACAGCGGAAAACCTCAAGCCAATCGTTGAGCAGATGGTGGCCGAGGACGCCCATGTAATCACCGACAGCGCGAACGTTCTTGTCGGCGCACTGAGAAATCACAAGCACGATCAGGTGAACCACTTTGTGAAGGAATATGCCCGCTACGAGGACGGCGTATGCATCACCACAAACGGCGTTGAGGGGTTCTTTGGGTTGTTGAAGCGCGGCATCAATGGGGTGTACCATCATGTCGGTCAGCAGCACCTGCACAGGTACCTCGCGGAGTTTGACTACCGGTACAACTCGCGGAAAGACACGGATTCGATGCGGACGGTACAGGCATTGAAGAGCGTCACAGGAAAGCGGCTAATGCTGCGGGACTCAAGGGAGCAAGCGGCATGAAGAAGGGACCGAGGGATACTAACTGGCCAGCGGACGAGAAGATGCTCCCGGCCATTCCGCTACCCTTCGATGAGGTTATGTCGGACGTGCTCAAAATGAAGCCGCCCGAAAAAGCGCCACCCAAGCCCAAGCGCGCGTCCCGCAAATTGGGGATTCGCAAGAAGCAGAAAGTGGCATAATTTAGGAAGTCTGTGCCTGATGACGGCACCCCGTTCGCAAGCGAACAGAGTACCGTCACCATGGCCCTACAAAGGAAGCGTGGCACACGTCCCGCCTCCTTTCTCTTGGCATCACTCGCCTACCGACCAAAGTACGAGAGTGATCCCCAAGACCGCCGGAGAGGTTCGGATTTTGGAGGTCCGATCCTCTCCGGTTCCCGACTTGACGCAAGGCTTGGAGGTCTCACGTCAAGCTCAAACTGTTTGCGGCGGAATCCGCTCGTAAACGGTGGATTGTCCGCCTTTCCCTTTCTTGACCATTCTGAATGCCGGGGTCTTTCCGTGCGTGAGCTTATGAAGCGCGTCTCGGACAGCGCCCCTAGGGTCCTTAGCAGAAAACACGAAATCTTGGTTGATTAGCGTGGAGTACACATCCTCGCTCGTAAACCGCTGCCCTAGCTCAAGGCTCTTTATCTTTTCCTGGATGCCGTTCCCGGTCTTAAATCCCAAAGGAACCGCACGTACAGGGGAGGGCGCGAATCTGCGCGGTTCTCCGGGGTCGCCCCCATTCTTGAGGACGCTCACGATGTGACTAAGATCAGGGTCAACTAGCAGCTCTAGGAACTTTGAGACCTTAGCTGCCCTTGCGCGCTCGGCTTCTTGAGCAAGTTTTTGGAAATTAGCGTTCATCTGCGGGACCTTTCTAGGTCATTGTCGCGCAGGTCGCGCAGCGAAGTCAACGAGAGGTCCCGTAGCTGCGGGACCTAGACCTGTGGATAAATGGGCGCGGTCCCGCAAAGCAAGTATCTAGTTTGATTCCCTTTGGGTTTGTCAAAGGCATAATGTCGAGCCGACTTTCCATTTTTCTTGGAGGCCCTTCTGGCAAAGGCCAAACCGATGCGCCGGGAGGCCTTTCATCTACGCGATTCGTTTTGTGGGAAATGCTCCTGCAAATGCTGCTAGAATTCCTCTTTCCGGCAACTCCGCGCCGCGCAACTTCCACGAAAAGAAGACCTCGACCGTGCCTCAGGAAGCCTCAAGCAAATCCGTAACTTACGCCGATGCCGGCGTGGACATCCGCGGCGGCGGCCAGGCCAAGGAGCGCATCAAGTACCTGGCGCAGAAGACTTTTAACCGCAATGTGCTGAGCGGGATCGGCAGCTTTGGCGCGCTTTTCCGGCTGGATTTGCAGCGCTGGAAGAACCCCATCCTGGTGAGCTCGGCCGATGGAGTGGGCACCAAGCTGAAGGTGGCTTTCGAGCTGGGACTGCACCAGACGGTGGGCGTGGACCTGGTGAACCACTGCGTGAACGACATTGCGGTGCAGGGTGCAATACCGCTCTTCTTCCTCGATTACCTGGCCACGGGCAAGCTCGACCCCGACGTGATTGAGAGCGTGGTGAGCGGACTGGCCGATGGCTGCAAAGCGAACGGCTGCGTGCTGATCGGCGGCGAGACTGCGCAGATGCCCGGCTTTTATGCCGAAGGCGAATACGATCTGGCGGGATTCATTGTGGGCGCCGTGGACCGCGACAAAATGATTACGGGCGCGGGCATCAAGCCGGGCGACGTGCTGATCGGGCTGCCCTCCACCGGGCTGCACACCAACGGCTACTCGCTGGCGCGCAAGTTGCTGTTCGAGGTGGGCGGCTATAAGCCCACGCAATACGTTACGGCGATCAAAGAGAAGGCCGGCGCGGCACTGATGAAGACGCACCGCAGCTATCTGCACGTGATCCAGAAGCTGGTGACGGCGGGGCTCACCACGGGCATGGCGCACATTACCGGCGGCGGCATTACCGAAAATCTGCCGCGCATTCTGCCCAAGGGCGTGACGGCGCAGGTGGAGATTGGCTCATGGCCGGTGCTGCCCATCTTCGAGCATCTGCGGGACCTGGGCAATGTGCCGCAGGAAGAGATGATGCGCACCTTCAACATGGGCATCGGGCTGATCGCGGTCATTCCCGCGGCCAAGTTTACGCGCGCCAAAAACCTGCTGGACCGTGCCGAGGAGAAGTTTTATGTGATCGGCCGCCTGGTGAAGGGCGAGCGGCGGGTGCAGTACACATGAGCGTAGACGCGGCGGCGCAGGACAAGAAGGTCCGCCTCGGCATTTTGCTTTCCGGCCGCGGCTCGAATTTTCTGGCCATTGAAGAGTCCATCCACGCAGGAAAACTCCCGGGCGTTCAAATTGCGATCGTCATCTCCAGTGTGGCAGAGGCTGCGGGGATTGCCGCGGCGGCCGAACTCGGCCTGCCGCACGCGGTGCTCGCTTCAAAAGGCCGCAAGCGCGCGGAGCACGACGCTGAAGTCGCAGCATTGCTGAAGGCACACGGCGTGGATCTGGTTTGTCTCGCTGGCTACATGCGGCTGCTCTCGCCGGAGTTTGTAGCCGCGTTTCCCCATCGCATCCTCAACATTCATCCCTCGCTGCTCCCGGCCTTCCCGGGCCTCGACGCGCAGCAGCAGGCCTTCGACTACGGCGTGAAGGTGACGGGCTGCACCGTGCATTTTGTCGACGACGAGCTGGATCACGGCGCGATCATCCTGCAGCGTTCGATTCCCGTGCTCGACGGCGACGATGCGCACTCGCTTGCCGCGCGCATTCTCGCGGAAGAGCACATTGCCTACACCGAAGCCATTGCCCGCGTGGTGAGCGGAGAGTACGAAGTCCGCGGGCGGCGGTACGTGAAAACAGGGAGCGAGGGAGCGAGCCACCCCAGCGGGCACAAATCGCCCGCCGGGGACCCCGGCAGGGAACAAGGGAGCAAGTAGAGCAGGTAGAGTCCGGATCTGCTTCTCATTCCTTTACTAATTCGTCCCTTCACTCAATTCGCTCCGTTCACTTCTTTACTTCTTCACCGCCTCGCCGCCAAATTGCCTCTTCATCAAATGTCGCGCAGGTAGAGCCGCACCATGGTCTGGTTGAGCAACTGGTGGGCGATCTCCCCAAAGGTGATGGGGCCGGTGATGCAGCCGGTCTTTTTGCCCTCAAGGTGACCATACAAGTAATTGAGGATGCAGTTGCAGGAGAAAAACGGCCCACGGCCCTCCGCGGTAATCTGGCGCGCAAATGCGGCTTCATAATCCTCGACGGGTTTGGCGAAGCGATATTCGACGCCGGGGAAGACCGGCGCAAAGAGGTCGACCGTGCGGGCGACGGGATCGACTTTCTGGAAGGAGACGTTGATCGAGGTGCCGTTATAGTCCGCGACGAGGGGAAGCTCCGTGGAGATTCCGTTTTCGGAGATGTAGTCGGCCAGATTCACCGGCTTGCCGGCGATGCGGCACTGCGCCACGTGAAAGCCTGTCTGGTCGAAGCGGATCACTTGGCCATCCGCGCTTTCAAAGATGTTTACGATATCGAGATCGGCCATCTTGTTCGGCGGCAACTCAACGTGCAGCGCCGCGCAGCGCTCTTCCAGGACAGTTCCCGTCCCGCCGTTGAAAACCGCAGGTGAATCGAGGCCAATGCGGTCGACAGGGACGCCGGTTACCCAGCCCACGACGGGACGCATGAGAAAGCCGTCGAACGAGGGAGCCTGTTCGGCAAAGAGCCGGTGCACCTGGGTTCCTGCCGGCAGCACAATCAACGTGAAGCCATGCGCCGGGGCATCGCGGTAGATCCGCGCCAGTTCCTGCGGGCCGTAGTCTTCAGCACGGACATCGAGCGCGAAGGCCGGGATGGGCGTGACGAAGACACGGTCATCCGCTTGCCGGCCGCCTTCTTCGGTCATGAAATAAGAGATGGTGCCGCCGACCCAGTGGCCCCTGGGGAGCTGGCTGAGGGCGTTGCGGCTCCCGGCGAGGAAGAGCGAATCGCCGGCGGCGATGGCTGCCTGTACCTCGGGGATTGACTGCAACGTAGCGCTAATGGTGGCGGGCATGTCGTTTCCTTTCCTTCTATCGGAGGATTTGGGCTATTTCTGCGGGAAAAAGAGCCTCAAAATGGCTAAAAAAGCTATGCGTCTTTGCGGCCATGTGCTGAACATTCGCGGGGGACTGGTCCCGTTCGTAGCTCATCTTGTTGGAGTGGATGAGCAGATTCACCGTCGGCTTGTGTGACTCCAGCGGCCTCTTCCCGGTGGCGATCAGCTCCCACACCGGATGGCTTGCATCGGGCAGCATCGAACGCCCCTCCTGATCTGGAATTGCGCTTCCCTCTGCCTTTATCGGCGTTGCCGCCAACCTCGACAGCGACCGGGATTGTTGGTTTCCGAAGGTGGTACACCTCAGCAGGAGGCGGCCAACCGTGGAAAGCACGAACATGCGTTGTCAAACGCATTCCCGGGGATGGTGGGACTAAGCGATAGAAAACGAACCGCTTATAATTCCACGCGGTTTGCAGAGTATTTCCGGGAATTGCCTAACCTTATAGACAACCGGAAAAACAGCGGAAACCATGCGCGGGGCGACGAGTTAAGCCCTCCCCCCTGCGATTCCTGATTTCGCCTGCCCTTATCTCTGTGGGCAAGCGATCTGGCAGAACAGAGTCGAATCGCAGACCTGAGCGGTGTCGCGGCGCACGCTCGCGCGGGAAGCGAAAACTGCTTCGTGCGGGCGCGGGGACCGCTGTTGTTTCGGTGGGATGGCTCTCAGCCGGATGCGAGGGCCTTGAGAGCCACCCCTGAGCCTACGCAGGGCCGGTGACGGGTGCAGCGCCGGCCTGCGCAGGAAGAAGTTCTTCGAAGGCTATAAGGCCGGCAAGGAAACATCTCGGTTTCCCGCCCTTTTCGCAAAGAACGCGAAAAGGATGGGGCGCGGTGGCCGTGTGTTGTCGCCGGATCAATCGCAGGCACCCAGGAATCGTGCTGGCCGCAGCAAACCAACGCGGCGCGAAGGAGTTTTGACCTATGAATTTTTTGGCGAATATCTGGAATCATCCGAAGACATCAGTGGCAGGGCTGCTGATTGCGATAGCGAGCATTGCCGGAGTGCTGTCGCAGCAAGGCATCTCGCTGGGCAAAGCGGGAACGGGCACGGTGGTCTCGCTGGCAAGTGCGCTGGCCACGGCGCTGCTGGGATTGCTGGCAAAAGATCCTGAAACAGGGAGTCAGCAAGTGGGCGCGTCGGCGAGTCAGCGCGCAGGCGTAGCGAGCACTGGCGCAAAGCTGGGCGTGTGGCTGCTGATTGCGCTGACCCTGAGCGCAACCCTGCCTACCACCGGATGCACCGCGAGCACCAGCGAACTACAGTCCGATGCCACGGCGCTGGCCTCGGCATTGAACAATCTCGCCGCCGCGGTCCAGACTTCCGACGCGACCGCTGCTAGCAACCTGCGGACAGCAGCGGCTGCGCTTGCGGCAGCGGCGCAGAGTGGAATCACAGGGCCGGCTTGGGAACAGGTTCTTAATGCAGCGACGTCTGGGGCTGAAGTGGTGCTTTCGGCAATTCCTGTTACGGCTCCCTATGCGGCGCTGCTGTCCATTGCGGTTGCGGCGGCGGAAGCGATCATCGCAAATACCAAGAGTGGCAAGACGCAAGTAAAAGCGGAAGCGGCAGGCAACAATGCCAACCTGCTCTGGTATATGCGTACCGGGCGCGGGCTCCTCAGGCATCGTTTTGGCCGCGGCCCTGCGGGCGACTTCAAGGCATCGTGGAATGCTGAAGCGGCAGCCAGTGGATTTGCCGGGGTGGCCGTCAAGTGATCTACGAAAACATCACCCCGCAGCGGCTCGCGGCCATTGAGGCCAGAGCGCAACAGGAGCTTGGCATTTCCATCAGCGGCAATGAGGGAACGGCCACAAAGAACGGGATCACGATCGGTTGGGTGTACGACCCATCCGGCCAAACCCTGACCGTGGGCGATACGCGCAGACCGTGGTACGTTCCCGAGAGCAAGATTGATGAAGAATTGACGGAGCTGGTCAATGCAACCCAGCCTCCACAGGAAACTCAGTGATCCGTGGCCCGTGGCCGCTCCTGTGCAGATGAAACGAATCGGGCCGCTCTCCGCGGCGAGCGGCCCGACATCCCTCAGGGGCCAAAGCCCGGCAGCTTTATGTGCCATTTGTGGCACGAGTAAACTCGTGCCCTTTCACGAAACCATTTACGAGACACGCTCTAATCGCTCTTGCAGAATTTACGTGCTGGAGTCTCTGGCTTCGCCCAGGGTCAACTTGATCGTCATGCGGCGCTGGCCACGCAGAATCGTCACGCTTACGGTGTCGCCTGCCTGGTGCTTGTCCATCAAGGCGTTGATGTCCTGCGGATCGGTGACCTCCTGGCCATCGATGGCGAGAATGAGATCGCCGCCGAGCATGATGGGCGTGTTGCCCACGTAGGCCTGCTCGTTGCCGCCACGCAGACCGGCACGCTCCGCCGCTCCACCGGGCAGCACGCGCTGGATGAGCACGCCCGAGTCAGCCGAAAGGCCCATTTGCGAAGCCAGGTCAGGACCGATGGCAAATGAGACGATGCCCAGCGAGGGCCGCTTGACGCGCCCATATTTGAGCAAATCGGCAAGGACTGCCTTGGCGGTATTGATGGGGATGGCGAAGCCGATGCCCGAGCTCTGGTCGGCGCCGTTCGAAGCAATCATGGTGTTGATGCCGATGACCTCGCCGCTCGAATTGAGCAGCGGGCCACCGGAGTTGCCGGGATTGATGGCCGCATCGGTCTGAATGGCGTCTTCAATCGGCGCACCGTTTTCGCTGCGGATAGGCCGGATGGCGCTGATGATGCCGCGCGTCATGGTGCCGGCCAGGCCGAAGGGATTGCCGATGGCGTAGACTTTCTGGCCCACGTTGAGCTGCGAGGAGTCGGCCAAGGTGACCGGCTGCAGGTTGGGCGCGTCAATTTGCAAGAGGGCCAGGTCGTGCGTGCGGTCGTAGCCGATTACGTGCGCCGCGAACTTGCGTTTGTCGCTCAACTGCACTTCAATGCCGCGATTGGCGCCCGCCACCACGTGAAAGTTCGTCAGAATGTGGCCGGCCTTGTCGAGAATGAATCCCGAGCCTTGCCCCTGCTGCGGAACGGTCCCATAAAAGAAGTCGAAGACCAGCGCCGTCGAGGTGATATTTACCACCGAGGGCAGCACTCTCTTATAGATCGCGATGTTGTTCTGCTCTTCGGCGTCGTAGGCGGGCGCGGCCTGGGCCTCGGTGAGCTCGAGCGGCGTGGTCGAGCCGCCGTCGCCGAACAGCGAAAAGTGCCCCATGGAGTGCATCGGCTGGAGATACGTGGTCACCAACCAGAATCCGCCCAGCAGAAGCACCAGAATAAAAAGAATTCGGCTCAATCTCATGATTCAATTCCCTGAAAATACTTCCTAACGGATTTACGGAAGCTCGCGGACGAAGTTCCCCGACCATTGCATGGAGCAGGCATTGCATGCAGCAGCACTTTGGACTGAGGCCGATCGCCGGCTACCCCGTCCCATTCAAGCTCCGGCCATCACTCTTCTTATTGTAGTGACAACGATTGGCCGGATTTGTTGCTCTCGGCTTGCAAGCGCGGCCAAAGCGCCCGAACCTGGGCGCGCAGCGATTCGATATCTCCCGAATTATCAAGCACATCATCGGCCTGCGCGGCTTTTTCGGCATCCGGAACCTGGTGCGCGAGGCGGTTGCGCGCATCGGCCTCGATCGCTTCAAGGCTGACCCCTTCGCCTCCTGAAGCCCCTTTTGAATGTTGGATACGCGCGGCGTAGCGCTTGATTTTGAGTTCGTCGGGCGCAGTGACCACGACGATGCGATCGATGCGCCGTCGCCAATCGGCCAAAACACCGTCTCTTTCGCCGCGGGCGCGGGCGTCGCGCACCACCTCAAAAATGAGCGCCGACTCGATGACGGCAACGGCTTTCGGATCGCGGCCGAAGACCTCGTTCATCCATTTTGTCTGGAGCTCAATCACGGGCGGATGCACGATCGCGTTCAGTTCCTGCAGGCGGCCGTGGCGGAAGGCGAGATCGGCCAGACGCGCGCGGTTCAACCGGCCGTCGGGGCCGACAACCTCAGGACCGAAGCGTGCGACGATTGCGGCAAAGACGCGCTGGCCGGGCTCCATGAGGGTGCGGCCCAAGGTGTCGGCCTCGATGACCTGCGCGCCCAGCTCGCGCAGCATGACGGCCACAGTCGATTTGCCGCTGCCCAAACCACCGGTGAGTCCGACGCGCAGCACGATCTACAACCCCCGCCGTAATTTGGCCGCGCGCACGGTATTCGACATCAACATAGCAATGGTCAGCAGGCCCACGCCGCCGGGCACAGGCGTGTAGGCGCCGGCCATTTCGAAGGCCCTGGGATGGATATCGCCCACGATGGTTGAGCCGCGTTTGGCAAATGCCGCTTCGCGCCTGGCATCGCCCTTGAAGAAGCGGTCGAACTCCTCACGCGTGCTCAGGCGGTTGATTCCAACGTCGACAAGCGTGGCGCCGGGAGTCACCATCTCCGGGGTGATGAAGCCGGGGCGGCCGATGGCGGCAACGAGAATGTCGGCCTGGCGCGTGACCTCTCCGAGGTTTCTGGTCTTGGAGTGACATATCGTGACGGTTGCGTTTTCGTGGAGCAGCAGGATCGCCACGGGCTTGCCCACAATGTCGCTGCGGCCCACGACGACCGCGTGCCGGCCGGCGATGGGAATCTGGCTGCGCTTCAGGATCTCGATCACGCCCGCGGGCGTGCAGGGCGCAAGCGCCGGCCGGCCGGCAAGCAGCCGTCCCGCATTCGCGGGATGAAAGCCGTCCACGTCCTTCGCGGGATCGATTGCATCCAGCAGCCTTTTCGAGTCGATCTGGGGTGGTAGCGGCAACTGGATGAGAACACCGTCGATGTCGTCGCGCGTGTTGAGCGTGGCGATCAGATCGAGCATGGCTTCCGTGCTGACATCGGCGGCCGGCGTGATCAGGTCGCTGGAGATGCCCAGTTCGGCGCAGGCCTGCACCTTGTTGCGGACGTAGATCTCCGAAGCCGCCACGTGGCCCACCAACACCGCCGCGAGGCCCGGCTTGACGCCGCGCACGGCCAGCTGGCCGACCTCCTCAGCCACTTCCTGCTTGATGGCGGCCGCAAGTGCCGCGCCGTCGAGAATTCTTGCCATTCTGTCCCCAGATTTATCGTATCGCTTCGAACCGGGTTCCTATCGGCACACAGGCTCTGGCAGCGTGACCCCTTCGACGCTACCGCCTGAAAACCCGCTTGAAATTCGACCGGCCCTACGGTGCGGAATCGGCTGCTGGTTGGCGTTCCCAGGGCTCTCGTCCGGTGCTGCGGACTCTGCCCTGGGCTATTGTCGATCGCTCCTCCGGAGCGCAAAACTGACCGGTTTCTGTCTGGCCGCACGCTTTGCGATCTCAGTGTCCGCACCCCAAGGCGATCCGCGTAAGCCTTGTCACATGGATTTGTGAGCTATCTCACATACAGCCCTGCATCCCATGACTAACTTCGGAGCTGTCGGGAGTGTGCTAGATCACACCTTTGATCACAAAGCCCCTTCCCGGCGCTGGCTGTACGGAGACAGCGTTTGATGAGCGGTCTGAAGGATGCAGGACATCTTTTCCGGTTTGCGGGGCTCTTTGTGGTCGCCTTCCTGGTGTTTCTGGTGGTGCGCGCCTACGTGGTCCCCAAGACCTTCGGGGAGTATGGGCACTATCGCGGGGCGGCGATCGGCGAGATTGCCCAGCATCCGGTGAAGTTTGCCGGGCACCAGACATGCGAGACCTGCCACTCCGATATTGCCGACACCAAAACCAAGGGCGCGCATGCGCATGTGAACTGCGAAGCCTGCCACGGTGCGCTCTTCCAGCGTCTGCCCGCACCGGCGCAGCCCAAGGGAAACCTCTACCAGCGTTTCGTGGCCCTGATCATCCCCCCGATTCCCCCCGCTGCTCCTGTCCTCCTCCATGCCGACGATCCAGCGACCGTGGTTCCGGAGAAGCCGGACACATCGGTGCTATGCGCACGCTGCCACACGGCCAGCGCGGCCAAGCCCAAGGGCTTTCCGCAAGTGGATCCGACGGTTCACATGGGCGGAGTTCCCTGCGAAACCTGCCATAACCCCCATAGCCCAGCGATGGGATCGGATACGGGCGCGAGTCCCGCCGCGGGAGGTGCGAAATGAACATGAGCCGGCGTCATCTGCTTATTCTTTTGCCGGCTGCGGCCGTGGCCTGGAAATATCTCGAGGCCGGCACGCCCGATGCCTCCCCTAACTACCAGATGAGCGAGCACTGGTGGGGCATGTTGATCAATATTCCCAAGTGCATCGGCTGCGGCAATTGCGTACGCGCCTGCCAGACGGAAAACGACGTGCCCGATGGCTACTTCCGCACCTGGGTGGAGCGGTATCACGTCACCGACACCAACATGACCACGCCCGAGGTGATCGCGCCCGACCTCTGCAAGGAAGGTTTTCCGGTAGCCCAGGAGGACGCGGGCAAGTATTTCTTCGTCCCCAAGATGTGCAACCACTGCGCCGACTCGCCCTGCACGCAGGTGTGCCCGGTGGGCGCGACATTCATCAGCCCGGACGGCGTGGTGCTGGTGGATCAGACGTACTGCCTGGGCTGCGGGTATTGCGTACAGGCCTGCCCGTATGGCTGCCGCTACCTGCATCCGACGAAACACGTAGCCGACAAATGCACGCTGTGCTATCACCGCATCACCAAGGGGTTGACCACCGCATGTTGCGAAGCCTGCCCCACGGGAGCGCGGCAATTGGCCGATTTGAAGAACCCCAACGACCCCATTCACGAGTTCCTGAAGACGCATCCCGTCGAGGTGTTGAAGCCGCAGATGGCCACCGGCGCCAAGGCGTACTACTTCGGGCTGGATGGGTCGGTGCGGTAAGAAAGGCAGCTTCTAACTCCTAGCCTCTAGCTTCTAGCTGCACGTCGCAGACCGAAGCCAAAGCGGCCAGTACCAGCAAGACGAGCTAGGAGCCAGAAGCTAGTGGCTAGGAGCTGTTTTATGAACGGCGTTGTGGGCTTCATGTATCCGAACGAATATGCTCTGCAGTGGAGCATACTGATCGTTTTGTACCCGTACATTACGGGGCTGGTGGCGGGCGCATTCATTTTGGCGTCGCTGGAGCGCGTGTTCCGGGTGGAGGCGGTGAAGCCGACCTACCGGCTGGCGCTGCTCACGGCTCTGGCCTTTCTGCTTGACGCGCCGCTGCCGCTGCAACTCCACCTAGGCCACCCCGAACGCTCGCCGGAGATGTACTTTACGCCCCACGCCACATCGGCCATGGCCATGTTCGGCTATGTCTACCTCTGGTATTTGATGGCGGTGCTGGTCTTCGAGATCTGGCTCGACTACCGCCGCGACATCGTGATTCTGTCGCAGCAATCGAAGGGCCTGCTGCGCGTGATCTACAAAATCATGACGCTGGGCTCGAGCAACATCAGCGAACGCTCGCTGCGCATCGACGAGAAGGTGGGCTGGATCGTCACCCTGATCGGCATTCCCTCGGCATTCCTGCTGCACGGTTACGTGGGCTTCATCTTCGGATCGATCAAGGCCAATCCCTGGTGGTCCTCGCCGCTGATGCCCGTGGTGTTCATCTTCTCGGCCATGGTGTCGGGCGTGGCCGCGGTCATGCTGCTCTACATGGTCACCACCAAGCTGCGCAAGCTCGCCATCGACATGCACTGCGTGGACACCATCGCGATGTACATGTTCTACATCTTCATCATCGATTTCAGCCTGGAGATGCTGGACCTGATTCATCGTATCTACGAGGCCGATGAGTCGTTCCGCAGCCTGGACTTCATGGTTCACACCAAGCTCTTTTTCTCGCAAATCGTGCTCCAGATCATTCTCGGCACGCTCGTACCGCTGGCACTGCTTTTCATCACGCAGGTCTGGAAGAACAGCCTTAGCGCGATGGTTCGCAAGCGGATTTACGCGATTTGCGGATCGCTGATCATGATCAGCGTGTTTGCCATGCGCTGGAACGTGGTGATCGGCGGCCAGTTGTTCTCAAAAAGCTTTCTTGGCTACACCACTTACAAGATGGAAATGGTTTCGCGCGAGGGCCTGCTGGTGGCCATCGGCTTGACCATCCTGCCCCTGCTCTTCCTGTGGGTGCTGGTCAAGCTGCTGCCTCCATGGCCTGAGAAGAGCCTGCATCAAGTGGCAGCGGGCGACTGAGCTCGGGCTCCGGCGAAGGATCGGGTGAGCATCATGAGCGATCATCCCGACGAAATCGAACGGCTTGGAAATGGCCTGCGCGCGATGGAACAACACATCGAAGCGCTGGAGCGGCGTTTGGAAACAGCGGAGTCGAGAGTCGACGCATTGGAGCGTCCACTCACCTCCGATTGGCCGCATCCCTTGGCGGAAGTTGAATTGGCGCTCGCCGCCGCGTCGGCGGCCGTAGAACCGCCCGCGCAGCCGGGGAATCTCTTCCCGGTGCTGGGCAAAGCTCTGCTGGGCATTG
>CAZMWL010000022.1:0-70265 GCA_964569985.1 uncultured Occallatibacter sp.
GCCGCAGTGGCTGTGAGCTTCGGAACCACCTATCAGACCATCCGCGGCTTCGGCGGGGCGTCGGTATGGCTTGGACAAATGCCCTCAAAAGTGGCCACGGCCCTGTACAACCCAACCAGCGGCCTCAACCTCAGCATCCTGCGCATACGCATCGATCCCGAGGGCTCGGCAGCGGGCGGCGGCGCACACAACCTTCCATATGAAACCGGCGAATGGGACCAGGAACTGACCAACGCCCAGGAAGCGGTCACCACCAACCCGAATGCGATCGTCTTTGCGACGCCGTGGACGCCGCCTGCCATCTGGAAGCTGAATGGTAGTAGCAGTGTCTCGGATCAGGGCGCAACTTGGAATGAGTCATACAACAGCTGCAGCGAAGGGACCGGTTACTGCGGCGGCTATCTGAATCCGGCGGACTATGCCAGCTACGCCACCTACCTGGAAGATTTCGTCCACTTTTTCAATACCAACGCGGGCTTCAATCTTTACGCCATCTCGATGCAGAATGAGCCGGAGGAAAACGTCACTTACGAATCGTGCGTCTGGACGCCCGACCAGATGGATGCATGGGTATCAAGCTACGCGGCTACGATCACCTCGGACCCGTACTCCACGAAGCTGATCATGCCGGAGTCGGATACCTTCAACCCGCTCGATGCCGCACCGACTCTCAACGACCCGACTGCGCAGGGTCACGTCAGCATCATCGGTGGCCACCTCTATGGAGCCACGCCTGCCCTCTACCCCATTCCTGCGGGGGACAGCCCGAAACAGATCTGGATGACCGAGTTCGGGCCCTTGAGCTCAACGGCGCTAACATTCGCTGGAGCCTTGAACCCCTATGGCATATCGATTCATAACTCCTTGGTTAATGGCCAATACAACGCTTATGTCTGGTGGGGAATGTGGGGCGGCGCCGTTGGCAGTTGTGCAACCAACGCCGGCACCTGCGGCCTGGTCGACTTCGCCGGAACTTTGCAGCCGATGGGCGAGATCATGGGCCAGTACTCGAAGTTCGTCCAGCCCGGCTATGTACGCGCATCGGCGACCGCAATCCCGGTCTCCGGAGTGTACGTCTCGGCATACACAGGCCAAGACACATCGGGCACCCAGCACTACGTGATCGTGGCCATCAATGCCAACGCCGCCGTCGAGAACATGAACTTCACAATAAGCGATGCCCCCACGGGGATTTCCTCGTTGACGCCTACCCAGAGCACTGCCGCTGGCGGATTGGTGCCAGAGTCGGCGGTCACGGTGACGGGCGGGCAGTTCTACTACACGCTTCCCGCGACGAGCATCACCACGTTTTTCCAGTAAAGCGCTGGGAGGCGGTTTTAGCGCGGCGCAATACTTACTCTCTGACCCGGATCGCAATCGGAGAGAGTTTGGCTTGCCACTGCCTATACCATTCTGTCAGTTCCCGGCCCTGCTGCCTGCGCACCTCGGCGACGGGTTGCGAAAAAACCGCGTTGCAGATTCCGCGTGCTTCAGCGATCCACTTGAGGGCCCATGGAACGGGGGCCTTTCCGAGTTGGTCTCTGAAGTCATTGAGCAGCTCGCTGAGCCGCGCGAACCGTGCACTGTTCGTGTCCTGGCGTTCATCGAAAATTGCACGAATCAACTCGGGCAAGACACAGGCCACCCCGGAAACGACGCCATCGCAGATGCGCTCGCGCAAGGCGTCCACCAGCAGCCCGTCATTTCCAACCATTCGGCACGCAGCAATCTGCTGTCTCGTGAGCAGTCGCAGCGTCACCGGTGACTCGCCTGAGTCCTTGATTCCGATGACATTGGGCACCTCGCGGATGAGACGGCAAGAGGTTTCCGGATCGAGCCCGGACGTAAAGCTCGGCAGGTTGTAGAGCAAAATCGGCAGCGGGACAGATGCTGCCACGGTGTGCACGAATGCTTCCAGGTCCTCCTGCCGATAGGGAAAGAAGTAGGGCATGGGGAGCAAAACAGCCTGAGCGCCCTCGCCTGCGGCAATCTTGCCCAGCTCAATGGCCCCAGCGGCTCCCGCTGCTCCGATACCGCAAAGGATCCTGGGATTGCTGCCGGTTCTGTGCACAACGAAGAAGAGAGCCCGAAGATGCTGCGGAGTGGTCAGGCAGAATTCACCAGTGGCTCCATTCAGGGCAAAGCCGGAAACGCCGCGTGCAAGGAGAAACTCGAGCAAGCTCTGGAACGCAGCCTCGTCGACAGAATCGTCCCCCCGGCGGGGAGTAAGAAGGGCCGCATACACGCCATGAACCAGTTTTTCCGTCATGAGATGCGTGTTCCTTTCCATGTGAGGCGTAGCGGCTTTCCCAGGAAGCCATTCAGAGCCTGAAAAGGTCCCAGACTAGCCGGTTAGAGAGTAGAAAAAGGCACGAACACGAATATATCAAACTGTCGCTGTATTGTCGACAACATGAATACATAGCGCAAACGCGATGTTCCTTCCCGGCTTCCGGTGGAAATGCCGTGGTTATGCGAAGTGAAAAAAGCCGTTGACGCCCCAGCTGCGCGCCGAAGTGGTATATTTTTCTTTCATGGAAAGACGACACAATAAACGGCGCGCTGGAAGCATTTCGGTTCGGGAGCGCGCCTACCGGCATATCAAGAAGCTGATCTCGGAGGGGATACTGGAGGCGGGCTCGTCCATCAGCGAGTTGCTCCTTGCCAAAGAGCTGGGCAGCAGCCGTACGCCGATTCGCGAGGCCATGAAGCAATTGGACGCCGAAGGATTGCTGGAGCAGAGTCAGAGCGGAGGCATGACCGTAGCGCAACTCAAGCGCGAGGACATTGTTGAGCTCTACGAGCTGCGCGAAGCCCTTGAAGTCTATTCGGTTGGCCGAGTCGCAAGCCTTCCCCTGCATCCTGCGGATCGCGATCGCCTGCAGTTTGTGGTGAATCAGTTGCTGGTGCTGAAGAAGGAACTGGAAGGCAGCGGAATTCAGACTTTGAGCGACGAGCAGAACAACCGCTTTGTCGAAAGCGATCTGGGCTTCCACGCCTTGTTGATGAGCATGGCGAACAATTCGCGGATCCAGAGAATTATCCACGATACGCGGCTTCTGATTCGTGTGTTCGCAATTCGCCGCCGGGGTCACGATGCGGCGCAGTTGCAGAGCATTTATAACTACCACCAGCAAGTGCTCGATGCCGTTGCAGCGCAGGACCGCGGCCTGGCTGTGAAGGTGATGTCGGAACACATTCAGGCCAGCCAGCGCGAGCGCCTGAACGAATACGACTCTTGGCGCCGCGAAGCCACGCTGCGCCAGCACCTTCCGGGCATCTTCGCCTCCTATGCCGCGGCCAAAAAGCCATGAGCAGCGACGGAATCTATAAGTGGTTGATGGTTGGGATGCTGTGGTGCGTCTGCTTCCTCAACTACGCGGACCGGCAACTCATCTTCACCGTGTTTCCACTATTGAGCACAGAGTTTCATCTGTCCAACGCCTCGCTCTCGGTCCTGAGCGCTTCATTCATGTGCACGTATGCGCTCTTTGGTCCGCTTGCCGGACTGGTCTGCGACCGCGTTCCGCGCCGGACCTTGGTCTTAGGCACGCTGATTTTCTGGTCGCTGACCGCGGCGGCTACAGCCTTCGTGCGCAACTACGCGCAGCTCGTAACCTGTATCGCCCTGGGCGGATTGGGCGAGGCTTTTTACTTCCCTGCGGCTATGTCGATGATCGCCGATTACCACGCTGTGGACACAAGATCGCGCGCCATGTCGGTGCACCAGTCGAGCGTTTATATAGGCAGTATCGCGGGCGGGACCATCGCCGGCTACCTGGGTCAGTTCTACGGATGGCGCACGGGATTTCTCTGGTTTGGCGGCGTGGGAGTCGTGCTGGGATGCGGTCTGTGGCTGCTGCTGAAGGAGCCACGGCGCGGCCAGTCTGATCTGATGGCGGGAAAGCTGCCGCCTGGTGGGCAGCTTCTGAGCGGACTGCGCGAACTGGCCGGCAACCGTGCCGCCTGGCTGCTGGTGGCCGTCTTCATGGGCGCGAATTTTGTCGCCATGATCTTCACCGTGTGGCTGCCAACGTTTCTTTACCGCACGTTCCATATGAGCTTGACCATGTCGGGTTTGAACGGGACAGCTTATCTTCAGATCGCATCTGTGGTGGGTGTGCTTTGCGGTGGCGCGCTCGCCGATGGCTTGGTGCGGCGCCACAGAGGCGACAAAGGCGCACGCATGAGAGTCCAGGCCTTAGGTCTGTTTTGTGGAGTGCCGTTTTTATTTCTATCCGGATGGACTACCGTGGCGGCAACCGTGATGGGAGCCATGATCGGGTTCGGATTCTTCAAGGGAGTTTACGATTCCAATCTCTGGGCTGCGCTCTATGATGTGACGCCGATCGAACGGCGCGGCGCGGCGCTCGGCATCATGAATTCACTGGGTTGGCTGGGCGGCGCAATCGCGCAACTCTGCATCGGGCTGGCGTCAGACAGATTTGGCATGAACATCTGCTTGAGCGCAACCGCCCTGGTCTATCTCGGAATCGCCGTCGCGATGGTCCTCGGAGCGCGCCGGCTCATCCGGCAGACCGCATCCGCCTAGGGAACTTCGCCCGGTGGCCGGAAGCGCCTGGTCTGTCCGCCCATTTTCGCTTGGCGCGCTTTCTGAAACATGGTTCGTCTTGCCTGGCAGATTCAATTCGCACCGACGCAGGACTGTGCCGCAATCCGGAATGGAGCGGCAGTAGCTAAATATATGAAAACAAATGCGAAGCGAAACTTAGAATTAATACTTATGGATGCAAAATGGAAACCATTGACACTAAACGAAAACAAATGTTAAATTTTCGTCCCGAAATGAGAGAAGTGCGCGAACGCGATTTCAATTCTCTCGCGTTCATGTTGCGCGCCGTGCAATTTGGAGCGAAGCAACAACGGCTTGGCTCGTGCACTTGTGGTTTGTGCATGTTATGTAGTCACTCCTGCACCGATTGAGGCCCCGCGCGCGACAGTGTCAAGCGCAGGCGAACCTTCGATTGCAGCAGGGAAAGGAGGCGCGGCGAGCCATGTTATACCGTATGTCGACAGTATGTACTTGACAAGTGCGTGGAACTCCCGTTACAGTTCTCTCGCTTTTCGAAGCCGCTCCGTGCCAAGTCTGCAATCTTCTTGTGTGGAAATGCGGAAATCTCGCGGAGATCAGACTACGGCAGACCTGAAGTGTCGCAGCAATCGAGATTACTTGGAGGCAAACCATGAAGAGAATCATCCCGGCAATAGCCTTTCTGTTGTTTCTGGGAGGCTGTTTCGTATCGGTCCATGCGCAGGTAACTACGGCCACAGTCACCGGCACTGTGATGGACACCACGGGAGCAGTCGTGCCCGGCGCGACAGTGGCCCTGAAAAATACAGACAACAACGTCGTGCGCCAGACGACGAGCGGCGCGGATGGCGAGTTTCACTTTGAGTACGTCGTGGTGGGCCGGTACCAATTGACGGTAACGCACGCCGGCTTCAAGACGGAGACGATGACGACGCTCACCTTGAACACCGAGCAGACTCTCGACGTGCCCATTCACCTCTCGATCGCCCAGTTGAGCGAGACCGTGCAGGTGAACGGCAGCGACGTGGAGCTGTTGCAGACTGTTACTTCGGACCAGGAGCAGGTATTGCCGGCGGCGGACCTGAATACGCTTCCGGTGCAGCACCAGGATTGGACCACGACTCTGCCCCTGGATACGGCGACCATCAAGCCTCTCGCCACGACAACCGCCGCGTCCACGAGCCCGCAGGGCAGCGGTTTGAATGTGAACGGACTGGCCTCGGTGGGCTACAACCTTACGGTGGACGGAACCAATGCCACCTCGAACCCCGAGTTCACGGCATTTAACTTCTATCAGGGACCGAACATCGTCAACACGGTGAACAACGACGCCATCGCCGAGGTCTCCCTGACCAAGGGCATCGCACCCGCGACGATCGGGAATACGCTTTCCAGCAACATCAATCTCATCACCAAGAGCGGCACCAACACGTATCACGGCTCGCTGTATGAGATTAACGAAACCGCTGACTACGATGCCCGCACCCAATTCGCGACGGTCAAGCCCGGCAGGGTCTTCAATGAATACGGCGGCTCAGTGGGCGGCTACATTCTCAAAGACAAGCTTTTCGGATTCGGCAGTTACACCGGTGGCCGGCTCTCCCAGCGAGAGTCGGTTTCGGGCACCGTCTTGACGCCGTATTTTTTCTCGAGCTCGTGCACTGTGACCGACACCTACACCACGCCCAGCACGACGATTCCCTGCTATAACCCCGTATATGCGCCGCTGTTCGCGCTGGTCCCGACTATTCCGCAGCCTGCTTCAAGTTCCACCGCGCTGGTAGGAACGTACCAGGGCGTAGGCGCAAACGTGGAAAAAGACGGCAATGGTGTGGCTCGCTTCGATTATTACTTCAACCCTAAGAACCAGATGTATGGGCGTTATATTCGCTCCCGCCCCTACGAGTTGATCCCCAACTATATTCCCACCGCCGGGGAAACCTACTCCGGTCACATGGATGCGTTCAACGCGAATTACTCGCACTTTGGCAACCGGTGGACGGCGAACACGCGCTTCGGTTTTAACCACCTCAAACTAAGCCGCATTCAGGACGGCATCTACGAGAACCTGCCCGTGCTGACCTATGACGGCTTCAGTTCGCAGGGCGGCACGACGTTTCCGCAGCACGGCAGCATCATGTCGATCGAAGAGGGAGTGGACTACATTCTAGGCAAGCACACCATCCAGATCGGCGGCATCGCGCAGAAAACCTTCGCCTCGCGTTTCAAGTTCGCTACGGCAACACTCACTTACTCCGATGCCCTGGATTTCGCGGTCAACGAGCCGAACTCCGTGCTGGACTCGGTGGTCTCGATGCCGGCAGGCTATGTGGAATTTGGCTGGACCACGTGGGAGATGGGCGGCTATGTGCAGGACGATTACCGCGTGAACAGCAACCTGACCTTGAATCTCGGCCTCCGGTATGACTACTACACGGTGCCGCAAGAGATTCAGGGACGAGTCTACAATCGCGGCATCGACCCGAATAATCCGCAGTACGGTTACGGTTTCGGGGCCTTCCGTCCGTCCAACTCGATGTACGACGCAACGTACTCAGATTTCCAGCCGCGCTTAGGCTTCGCGTATGTCGCTCCATTCGACCCGAAATTCGTGATTCGCGGCGGAGCCGGCCGTTACGCCGTCAACCACACGATTTATGGCGGCCCGGTAGATACCTATGGCCTGCCCGCATCGGACGGCTCGGTCGAGCCGCTGAACTTTACCGTCAACCAGGCGCAGGCAGAGTCGGTGGGCTTGAATTATCCCGTGAACGGCGCACTGTACACCCAGGATCTGCAGGCGCTTCGCACCTCCGGTGCGCTGGGCACCAATATCGCATTCGAAAACGTGGCCGGATATTTCCCCGACCCCACCAGCCTTCAGTATTTTCTGGGCGCGGAGCGCCAACTGCCCTGGGGGTTGGTCGCCAAGGTGGAACTGATCGATACGCGCGGCACGCATCTCAATTTCTTTGAGACGCAGAATCTGCCCAACCGCACAACCAATGTCGCGCCTGAACCCACCTTCGGCACGTTCTATCAGTTCCAGGCCGGCGACCGGAGCAACTTCAATGGACTGGAAACGCAGTTAACCAAGACCATGCAGCATGGATTTGAAATCGGCGGCACATACACCTGGAGCAAAGCCCTGTCCCGCGGCGACGCCGACATGCTCCAGCCGACCGAGGTCCAGGACAACGCCAATCCGCAGAACGACTACGGGCCGGCGCCGTTCGATAACCGGAGTCGCACGGCCATCAACGGAATTTGGCGGCTGCCGCTGACCCAATGGACGCACACCCAGGGATATGTGGCCCGTGAAATTCTCGGCGGCTGGGAACTGGGTGGAATCTTCACTGGGCAAACCGGCCTGCCCATCAACGTAACCAACTCGGGCTCGTCCTATCCCGCAGACCGGCCCAACTGGGCGCCCGGACCGAAGTACGTTCCCGGATACCGCAAGTTTGGCGCCGGGCTCGTCCATCAATATCTCAACCCATGCATTGGAAACGTGGCTTCGCTCTCCGCCGCTTGCACAAACTACGCGCCGCAAGACGAAACCAGCCCGGCTTATAACTTCATTGCCAACGGCCCGGCAAAGGCGCAAACGGTTCCCGGCAACCTGCAGCGCTACAGCCAATACGCTCCCGGCTACCAGGACCTCGACCTGAGCCTGAAGAAGGTCTTTACGCTCGGCGAGCAACGGAGCTTCCAGTTGCGCATGGATACATTCGATTCATTCAACCACACCAACCTGACCGGCGTTGTGGCCACGGTCAATTCCAGCAACTTCGGCCAGTTGACCACGTCGACCCCAGGCGGACTTTCTTCAGGAGCACGGCAAATCCAAATTGGCGGGCGCCTGGAATTTTGATTGGCAACTACCTCCCTTGCCGCCCGGTGAGCTCGCAATCAGGCTCACCGGGCGGTTTTGTTTGTGATGGAAGTTCGAAACCTGGAGCGGCCGCCTTCCTATATGATCGGTGTGAATCCGGCCGGTCACCCTGCGACGAAACCGGCGAGCGATTTTGGATTTCATCATGACCTGGACGCGACGCGAATTCTGCCAGGCAGGAGCCGCATCGGTTGCGGTTCTCGGCCTGCCTTCAGCTTACGGGGGCTCAGCTGGTGGGGACCGCGTACTCGATCCGGTCAAACAGCTCGAGCGTTTTGCCTTCTGGACCAACCGCGATTGGGACTGGTACTCCGCGAACATCCCCTTCTGGGAAAGTCCTCATCGCCAGATCGATGAGATCTACTATTACCGCGCCGAGGTGCTTACCAAGCACCTGCGCTATGCCTCTCCGGATACGGGATATATTTTCACCGAATTTTCCAACGCAGAGCGCCTGGACTGGGCGGGGCGCTACAACGCGATCGCTTCAGCCGCCGACTTGCACTTTGAAGAAATCCGTTGGCTGAAGACACGCCAATATGCGCGGGATTACGCGCGCTACTGGATGAAAACTCCAGGCGCGGAGCCTCGTAATTACGGCTTTCCGGCGGCATGGTCGGCATGGCAAATGGGATTGGTGCACGGTGATCAATCCGCCGCATCGGCCCTCCTGGAGGAGTACGTTGCCAACTACGGGCAATGGGAGCGCGGGTTGGTTCAGTATCCGCACGACCACGGCTACGATCCTGAGCGCCAGCTATTTTGGAACACCGGCCGCGACATGGGCGGAGAATTCAATCTTGCCTCCTGCCAGCTTTCCGAGCCGCTACGAGGCATTGAGGGTTACAAAATTCGCGGCGGCGCGGGCTACCGGCCCGACATCAACGCAGTCCTCTTCGCCGAGGCGCAGACGATTAGCCGATTGGCGAAAATGGCCGGGCAGGCTGAACTGGCCGGTCGATTCGCACAAAAGGCGGCGACCTTGCGGCAAAATACCCAGCGCGATCTCTGGGACAACGCGCGGGAGTTTTTTGTTCACCGTTGGCGATACGACGAATACTCCGAAGGCGACACAGAGGGAAACAAGTCCATCCGAAGCTGGAGCAAAATCTGGGAGACAAACTCAGATCGTAACGGCGGCGTAGGATACAACCCGTCCTTGCAAGGAGCCGGCCACGGCCGCGAACTGATTGGCTACACACCCTGGCGCTATGGATTGCCAGCGGACGAAGAGCGCATCGCGGCGGCGTGGAAATTTCTCACGTCCCCTGACTATTTTGACGCGCCCTACGGACCGGCGACTGCGGAGCGCAATGATCCGTGGTTTCATGTCATTTACCACGCCTGCCGGCACAATGGACAATCGTGGCCGTTCCATACGGCGCGCGTCTTGTCGGCGGCAAGCAGGCTCCTCAACGACTACAGTCATCGCGGCGGATTCACGAGCAAGAACTTCTTCGATCTCTTCGAGCGCTACGCCAGAACACAGTACAGGAATGGCAAGCCTCATCTTGCCGAGGCCCATCATCCCGACAAAGACGAATGGGTGCAGGATGAATGGCCGGGGTTGGACTATTTCCACTCCTCCTATATAGATCACGTGGTAACCGGCCTGGCCGGGCTGAGGCCCTCCGATGAAGCAACGGTAACGATCAACCCTCTCGCGCCCGCCGACTGGGATTACTTTGCGCTCGATGGCGTCCCGTACCGCAACCATGCGCTTTCGATCGTATGGGACAGAACCGGCCAACGCTATGGCCTGGCGCGCGGACTTACGCTGCTGATCGATGGGAAGAGCGCCGCGTATTCCGCACAATTGGAGCGCCTGACTGCTCCGTTGCCCACAGTGCAGCCTGCCCACCAACCCTACGAGGTCATTGTCTCCGCAAACGCCGAGGGCGCAGCGTTTCCCAGGGCAGAAGCTTCGTTCACAGCCAAATACGACAGCCCCGCTGCGGCTCTGAACGGGCTCATCTGGTACGACCCGCTCTATGGCGACAAGTGGACCTCGAGGGGAAGCTGGACCGGCGAGGAATGGTTTGACATCGATTTTGGTGCGCCCAGGCAAATCGCTGCTGTCCGTCTCTTCCTCTATGGGGACGAGCACGGCGTCGAAGCGCCGCAGAGCTACAGCGTTCTTTACGATCTGAATGGGGGATGGACGCCGTTGCGGCTTGATTCGGTAAAGCCGGAGAAACCTGAAGCAAATCGCGCAAACATCGTCAAATTTGATCCGGTGGAAACGCGAAAGATACGCATTCTCTTCCGCCATCGCCCGGGAATTGGCGTGGGACTCGCTCAGGTACAGGTGCTGGCGCCGCCTGTCGAGCGAACTTGAGAAACGATGAGTTTGCTCTGCCCGATTTTGATGAGATGGAGTCTATCGTCAAGACTTCGTCTGAACGAAGACGCAACTGGTTTTTAAACGTCACACGGCGGGTGGGTCAACATGTCCCTAAACCATTGAAAAATACTGGTCGGGGCGGAGGGATTCGAACCCCCGACCCTCTGCTCCCAAAGCAGATGCGCTACCAGACTGCGCTACGCCCCGATTTCCTCTTTCGATTGTAACCCGGATCGATTTCGTTCGACGCACCTCGCGAAGCCACTCGACTCGCCGCATCTGGATCATTCCGCGGCAGATTTGCCCCGCTCCGCCCACCCGCATCCAATTCGCTTCGATGCTACAATCGATAGGGTAGACGGCGGCTATAGTTCAGCGGCAGAACGCCTGACTGTGGCTCAGGATGTCGTGGGTTCGATCCCCACTAGCCGCCCCAACATACCCTCCTAAGTCGATGGAACGCGAGGATTTAGCCATTTCATCCGCCGTGCCATCCAGCGGGCCGCCAAGCAGCTCCTCCCCGTACGAGCCCGCGGAAATTTCCGCCTGGTTCACCCCCTTTGAACCCCATCCCTGGCTCTCCAACGGCCATTTGCAAACCATCGTCGGCAACTTTCTTCCCCGACCCGCGTTTCGCCTGCCTTCGGTTGCAGAAACCGTTGAAGTCGATCCCACCGATGGCAGTCGCGTTCTCTGCCAGTGCCACTGGCAGCCTGAACCGGAGCGCGCTTCGCGGCTCACCGCGGTGCTGGTACACGGCCTCGAGGGCTCGTCCGATTCCCGCTACATCCGCGGCATCGCAGCGCGCGCCTTCGCCGCGGGCATGAACGTCATCCGCATGAACATGCGCAACTGCGGCGGCAGCGATGCGCTCACGCCCACGCTCTATCACTCCGGCCGCTCGGCTGACGTGGGCGCCGTGGTCCAAACCTTCACCGCGCGCTTCGGCCTGGAGCGCGTCGCGCTGGTCGGCTACTCCATGGGCGGCAATCTCGTGCTCAAGCTCGCCGGTGAGTGGGGCGCCCGCAGAGGGCCGCTTGCCGCCGTCGCCACTGTCTGCCCGGCCATTGATCTCGCCGCCGGCGCCGACGCCCTGCATGAGCCGCTCAACCGCGGCTACGAGTGGCATTTTCTGCGCAATCTGAGGCGCCGGATCCGTCACAAAGCCGAGCTCTTTCCCGCCATCTATCAAATCGGCGGCATCGGCCCCATTCGTTCCATTCGCGAGTTCGACCAGAAGATCGTCGCGCGCTATTGCGGTTTTCGCGACGCCGACGATTACTACTACCGTGCCGCCAGCGCCCGCGTCGTGGACCGCATCGCCGTGCCCACGCTCATCCTCACTGCGCAGGACGATCCTTTCATCCGCCTCTCGCCTGAAACCCGTGCGCGCGTCCTTGCCAACCCCAACATCCATTTTGTCGAGAGCCGCCATGGCGGCCACTGCGCTTTCCTGGCGCACCGTTCCGCCGGCGTTCATTGGGCCGAGGCCACCGTCGTCCGCTACCTTCAGGCTGTCGCCTCCGGTACGCCGCCCCTCGCTGCGTCGAGCGCTCGATTCACTTCGCAGCTACAATAAAGAACGTGGGCGAGTAGCTCAATCGGATAGAGCACCGGCCTTCTAAGCCGGGGGTTGTGGGTTCGATTCCCGCCTCGCCTACCATTTTCGAGTCAATAATTGATACACAATTTATTTCCATCATTTGCCTGTGATGATTTGGACTCATCCTGAACCGCTTGCCACTTTTGCGGGCATCCTGCCAGGCGGCATCAACCACCGATCTTCTCGGTGAGCTCGACCCAGCGCTCGTACACGGCATGGTGATCGGCTCTTGCCTCTTCGAGTTCGGCGAGGGCGGCGGTGAGTGCCTGGGAATTGGTGGCGACTTCGAGAGTTAGGATGCGCTGCTCGGCGGCGCGAAGGCGGGCGTCGGCTTCATCGATGCGGGCTTCGATGGCGTCGTATTCGCGTTGCTCCATGTAGGAGAGCTTTCTGCGAACCGGTGTCGCGGCAGTCGCAGTCGTTGCGGAATTTCCGCCAGAGGTAGGTTGCTCCTCTTCCGCCGCGGCGGCGCCCAATGCAGCGCGGACTTGGCTTTCGCGCCAGGTTTCCCACTGCAGGTAGTCGGCGAAGAGAGCCGCATTGCCGAGTCCGTCGAGACCGAGTACGGCGTTGGTCACGCGATCGAGCAGATAGCGGTCGTGCGTCACGAGAACCAGCGCACCGGGGAATTCGAGCAGCGCTTCCTCGAGGATCTCAAGGGTGGGAATATCGAGGTCGTTTGTGGGCTCGTCGAGGATGAGAACATCGGCAGGCTGAAGCATCAGGCAGGCGATAAGAACGCGGGCGCGTTCGCCGCCGCTCAGTCGCTCCACCGGCTGATTGAGCTGTTCGCTCGTGAAGAGGAAGCGCGCAGCATAGCTGGCGACGTGGACGAGCCGGTCCTGATAGATGACCGAGTCAGAATCGGGCGCGAGCGTGCGGCGCAGGGTGAGGGCCGTGTCCAACTCGCGCCTTTGCGAAAAGTAAACAACGCGGAGCCCGGGAGCCCGGCGGATTTCGCCGGCGCTCACTCGGATTTCGCCCGTGATAGCGCGAATGAGCGTGGTTTTTCCGGAGCCGTTCGAGCCGGCAAGGCCGAGCTTGAGACCGTTGGTAAGGTTGACGCTGACGCCACGGAGAATTTCGCGATCGCCAAGAGTGACAGCGGCGTTAATCACTTCGATCAACCGCTTGGTCTGGCGGCCGGTCGCGTCAAAATCGATGGCCGCCGTGGCCGAGCGGCTGCGGGATTCTGAATCCCGCAGCTCGGCGATCAGAGAGTTGGCGTTGTCGATGCGGGCTTTGGCCTTGGTGGCGCGGGCCTTGGGGCCGCGGCGGAGCCACTCCATCTCAATCTTCACGCGATTGCGCAGGCTTTCCTGGGCGCGCTGTTGCCATTCGACGTAGGCGCCACGGTCTTTAAGGAATCTGGAATAGTTGCCTTTCACGCGCAGCAAGCCGGCAGAGTAAATGCGGTCGAGCTCGACAACTTCGGAGGCGATTTTCTCCAGAAAATAGCGATCGTGCGTCACCACGACGAAGGCGAATTTCGCGGTGCGCAGCAGCTCCTCAAGCCATGCGATGCCTTCCAGGTCGAGATGATTCGTGGGCTCATCAAGGAGCAGGACGTCGGGCTCGGTGACCAGGGCTTCAGCAATCGCGAGGCGCTTGAGCCAGCCGCCGCTAAGGCTGGAGGCCTCTCTGCTCATGCCGGGAGCGCCGGGGGTATCGCCTTCCGTAAAGCCGCTGCGGCCCAATGTCTCGCGAAGCCGCTGCTCGCGAGCCTCGGCCGGTACGGCGCCGCGTTCGAGTGCGGCTTCAACGGCCTGACGAACCGTGATCCCCGGCGCGAAGCCGGAGATCTGATGCACATAGCCGATGCGTACGTTTTTGCGGAATGAAACTTCGCCGGAGTCAGGCTGCTGTTCGGCGCTGAGGATCGCGAGGAATGTGGATTTGCCTGCGCCGTTGGGGCCGATGAGGCCGATGCGGTCGCCGTCGTGGACCGCGAAGGAAATGTTGTCGAGCAGAGGATTCGCGCCGAAGCGTTTGGAGATGTTCTGCGCGATCAGGATGGGCGGCATGTTCTTAGTGTACGGAGCAGGAGCGATTCCCGCCCCACCCATCACTTAAGATCAATAATCTGCTGTATGTTCGCCTCTTCGTGCGCTTTCTGCCGTTATATTTGGGACAAGGCCTATGAATTCCCCGCGAAAGCTTCTCATTGTTCCATGTGCTTTCCTCCTTGCCTTGGCGCCCTTCGGCATCGGGCAACAGGTCAGCTTCCGTATCACGCCGCTTCGTCCCGTTGAGGAACTGCGCGCGGAAGCGCTGAAAGCACAGCCCCCACGCGAGCAGGGAACCTTTCTCAAACCCGATCTTGTGGAGTTGACGACGCTCGATCCCACAATCAAGCTCGACGTCCGCTACGCCACCACAAACAATTTCCTCGGGACGCCCGTCTACACCCAGGCGCGCGCCTTTCTTCAGCGGCCGGCGGCGGAAGCATTGCTGCGCGCTCATCGCGAGCTGAAGGCTTACGGGTACGGTTTGATCATTCACGACGGATATCGCCCTTGGTATGTCACAAAGATTTTCTGGGAAGCCACGCCCATCGATAAAAGGATCTTTGTCGCCGATCCGGCGAGGGGCTCCAATCACAATCGCGGATGCGCCGTGGACCTGTCGTTATACCTTCTCGCAACTGGAGAAGAAGTAACGATGCCCAGCGGTTACGACGAAATGTCGGAGCGCGCCTACGCAGATTTTCCCGGCGGCACGGCCGAGGAGCGCGCTCGCCGCGCCCTGCTGCGCCGGGTCATGGAGGAACAGGGATTCACGGTCAACCCGGAAGAATGGTGGCATTTTGACTATAAGGATTGGAAAAAATATCCCATCCTGAATGTCAGATTCGAGGATATTGGCAGGTAGAGGAAACGCAGCTACTCATTGGGCGGGAGCGTCGCTTAACTTCGGCAAGTTCCAGCGATGGGTCAACCGCTCATAGGCAGGCATCGGTAGCTGCAGCAGCAGCGGCCTGCGCTTGGGATCAAGCCAGGTGAGCAGCGTCTCCAGATTCGTTTGCGTCATCGCAGTGCATCCCGCGGTGCCTTGGCTCTGGTCGTGCCAGATGTGGAGAAAGATGCACGAGCCGCCTCCCGGCTCCGGCGCTTCCTGACTGCGCCTTGCAGTCGTCCCGTTGTGATCCACTACGATTCCCCATCGGTACGACTCGCCGGTGTCCCGCATATGCTCCGAACTGTTCCAGTCGGCAGTCACGGCGGAGCGATCCACGATCCGGTTATAGTATTTTGAATGGACGTCGTCTACGCATTCGATGGATTCGGTCAGCGTTAGATACGGGACCTTCAGCCCCGGCAGAGGCCGATCGCTGTATCCAAACGCGGTGCCAAGATCGAAGATGCCGGCCGGCGACTTTCCGTCCCCCTCCTTTTTCACGGGATCGGTTGAGAGGCGGACATCGGGGTCGTTAGCCGCAACCAGGCCGATGCCCCACCCCAGGCCATTCCTGCCGACGACAATCGGAATCGGCTCGCCGAATGGGCGCCAGTGTTTTTGCACGCGCTCAAATCGCTGCAACTGCCCCGCGACCGCGCCCCAGTCCGGTGTGGTAACCACGATCAACTCAGTAGAACCCGCGAAGGGATCCCGATTCGCGGCGCCGGCTTGAGCTGCGGAAAATCCAACGCTGCCCCAGGGCAGCAACAGTAAACAGAGGATGCAAACAGATCTCATCATAAGCAGTGTAGGCCATGTCGTTGAAGAAAAGGCAAAATCAAAGACAAGAACGCGGGCTCACGCGTTTCGCGCGGATCGGGCTTCGCCTGTCCCCACGATCCACTCTTTACGCTCACACCTCGAGCCGCCATTCCTTCCTCTGCCTGGCCCGATCCGTTACGTTTGGTTCGGCGCGCACTCAAAATAAATCAGTCGCAAACCAGCGCCGCATCCGGAAACGCCTGTTCCGCGTCTTCGCTCTCCGCGCTGCTGGCCGTGTCTAAATCCTCTTGACAGATGCGCCAATGCAGGCTTACTCAGCCACGCCGTCGTTCACTTGCGCGCAGTCCATGCGCAAGGTTCCGTTGTCGTTGAAGACCAATCCATAGAAACGGAAAAGGCCGCCCACGCCTATCGCGCTCGAATTGAGCATCTGCGTGCTGCTGTCGGCGTAGACCAAAACGCTATGTGGACCCGTGAGGAGGGTGGTTTGGCCTTGCTGATCGGCCAGATCCGGGAACAGGTCATACGAAGCAAGCGAGACTGTATACGTTGTAAATCCTTCCTCGCTGGAGACCTCACTGACAGTGCCGTTGATGGTTTGCGGCTGAAGGGTAACCGAGGTCGCCGGACTATAGGTGGGATTAGCTCCGCCAAAGTTTGGTGAATTTGTGGTGACGGAAACGTTCTGGCCGGCAACGACATTTGTGGCAGTAAAAACCGCCGAAAAGGGAAGGCTTTGAGTGTTCGTGAGCTGCCCGGAGACTTGAAACACCGCGTTGCCAAAGCTGAAAGGCCCACCGCCAAGGACATAGGCTGAATTAAACAGGAAACCCTGTTCTTCAAGGGCGCCCGCAAACAGGTAAGGTTCAGAGGAGTCGACAAACTCCACCGGCCCTTTCCAGACGCTCAGATCGGTTGCGTCCGAGTTGTCCACTTCAACCCGCGTCGCCAGCAGCGAACTGTCCGGCTGAACGATCACGTCCATATCCATCGGCATGCCTGCGGTTAGCGCGGAAACTCCGCTGATGCCTTGATACACCGTGCTGCTGCTTGTACTGACATGCCAGCCTGGACCGTCGCCCTGAGTGGTCACGGTGAAGCTGCCTTCCGCAGTGTCGACCGAGGCGACGATACCATCTAAAGCGGTCAGCTTTCCATTCTCGATATTCGTTGGCTGCGACGAAAAGGCGATGGGCGTCAGATCGAACGTCGGCGTGATGGAAAATGTTCCGGATCCGTTATTGGGATCGCAGGACGCGAACGTCGCCGACTTCGATACCAGGAGATTGAGCACCAGACCCATGGTGTCGCCCGTGACCGTGATGGGAGCTGGCAGATTCACGGTCACCTGGGAGGACGGCGTAGCCCCGTAAGCGTATGTGCTGTTGTCAAGTTCGCCGCTTGAGGTGAGAGTTGCGCAGGAGAATTGAGCCTCTCCCATGGTGGCTGTCGCTGCGGTGTAAATGTCCTGCGGAATGCTTATCGTGAAGAGCGGCTCCGCTGTGCCGTTCACATGGATGAATTCTTCGCTGGCAGGCGTGGTCAGCAGGCTCACCGTTTTACCCGACTTGCTGGTTAGCGTGAGGCTCGTGAAACCGAAGCTGATTTGCACCAGCTGGTCGTTCGCGGTGCTTGTCGCGAGCACCGTAACGGCGGTGTTGCCGCTGGGGGTGCTTCCCGTCCCGCCGCTACCGCTTCCACCGCTACCGCCGCACCCCGCGGCGAACAACGCAGCCAGCGAAAGAACAAGCGGAGGCAACAAATGCGAAAAACGAGAACCAAGGCGATAAGAAAAAGAGCACGATCCGTCGTTCATATCAATCCTTTTAACTCGGCTAGATGCGGGAAGTGTAGCGCGGGGTGTCTGAGACCCAAAGAAATTTAACGAGCTGTGTGATATGGCTCACTCGACTCGATAGAATCATCGTGAACTGGCGTCGACTCTGACTCTCTCGCAGATCGCACCTGTTAAGCGGCTGGGAAACCGGATAACTAACCGCAGATCATCTCCGCATCCGGAAACGCCTGTTCCGCGTCCTCGCTCTCCGGCTCCGCACTTTCGCCCGCTTCCATGCGCGCCACAAAGAACCGCTCGACCTCGCTCAGCACATCCGCGCCGTTGCGCGCGTGGTAAATGGCCGCGCGCAGCTTTGCGCCGCCCTGCACGCCGTGCGTGAACCACGTGGCGAACTGCTTCATCTTACCCGCCGGATCGCCCAGCCTCGCGTCGCGCGGCTGGTCCTTGGTCGCCTCGGTCTCAGCCATCAGCATCTCGAAGTACGCGCGGATCATCCGGTAGCGATCTTCCACCGTTGGCCGGTCATAGCCGCCCGTCGCCGTGTACTGCGCAATTTGCCGGAAGATCCACGGATTCGCCGGCGCCGCGCGCCCGATCATTACCGCATCGCAGCCTGTCTCGGCCACCATCGCCGCCGCGTCCTCCGGCGTGCGCACGTCGCCGTTGCCGATCACCGGCAGCCGCACTGCGTCTTTCACCGCGGCAATCCAGTTCCACTGCGCCTGGCCGCTGTAACCCTGCTCGCGCGTGCGCGCATGCAGCGCCAGCCCGTTCAGCCCTTCGGCCTCGGCCATGCGCGCCAGCTCCACGCACACAATCTGGCTCTCATTCCAGCCCATGCGGAACTTCACGGTGAAGGGAATCGTCACCGCCTTGCGAATGGCGTGAAAAATTTCGCCGATTTTCGGTAGATCGCGCAGCAGGCCCGACCCTCCATTGCACCCCACCACGCGTTTCGCCGGGCAGCCCAGGTTCAAGTCGACGGTGTCGAAGCCCGTCTCCTCCACGATCCGCGCCGCGTCGGCCAGAGTCTCGGGATTCGATCCGAACAATTGCGCTCCAATGGGATGTTCGTCTTCGTAGAACGTCAGGTAGCGCCGCCGCTTGGTCTCGCGCATCCGGCTCAGCCCATCCGCCGACGTGAACTCCGTCATGATGAGCCCGCAGCCCGACTGCGCATTGGTCACCGGCGCATCAACAGACGCGATCTCTGAATCCTGATCTCTGTTCTCTGATCTCTGATCTCTCGAGAAAACGCTCGCATGCCGGATAAATCTTCGGAACACCGTGTCCGTGACTCCGGCCATTGGCGCCAGCACCGTCGCCGGCCGCACCGCGACCGCGCCCAGCCGCACCTCCGCCGGAACCCGCGCCTCTGCGGGCATGGCATGCTCCACCGGATTGTCCCAGTTCTTCTTGACGGTGAAACCTTTGCCGGACATGGTTCAGCTCCTGATCAATGTAGCAACAAACATTGTGGCCCAAACAAACGTGAGCCTCCGCCGCAGCGGAGGCCCACTCGTCCAACTCGCGCTCCGGCTACTTGGCCGCCGCGATCGCCTTGTCGCTCTTTGCGTACTTCCGCCGGAACCGCTCCACGCGTCCCGCCGTATCCACCAACCGCTGTTTGCCCGTAAAGAACGGGTGGCAAGCCGAGCAAATTTCCACGTGAATGTCGCCCTTGTGGGTCGACCGTGTCTCAAAGTTGTTTCCGCAGGCGCACATCACGCGCACCGCGGCGTAATTGGGATGAATCTTTTCCTTCGGCATCGACAGACAGACCTTTCCTCTAATTCTTCGCTATTAATATTGTAGGGGGATTCGCCGGCTTGCGCAATCGCCGGGAAGGGAAGCCGAAAAAGCAGCTAATAGCTCCTAGCTGCCAGCTCCTTGCCGTTCCTGCCGTGCGAACTGCTTGATACACAACAAGATCCAACCCAGTATGGAGGAGCTAGCAGCTAGAGGCTAGAAGCTGGGGCTGCGTTTCTTCCCGGCCAGCTCCGCCCGCGCCGCCAGCCCGATCGCCATGGCCATCACGCGGTCGTCGTGCGTTCCCGCCTGCGCCCCCGAGCTCCCATTCGGTTGCCGCACAAAGCTGCGGCACTCGCCCAGCAGCCGCCGGCTCTGGAAACACTCCGGCTCTTCCACCAGCGCCGCATCCAGCCGCGAGATCGCCCCTGGCCGGCTCACGCTGGTCGTCAGCCAACCTGCCTGCCCGCCCTGCCGGTAAATCCGTTCGTACTTGCACGCTGTCTCCGCCAGCGCCAGCACGCCGCTGCCGTGGTTGTTTCGCTCCACCACCAGCCACGCCCCGTTGTACTCGGCGGCCAGCCCGGTCACAAACCGCGCCAGCTCCAGTCCGCCCACGTGCCCGGCAAACTCCGCGCACTGCAAGCCCGTCTCCATCTCCAGCACCTGCGCAGCGGAGTAGTCGCCGTTGCTCCCGCCTCCCGCCGGATCCACCGCCACCACATATTCTTTTTCTCTCACCGGCGGCAGCCATATCTCGAGCTCTCCGTTCCTCCGCCGCTCCACCGGTTCCGGCGCCGTCTTCAGCCGCGCTTCAACCGCTGCCAGCTCAAATACGCTCTCGCCGCTCGCCAAAAAGCAGCTCTCTTCGTCTTCTGCATACTCCTGCGCCGTCAGCCCGCGAAAATCCGCCCGGATCCGCCGCCGGTACGCAATCTGCGAGAGATTCAGCCCGGCCCGCTTCATCAGCACGCGCTCTTCGTCCGTCAGGCTCGCCTCATCCGCTGCTTCCGACTGGTAGCGCTGCTCCATCCACCATGGGAAAAAGTGTCGCACCGCCCCCGTTTCATCGGCCTTGCGCCATTCCTCGTAGAAGCACCCGCCCACGCCCTGCGGCGTCGACTCCAGAATCAGCTCTCCACCCGGCGCCATGGCCGCGCGCAAACCCGCCAGAATATCCGCCGCATCGCCAGGCCACCGCGCCAACTCGCTGCAATGCAGGTTCTGCACCGTCAATCCCCGCCCCGCGTTCCGGTCCGCCGCGCTCACCACGCGGTATTCCGCGTCGATTTTCGGAAACACAATCTGCCGCACGTTCGCCCGTCCCGTTTTAAGCGGACCCTCGCGCAGACCATCCGGCAGCCAATCCAGAAACCGGTGCACGATGCGGAAAATCTCCTCCGCCGCCTCCTGCGTGTGCGCCACTTCCAGCGTCAACGTACCTGGCTGCGTAATTGTCTTCAGAAAGAACCGCGCCGCCACCCACGTCGTCAACCCCATCTGCCGCGCCTTTAGCACAATGTTCCGTTGTCCGCGCTTGTTCTCGAAGGCCTCTTGCACCTTATTCGCTCTCAACTTGCCCGGTCGCCCCTCGCGCGTCCTCACCACCAGCAATCGTTCCGCCAGCGCCAGGATCACGGTAAGCCCTTGCATGCCCGCGGGGCGATGGTCCAGAACCTTCCCCAGGAACTCCAGGTCGCTCCGATCCGTCTCCTCGTTCCGCAATGCTTCCAGGCGCAGTCCCCACGCATCAATCTTCGGCTCGCAATCTCCTCTCGCTTCCACGAAACCCCCGCACTCACTCCGCCAACCGCGCTAGCCCCGCTAACTCCGCACGCTGCCCCATCCTTTTCGCGCTTTTTGCGGAAAGGATGGGACGCGACAATCAGGTCCCTAGTTCCCGCCGCACCAATACCTCACCGTGTACGCTGTTGAAGCCGTCAGCGCCGTATTCGCCGTGATCGTAATCGCGGTCGTGCTCTCCGCCCACGTGGTGGTCGTGAGCACCGCGGTTGCGCTCTCTGTCGTTACCATGCAGTTGGCGTAGTTCGAATGTGTGTTGGGGAACGAGATCGTTGCCAGTGTCCCGGTCGTCGGGCTCGTTCCTGTCGTCAGCGTCACTGTGCCGCTCACGCCGTCGCACGCGTGGTTGGTCGCGCAGGCAATTGCCGGGCTCGTTCCCGCTGCCGCACCAGCCGTAAAGGTCATCGTGCCGCTGCCCATGAAAAACTTGCCCGACACAAATCCCGTCGCCGTCGTGTTGCCGCTTCCCGTCACGGTCAACACCGTCGCCGGGGACGACGCCCCGTTTTGTAACACCAGCCCTGAGGTGCCGCTGTTCGCCGCGCAGTTCAGGCACACCTCGTAGGCGCCGTTGCCGGCGTTGATGTTGGTATTTCCGCCGCCCTGGTAGATCGTTAAACGGTCGAGACTGCTGTGGGCGGCGTCTTGAATGTGGTACGTGTAACTCGTATCGACCGTGTTATCCCACTCCGCCGTCCCGCTGTAGTTCTGCCACTGCAGCTCCTCGGTCTGCGCCGCGCTGGTTCCCGCCTGGATCTCCACAATATTCGTCGCCGCCGACGCGTTATTGAAGAGATTCGCGCTGCCCTTCAGGGTCGATGACGCGGTAGTGGTTACGCTCGTCGCGCTGGCCACGCCCAAAGTCGGCGTGGTCAGTGCAGGGCTGGTCGCCAGCACCACGCTGCCGCTGCCCGTGGTTGCGCATGCCACAATCTGGCTGCTCGAATTCGTGCAATTCGCTGAAGACGAAACCGGCACGCTCGCCCCGTCCACCTGCGTTGCGTTGGCATTGCCTAATTGGCCCTCTAACTGCCAGTAAGTCCCGTCGTAAGTCGCGCTGATCCAATGCCCCGCCAGCACGTCGTTCGCCGCCAGCGTACTGCTTTTTCCCCATTTCATCAGCGTTGCCGCCGCCGCTCCGTTCACTGCCAGCGTCGCCGATCCCGTGTTCGCCGCATTGAAATTGATCGAGATTGTGTCGCCCGCCGCCGGCGTAAAACTTGGCGAAGTCGTGCATGTGTAAGCGTTCCCGCTGTTCGTCGTCACGCACGTGCGCGGCGCGGATTCGTTGTGCGCCGTTGCTGCCGCGGGCTGGCTACTCGCGTTGGTCGCAATCAGGTTCGCCGAAGTGGGCACCGCGCCGCCGTTAATCTTGCTCACAGTCGTCGCGCTCTGCGTCCCCGTCACGTCCCCGCTCAAGCTGCCCGTGAAGCTCGTCGCACTGGCCGCACTGGTCGCATTTGGCACCGCCGTCGACCCGATCGCGCTCACAATCTGCGCTCCCGTCGCAGCAGTCGGCGCCGACCCCGTCGAAAAATAGCCCAGGCCCGTGAAGGCCGCCGAGCAGCTCACCGCCGTCCCGCTTCCGGCGTAGTACGCCACCGCATAAGCCGCAGCACAGTTGCTCACCGTGCCCGATCCGCTAGGCGTTTGAAATACAAAACTGTCCGTGCCGCTGTTGTAGTAAAGGTAGCCCGTGGCCAGTGTCGGAACCGGCACTCCGCCGATCCCGTTGGCGCTTGGCGCCGGCAATCCCGTCGACGCCTGGCCCCACGCGACTACTGGCGCTGCCGCTAAAATCCAAACCCACAACCAACGCTTCATCTTTCTTCTCCTCGCTCCCTGTCCACACGACAGCGCGCGGCCGGCGACATGCGCGCCCTGCTGCGTTCCCGCTCCGGCCATCGTTCTGTTGTTCTCTGGATCCCTCGGTCCTCGGCCCCTCGGTCCTTTAGCCCCGAAGTCCCGTAGCCCCTGCTTTTTATTGCGGCACGTTGGTCGATCCGGCATCTCCATGCCAGTCGCCCAGTCCGGCGATATACGTTCCCGTCTGCTCGGAACAGGTGCTTGCTGTCGTGCCCACAGTCACGCCGCCCTTCCAGTGCGCAGGCCACGTCCACGTGTACGGTCCGCCGCTTGCTGGCTGACAAATGAAGATCGTCACCTTCCCGCCGCCGGCGCCCGAGCCGATCGACGCCGTCACATTGCCGCTCAGCACGTAAGTCGCCTCCGCGCGGTCCGTCGCAGGCAGTGTGATCGATCCGCTCGCCGACGAGTTGTATGTCTCATTCGGAGCATTCAGCGCCACGCCATTCACCTGATAGCCGTTAGTGGACGTGCTTTCGCACGTCGCCACCGATCCCGCAGGCATTCCCGGAGGTACACATCCGTGGTACTGATCCCGCCGTGCCTCTTCAATCTGATCCGGAGTCAAATTGCAGGTCCCCGCCGCTGTACACGCGGGATTGTTTGGGCCGGGAATGAATGCCCAGAATGGCTCTGCCCACTGGTTGCCGACGCCCGCAACATTGCCTCCAAGTCCGAGATAGAAAATGGCCCCACCGCCGCTATCAATACTGCCCTTCAGAATCGTAGCGATGGCTACTTGGGGCGACCAGCCGTTATTCTGTAATCCCGTACCGAAAGCCTGCGGCCAGCTACCTTCAGTCGAGCACGGTCCAGAGCCGCAGTATGTGGTAGCGAATATCTCACCGTCTCCGCCAGCTAAGTGAAAACTATTGTTCTGTCCTGAGTTAGTATCGCCCGTAGTCTGCGGCTGATTTACGGGTCTGACCCACGCTCCGTAAATGTAGTGATCCCCCGCGTAGGTCTGGCGAGTATCTTGAGCGAGGAGGAATCTCGGATTAAAAGTAGAACTGGTGTTGCCAACAGCCTGTATCGAAGGCATCTGGCCGCCTGGCCCATCGGGACCGGGCACGGCCGTAGCCGTACAACCGCCTCCGCACGACGACTCCATCGCAGCCACCGTAAATCCTGTAACCGGAAGTGAACCAAACGGGAGAATCTGTGGTCCGAAGCCAGAACCTATGTTCTGGTACTCGCCCACGCTCTGATTGCCTTGGTTGTAGGTGCCGCTGGGACCCGTCTCGTTCAATGGAATAGCGAAAGTGGCGCCCTCCGTCAGATTGTCGATAACTTGTCCGTTGAAATAGGCATTCGTAAATCCGTTGCCATAGAGAACGTTGTTGTCGCTCTGCACGCAGCCGGTAGGGTCGATGTTCCCATCTGTGTAGCCCAGCAAATTCTGCGGCCATTCGGAAATGTTGTCTTGCAGAAACTGATCTTTGAGGGAAAGGCAGTTTGGTGCCTGGATGCCGAAGCGATTGTCTACGGTGACAGCGTTCCCCCAGGACTCTTCGTAGGTAGAGCTCGTGATGCGTGGCATTCCCACAATAGCGCGAACGCCGCTGCCATCAATTTTGATACCACCACCCAGAAATGCGCTGCCCTGATCAATATCCGATTGGGCGCATCCAGACCCGTTAGAGGAGTAGTAGCTGCCCACAGGCGCATCGGAATCGCAGCGCAGAGAGTAGGGATAGGCAGGCTGCGAGCATCCGCCGCTCGGACAGGCAGACAGCTCCGGGACGGAAACAGTTATATCGTGGAACTGATTGAGGTAACACGCGGAGCACTCCATTGCACCCGAAGCTATGAACGGAGATGCCTGCGCACCTACGTGGTCCAACACAAGATTTGTGCTGCCTTCGGCCCAGAAAGCCATGCCGTAGGAATATTGGAAATTGAGGTCCTTCCACGTCTGGGGACCGTAGGTGTTGAATGCAGGACCAGCCGCCACTTCACCCCATTCGTCGCTGGAAGAATGCGTGTGGCTGGTCATGATTGTGACCTGGTTCGCGCCGCACGCGTTGTAAGTCACACCGTTGAATGTTCCCGCTGTACCGTTCGAGCACAGAATGCGTGCCGACTCATACGCATCTTCGTTGAACCCCGTCACCGTGCATCCAGTCGCCGTTGAGGGCGTGGTGTCGGCCTGGAAAATCGTAAGGGTCTGCGCCGTGTAGTCTGAATGATTCACCACTTGGTTTGTTGTGTTAAACGAAGCATCAGAGCAGCCAGAAACGGTCACGAGTTCACCCGGCGGGATGCGGGTGTAGCCAGCGAGTGTATAGGTCGTCTGCCCATTAGAGGTGCGGGTAGCCGTAGCCGTAGAGGTCGCCAAGCCAGTAGCCGTGATAGCCGACCCTACTGGCAGGTTTGCAACGCCGCATGGCGAACCGTTGACCGTCCCGCTAAAGTTTGGGGTGATGGTGGTTGCTGTGTTCGCGGTGAGGATCGCAGTGCCGAGAGTCCCGTAACATCCCGGACCAGAAATATATGCCGGAACGGTCCCCGTCTGGAACTGGTTGGGTCCGGGTCCACCGTCCCCAAACCAATCTTCAAAACCCAATCCTACGAGAGTCGAACCTAAGTTGAGAGCACCTTGCAGCTTGAATATTACAGTGCCTGCCGAAGGGCCGGTGAGGATAGAGGAGTTTTGCAGGAAGCATCCCACGCCTCCGTTGCAGGGAAGAAACACAGTCCCCGTGCTTCCTGGAGTTGAATCCACGTTGTTGATGCACGCCTGCACCGCGCTGTCGATGGGCGTGTGCCCGTCGATGATCGCGCCATATGCGCGAATGTCGCACACCGGTGAGAGGGCAGGAATCGACGCTGCCGCCTTCACGTTGCCCGTCACGATGATTCCGTTGTTCCCATCCGACGCCACGCCCGGCAGCAGGTTGGCAATGGCTCCGCTGGCGCTTGTCGCTCCCGTTCCGCCCGACGCCAATGGAACTGCATTCATGCCGCCGATCGTCGTGCCACTGGCGGTGTAATACGCAATCTGTCCCGAGTTTCCCGAATTAATGGTGCCGCTCGTTCCTCCCGATCCCGATCCGGATCCAGATCCAGATCCGCATGCCGCTCCCGTGTTGGTGAGATATCCAGATGTATCCACCTGCAGGCAGAAGTGCCCTGAAGACGCGGCCAGCCCCGGGAACTTGATACTCGTCGGACCCTGAAACGCCGCGACTAAGTTAGCGCTCGATCCCGAGTAGATGTCCGTCTCCGAGCCGGATCCGCTTTCGTAATTCAGCCGGATATGTCCCGTCGCATTACTCGTATCAATATAGGTATCGCCGCTGTTCGAACTCTGGTACGCCTTCAAACTGTCCAGCCCGCCCAATGCCGAAATCAGCGCCCAGTTGTTGTACTGATCCTTCACCATGTACCACTGGCTGCTTCCGTTCCAGTCCTTATAGGTGTACGAACCCTTCTGGCTCGTCGTCAGTCCCGGCCACAGGTAGTAGTCCACCTCCGCGTCGGCGTTGTTACGCACCGTCATGGTCCCCGCCGATTGCGACGTCCCGCCCACCTGCAGGGTTCCCATGAATTGCGCGTTTCCGGCGTTGTCCACAGTCGCCACCGTCGTTGGCGTTGCCCCGCCGCTTGAGAAGCTCACGCCACCCGTTCCGGCATTGCTCGAACAGTTGAAGCACACGTTTCCCGTGCCCGCCGCATTCAACGACGTCTGGTTGTTGGTGCTGCTCTGCCCGTGATTCCACTGCTCGATCTGCAGCCGGTACACGTTGTTCAGCAGGTCCTGCACCTGGTAAAGCTGCTGCCCGCTCGTGCCGTCGCTGAAGCCGTAGATCCAGCGGTATCCGTAATCCGTCTGAATCTCGTTCAGTAGTCCGCGCTCATTCCCCGCGCCGATTCCCAGCCGGAAATGATTGGTCAGCGTCGCGTCCTGCTGGCTTCCATACCAGTCACCATTCAATGCGTTGAAACTCCGGTGAAATGTATCGAGGAAGCTGTTGCGCGTGCCGTTGTCGGTTAGCTTTCCCGTGAACATCGTCCCGCCGGTCATCCAGTCGTTGTACTGGCTGCCCGCGTCCGCCACGATTTGGTTCGCCGAGTTCTCGTTGCGCAGTCCCACGATCGTGTTGTTCTGCGCATTCGCTCCCAGATGCAATGCTGTCGCGCATCCCTCCACATCTCCGCCCGTAAACGTGTTGCCGTCGCCCTGTTGCAGGTTGATCCCATACGTCCCGCTCATCGGACTTCCGCTCGCCGTCGGGCAATCGATGTGCAGCCGCACAAATGTGCTCGCATTCATCCAGTCCGTCGTCGCCGGATTCGCCACCTGATGCCCGATCGCATTCACTGCGGTCCCAAACCCGCCAAACTCATCGTCCAAAAATGTGCCGCCCGTGTAATTTCCGGTTCCATCCAGCGTCATGCCCGTCTGATTTTGATTGCCCAGGAAGTACAAGCTTTCGAGATCCAACTCCTGCGTCCGGTAAGCCACCAGCCCCTGCGCCGTTGCGCTTGTCGCTGCGGTGGTATTGATGGCCACGTTATCCATGTGGAAGCCCGGCGTATCCACGGCATACGTCGGATCGCCCACTTGGACCATCGCGCTCGTGCCCGAGTAGGCAAACACCGTCCCGCCCTGGCTTCCGCTCGCCTGCGTTCCGCCGCGCAGTGCGCATCCCCGTAGCGACACGTTCCGCGTCCCCGCCGTCACCACAATCTGGTTCGCCGTCGCAATCGTTGCGCAGGGCAGCAGCACCGCGGTGTTCGATGTGGCAATCGTCAGGCTCGATGCCATCGACAAATTCCCCGCAAAATTCCGCGCGTCGCACGTGCCGCCATAACTCGCATTCAACGCGTTCACGCACGCCTGGATTTTCGCGCCGATGTCCGCGCCCGGAAACTGATCCACCTGGAGCGCCGCTCCCACGTTGCTGTTCCCCACCAACGCGGCATAAGTGCCGCCGCCCGGCAGCGTGCCGCCTCCACCATCCACCTGCGTCCCGTAGCTCGCGGAACTTCCCGCGTTCCAAACCGTGTATCCGCCGTTGCCCTTCAGCAGATTTCCGGCAAAGAACGTCATATCCTGCCCGCCAATCAGGTTCACCGCCGCTGCCGTATCCCATGTTCCCGGCTCGTTGACGCTCGCCGTCGTAGTCGACGAGCAGCCGACTCCGCCCTGCGTCACCGTCACGCCGGCAATCGATCCGTTCGCATTCACCGCCGCCGTGGCCTGCGCCGTGCAACTCCCGCTGAACGCCACCGGCACGCTGGTCCCATACGGATCCCATCCCAGTCCGTGTTCGCTGCCCACCGTCACCGCAGTCACCGCGCCGCCTGCCGCCGTCACCGCCAATGCCGGCTGCACAGCGTTCCACGTGGGCATCACCACCGCGTTCCGCACTGTCCATCCCTGCGCGGTTCCGCTCAGGTCCAGCACCAGCCCCGTCGGCGGCTCGCCCGTGGCCGCGGAATTGCCCGCCATCGCCACCACGTTATCCAGCACGTTGTTCGATCCCGTTGCCGCCGTGAACGCGTGCGTCGCCTGTATCGTCACGTTCTGCCAGCGATTCGAATCGGCATTCAATCCCGCCGGCGCTGTCACCGGAAGCGCCGGAATCACCACGCCCGTGTTCACACCGCGAATGTCGATGTTCCGGAAATCGCTCCACTGCGGCCACTGCGCCAGGTACAGTCCGCACGTGTGTGTCGAATGCGCTCCCGGATATTGCGCCGCCATCGGATCCACGCCCGTAGTCGCAATTTCCACGTTCTCCACTTCCGCCACGCGCAGCCCATTTCCTCCCGCGCCCGTCGTCGCCTGCATGGCAATTGCGCAATTGCCCACCCACCACGCAGCGCCCGTGCCCGCCGTTCCCGTCAAGCCATTGCCGCCCGTCGAAAAAATCGAATTCTCCTCGATCGCCCGGCTTAGTTGGCAAGCGCCTGCCGCCGCGCGCCCCTCCGCAGGCGAGCACGATTCATCTACGCTCTGGTCTACATAAATCGTCAGGTCGTGCAGCCGCGTATAACTCAAGATGTTCAGCGCGTCAGGCCCGCTCACCAGCACGTCTTCGCCCGGAAATCCCATCAACGCCGAAACCTGTTTCCCCAATCCTCCAATCGACTCCCCGCGCCAGCTCAGCGTCCGCGTCTTGCACGTGCCTTCGGGAAGCAGCAGCGCCACGCTGTGCACGTGGGCATAACTCAGCGCCGCCTGCAGAGCGCTCGTATCATCCGTCACGCCGTCGCACACCGCGCCGAACTCCTTCACGCTGCGCTCCGTCTGCTGCGATCCGCTCGTCCGCCAATCCACCACCTTCACGCCGTTCGCATTCGCGAACGTGTCCGTTCCCGCGTAATTCGGCGGAATCTCCATTGCCCCAGTCGTTCCTGCCGCGTTCATTGCCGCCTGCAGTGTCGACTGTCCGCTCGCCGCCGTGGGCGCCTCCACGCCGTTTACCGCCGGCGTCGTCAGTGCGCCCGTCATGTTTCCGCCCGCCAGTGGAACCGCCGTCGCCACCTGCGTGTCCACGTAGTGCTTGGTCGAGGCCTGCATCGGTTGCGTCGGGTCCGCGTTCAGATAGAGCGGTCCGCTCAGCGTTCCGCCCGACGCCGTCAGCAGGCTCTCCGTCAACTCCGTGATCGCCTGGTCCACGTACGCCTTGCTCACCGCCTGCACCGCCTGCGTCGCCGGCATAATCTGCACCTGCACCTGCGCCAGCGTCGCATTTGCCGCCGCCGGAACCACCCAGTACTGCGTGTTCACCGTCCCGTCGCTCATGTAGTAAACGGCCGTGTAGTACTCTCCCGCGGGCGTCGCTCCCTGGTTCGGCGCGAGGTTCACGCTTACAAATCCGTCCGGCGCAATCGTCACCGTCATCGAGTCCGCGGCAACGGCCTGGCCCGCCGCGGTCGTAAACCCCGGCCAGCTGATCACCAGAGTCCCTGCGCCTGGCTCACCCGTTGCCAGATACACCGTCCCCTGTACGGTCGTCGTCGTCACACCCTGCGCCCACGCCGTCGCCGCCAGCCCCATCGCCAGCATTCCTGCGGCAATACGCATCCCCATCCGCACCAGCGATCCGTGCCCCATCCTTTTCGCGCCTTTTGCGAAAAGGGTGGGAGCGCAGCTAACTAGCTCGCTTGCGGACTTATTGACTCGCCGGCTCGGCGTCCGCAACCCTTCGTTCTTCATGAGCTTCATTCCCATCGCGTCCTTCTTCCTGCCGCATCTCCCCGCACCGCGCGAGGCTTACAAACCATCAATCTCCAGCCCTGGCCCTTAAGTCCCTAAGTCCATCCTCCAACACCCGATAAACCGGATAACTGCGATAACTAAGAGAACTGGTGAACTCGCTAACTTCGCTAACTCGCCTTCTGGTCTCTGCCGTCTTCCATGCTTTCGTCCCACTCCGGCTCCGACGCCAGCAGCTCCGCCCAGTTCGGCCCACTCCGCTTCTTTTTCTTCTTCGTGTCCTTGTCCTGCTTCTTCTTCTCAATCAGCGACAGCATCATCTCCGTCCCGTGCATGTCGCCTTCTTGCGCTTTGGTCACCAGCTTCTTGGCAATCGCTTCGCTCTTCGCCTTCACCACCGCTTTCACCGCGTGACGCAGCTTTTTCCGTGCTCCCTTGTAGTCCTCAAGATCCACGGGAACACTCTCCCCATTCTTCTTACCGTTCGTCTTCTCTGGCTTCGCCGCGTTGCCGGACCCCGCCGCCCTTTTCGTCGTCGCGCCCTTCTTCTCTTGCTCCGTAGTGCATTTCTGGTCCACGATGCTGTTGCTCATCTGCCCACCTCTCCGGTTCCCCATCCGCGCCTCCGCGCTCCTTCCGCGGAAAAGTAAAAGGGGCAACTCGCTTTGAGTTGCCCCTGCGGTTCCTCTTCGTTTTTACGCCGTAGTCCTATCATTACGGCGTTGCCCCATCCTTTTCGCGTTCTTTGCGAAAAGGATGGGAATCCGCCGATTAGGGCTGGCTCCCGCCCCGCGGCCACAGACTCAGGAAAATCGGGAAAGCTCCTTGCGCTCTCCCGCCCGAAGTTCGATTTTGGTACGAATGCCCTTAGCTTACCCAATTTGGTAAGAATGATCTGCAAAAGATTTTGTCTTTGTAGTGATCTATTGTTTCAACCACTTACGCCTCATCCCGCCCTCGCCAACCTTTGACAAGCGCCGCCCACCACCATCTCGCCGCCCCAGATTCATCGCCAAAACGCAAACCCTCCGGCGCGTCGTCGAGGACGGGAGGCTACTTGTAAGAACGCGCACCCATCTCTTATGCTTCGGCACGAGCCCGACATGGCTCGTTCTATCAATGGCCGCAATGATGAAACTCCGGCGCACCACTGCGATCTTTGCTGTTGCGCGATCCTGCTGTGTTTTCGGCATCGCCTCCGCGGCACATTCACAGGCGGAGAAACAGCCCAATCCCACCCACCTCAATTTCGCTTGATGGCGCGACCGTCACTACCCAGTAAAAAGTTCACTCCGCTAGCCACGCCGGCTCCGCTCGCGCCGCTGATCTGCCGCCAAACCCCTCCGTCCGCAGTCCCGCAGCCCCACGTCCTTGCCTTCCTCCCTGCTAACATTCCTGCTATGCAATTCTTGCCTCGCAGCCTTCGCTGCGCCGCCCTGGCGCTCATCCTGTGCGCAACCTCCCTCCTGCCCGTTTGCGCCCAAACCTTCGCGTCCGGCGCCCCAGGGCCCGGCCCAGCGCTCTCCAGTCAGCGGCGCGCCCAGACCTTCGGCCAGGTCGCCGTTTCGCCCGATGGCAAGCGCCTCGCCTGGATCGACCGCGGCGAAATTCGCGTTGCTCCTGTCGGAAGCCTCGGCCAGAGCCAGCGCATCACCGCCGCTTCCTCGCCCGACGGTTCCTGCACCGAGTCCGACCCCGTCTGGTCGCCCGACTCCGCCGCCCTCGCTTTTCTCTCCGATTGCGCGGACCTCGGCGGCCAATCCGACCTCTATCTCGCGCATCTCGACGGCAACCCGTCCCGGCGTCTCTCCGGCCTCCATGGCGACGTCGATGCGCCCGCTTTCTCGCCCGACGGCAAACGCATCGCCTTCCTCTATGTCGAAGGCGCTACCCGCCCTGCCGGAGCCCTCGCCGCCATGGACGCGCCCTCCGGCGTCATCGGCGAAGACCAAATCGAGGTCCAGCGCGTCGCCGCCGTAGCCGCCGACGCGGCCCAGCCCACTGGCCCCACCTTTCTCTCGCCCGCCAATCTGCACGTGTACGAATTCGACTGGGCTCCCGATTCCAGGACCCTGGCCTACGTCGCTGCCGACCCGCCTGGCGAAAACAACTGGTGGGTCGCCAAGCTCTACACGCAATCCGCTGCGGAAGACTACAAACCCACCGCGATCCTCTCCCCCACTGACGTCCCCGGACCCCTCCACGGCCTGCAAATCGCCCTTCCGCGCTGGTCGCCCGACGGCAAAGCCATCGCTTTCATCGGCGGCCTCATGAGCGATCAGGGCGTCACCGGCGGCGACGTCTGGATCATTGACGCAGAAGGGGACCCAAAGGGGGATGCGGCAGGCAGCCAACCCCGCAATCTCACTCCCAACCGCCCCGCGTCCTCGCAATGGATTGTCTGGGGCGATAACGAGCACATCTTCACCAGCGAAGTTGCAGACGGCATCAGCCGCCTGGTGCGCTTCCGCCTGCAGGGCGACCGCATCAGTCCCAGCGTCGCCACCAGCTTTGCCGCGCCGGTCTTCACCTACCCCGGCACGGTCGGTCGCGGCAACTTCGATCGCAGCCTCGCCGTCACTGCCGATCGTTCTCTCTTCGTTTTTCAGGCAAGTTCGTTCAATCAGGCCCCGGAAATCTACGCTGCCGGCCCCGCTGCCGCAACCGTTGCCCCACCCGTATCCACGTCCGCTCCCGCTTCTTCCGCCGGTGCCTCCGGCCTCACCCAGCTCTCGCATCTCAACGACGGCCTCAAACCCAACTGGGGAGACGCCGTCTCGCTCAACTGGACCAACGAAAATTTCCACATCCAGGGCTGGCTTCTCCTGCCCGCCAACTACGATTCCAGCAAGAAATATCCGCTCATTGTCGAGGTCCACGGCGGTCCGGCCTCGGATATTGCCTCCCGCTGGGCTGGAGGCGGCGGCGGTTTCAGCGCCACCGCCTATTCCGCCCTCGGCTACTTCGTCCTCATGCCCAACCCCCGCGGCAGCTACGGCCAGGGCGAGGCCTTTACCCAGGCCAATCGCAAGGACTTCGGCTACGGCGACCTCCGCGACATCCTGGCCGGTGTCGACACGGTGCTGGCGAAATATCCCGTCGACCCCAACCGCGTGGGCATCACCGGCTGGAGCTATGGCGGTTTCATGACCATGTTCGCCGTCACCCAGACCCATCGCTTCCGCGCCGCCGTGGCCGGGGCCGGCATTTCAGACTGGCTGTCGTATTACGGAGAAAACTCCATCGACCAGTGGATGATTCCTTACTTCGGCGCCTCGGTGTACGACGACCCGCAGGTGTACGCAAAAAGCTCTGCCATCTCCTTCATCAAGAACGTCAACACTCCCACCCTGGCAGTCGTCGGCGACCGCGACGGCGAGTGTCCCGCGCCCCAATCCTTTGAGTTCTGGCACGCCCTGCGAGACCTGCACGTCCCCGCGCAGTTGGTCGTTTACCCCAATGAGGGCCACGGTTTCTCCGATCCGGCCCACCGCTGGGATGTCCAGCAACGCGCCATCGAGTGGTTTGCCCGGTATATGCCCCCCACCCCCTGATCCTGCGCTTGCTTCCTTACTCGGAGGTCACGCAGTCCCTGAGTCCCTTAGTCCCTGCCTTTCTGCTCCCCATCTGGCCCCGACACAGTCTATTCAGCAGAGCTGCGTTGCCGACTGGTTCTGTGCCAGAGGTAGGCTCGTCCTGATACACTTTTTTCTTGGAGTATTCAGTGTGCGTCTCGCCTCTTCGGCCGCCTGCGGCAGTGTGCCGCCGGGGATCTCGAGCTTGGGTGCGATCCACCTGTTGCGGGCCGACCCTGAGCATTAAAAGGGAAGGCAATAACTCAATTTTCTTTACGTGTTCGTAGCGACCGTTCCGCGGTTCGACGGCGCGGAGCGGGGAGGATTCATGCGGCGGTTCTTGACGCTTGTTTGTTTGCTTGGCCTGGCCCTTCCGGCTGGGATTTCCATCTCCGGTTGCGTGCGCAACCCGGCAGGAAACTACTGCAACGGCGAGGGCTACGGCCCGAAGGACACCGACGTTACTCAACTCATCCTGCAGCCGCAGGTTGCCGGCATCTCGCTGGCCTACGGGCAGACCACCCAGATACAGAGCCCTTCTGCTTACACCTGCAAGGGCGTTGCGGCCTCGGTTGGCACCAACCAGATTAACTACGGCACCTCCAACAATCAGTTGGTCGACATCTCTCCCTCCGGCCAGCTCTGCGCCGGCACCTGGAACCGCAATACCGGCGGCGGCATTGCCGACTACACCTACTGCAACTACCCCAATCCCTTGCCGTCCTCCCAGGGCCTGCCCTACGCCGTTGCCTATCTCACGGCCACTGCCGATTCCGTCACCTCCAACCCTGTCGCCGTATACATTCACGCGCCGGTCACCGCCATCAGTTTGGTCACCACCTCGCTTTCCAGCTCTTCGCCCCAGCAATGCTTCTCCCAGAACCAGCAGGCTCAGCTCGACGCCCAGGCCTGCTACGTCAACAACGGCACGCAATACGAGTTCTGCGCTCCGCCTACGGTATCCTCGGCAAACTATGTTTGCGCGGGTGGCCTGGCTCCGGGCGTCACTTCGGTCCCCAGTTGCGGATCCTCCATCGGCACCCTCAACTTCTCGGTCAGCAATTCATCCGTCGCCACCTTCAACTCGACCACCGACGTTCTTACCGCCCAGCAGCCCGGCACCACCTCCATCACCGCCACCATTGCACAATCGGCATCGTCGGCTGGCTACTTCTCCACCTGCCCGCCGAAGTCCATTAGCGTTTCGCTGGCCAACGGATCCACCAATGGCGTCGTCGCCCAGGGTGTCACGCAGAACCTCACCACCACGGTCATCGACACCAACAACAACCCCATCACCGGCTTGAGCCTCCAATACGAGTCCACCAACATCGTTGACGTCGGGGCCACCAGTTCGGGCACCATCACCGCCGCCTTCCCCGGTGTCGGATCGGTCTATGCGGTCTGTGAGCCGGGAGCCTGCAATCCTGCCCCCATCAATGAGTTCGGCCTCAATGGCACCGGCCTGCCGCTCTCTTCCAATCCGGTCAGCATCATCGTCCCCGGCACCACCAGCGACTACGTCTGGTTCGCCGCGCCCGGACAGTCGCAGTATTTCGCTTCCATGGAACTGCTTACCGGAAACCCCGGTTCCTCCGCGCGCCTGCCCTTCGTGCCCAACTCCATGGTCATGGACCCGGGCGGCAACAACCTCTATTTCGGTTCGCCCCGCGAGTTGATGGTCTTCTCGACGGTAAGCAACTCCCTCACCAACCAGAACACCGCGGTGCCCGGCGTCGTGCTAGCCGTCTCGCCCAGCAACAGTGAGCTGGTCATCAACGATCAGATCCGCGGAGTGTTTTACATTTACAACACCGCCTCCGGCTTGGGATCTTCCTACGGGGGATTGGGAGTCGCTGCCGAATGGACGCCCGATTCTAATACGGCCTACATCGTCGATAGCGCCGCGGCGGGTGCGGGCCACACCAACACGCTCTACGTCTACAACGTCAACCTCGGCTGGAGCACCTACCCTCTTACCGCTTCCGGCGGTTCTCAGAACGTAGCCGTTACGGTTCCCGGCATCGGCGCGTATCTCGCCGGCTTTCCAACCGTCGCCCACACCTGGTGCCCCTCCGGCACGGTCGGCAACAACGCCAGCATTCAGTTCTTTCCGCAAAGCGATACCGTCAATCAGCCCACCAACGTCCTGGGGGCCACAAGCAATGGGGAGCACATGCTCGGCGCTTCGCTCAGCAGCAACAGCATCACGCTTGTCGACATCGGGCTCGACATTTCGGCCACTCCGCTGTGCCCTGAAGCCACCACCGGCACACCGCCCAATCAGGTGGAGACCATGAAGCCTCTCTCCACCAACCCCACGCTCGATGGCACGGTGAATCTCATCCAAGTCACCAATGCGACTGCCGTCAACCAGATCGTCACTGGCACGGCGCCCACCACCAATTCCACCACCACGGCCGCGCCCATCGCCTTCGTCACCTACTCGACACCCAGCACGGCCACCACGGCAGCCGAGCTCCCGTTCTACCTGCCACAGCCCCTGTCGAACGGAGTCGGCCCCGTCGGCCCCGTGAGCTACGTCAAGTTTGCCGACGCTTCCTCGGCCACGCCGCCCATCGCTCCCCTCACCGGCGCGTTTTCGCCCGATAACTCCATCTTCTTTGTCTCCACCGCCGGCGACAACGAGATCCACTTCATCAGCATTCCCACCAGCGTCAGCATTGCCAATCCGCCCACCGATTCCCAACAGTACAGTCCCGCTCTGCCCGCCTGTACGCCGGTTGTGGAGGGCGGCAACGACGCCGGCTGTCTCTATCCGACGACTTTGCCGGCGCCAACTCCCAGCACTGTGGTTCCCGCAACCGTCATCACTGTCAAGCCGCGCTCGGTCACATAGTCCCAGCGCCGGTCGTGCACCCCGTCCTTGGGCGGGGTGTGTGCGTCGTCTGTCCCGCTCCCGCACGCTAAAATCAACTCATGATCAAGGGCATCTCAATTCTGCGTCCCGCCGGAAACGCTGCGGCCTATGAACGGCTGAGCGGCTTTTTCCGGGCGCTCGGTTTTGCCCCTGGCAAAGGATGGCAGGAAGAGGGATCGCGCGGCGCTTCGTTCCTGGCCCCGCTGGGCAATCTGGAATTTGTCGACGGCCGTTTTCCCTCCACCGCCGATCTCCTCATTGAAGTCACATCCCTCGACTCTATCCATCAGGTGGCGGAGGCGTGGCTGCGCGCCCAGGGTGGCGACGCGGCGGTGGCACGTCTCTCGGCCATCGCGGAGACCCACTGGAAATCCCGCATCTTTCACGTCGAGCCCGAGCCCGGCTTCCGCTTCAGCTTCTGGGCCTGGGCAGACCCGGTAAAAGGCAAGCCCGTCGCGCTCGAGGGCGATCTTTCTGCCGCGGGAATGAAGTTCGCTGTCATCGTCTCGCGCTGGAACGCCGTAGTCACCGACCGGCTGCTGGAAGCCGCGCTTGACGCGCTCCTGCGCAGCGGCGCCGACCGCAGCGATATTCATGTCATCCGCGTTCCCGGCGCGTGGGAGATTCCCGCCGCAGCCCGCACCTTGGCCAACACAGGCGGAGTGGACGCTATCGTGACGCTGGGCTGCCTCCTGCGCGGCGAAACTGCCCACTACGAGGCCATCTACAACGAAGTGGCCCGCGGTATCGGTCAGTCGCAGCAGGAGACAGGCATTCCCCACAGCTTTGGCGTGCTCACCTGCGAAACCCTGGAGCAGGCGCTGAACCGCGCCGGCATCAAGGCCGGCAACAAGGGCTTCGAGGCCGCCGCGGCCGCGATTGAAATGGTGAGCCTGCGCCGCAAGGTGCAGCAAGGCGGTCCCGCTTGACCAGCCGCCATCGCCGCAAGTCCCGCGAACTCGCCATGCAAATGCTCTTTCAGGCCGACGTCGGCCACCAGACGGGTGACCAGGTGCGCGCCACGTTCTGGAAGGCCGGCGATCCCGTCGAGCCCGAAGTTCAAGGATTCGCAGAAGACCTTTTCCGCGTTGCCCAGGAGCGCCAGGAAGAGATTGACGCGCTCATTGCCAGCCATTCCACGCACTGGCGTCTCGATCGCATGCCCGCCGTCGACCGCAATCTGCTGCGCATGGCCGTCGCCGAATTGGTCGGCTTCAAGTCCACACCATTTCCCGTGGTCATCAACGAGGCGCTCGAGATCGGTCGCCGCTACTGCGCGCTCGAGTCCAGCAACTTCCTCAACGGCGTCCTCGACTCCATTGCCCGCGACCTGATTCCAAAATAACGACGGCGACAAATCGCGGGCCGTTAACCGTCTCCCCCGGCGAGCTCAAGGCCCGACCTCCGCGTACCTGAACCGGGAGCGTTGACCGCTGCCCGTACGCCGCCGGGAGAACGCCTTGACCGAGCCCTTACCGCCCGATATATTTCCTGACATCGAGATTTTTTCCTGGGCCAGTCTCCGATTTTCGCGCGTTGCTCCGCGAATCGATCGTGAGGAACTGCAATGCCCGATCGAAAGAGTCAAGAGAATGGCCGTAACATCACGCTGCTTCCACTCTGAAACCATCATGGATATTGATGCCATCCGCTAACCCCATGCAAAATCCTGCGGGGAGCTACTACCGCCCCGGATTAGACGTGGTGCGGTTCATCGCATTCCTGACGGTCTTTCTTTGGCATGCGCTTCCTGTGCCGCCTGACTCGCGAATCGTCGATCATCTGGGCGCAGGCGTGGCCAGCCTCTACGAATTGTTCTATTACTGCCTGCGCTTCGGCCTTTCCCTGTTCTTCACGCTGAGCGCATTTCTCATCTTCGAGCTCCTGCTGCGTGAACGGCACTCAACCGGAACGGTTGCGATCAAGCAGTTTTATGTTCGACGCATCCTGCGTATCTGGCCTCTTTACTATCTGGGACTCGCCTTTGCCGTAGGTGTGGCTCTTCACGACGGCAATAGCGCACAAAACCTGGCGGCGCTCGGCTGGTTCGCGGTGTTTCTTGGCTCCTGGTATTTGACTGCACATGGCTTGATGACCATCCCTGCGAACCACCTGTGGAGCATTTCGGTCGAAGAGCAGTTCTACCTTTTCGCGCCGTGGCTTGCGAAGCACTGTAGCCGCAGGCTTTTGTTCGGCTTTTGCGCGCTTGTCGTAGTCGTTGCCAATGGCACTGTGTACCTCGTGGCAGGAGCCATGCCCGGCGATCTCAAGACATGGGCCAATTCCCTGGTCCAGTTTGAATGTTTTGCGGCCGGCATCCTCCTGGGCTTGTTTCTGCGCGGCAGGATTCTGAAAATGCACGCCTTGGCCCGCGTCCTTGCGTTTACGGGAGCGGCCGGTTTCTGGCTGGTTGCGGGGAACTTGTACAAAACTTTCTATTCGTCAAGCCCACGCTCCGGGAGCTGGCAACTCATGATTGCCTATGCGTTGGCAGCGGCGGGTTCGAGCCTGATCATCCTGGCCATGCTCGATTTCCGTGGGCAACGTCATTCCCGCTGGGCCATTCATCTGGGACGAATCTCCTACGGTCTTTACGTTTCACATTATTTCGTCGTCGGTCTCGTTGGAAGGATCGCATGGGACGAAATGGGATTGCACGGACTGCACTCTCATGTGCTCAGAGGCGCATTCGATTTCGCCGTGCAGATTGTATTGCCGTTTCTCATCACCTGGGTTCTTGCCGAGCTCTCCTACCGTTTTTTCGAGCGCCCTTTTCTGCGCTTGAAGCAGCGCTATACGGTGATCGCCAGTCAGCCGCAGGGAGACAGCAAAGCATTGCCCTCGCCCACCGCGACGTGATGCGGCGCGCACCGTCCCACACTACAGGCGTTCCACTCCGCAGCGCCCGCATCGACCCTGATATTCTTGATCTCGTGATGGTGCGTTCGCGTCTCAGGGGAATCTTCGTCATGGCCGCGCTGCTGGCCTTTGCGCTCGCTGCCTGCCACAGGGAAGAGCAGGCCGTGGAGGGCGTAGCCCACAAAGCCGAGACGGCCGAGAAAAAGGTGCAGGCCAACCAGACCGAGCTCGACCAGGAGCGCGCCCAGTTGGAGCAGATACCCCTGCCCACCAAGAGCCTTTACATCGATATTCACGACCCCGCTGCGTGGGACAATCCGTTTCTCTCCGTCGGCCCCGATGACATTGATCTCCGCATCCTGTTGCCGGACGCCAATCCCAGCCCGGCAGGGCAGGGAAGCCTGCTTCGTCCCGTGGCCGCCCGCCGCCAGGAGCTTCAGTTGCGGCCCTCCGAACTCGATGAGGCTGTCGCCGCCATCCCGGCCGGCGCATGGCACTACGGCCGCGTGATCGCGATTGCGGAATCGCCTTCCGCCTCGCCCAAGGACCGTCCCAAGGTCCGCCGCAACGTCGAAGCCGCCATCAAGCAGCTCAACGATCTGGGTGTGGTCGTGGAAGAGTGGCCCGGGCGCTGAATTCGGCGCGTTCCTTGCAGCCAGTGATCCGATGTCTCAGTGGGAAAACGCCGGCGGCAGCCGCACCGGATAAATCCAATTCGCGTGCGGCGCAATCCACGTGCGATACATCACCGGCGGAAATGCAATCTGCCCTCCGCATGCTCCTCGATCCAGAAAAGTGGCATAAACAGGTTGGATGACTGGCGTCCGGTCCAGAAACCCGACCGACCACACATCCATAAAATCGGCAGACGGCGGCTGGCAATCTTCCACGAATGAGCCCGCGGCGTTCGGCACATAGGCCCCTGCGGGAATACGAATCCTGTCGTCGTTGATGGTTCCGGCTTTTTCAATTTGCGTCCAGCCTTCGAATTCCCACGGTCCCACAATGGCTGTCGCAGGCACGCCATGGGACTCGATCTCGTCGACTGTTGTCACATAGCCGCGATGCAAGGCAAACGCGTCGTGCGTTGCCGCAATGCTGAAACCGCCGAATAGAGCGATCAAAAAAACGCAAACCCAGGGCAATTTTGCTCTCACGCGCTCTTGGTAATAGCGGGCCAGCACGAGAAGAAGAACGACGAGCAACGGCAAAAGATATCGATCGTTGAATCCGAACGACAGCATGAGCACCGTCAAGAGGGCAGTCATAGCTGCGCTAAACGGTCCGGCGACGGTCCACAATTCCTGCCACGATATCGCAGCCACCGCTGGTTTCGGTGCGAGGTGCCCACGCGCACCCGCGAAATGGCACGCGACAAGGCTCAAAATGCCGAGCATGATCGCAACTGTAAGCAACAAGCCAAGGCTGTCACGTGCAATCGCAAGGCCACTTCCCTGCGCCGCAAGGTTGCTCAGCCTTTCCCATGCAGAATCGGTCATGAAGTCGCTAAGAAACGGAGCCAGCCAATAATGCAATTTGCCCGTGCGAATCAGTGCGGTGGCGGGAACGACGAAGCAGAGAATGCCGGCCGCGAAGGCGACCCCCGCCCGACGATTCCATAAGCGAAAAGATCCCACAAACATCACCAGCACTGGTAATGCCAATAGCGGCAGCTGTGCAGCGGCTTGCAAGCAGGATCTTGCGAAAACTCTCAGAGCTGCCGAATTCACGCCGCCGGAAGGCAAAGATACCAGGATGGAATATGGCTGCCTGGCATACCAATGCATCGCAACCACAATCAAGGCGACTCCGACGACCCAGGAGATGCACCCGGCAATGAGCACTCGCCGCTTGCGCCGGAGCAGCCAGAGTGTGCAGGGAACCATCACTAACACGCCAAGCCAGGCGATCTGCCGCGCCGTACCACCAAGCGCATTCACGAGCGCTGCAAGGCTGATCCAGACCATCGCAGAGCGTTCGCTCTCTGCCTGCATCGCGCGCAAGCACATATAAAGGCAGACCACGATGCACAAGACACCCGAAATATCGGACATAAATGTAAATGCGTATGGAAAGTAGAGCGGCGAAAGCACAAAGGTCAGCGTCGCCAGAGTTGCATTCCAGGGGTTCAAGCCGGCGCGGACAAAAGTGCGCTGCAGCAAGAACGCCGTCGCCATGGCCTCGACCATCGTGGCGAAGCGGACCACGGTAAAGGAAAAGCCGAAAAGCTTGACGAACAACGCTCCGACATAGAGCTGCCATCCGAGCATGGGGGTTGCCCACCCGTTATAAACGATGTGGCCGGTTTGGGCGAGCACCTGGGCCGTCTTGATAAAGGACCAGTCGTCCTCCATGCCGATCTCCGCGTACGGGCGGATCGCGAAATAACAGGCGAGCAGAGTCAACGGGCAAACAATCGCCGGCAGGTAGTTCTTTACCGCTACTCGCAACCTGAGGCTCCTCCCTGAAACCCATGCACTGGCCACTATCGTAACGGATTCAACGAGTCTTACGAGACAATTCCCTGTGGGTACGGCCCCACATCGGGCCACGGTCACTGGCGCAATGATTTGGTCCACGATGCACCGTCGGCTGGCCGGGCATTTCAGTGGGGAAGGAACGGCGGCAGCCGCACCGGATAAATCCAATTCGTGTGCGGCGCGATCCACGTGCGATACATCACCGGCGGGAATGCAACCTGACCGCCGCATACGCCCGGTTCGAGGAAAGTGGCATAAACGGGTTTGATGACTGGCGTCAACCACAGAAACTTGACCGACCACACATCCATAAAATCGGCAGACGGCGGCTCGCAATCCTCCAGGAGTGAGCTCGCGGCCGGCGGCACGTAAGCCCCTGCAGGAACCCGAGTCCCTGGGGCGTTGATGTACCCGGCTTTTTCAATTTGCGTCCAGCTTTCGAATTCCCACGGTCCCGCAATGGCTGTCGCAGGCACGCCATGGGACTCGATCTCGCCGGCTGCCGTCGCAAAGCCGCGATACAAAGCAAACTTGTCGTGCGTGGCAGCGATGCTGAACCCACCGAAAATGGCAATCAGCAGAACGCAGGCCAGCGGCAGCTTCGCTTTCACCCGGTCCTGGTAATAGCGGGCCAGTATGAGAAGCAGAACGACAAGCAACGGCAATAGATATCGATCGTTGAATGCGAACGACACCATGATCAGCATCAAAAGGGCGATGGTAGCCGCGCTAAAGGGTCCGGCGACGATCCATGTTTCCTGCCATGAGCTCGCGGTTGCCGCTGATTTCCGTCGGAGCTGCCCACGCGCACCCGTGAAAAGGCACGCGACAAGGCTCAGAATGCCGAGTAGGGTCGCAAGCGTAAGCAACTCGCCAAGGCTGTCACGCGCAATCGCAATGTGACTTCCCCGGGCTGTAATGGTGCTTAGTCTTCCGAATGCAGTATCGGTTATGTAGTCGCTAAGAATAGGAAAAGAGGCCAGCCAATAATGCAGTTTGTCGGCGCCAACCAGCGCGATTCCGGGAACGGCGAAACACAGAATTCCGGCCGCGAAGGCGACCCCCGCCCGGCGATTCCATGAGCGAAAAGATCCCGCAAACATCAGCAGCACCGGCAATGCCAACAGTGCCAAATATTCGATGGTTCGCAAGCAGGTTCTCCCGAGAATTCTCAGAGCTTCCGCATGCATACCGCCGGAAGGCAGAGATACAGGAATGGTGTACGGTTGCCGCGAGAACCAGCACATTGCGGCGGCCACAATGCCCACTCCTACCACCCAGGAGATGCACCCGGCCACGAGCACCCGCCGGCTTTTCCTGAGCAGCCAGAGCGTACAGGGAACCATCACCAGCAAGCCAAGCCAGGCGATCTGCCGCGTGGTTCCACCAAGCGCATTCACGAGCGCAGCCAGGACGACCCAGAGCGTGGCGGCGTGCTCGCTCCTCGCTTGTAAAGCGCGCAGACACATGTAAAGGCAGACCACGATGCATAAGACGCCCGAAACGTCGTTCATGAACGTGAAAACCAATGGGAAGTAAAGCGGAGAAAAAACGAAGGTCAGCGTCGCCAGGGTAGCGTTCCAGGAGTTCAGTCCGGCCCGAACAAAAGTGCGCTGCAGCAGGGATGTGCTCGCCATCGCTTCGATTACGGTGCAGAATCGGACTGCGGTGAACGAGAACCCGAAGAGCTTGATGAACAATGCTCCGAAATAGATCTGCCAGCCCAGCATCGGGCTGCCCCATCCGTTATAGGCGATGTGGCCGGTTTGGGCGAGCACCTGCGCCGTCTTGATATACGACCAGTCGTCAATGATGCCGATCTCTGCGTACGGCTGGATCACGAAATAGCAGGCAAGCAAAGTCAACGGGCATACAATCGCCGGTAGGAAGTTCTTCACCGCTGCTCGCAAAGGTTGGTTCCTCCCTGGAAATGAGATCCTGACTCTCATGGTCGCAGATTCGGTGCTTTCCGATACCCCGATCTTTCCACAAGGCGCGGGCGCTCCGGAGCTTCGAAACTGCAAGTGCAGCGCAGAGTGCGGGCTGGGCCGGCGGTTACTCCCTCCCGTCCCAAGCGGAAAGCCTCGTCGACGCGCTACCATTCCATCGTGAGCACTTCTTCATTTTCCATCCTTTCCAATCCCGCTCCGCTCGACCATGAGCGTTTCTCGGCGCATCGCGAACTGGAGAGTCTTCTTAAAAAATCTCTGCGCGGCCCAGATTCCTCCAGTCTTGTCCGCTTCGATCTCGGCTCGCGCGCCCTCTACGCCGCCGATGCTTCGAATTACCGCCAGTTGCCCATCGGTGTAGTTTTCCCGCGCGATGCCGCCGACGTGGAGGCCGCGCTGGCGGCTTGCCGCGCCACCGGCGCTGCCGTGCTTCCCCGCGGCGCAGGCACCAGTCTCGCTGGCCAGTGCGTCAACGTGGCCGTGGTCTTCGACTTTTCCCGCTTCATGAATTCACTTGAGGAGTTGGACCCCGCGAAGCGGATTGCACGCGTCCAGCCCGGCATTGTGCTCGACCGCCTGCGCGACGCCGCCGAACTTCATCACCTCACCTACGCGCCCGATCCCGCCACGCATTCGCGCTGCACGCTCGGCGGCATCGTCGGCAACAACAGTTGCGGCGTCCACGGCCTGCTGGGCGGCAAAGCCGTCGACAATGTGGAATCGCTCGACATCGTTCTCTACGACGGCACGAAGATGACGGTGGGCTCGACGTCTCCTGCCGAGCTCGACGCGCTCGTCCGCTCCGGTGGCCGCGTGAGCCAAATCTACACCGGCCTGGCGCGCATCCGCGACCGCTACGCTGCCTTGGTGCGCGAAAAATTCCCGCGCATTCCCCGCCGCGTCTCCGGCTATAACCTCGACGAGTTGTTGCCGGAAAACAACTTCCACGTGGCCCGCGCGCTCGTGGGTTCTGAAGGCACCTGCGTCAACATCGTCTCGGCGACGTTAAACCTCACCGCCAGCCCGCCCTTCCGCGTGCTCACCGTGCTTGGCTTCAGCGATGCCTTTCTCGCCGCCGATGCCGTCCCTCTCGCCCTCGAACACAAGCCTATCGGCCTCGAAGGTTTCGATTACCTGCTCGTCGATTTCATGCGCCGCAAAGGGCTTGCGCTGCGCGATCTTGATAGGCTGCCTGACGGAGTTGGTTTTCTGCTTGTCGAAATGGGCGCGTGGTCCCAGGAAGAAGCGCTGGCCAAGGCCGAATCCATTGCCCGCGCCTCGCAAGCCTGGCCCTCCCCGCCGGTGGCGCACATCTGTACGCCGGAGGAAGCTGCCTCTGTCTGGCACGTGCGCGAGTCCGCTCTCGGCGCCATGGTTTTTGTGCCCGGCGAGCCTGATCGCTTCGAGGGCTGGGAAGATGCTGCCGTGCCGCCTGCGCAGCTCGGCAACTATTTGCGCGCTATCAGCAAGCTCATGGCCGAATACGGCTTCCGCAGTCCGCTCTACGGCCATTACGGACAGGGCTGCGTGCACACCCGTATTAATTTCGACTTCTCGACTCCAAAAGGAATAAAAATATTCCGGGAGTTCATCGATCGCGCCGCAGATGTCGTGCTTTCTTTTGGCGGCTCGCTTTCCGGCGAGCACGGCGACGGCCAGGCGCGCGCGGCCCTGCTGCCCAAGATGTTCGGCCCCGAGCTCGTGGAGGCCTTCCGCGAGTTCAAAAGGCTCTGGGATCCGGACAACCGCATGAATCCCGGCAAGCTCTCTGACGCGGTACGTGTCTACGACCCCACAGAAAACCTGCGGCATGCCCCGCACCTCGACCGTGCCCCATCCAATTTGTCCGGCGTGGGAAACCACGACGGACAGATTGGGTGGGAAACCAACCTCACCGGGGAAACTCACTTCGCCTTCGCCAAAGACAACGGCTCCCTGGCGCGCGCCACCGAACGCTGCGTCGGTGTCGGCTCCTGCCGCAACACCGTGGGCGGCGTCATGTGCCCCAGTTACCGCGCCACGGGCGAGGAGCAGCACTCTACCCGCGGCCGCGCGCACCTGCTGTGGGAGATGCTCTCCGGCGCCCTCCGTGACGAAGGCTTCCAGAGCCGTGCCGTCCACGAAGCTCTCGATCTCTGCCTCAGTTGCAAGGCCTGCAAATCCGAGTGCCCGGTGCAGGTCGACATGGCCGCCTACAAGTCCGAGTTTCTCGCGCAGCGTTACAAGGGCCGCCTGCACCCGCTCCACCACTACATCTTTGGCTTTGCCGACCAACTCGCCCGCTACGGCTCGCTCGTGCCGGCGCTCACGAATGCGATCCTCACCGGCCCTCTGACCAGCCCGCTCATCAAGCGCATCGCCGGTGTGGCCCGAGAGCGGCAATTGCCGCGCCTCGCGTCGAAAACCTTCCAGCAATCGCGCAACTCTTCCACAGATCTCCTCCAAAAGTCTGCCCCACCGCAGGTGGTCCTCCTCTGGCCCGACACCTGGAACAACTACTACCATCCGCAGTCTCTCCATGCCGCGGAATCCGTTCTCAACCTTGCCGGCTTCCGCGTGGAAACGCCCCGCGGACACATTTGCTGCGGCCGTCCGCTCTACGATTTCGGCCTGCTTCCCGCGGCCCGGTCCTATCTCGCACAGGTTCTCCGCCGCATGGCTCCGCAGATCGATGCCGGCCTGCCCTTTGTCTTTCTCGAGCCCAGTTGCGCCAGCGTCTTCAAAGACGAGCTTCTCGAACTCTTCCCCAAGGATGCCCGCGCGCAGCGCCTCAGCGAGCAAGTCTGGCTTTTTGCCGACTTTCTCGCCGCCCGCGCGCCCGGCTTCGTTTTTGGCCGACTTGACGGCGCGCATATTCTCGTCCACGGCCACTGCCATCACAAAGCGGTTTTCGGCGGCCCGGGCAACGAAATCGCGCTTCTTCGCGAGGCCGGCGCCGCGGTCGAGCTGATCCAGGCGGGTTGCTGCGGCATGGCCGGCCCGTTTGGCTTTGAAGCCGATAAATTCGAGGTGTCGAAGACCATCGCCAACCAGGGCCTGCTCCCGGCCGTTCAATCCGCAGGGCCAACCGCGATTGTGGTTGCCGACGGCTTCAGTTGCCGCGAGCAGATCGACCAGTTGGCTCACACCAAGGCGCTCCATTTTGCCGAGGTTCTGGCGCACTCTTGCCGCTGCGGCGGGTGAATCGCGCGCCCTTGACCTGCGCGCGGTCGGTCGGCCATCGCTTGCCTCACTTCCCGCATCCAATGCGGGGAGGTTCACGTGCAGGTACTTCCTGCGCCTGCCCTCAATGCCCAACCTGCGGGATGCCGGTCACTTGCGGTAGACTTGGACTGATTGGTACCCTCAGGCATCCTTTGTACGGTAGCGAAAGGAGAAATCCCCTCATGGCAGACGAAAATAAATCCTATGGAGTAGCGTGGTTCCTGGCCGGATTGGGCGTTGGCGCGCTGGTTGGCATTCTTTACGCCCCCAAGAGCGGCCGCGAAACCCGCGAGGGCATCGCGCAAGGCGCTCGCGAGGGCACCGAATATTTACGTGTCCGCACGCGCGAGGCCGCGGAGAATGTCACCGCATTGGTCGACAAGGGCAGGGAACATGTGAGCGCCTTCGTCGACAAGGGCAAGGAGCAGGTGGGCGAATACGTCGATCGCGGCCGTGATGCCGTCGATCGCGGACGCGCCCAATGGGAAGAGTTTGTGGAGCGGGGCAAGAATCTCGTCACCGACCAGACCTCACGGGTCAGCGCCGCTGTTGAAGCGGGCCGTGAAGCCTACCACGCGTCGGCCAGCGAGCCCGAGAGCCACGAGGGCTGAGAGCGGGCAGTTTCGGGTTCAGGTCCTTCCCCGCCTCGTGTGGCCGCATCATTTCTTCCCGCGCCGGGCGCGAGAGCAGGGTTAACAAGCTCCTGCGCCGGCTCTGGGTACACCGCCGCTTTTCCCCCCGGAAGCGAGCGAGACCGGTACTGACATAAAGTCGCAGAACCCTTGCGCGAGGGCAACGCCATGCCAAAACTCGATAATCAGACCATTCAGCTCGCCCTGGTTGCCGCGGTGGCGCTGGCCATGCTGATTCAGGCCATCGTTCTTCTTGCCGCACTCGTCGCCCTGCGCAAACTGGCCAGGAACATCACCGAACAGGTCGAAGACATGCGCTCCTCGGTGATGCCTGTCATCGAAAGCACGCGTGATCTTTTCGCGCGTCTCGCGCCGAAACTTGAAGAAACCACGACCGACCTCGCCTTTCTCACGCGCGCCCTGCGCGATCAGACCGCCGACGTACAAGCCGCGGCCGATGAGATCATTGCGCGCGCGCGGCGTCAGGCCAGCCGCCTCGACACCATGCTTTCCAGCGTTCTCGACGCCGTGGACCGCGCCAGCGTCTTTATGGCCGACACCGTGGCCAAGCCCATGCGCCAGCTCTCCGCGTTTCTCGCTTCCGCAAAGGCTGTCGTGGAGTCGCTGCGAAGCACGGACGGCGCGTCGCGCGCAGAGGCGAATCGCGGCTCCGGCGATAACGACATGTTTGTGTAGCATCGAGTAGCGCCGATCTCCAGGCCGGGGTCCCCAAGAAACGGTCTTTGTTTCTTGGGGTGGTAGACCGGCTGTCGTGCGGGCGTCTACGCCCGCACAGTTTCAGCAAAGAGACTCAGCATGCGCACCCTCGATCCCGCCCAAATCGCGCCCAACGACACGTACAAGCTCATGATCGGCATGATCGTGCCGCGCCCCATCGCCTTCGTCTCTACCATCGATGCTGCCGGCATCCGGAACCTCGCGCCCTTCAGCTACTTCACCGCGTGCAGCTCCAACCCTCCTGTGGTCTGCTTCTGCACCTCCGTCCGCACCGGCCCGCGCCCTTACAAGGACACGTTGTTGAACGTCGAAGCCACGGGTGAGTTCGTCGTCAACATTGTTTCAGAGGAATTTGCCGGGCAGATGAACCTGTGCTCTGCCGACGTACCGCCCGAAGTCGACGAGTTCGAACTTTCAGGCCTGACCGCGCTGGCGAGCGACCTGGTGAAGGCGCCGCGTGTGGCCGAAAGCAAGGTGCAGATGGAGTGCCGCCTGCATCAGATCATCCGTGTCAGCGACCAGCCCGGCGGAGGCATCCTGGTGCTGGGCGAGGTCTTGCGCTTCCACGTGCAGGAGTCGCTGCTTGACGGCTACAAAATCGACCCCGACCGGCTCAACGCCATCGGCCGCATGGGTGGCCCGACCTACGTCCGCACGCGCGACCGCTTCGAAATGCAGCGGCCGAAGTAGCAGCGGTCCTCTCGAATATTCGCGAAGTTTTCAGACGATCCAGCCGCCGCCCACCACTTCGTCGCCGTCGTAGAACACGGCCGACTGCCCCGGCGTCACCGCACGCTGCGGCTCATCGAAGGTGGCCAGCACCTCGTCCGGCCCCGCAGGCTCGAGCGTGGCCCACGCCGGCTCGTGCCGGTGCCGGATCTTGGCCCGCACCCGCATCGGCTCCGTCAACTCGGCAATGCTGATCCAGTTCAGCCGCCGTGCGCGCATTGTCTGCGTAGCAAGTTCCGCATCCGCGCCCACCGTCACGCGATGGCTCGCGGGATCAATGTTCAGCACATAAAGCGGTGACGTGGACGCCACGCCCAGCCCCTTGCGCTGGCCCACGGTGAAGTTCGAGATTCCCTCGTGCTTCCCGATCACCTCGCCGTTCGCAGCCACCAGTTCGCCCGCCGTCTCCGGCATTCGCTCGCCCTGCTCCTCGAGATACGCCGTCAAAAACTGCTTGTAATCGCCGCCGGGAATGAAGCAGATCTCCTGCGAGTCGGGCTTCTCGGCCAGCCGCAATCCGTGTTGCCGCGCCGCCTCGCGCACCTCCGGCTTGGTCATGTGGCCCAGCGGAAACAGCGTCCGCGACAACTGCTCCTGCGTCAGCCCGAAAAGAAAATACGTCTGATCCTTCGCCAAATCCGCCGGCCGCTTCAAAATCCAGCGCCCGCGCTTCTCGTCGAATTCGTTCACCGCGTAGTGACCTGTCGCAATGTACTCCGCGCCAATGCTCCGCGCCGTCTTCAGAAGCTGATCGAACTTGATGTGGTTGTTGCAGAGAGAGCAGGGAATCGGCGTGCGTCCGGCGAGATACTCATCGACAAACGGCCGCACAACGTCGCGCTCGAACCGCTCCTCCTGGTTCACCACGTAATACGGAATCCCCAGGTCCTCGGCCACGCGCCGCGCGTCATACACATCGTCGATGGAGCAGCAACGGCCTGCCTTCGGCGCGTCCGGAATCCCATGCTTGCCCGCCAGCCGCGTCTGATCCCAAAGGTGCAGCGTCAGCCCAACGACGCTCACACCCGAATGCGCAAGCATCGCCGCCGCCGCCGAGGAGTCAACCCCTCCGGACATAGCCACCGCGATCGTCGTATCAGAGTTCATAATTCTTAGTTCATAGTTCTCAGCTATTGGTTATCAGTTGCTCAGCGAACCAGCCGTTCCTCTTTGCCGCAGCTCTTGCCCAGCCACGAAAAACTGACCACTGATCACTGACCACTGACAATTGCTTCCGGCGCCAGCGCCCTTAAATGTTCCACAGCCTGCGGCACCACGCGCAACACTTGATCCACATCCTCTTCCGTCGCCGTCCTCAACAAACTGAATCGCAAACTCGCACGCGCCGCATGTTTGTTGAGTCCCATCGCCATCAGCACGTGGCTGGGCTCGGTCGAGCCGGAATGGCACGCCGATCCGCCGCTCACGGCCACGCCCTTCAAATCGAGCGCAATCACCAGCGCCTCGCCTTCCACCTGCTCAAAGCGGATGTTCGTGGTATTCGCCACGCGCGGCGCGCCGGCGCCGTTCACGCCCGTGCCCGCAATCCGCAAAACTCCTGCCTCAAGCCGGTCGCGCAATCCTGCAATGCGTTCGACGGTTCCATCCGCCAGGCTTTCCATGGCCAGTTCCGCGGCTTTGCCCAGTCCCACGATGCCGGGCACATTCTCCGTGCCCGCGCGCTGCCGGCGCTCGTGGCTCCCGCCCACAATCAGCGGCTCCAGCGGCGTCCCGCGCCGCACATACATCGCGCCCACGCCCTTCGGCCCGTGCATCTTGTGCGCGCTGATCGAGCACAGATGGCACCCGAATCGCCGCACGTCGAAATCGACCTTCCCCGCGCCCTGCACGGCATCGATATGGAAAAACGCACCCGCCTCTGCGGCCACCTTGCCGATCACTTCCACCGGCTGCAATACGCCCGTCTCGTTGTTGGCCAGCATCACACTGACTAGGGTCCTTCGAGAATCGCCTAGCCGCGTCTGTGGCCGCACCGCGCGCCGAATCTCTTCAGGATCGATCAATCCATTCGCGCGAGGCGCAACAAACGTCACCTCCGCGCCGCGCTCCGCCGCACGCTCCGCCGCACGCAGCACAGCGGAGTGCTCAATCGCCGTCGTAATCAGGTGGTCGCCCGCGCGCACCAGCCCGAAGATCGCCGTGTTGTCCCCCTCGGTCCCACCAGAGTTGAACACCACCTCCGCCTCGCGGCAATGGAAAAACGCGGCCAGCGTTTCGCGCGCCGCGTCCACCGCCTTCCGCGCCCGTTGCCCCTGCAGATGAATCGACGACGCATTCCCAAAATCCTCCATCAAATACGGGCGCATCGCCTCCATCACCTCTGGCGCGAGAGGCGTGGTGGCATTGGCATCGCAATAAACGCGTCGCATCGGGGAAGACTCCACATATAAATTGTACGGGGAATCGCGATTCCAGGCGAACTCGCCTCGCCGCTGCTGCCATTTAGAATGCCAGAAGCACACTTCCACGATTTCCGGAGCTCGCCCGCATGACCGAATCGCCCACCACGGCCACGAATCCCCGCATCCTCATCGTTGGCAATGCAGGACAGCTCGGCCGCGAGCTCGAAAAAATCTTCTTGGGTGTCGGCCCCATCGTCGGTGTCGATCGCGAATCGGTTGATCTTGCCGATGCCGGGCAAACCCGTGAGCTGGTGCGCCGCGCCGCGCCTCATATCATTCTCAACGCCGCCGCCTACACCGCCGTCGACCGCGCCGAGACCGAGCGCGATCTTGCCTACGCCATTAACGAGCAGGCGCCGCGCATCCTCGCCGAAGAAGCCCTCCGGCGCAACGCCCTTTTCGTCCACTACTCCACGGATTACGTTTTCGACGGCGGCAAATCCTCGCCGTGGGTCGAAACCGATGCGCCGAATCCGCTCAATGCCTACGGCGCAAGCAAGCTTGCGGGCGAGCGGGCCGTCGAAAACACCGGTGGCAAATTCCTCATCTTCCGCACCAGCTGGGTCTACGGCCCTCACGGCAACAATTTTCTCCTCACCATGCTTCGCCTTGCGCGTGAGCGCGACCGCCTCTCCATCGTCGATGACCAGGTCGGCGGGCCCACAACTTCCATCGAGCTTGCCCGCGCCACGCACTCGATCGTCACCGGCATTCTCGCCGGCCGTTTTGGCACTCCCGAGGACTGGACCGGCCTCTACCATATGACCTGCGGCGGTTCCGTCTCCTGGTTCGGCTTTGCCCAGGCCATCTTCGCCCGCGCAGCCCGGCTTTTCGATCTCAAGCCGCCCGCTCTCACCCCCATCACCACCAAGGACTATCCCACCCCTGCTGCGCGCCCCCGCAATTCCGTGCTCTCCAACGCCAAACTGCAGGCCCGCTTCGACCTCGAGCTTTCGCCCTGGGAATCGGCCCTGAAAGAAACTCTCCAGGTGCTTCGCAACACTGAATGATTTGCCGAGGCGCCCCCAAACTGACCACTGACAACTGATCACTGACCACTGTTCTGTGACGCCCGTCCTATGCACCCGCCCGAGGCGCTTTCTACACTATGGGCGCTCTATTGAGTCGAGGTGTCCTCATGCCTTCCAAAACCTCCCGCCGCGATTTCCTTGCCGCCGGTGTTTCCGCCGGGTTGCTCGCTCCGTTGGCCAGCGCAACTCCCGCCTTCGGCGTCCTCACGCCGCAATCCGGCGAAGCGCGCTCCGCATCCGCCGTCAAGCTCAGCTACAAGATGCTCGGCCGCACCGGCCTCCGCGTTACCACCGTCGGCTTCGGTTGCATGATCACCTCCGACCCCAGCGTGATTGAGCGCGCCGCCGACCTCGGCATCAACTACTTCGACACCGCGCGCAGCTATTCGCGTGGCAACAACGAGCGCATGGTCGGCGCGGCGCTCGGCGGCAAGCGCAAGCAGATCGTTCTCTCCACCAAAACCCACGCGCCCGACAAAGCCGGCATGATGCAGCATCTCGATCAGAGCCTGCGCGAGCTCAATACCGATTACATTGACATCTGGTATCTGCACGCTCGCAGCGATCCCGCCGATATTTCCGACGAACACATTGAAGCTCAGCAACTTGCCAAACAGCAGGGCAAGGTCCGCTTCATCGGCGTCAGCACCCACAGCGGCCAGCCGCTGCTCATTCCCTGGATGATCCAGAAAAAAGTTTTCGACGTCGTGCTTTCGGCCTACAACTTCACCATGGATCCCGCCATGGATCAAGCCGTGGAACTGGCAGCCAAAGCCGGTCTCGGCGTAGTCGCCATGAAGGTCATGGCCGGCGGCTCGCGCAGCCACAAGCCTGGCGATCCCATCGGCGGCAGGCTTGCCCAACCCGGCGCGATGCTCTCGGCGCTCAAGTGGGTGGTCAAAAACCCCAACATCGCCACCACCGTTCCCAGCATTACTGACATGGATCAGCTCGACGAAAACCTCAAGGCGATGCAGTACGCCTTTTCATCCAACGACGCCAGCATTCTCACCGCGCACCTGGAGCGGATTCGCCCGTTCTATTGCCGCATGTGTGGCGCGTGCGATGGCGCGTGCCGCCAAGGGCTGCCTGTGGCCGACGTGCTGCGCTGTCTCACTTATGCAGAGGGCTACGGCCAGTTCGCGCTGGGCCGCGAGCGTTATCTCGAGCTCGCCCAGCCGCCCGCCATTCGCTGCGCCGATTGCGCCGGCTGCACTGTGAATTGCCCGCACGGCGTCCACGTCGCCCGCCGCATGGCCCGCGCACAGGAGCTTTTTGCATGAAGTTTTCCGCGCTGCTGCTCTCAGTCCTTCTCACCTCCGGCTCCGCCGCCGCGCAAAGCGTTCTCGACTGCCACATCGCTCCCGGCTGGGAGCAGTCCGGCGTCATCCGCCAATACGACTCAGGCAATCTCTTCGATTACAAGGATGGCGGCGCGGAGGGCTACCTCATCTTCGGCTTCGTGCGTATGAGCACGATCGACTGCAAGTCCGCCGAAAGCACGCTCACCATCGATCTCTCTGAGATGACCGATCCCGATGCTGCCTATGGACTCTTCGCTGCCAACCTCGATCCCACTTCGCCCATCTCGCAGATCGGCATGGGCGGCCAGGTCGAGGCGCAGAGCGCAACCTTCGCCAAGGGAAATTTCTACGTGGAGATTGTCGAAGTTTCCGCCGATGCCAACGCCGACGACTCTTCCGCGCTGCGCAGCATGGCCTCCACGCTCGAAGTGCGACTGCCCGGCCGCGTCACGCCGCCCGCGCAGTTGCGCTGGTTTCCGCCTGACAACATTGCGCCAATCCGCATGGTTCCGCAGAGCGTCTTAGGCCTGCGCGAGCTCAAGCGCGGCTACGTGGCCAAGTACCAGGCCGGCCAGGCCTTCATCGTCCTTGAAGCCACGCCCGAATCCGCGTCTCTCGTACTAAAGGCTCTTCACGAGCACTTCCCCGGCGCGGTCCCGGCGCTGGTGGGCGACGAGGCGTGGATCGCCAGCGCGCCATACCTTGGCGGTATCTGCATCTTGCGCAAGGGCCGCGTCCTGGCCGGCTACGTCAATCTGCCCACGCCGCAGCAGGCCGCAACGCTGGCCGCGGTGCTCGCCGGCCGCATTCCGTAGAGTATTTTCAACGATTGGATGAAGGGCAGAATTCCTGGGCGCCCACCCTCGGCGTGCATTCGTTTTTGCGGGCTAGCAACCATTGCTTCCGCGCCCCCATCCTTTTCGCGCTCTATGCGAAAAGGGTGGGAAAGCTAGAAGGCTGGGTACACCATCCAAGAACCGGTGTAGGGTGGGATAACCGCGTCACGATCCCCGCGTATACGCATCCAGCAGCATCCGCGCCGCGCGAAACGACGTCCTGCGGCCCTCTGCCACGTCCCGCTCCAGCGCCTCCACGCGGCTGCGCACCGCATCATGCGAATCGAACCGCTGTCGCAGCGCCTGATCGATCATCTCGTGCATCCATCGCCGCTGCTGCTCGCGCCGCGCACTGCCGAACCAACCATTCGCCCGCGTCCGTGCCGCGTACTCCAGCGCGCACTCCCACAGTTCGCGAATCCCCGCGCCCGTCCGCGCCGAGCACGTCATCGCGCGCGGTGTCCATCCCGATTCCGCCGCCGGAAAATAGTGCAGCGCGTTCTGTGCCTCGGCCCGCGCCCGCTCTGCCGCGGGCCCATTCGCGCCATCGGCCTTGTTCACGGCCACCAGGTCCGCCAGCTCCATCACCCCGCGCTTGATCCCCTGCAACTCATCGCCCGCACCGGCCAGCGTGATCAAAAGGAAAAAGTCCACCATCTCGTGCACGGCAGTCTCTGACTGACCCACGCCGACGGTTTCCACCAGAATGTTCCGGTATCCCGCTGCTTCGCACAGCAGCATCGCCTCGCGCGTCCGCTGCGCTACGCCGCCCGCCATGCCGCGCGAAGGCGACGGCCTCACGAAGGCCATCTCGCTCGCGGCCAGCGTCGTCATGCGTGTCTTGTCGCCCAGAATGCTGCCGCCGGAAATCTGGCTGCTGGGGTCGATCGCCAGCACTGCCACTTTCTGCTTCTGTTCCGCGATCAAGTACCCGCCCAGCGCTTCAATCAAGCTGCTTTTGCCCGCGCCCGGCACGCCGGTAATGCCCACGCGGATTGAGTTGCCGCTGTGCGGCAGGCAATCCTCCACAATCTGTTCTGCCAGTGCGCGGTCCGCTTCGCGCGCACTCTCAATAAGCGTGACCGCGCGCGCCAGCACCGTCCTGTCGCCGCGCAAAATGCCTGCGACATACTCCTCGCGCGAAAGCGGCTTGCGCTTTTGTGCGACGCGTGGGGTTGGCGGCGTCTCACACCCGGCAATTTCGCGCATTGAGCTCTTCATGGCATTCGCCGATCCGTTTCGCTACATGGTCACGCTGGCGCTTAGCATCTCTACAATCTTTTGCGCCGCCACGGGAATCACCGTTCCCGGCCCATAAATCCCTGCCACACCGGCCTTGTACAGAAAATCGTAATCCTGCGGCGGAATTACGCCGCCCACCACTACCAGAATGTCGTCGCGGCCCAGCGCGCGCAACTCGGCGATCAGTTGAGGAACCAGCGTCTTGTGTCCCGCGGCCAGGCTCGACACGCCCACCACATGCACGTCGCTGTCGAGTGCGAAGCGCGCCACTTCGTGCGGCGTCTGGAACAGCGGCCCGATGTCCACGTCGAATCCGATGTCGGCGAATGCCGTCGCAATCACCTTGGCGCCGCGGTCGTGCCCGTCTTGGCCCATCTTCGCCACCAGAATCCGCGGCCGCCGTCCCTCCTCGCGCTCAAACTCCTCCACCATCCGCCGCGCCTTGCGAAATTCCTCGCCGCCCGCACTGGCCGCCGAATACACGCCGGCGATGGTCCGCGTCGTAGCTGCATACCGTCCCCACACGTTTTCCAGCGCCTGCGAAATCTCGCCCAGCGTGGCGCGCTTCCGCGCGGCTTCTACAGCGCACTCGAGCAAGTTGCCCTCGCCCGCCGCCGCGCACTTCTCCAGTTTTGCAAGCGCCTCGTGCACCGCGCTGCCATCGCGTTCGCGCTTCAACTGCTCCAGCCGCTTCACCTGCGCCTGCCGCACCGCGTCGTTATCGATATCGAGCACAGGAATTTCCGGCTCTTCGGACGCAGCATAGGCATTCACGCCCACAATCACGTCGCTTCCCGCATCAATCCCCGCCTGCCTCCGTGCCGCCGCCTCTTCAATCCGCATCTTGGGCAAGCCGGTCTCGATCGCCTTCGCCATGCCGCCCAGTTTTTCAATCTCCGCGATCCGTTCCCACGCCGCGTGCATCAATTCGTGTGTCAGCCGCTCCACGTAATACGATCCCGCCCAGGGATCGACCATGCGCGTGATGCCTGTTTCTTCCTGCAGATAAATCTGCGTATTGCGCGCGATACGCGCGGAGAAATCGGTGGGCAGCGCCAGCGCTTCGTCCAGCGCATTGGTGTGCAACGACTGCGTGCCGCCGAAAGCCGCGGCCAGAGCTTCAACGCACGTGCGCACCACGTTGTTATACGGGTCCTGCGCCGTCAGGCTCCATCCCGAAGTCTGCGAATGCGCCCGCAGCGCCAGCGATTTGGGATTCTTCGCGCCGAAGCTCTTCACAATCTTTGCCCACAGCATGCGCGCGGCGCGCATTTTGGCAATCTCCATAAAATGGTTCATGCCCACGCCCCAGAAGAACGAAATCCGCGGCGCAAAGTCGTCCACATCGAGGCCCGCCTTCACGCCCGTGCGCAGATACTCCAGTCCATCGGCCAGCGTGTAGGCCAATTCCAAATCTGCCGTTGCGCCCGCTTCCTGCATGTGGTATCCGCTCACGCTGATGCAGTTAAACCTCGGCATCTTTTCCGCGCAATAGCGAAAAATGTCGCCGACAATGCGCATCGATCCCTCAGGCGGATAGATGTACGTGTTGCGGACCATGAACTCTTTCAGAATGTCGTTCTGGATGGTCCCGCTCAGCTGCTCCGGCGGCACGCCCTGCTCCTCGGCAGCCACAATATAGAACGCCATGATCGGCAGCACTGCGCCGTTCATCGTCATCGACACCGACATCTGCTCCAGCGGAATGCGGTGGAAGAGAATCTTCATGTCGAGAATCGAGTCGATGGCCACGCCCGCTTTGCCCACGTCGCCCGTCACGCGTTCGTGGTCGGAGTCGTAACCGCGGTGCGTCGCGAGGTCGAACGCCACTGAAAGTCCGCGCTGCCCCGCGGCCAGGTTGCGCCGGTAAAACGCATTCGATTCTTCCGCTGTCGAAAACCCCGCATATTGCCGGATGGTCCATGGCCGCGTGGCATACATCGTGGAGTGCGGCCCGCGCAGATACGGCGGTATTCCCGCTGCGTAATCCAGATGTTCGAGTCCCTCGAGATCCGCCCGCGCGTAAGAACTCTTCAGCGCGATATGCTCGGGCGAAAGCCATTCATTGGCTTCGCGCGCAGCGCTCTTGGCCGCTGCGGGTTTCCAATCGATCTTTGCAAAGTCTGGACGCATTTGTTGCTCTCAACTTACCTAACCTAAACAACCCTGAGTAACGAGTTACTGTACCGGCTTGATAAAATACCCCGACACGCGCCACTTCCCGTCCTTGTCGAGCATGGGCGTAATCGTCTCAATGAACTGATTCTTGCCCGCAAACTCGGTCTTGTATTGAATGACGACGTACTCCCCTTTCGGCGCATCGGGAAGATCGGTCTCATACATCGATCCCATCAACGAACGATTGCCGGCGGCTCCCAACGGCAGGCGCACCTGCTGCAGCGCATGTTGCCAGTCTGCCTTCGTCACCTTCGATTGAAAGAACGACGCAGCCTCCTCCCAGCTTTGGCCATAGTTGCCATGGTCGACTAGCGCCAACCAGTCCTGTGCGCTTTGCTCCGCGGCCTTTCGTTTCTCCGCTTCATTCTGCGCAAACGCCGCCGAGCACAGCAGCAGTCCCAATAGGGCAGTCGATAGGATTCGTTTCATGATTGTCTCCTTTCCATGAAGACATGCTTCTGACTTGTTGAAACGGGGTGCCCCGGGTCTCGATTCTGACACCCGGAAAACCGCGAACTTCATCCTTCCTTATTCAAACCAACAGCCTTTCTTGCCACTTCGTCAACAACTCCACCGGATGGCTGCGCACGTGCACAAAATCCGCAATCCCCGTCGCCTTCAACTCTTCCGCGTTCTCGGGATTTCCCGCGACAATCACCGGCGTCTCGCGTCTCAGCGCCGCAAGCTTCGGCAGCAAAGCCGACGCCAACGCCGCATACTCCGCATCCGCGCTGCACAGCACAATCAAATCCACATCCGCCGCGGCAATCTCCTCGGCTTTTTTGAAGCGCCGAGTCTGTATCTCGAATCCCGCGCAGGCAAAGAAATTCGCCGCAAAATTCGAACGTGCTGCGCGCATCTTCACGTCGCCGATCTCCGCCAACAGCACACGCGGCGTTTTGCCTCCCGCGGCCGCATGGCGCTCCGTGCGCAGCCGCAACTCCTCGTACATACGCGCTCCGCGCAAATCAGCATGCACTCGCTGCTCGTCTATGCGGCCCAGCGCACGCTCTGCCGGATTTGCATACTGATTCGTGCCCACCAGTACCCGCTTTCGCGATGCAACCGCATGCTCGCGCGCTGCCAAGCTCCGTTCCAGCGTCTGCGCAATCGTTCCTTCGGCCTGCGCCTTGCGGAACCCGCCGCGCGCTTCAACGTCTTGCATGACTCTCCAGCCCTCGCGCGCCAGAAAATCCGTGATCGTCTCAAGGGCGTACGAACCCCCGCCGGCGTCGGCCACGCGTCCCAGCCACGCCTCGTGCTTCAGCAGCAGTTGCGTGTTCCGCGCCAGCCGGCGGCTTGCCTCGTCCGGAGTTCCATAGCACGCATCGAAGGGCGTTACCATCACTGCATCCGCTCCACCCAGCACCGCGGCCATCGCCTCGGTGGTGGCGCGCAAAGTATTCACGTGGGGATCGTAGACGGTTTTATTCCATTTCGACGTGTGCACCGCGATCCGTCCCCGCGCCGCCTCATGCGTGCCGCCAAAGCTCTCCACCGCCCGCGCCCACAGCATGCGGAATGCGCGGAACTTGGCAATCTCGAAGAAATAATTGGAGCCAACGGCGAAGCTGAACTCAAGCGCAGCCGCCGCGCGGTTCGCATCCACTCCGCGCTCTGCAAGCGCTGCCAGAAAATCCACTCCAGCGGCCAGGGCGAGACCGGCTTCTTCAACGGCCGTCGCTCCCGCATCGGCAAACGCCGCACCGTGAATGGTAAACGGTATCAGCCATGCCGGTGCGGCCCAAATCGTCTCCGCCGCAAACCCCACGCTGGCCAGCGCTTCGCATCCGGTCGAAATTTCCGCGGCTCGCGGCGTTCCATTCCGCCGCTTGATCAGCATCTGAAGCAGCGGCTCGCCGGCACGTTCAAAATGTACTGGAATCTCATCGAGATTTCTCAGCAGTACTTCCAATTCACCTGTACTCTCAACCAGGAGTCTGCTGCATGCAATGCCCTCGGCGCCCGCCGCCACCGCCGCACACGCCATGCGATTCGCTTCTTCCGCATCCGTGGCGTCAATCTCCTCGCGAATCCGCCAGCCGCCGGTGCTGCGCACGCCGCGCCGGTAGGGGAAACTCCCCGGCGTCGTATCCACGCATGCCAGTCCCGCTAAATCCTCGGCACGATAGAAGGGCTTCACTCCCAGCCCCTCGTTTGTCCGCCAAACAAGTCTCTTTTCGGGATCGGCGCCCTTCAGGTCCCGCGCAATCGCCGCCTGCCACTCCGTTGTGCTGACCGGCGGAAAATCCTCAAGCAGTTTTTCAGTCTCCATGGTTTTCATTTACCCGCGGGGTCTTCCACCATTTCGATCAAGATTCCGAATGCGCTCTCGGCCTTCGACTTGGGATGCACAAAAAACACCGTCGTTCCCCGCGAGCCTTTGCGCGGAGCCTCGTCAATGAGCTGAAATCCTTCGGCGCGCATCGCCGTGAACGCGTGCTGGGCACTCTCCACGCGGAATGCCACATGCGCCAATCCGCCGCGCCCGCCGTTCTTGTCGATCAGCTTCTGCACCGGCGAATCCACCGTCAACGGCTCGAGCAGTTGGATCAGGTTCGGGCCGTTTCCGATCTGCAACAGCGCCTCGCGCACCTGGTCCCGTCCGTGCACCTCTTCGCGATGAATCTCCTTAAATCCCAAGGCCTCGTACGCCTTCACCTGGCCCTCAAGCTCGCCCTGCTTGACTGCGATCGCTACGTGATCCACGAACTGAATCCCGGGAACATTCTTGAGCTCTGCTTGCACGCCGTTCCTTTCAATCTCTGGGGCCGAACTCCCGCCCGGCCTACTCAAGCTCCACCAGCAATTGATTCACTTTCACTGGATCGCCCTGCTTCGCATGCACGCTCTTCACTGTTGCCGCGCGCGGCGCCGTCACTTTGGTCTCCATCTTCATTGCTTCCAGAACGAGCAGCGGCGCGCCCGCCTCCACAACCTGTCCCGGCTCGACGTAGACCTTGATCACCAGCCCCATCACCGGGCTGGTGCAAAGCTTTTCCTCCGCATCCCACGTGCCGCCCGGGTTCTGTGTGTGGCCACTCGCCGCGTCATGCGCCGCGTGGTGGGGCAGGTAGTCCGGCGTCTGCTGGCTCTCGTCATCCTCCAGAAGCTCTACGTCCACTGCGTACGCTTTGCCATCAATCGTGATCTGAAGCTTCAACCTGCTGCTTCCTTTCTCGCAAAATCGCTCTGCGCGCTCATCCTCGTTGCCGCAGGTTGTGCGAGGTCTGCACAATCACCCGTCCCTGCTGCGCCCACGCACCCGCTTGATCCTGTGGAGCGGGCAGCAATTGTGCCGAGCGCACCTTCGCCTTCTTGCCCAGGAATGCCGTCGCCGCGGCAGTCAGCGCGGCCACGATCTCCGGCTTGGTCTGCGCCTGCTTCGGCTGACTTGCGGTTTCCGCCGACGCGGTAATTACGGCCACTTCGCCCACCACCGCCCGCGCTGCCTGCTGCCGGCCCAGTTCCGCCACGCGCGCCTGCAAGGCCTTCACCGTGGTTGCCATGGCATTCATCTGCCGCTCCATGTCGCGCTGCTGTTCTCGCACGGCACGCCGCAGAACGCGCTCCAGTCCGGCATAAATCGCCGCGCAGCCCACGCCGGCAATCACCGTCATCAATGCCCAATCTGTCCCATGCAGCTTCATGCGCGTCCTTTCATGTGGCGGCGCGAAACTTTGCCGCCGGGCCTCCAGCCTAAAGTGGAATCAATCCATGCTTCTTTTGCGGACGCAGTTCGCGCTTCCCGTGCAGCGACTCCAGTGCCCGCGCCACCACTCTCCGCGTCTCCGCAGGCTCGATAATGTCGTCCACCAACCTTCGTCCCGCCGCAACATACGGATTCGCGAAGGTTTCGCGGTACTCGTCCACCAGTTCCTTGCGCCGAATCGTCTCGTCTGCGGCCCCGTCAATCTCTCTGCGAAATACGATCTCGGCCGCGCCCTCGGCTCCCATCACCGCAATCTCTGCCGTGGGCCACGCCAGCACGCGATCCGCGCCCAGCCCCCGCGAGCACATGGCGATGTACGCGCCGCCGTAGGCCTTGCGCAGCACCACCGTAATCTTCGGCACCGTCGCCGCCGAATACGCAAAAAGCAGCTTGGCCCCGTGACGGATAATCCCGCCGCGCTCCTGCTCCACGCCCGGCAAAAATCCCGGCACATCCACAAACGTGAGCAGGGGAATGTTGAAGGCGTTGCAAAAGCGCACGAACCGCGCCGACTTGTCTGAAGCATCGATATCCAGCGCTCCCGCCATAACGCACGGTTGGTTGGCCACAATTCCTACGGTTCGCCCTTGCACTCGTCCAAAACCAATAAAAATATTCGCGGCGAATCCCGGCTGAATCTCCAGAAAATCCTCGTTGTCCACCACGCGCACAATCACGTCGCGCACATCGTAGGCTACCTTCGGATCCACGGGAACAATCTTGTTCAGCTCCGCGTCGGATTTCAGCCGCCCGCTAAAGGTTTGGTGCGGCGGATCTTCCAGATTATTCGAGGGCAGAAAGCTCAACAGCCGCTTGCAAAGTTCAACGGCCTCCTGGTCGTCGCGCGCAATCAAATGCACCACGCCGGAGTAGTTCATTTGCGAATGCGGTCCGCCCAACTCCTCGGCGCTCACCTCTTCGCCCGTCACCTGCTTGATCACCTGCGGGCCGGTGATGAACATGCGCGCCTGTTCGGTCTGGATCACGAAGTCCGTCAGCGCCGGGCTGTAGGCCGCGCCGCCGGCGCACGGTCCGCAAATCAGCGCAATCTGCGGCACCGTTCCTGAAAGCATCACGTTGTTGTAGAAAACACGCGCGTATCCGGCCAGGCTGTCGATCCCCTCCTGCACGCGCGCTCCGCCCGAGTCGTTGATAAAGACAAACGGGCTGCCCGTCTTCAAGCTCATGGACATCATGTCGGCCACTTTTTGGCAATGCGTTTCGCCGGCCGCGCCGCCGGCCACCGTGAAGTCCTGGCTCGCCAGGTGCACCAGCCGTCCGTCGACGGTTGCGCATCCTGTCACCACGCCGTCGGCGGGCAGTTCCTTGTCCGCCATGCCGAAGTACGTGGCCCTGTGCCGCGAAAACAGCCCGATCTCTTCAAAGCTGCCCTTGTCCACAAGCCGGTCCACACGCTCGCGCGCGGTCAGCTTGCCCGATTTATGCTGCCGGCCGATGCGCTCCTGGCCGCCGCCCAACTCCAGCTCCGCGCGTTTCGTCTCCAGCTCCGCAATCTTGTCGTCCATGCTTTTCTTTGGCGTCGTTTCTTCCTGAGTCAGCATCTCTTCACCTGGGGAAAATTGCGCAAACTCCCACTTTCTGCGCACGAAAGGCGCACTTTACCCTTGTCACACCGCCGTCATTCTATGCCCCGGGATGAAAGCCGGGATGTGACCCCGTTCACGTTCCACAAGCCCAAGGAAGCAGGAGGGTTACCCGCCAATGCAAGTGCCGAAGGCTGGCCTTTCCTGAGGCCGCAAATGCCCGGCTTGAGGGTGACGGCGGACGCACGGCTGAGCGGGGCAGCATCGGCGGCCGAGTTGAGCTCAGAACCTTCGCTTTTTCAGTTGCATACAGAAAGGGCGCGACACGGCTCATAAAAGCCGGTCACGCCCATCGCAAGAGTCTTCCCGGGCCCCATCCTTGCGACGTTTTCTGTCGCAAGAGTGGGAGAACATGATCGCTGGTTACACCATCTCTGGTTCTGCTCAGGAAAACCGCGTCCTTCTCCACAGCAACGTTCCGCACAACCCCAGCGGAATGATCGTGCCCACAATCAGCACCACCATCCACGGGAAGTTTAGCTGCAGGTGTTGCGTGCGCGTGCCCACCGCCAGCCACACAAAAATCCCCGTGGCAACAACCATGATGAGCACTTCCCACCAGCGCCGCGGATGCTTGTGGTCGGCCAATGGATCGTTGCCGCCCACCACCGCGGCCACATTTTCCCTGTCGAGGCCATAACGATCGCATTCGCGATGCATCGCCGCGTTCCAGTTCTCCATTTCGGAGGGTGGCGGCTCGGCCATGCTGATCGACAACGCGCCCGCAATCATAATGGTCGACCCGGTGAGAATCAGCAGCCGTCCGCCCATGGCCAATCCCGCGAACTCGCCAAACACCAGCGCGCCCCACGCCAATCCCCAAAGCTGGTTGGTGTTGGAGAGCGGAATGCCCCGCCCGATGCCGATGTACTTGGCCGCGTATTGCTGGAACAAGTCGCCGATCACCCAGCAGAAGCCGCCCACAAACGGCCAGAACAGCATGGTTCGCGCCAGGTGGAGTTGCACCAGCACCTGAGACGCGCCACCGCAGTTGATGGCTGTAAGCAGACTCACAGTTCCCAGTTCGCCAAATGTGAAAATGGTCACGAATGACAGCGGGTTCATGCCGCTGATGTAGGCCTTGCGGTAGGGGATGTACATCGTGCCCAACAGCACACCCGCGCCCAGTGCGGCGATGATGCCGGTGGCCGCCTTGCCCGGCGTGCCCGCATTTTGCTGCGCAGTGGCCAAGGCCAGCACCGCGGCGCCAAACACAATCGCCGCCGCGCCGCCCACCACCTTGGCCCAGTTCTTCGCCTTGGATCCGCGCAGTTCCTTGAACAGCAGGCAGCCCCAGAAGAGTCCCACCAAACTGTTCGTGTTCCACAGCGGAAACGCAATGGCCAGGCCCACGTTGCGCACGCCGAAAATGGTGAGCGTATTGGCGACGGCCCATAGCATTCCAGCCAGCAGCGCCCACACAATCAGGTGCGGCTTTTCGCGCAGGTCGTTGAACAGAAATCCCGTGCCCTTCAGCATCGTGGGAACCGTCCAGCGCGCAACAAACGCGCCCATCACCATCCCCATGGAGATGATGAAGGGAGAGAATCCCGCGTTCACCAGCTTGGTGGGCGCTTCCGCGCTGCCCAGCCACACCGCGGCTGACAGTCCGCAGAACACGCCCAGTTTGTGCAACGAGATTGTCGACCGCGCCGCAACGACGCCCTGGCTCATCCCGTCACCTCAGCGTCATCAACAGCGCGGTTCCCAGAATCAGCACGACCACGGGCACCCACAGATGCACGTCGGTCAGGATGGCCATCAGGCGCGATTGTTTCAAGCTTCCACCTCCGTCAATTTCACCGGCCGGTTCTCGTCGAAAGACTTGCGCGCCGCCATCGCCATGATCACCGGCACGCGGCTATCGGCGCCCGTCACTGGCACAGGCTTGCCATCCAGCACCGCATGCGTGAACTGCCTTAGCTCTTCCGCAAAACTGTCCGTGTAACGATCCATGAAAAAATTCAACGGCAGATCGCTGTAGACGGCCTTTCCCGTGCTCACCACAACCTGGTTGGGGAAGCGGTTCTCCGAAGCGATCTTGCCTTCGGTGCCCAGGATCTCCACGCGTTGGTCGTAACCGAACACCGCCTTGCGACTGTTGTCAATCGTCCCAATTGCCCCGCTGCGGTAGCGCAGCGTGACCACGGCGGTGTCCACGTCGCCCAGTTCGCCGATGGCCGGATCTGCCATCACGCCGGCTGCCGCGTACACCTCTTCCACTTCGTCGCCGGTCAAAAAACGCGCCATATCGAAATCGTGAATCATCATGTCCAGGAACATTCCTCCCGACAAGCGCACAAACTCGATGGGCGGAGGCAGGGGATCGCGGCTGGTGATGTGCACCAGGCACGGCTTGCCGATCTCGCCGCTGATCACGGCCTTCCGCACCCGCGCGTAATTCGTATCGAAGCGCCGGTTGAAGCCGATCTGCAGCTTCACGCCGGCTTTCTCCACTGCTGCCAGCGCTGCATCGATCTGCTTGAGAGTGTAGGAAATCGGCTTTTCGCAAAAGATGTGCTTGCCTGCCGCGGCTGCGCGGATGATCAGGTCCGCGTGCGTGTCGGTCGAGGCGCAAATCGCTACCGCCTCAATCCGCTTGTCGCCAAAAATCTCATCCACCGAACCCGCCACGTTGGGAATGCCAAAATCTGCCGCGAGCTTTTCAGCCGCCTCGCGATTGACGTCGAAAACGGAGACAATCTCTGCCTCCGGAATTTGAAATGCGAGCGACCTTGCATGAACCCGCCCGATCCGTCCCGCTCCAATGATTCCGAAATGAAGTTTCTTCCCGCTCATAATCTCTCCTGAAAAATCGCTTCTTGCCGTTAGCTGTTAAATTCTTGCATCTTAAGTCTTGGGAAAAACCACTACGACGAGATCGTGGAATGCCGCGCCGTAGGCGTATTGTTTGTTAGCCCTGCGCTTCAGCTTCCGGACCCCAGCGATTAAATCGAACCAGGTCCCGTAGGGACGATGCCACGACATTTCCCTTTGAGCCTCCAGATGGATTTCAATCAAAATCAGTTGACCGATGTCTTGCGACGCGCCGCACTAAACCGTCGCCTTCCGCCGTCCCACGAAAAAGCTAGAGGCTGGAAGCTAGAAGCTGTTCTTGAACAAAATTCGCCTCAATCGACCGAATATACTCCCGGTTCCGTGCCGCACTTTCCTTCGGCGTACCCATCCCCGGAAGAATATCCTGCTCCACCAGCACGTATCCCTTGTAGTCGCGGCGTGCGAGCCAGCGTAACAGGGCAGGGAAATCCACGCATCCCTTGCCCAGTTCACAGTACACTCCGTGCCGCATGCCCGTGAAGTAGTCCCACCCCTCCTCACGGCTGCGGCGCGCCACGTTGGGCTCAATGTCTTTCAAATGGATGTACCAGATGCGCTCTTTGAAGCGATCCAGAGCCGCTACCAGGTCGATGTCCTCGCGGCCGGTTCCGTGAACATAGTGGCCGGTGTCGAACACCAGTCCCAGCCGCTCCGGATGGGTGCCGTCGAGCAGCGTCGCAATCTCGTCCGGCGTTTCCACGTAGCCCGCGCAGTGATGATGAAACACGGTGCGCAACCCGGTCTCGTCGAATACCGCATGCGCAATCCGGTCGGCGCCGCCGGCAAACGTCTTCCACTCGTCCTTGTTCAGTCCCGCGCTCGTGGGCACGCGTCCGGCGAGCTTGGTGCGTCGCGCATCGGTCCCGTTGTCGTCGGCCAGCACCAGGAACGGCGCCGGTGCTGTGGCCACCGCCGCAATCAGCCTCGCCGTCTTCACGGCCCTTGCCGTGCCCTCCGCGTGCGCCAGCGGATTCTTCAGCTCCACCGGCACAAACGCGCCCAGCATCGCCACGTTGTTCCGCTTTGTCAGCTCCTCGCTCAGCCGCACCGGGTCGGTGGGCATGTAGCCCCAGTCGCCCAATTCCGTTCCGGTGTAGCCCGTCTCCACCAGCTCATCGAGCATTTGGGAGTATGGAATCGCCTCACTCTGGTCCTGGTGCTCCAGCGTGCCCCACGAACAGGGTGCATTGCCAACCAGCAGCTCTTTCATGTCGTCTCCTTGCTTCCTGCGGGTCTTTCAGTCTCGGTTCTTCATTTCGTAGTCGATGATTTACACGTGTGCATTCAAGGATAAAAGCTAGTAGCTGGTAGCTAGCGGCTACTAGCTGCTTTTCAGAACTTCCGGCTCCACTCCTTCGGCCACCGTTCCACCACAACCTTGGTTTGGGTAAAGAACTCCACCGCGTGGTGCGCCTGCGCATGCAGATCGCCGAAAAAGCTTTCGCCCCATCCGCTGAACGGGAAGGTCGACATCGGCGCAGCCACGCCCACGTTGATGCCCACGTTGCCCGCTTGCACCTCGTAGCGGAAACGCCTTGCATTGGCGCCGTCGGTCGTAAAAATGCATGCCATGTTGCCGTAGCTGCGTCCGTTCACCAGCGCAATCGCCTCTTCAATGGTTTGCGCGTGGATCAGGCTCAGCACCGGCCCGAAGATCTCCGTCCGCGCCGTCTCGGAATCCGGCGGCACATCGTCCAGCACCGTGGGCAGCACGAAATAACCATCCTCGTAGCCTGCTACTTTTTTCCCGCGCCCATCCACCACCACGCGCGCGCCGGCCTGCTCGCCCTTGGCGATCAGACCTTCTATCCGCGCTTTGCTCTCGGCAGAAATCACCGGTCCCATCTCCACATCCGGCAGTGCGCCGTAGCCGGTCTTGCGGCTCTTGGCCGCGGCCACAATCCGATCTGTAAATGTGCGCGCGTCGCCCACGGTAATTGCCACCGATGCCGCCAGGCACCGCTGCCCCGCGCAGCCAAACGCGGAGTCGGCGAGAATCCGCGTCGTCATCTCCATGTCCGCGTCCGGCATCACCACCACCGGGTTCTTCGCGCCGCCCTGGCACTGCGCCCGCTTCCCATTCGCAGCTGCCCGGCTGTAAACGTACTTCGCCGTCGCCGTCGAACCCACGAAACTCACCGCCTTGATGCCCGGATGGTCGAGAATCGCGTTCACCGCGTCGCGTCCGCCGTTCACCAGTTGCATTACGCCCGGCGGGAACCCCGCGGCCTGGATCAGCTGGAACAACTTCTGCGACGTAATCGGCACGCGCTCCGACGGCTTGAGCAAAAAGCAGTTGCCCGCCGCTACCGCGTAGGGGAAAAACCAGAACGCAATCATGCCCGGAAAATTGAACGGCACAATCGCCGCCACCACGCCCAGCGGCTGCCGGATCATGTGCTCGTCGATGCCCCGTGCAATGTCCTCGCAATTCGTTCCCTGGATCATGATCGGCATGGCGCACGCCGTCTCCACGTTCTCCACGGCACGCAGAATCTCGGCCCGGCTCTCCACCAGCGTCTTGCCGCATTCATTCGTGATCGACAGCGCCAATTCTTCGCGATGTTCTTCCAGCAGCGTCTTCAGCCGGAACAGCGGCTGAATGCGGTCTACTACCGGCGTCCGCCACCAATCGATAAACGCCCGTTCCGCCACTTCCACAGCCGCGTTCACATCCGTCGCCGGCGAAAGCGGAACCTCCGCCAGCACCTTGGCCGACGCCGGATCGATCACATTCAGCGCATCCTTCGCGCTCGAAGCGCGCCATCCTCCATCAACAAAATTCTGCAACCGCTCCATAGAGAACCTCCGTCTCATCGAAACCGAAATGTAGCGCCGGTCTCCAAACCGGCTGTCGTGCGGGTCTCCAGACCCGCACCGTAAAAGCGCCAACCTGCCAGCTCGCTGACTTGCTGACTCGCTGACCTGCTGACTTGCCTATCTGACTCCGTTGCCTTCACAAGTGCCGACGTTCGCGCTTGCGCGCTTCTTCATAGCGTGCCCTGGCCTCGCGCACGCTTTCTAACTCCGATACTTCTGCAACCGCAACATCCCACCAGGATTCATAGCCGGGCACGCCTTCCGACACATCTGTTTCCACCACGATCACCGTGGTGCGGTCCAGCGTTTTGGCTTCCTCGAGGGCTTGCTTCAGATCATCCAGCGTATCAGCTTTTAGGGCATATGCGCCCAGGCTGCGCGCATTGGCCGCAAAATCCACCTTCAGCACATCGCCGTCCAGTTGGTTACTAGCTTCGCCGCGGGCGCGATACCGCGTTCCGAACCCGCCCTGTCCCAGCGAGCGGCTCAGGCTGCCGATAGAGGCGAATCCGTGATTGTCCGCCAGCACGATGACGATCTTGATCCCCTCCTGCACCGACGTCACGATCTCCGAGGGCGCCATCAGGTACGTGCCGTCACCCAGAAAAACGTAAACCTCGCGGCTGGGGTCGGCCAGCTTGGCGCCCATGGCCCCGGGAATCTCGTAGCCCATGCAAGAGTAGCCGTATTCCATGTGATAGCCGTTGGGCGTACGCGTGCGCCACAGCTTGTGCAGGTCGCCGGGATGGCTGCCCGCAGCCGAAAGCA